>NZ_JBWKIQ010000001.1:0-445503 GCF_056432645.1 Streptomyces sp. NPDC045021
GAATACCAACCCTTCACCCCCGCCATCGAAACCCTCCGCGGCCTGCTCCTCGGCAGCGAAATCGGCAACAACGGATGGCTCACCATCACCTGGTCGCTCGGCCTCACAGTCCTCGGCTACTTCTGGTCCACGTCGAAATTCAACCGCGACCCGAAGTAAGTGCGCGGGCTGCCACCCGCACCTCGTCCCACCCCGGGGCGGCGTACACCGACACCACGTCGGCGTACGCCGCCCCGTTCGCGTGCAGGGCGGACTCGCGCTCCGGATCTGTGAGAAACCCTCCGAGCACCAACAGGTCGTCCTCGACCGCTGGACGCATCATCACGGGATCGTCGCTCAACCCGGTCACCCTAGATCCTGCCGACGCTCCCGATGACAACGATCCTGCTGACGTGCCAACTACCGTGCTGCAGCACAGCAGCACCGACAACCATCTGCACGACCACCTCGCGCGCTGAGTCGTCGCAACGGCGGTACCGCCACCACCCGCATGCCACCAAGCGGTCGGCCGCGGACTTCCGACGGGTCAGTAGATGGTGATCCCCTGGTCCGCCCCGCGGCCGCGGACCACGCGCAGTGCGGGCAGCGTGGCGATGGCGACGGCGGCGGTGACCACCGCTCCTCCGGACAGGAACAGTGTGGCCACGGCGGGTGTCTGCGCTATGCCTGCGCCGATGCCGCTGGTGCGGCCTTGCAGGTCGATCAGCCAGTGGGCGGTGAGGACACCGACGACGGTGCCGGTCAGCGCCGCCGCGAAGGCGATGACCGCGGCGCTGACCTGGATGACCGCGACCGTCTGGCGGGGAGTCAGCCCGATGGCGCGCAGAGCCCGCAGATCCCGAGTGTGGTCCCGTACGGCGGTGGTGATCGAGGTGGACAGGTCCACCAGGCCGATCAGCGCCAGTACGGCGACGAGCCCGGCGATCACACCGCGGATCGGGGACAGCTCGTCGGCGGGGCCGGCCGTCGTGCGGATCTCCAGTCGGCCGTCCGAGGCCTGGGGCAGGGCGCGGGACACCGCGGCCGGGTCGGCCCCTGGCCGTAGCGTCAGGTGGTAGAACTGCGGGCGCAGCGTGCCCTGGTCTTCCTGGAGGGTGTCCAGGGAGGTGGAGATGATCATCCCGTTGTGTTCGGTTTCGATGCTGCGTCCCACGATGTGCAGGATGTGCGGTGTCCCGGCCACGGTGATCCGGACCCAATCGCCGACCCGGACGTCCATGGCGTCGAGGAGCCCCTGACCGGCCATCGCCTCGTCCGGTGTCGTCGCGGCCCGGCCCTGCGCCGCGGTGAAGGGGTAGGGGTGGCCGGCGGTGCCGAGCCCGCGCAGCGTGATGGTGCGGGTCTGCCCGGGGACGAGCGCGGCGACTTCGGTCGCCGGGTACACGTCGGTGACGCCGGGCAGCTTTCCCAGTCTCGTTTCCAACCCGGTCGAGGGCGCGCTGTCCTCGCGGGCCGTCAGCTGTGCCACGAGTCCGGCCTGATCGGGGGGATGCTGGAAGCGGTCCAGGGTTGCGGCGGTGGAGAGGGCCACGGTGATCATGACGATGGGCAGCGCGAGCCGGGCCACGGACGCCGCGAAGCGCCCCGGGCGGTGCACCGCTCCGCGCCATCCGAGTACGAGCGACGGGGGTGTCTTGAACCGGAACGCGATCCGCACCCTGTGTGCGGATCGGCGCCGGCCCGGGGCGGTGGTCCGGGCGGCGGGTATCGGCGGGATCCGGGCAGCGCGCCAGGCGGCGAACATCGTGGCTGCGGCGATGGCGGAGACGATGGCCGCGCAGGTGTACACCAGGGACCAGCTCTGTCCGGGCAGAGCCTGCCAGAGCGTTACCGCCTGGCCGATCGGGCCGGGCACGGCGGTGCCGACGATCTGAACGGCGGCTGTCCCGACGGCGGCGCCCAGCACCGCGAGGACGGCGTGTTGCGCGAAGAACATTCCGGCGATCTGTCCGGGGGTGAAGCCCACCGCCTTGAGGACCGAGATGTCCCGGACGTGGGCGAGCACGCGGGTGCTGACCCCTCCGGTCACCGCCACCGCGGCGGCCAGCAGCGCACCGAGCCCGAAGATTCGCAGCAGCAACCCGAGCAGCCGGTTGTCGCCTTCGGCGGCGGAGCGGGCGTCGCGCCAGGTGGAGACGGAGAGCACATGCTCGGGGCCCACCGCGGCGACCGCGCGCTGCACCACGAAGTCCGTGTCCCCCGGGTCGGCGAGCCGCAGTCCAACGGTCTGTCCGGGGCGCATCTGCGCGGACGCCAGTGCATCGACCAGTTCGGGCGCGGCCCAGCCCACGCCGGGGACGTCGCCGCGGGAGTAGCGCCGTTCGGCGGTCCGGGCCGTTCCGACCACGCGCAGGGTGCGGGTGCCCGCGCCGCCGGTTTCGATCCGCAGGGTGTCGCCGGGCTGCGCCCACAAGGCGGCGGCCACCGACTGTTCCAGTACGATCCCGTCGCTTCCGGCGCCGTCCAGCCAGCGTCCGGCGGCCATCTTGGGCCGTGCGACGTCCGGCAGGTGGGGTCCGGTGGCGCGCAGGTCGAGCGCGGCCGTCTCGGCGCCGAGCCGGACAGTCACGGAATCGGTGCGGAACGGGCCGGACAGCGCCTGGACTCCGTCCAGCCCGCTCAGTGGCGCGGTGTCGGTGCCGGGGGTGGTGCGCAGCCACACGTGGCTGCCTTGGGTCTCGGTGAACAGCCGCTGCCAGGGGCTGACTGCGTACTGCAGCAGCGCCGCGGAGAGCAGCAGGGCCATGGTGATCCCGGCGGTGGCGAGGACGATGGACAGGGCCTGGCCGCGGTGTGTGCGCAGGTCGGCGAGTGCCCAGCGGGAGATGGCGCGCATCTGGTCAGCCCGTCAGTTTCACGATGTCGGCGGCGGCTGCCCGGTGCTGGTCGGTGGTGTCGAGGGTGGTGTCGTCGGTGATCCGGCCGTCGTAGAAGCTGATGACGCGGTCGGCCGCACTGGCCACCCTGGCGTCGTGGGTGACCAGGACGATGGTCTGGCCCTGCTGATGGAGCTCGGTGAGCAGCCTGATCACCTCCCGGGTGCCTTTGCCGTCAAGGGAGCCGGTGGGCTCGTCGGCCAGGAGCAGATCCGGTTCGTTGACCAGGGCCCTGGCCAGGGCCACCCGCTGCTGCTCGCCGCCGGCGAGGTCACCGGGCAGGCTGTTCTCCTTGCCGCTCAGTCCGAGCCGGCCGACGAGTTCTTCCCGGGACGCCCGCGCCTGGCGGGGGGTGCGGCCCGCGAGGAGGGCGGGCAGTTCGATGTTGTCCGCGACGGTGAGGGTGGAGACGAGGTTGAAGAACTGGAAGACGATGCCGATCCGGCGGCGGCGCAGTACGGCCCAGCGTGCTTCGCTCAGATGGTCGACGCGGCGTCCGTCGAGGGTTATGCGCCCGCTGTCGGGGCGTTCCAGGCCCCCGAGGAGGTGCAGCAGGGTGGATTTCCCGGCCCCCGATGTCCCGGTGACGGCAACGAACTCGCCCCGTGCCACGTTCAGGTCCACGCCGCGTACGGCCCGTACCTGGGCGCCGTCGGTGGAGTGGGTCTTGGTCAGGCCCGTCACGCTCAGCAGGTGCGGCGCGGGAGCGGTGGCCGGCTCGGTTCGTGTCATTCGAGTTCCTCCTGGCAGCGCTCCAACCAGTCGAGGTCGGCCTGAAGGTGCAGGGACGCGCCCTCGATCAGCAGTTGTGCGATGCGGTTGTCCTGGTCCTCCCCTGCGGCCAGCTTGGACAGGGCCCGCATGAGGTTCAGGTAGTGGCGGCGCTGCTTGTTGATCAGCGTGACCTGGTCCGCCCTGCCGGTCCGGGGGGCCAGGGCGAGCTTCATGAAGAAGTCGTCCCGTGCCCGGGGGGTGGGGGACGGCTCTTCGAACCAGGCGTCGACGCTCTCGCGGCCCGCCTCGGTCAGTTCGTAGATGCGTTTGTTGGGGCGGTCCGGCTGGACGATGTCCTCGCCCGCGATCAGGCCGGCCCGTTCCAGCCGGCCCAGGGTCACATAGATCTGACCGATGTTGGGCTGAGGGTACGCCGCTCCGAAGAGCTTCTCCAGGCCTTGTTTCAGTTCGTACCCATGAGCGGGGCCCGCGGCGAGCAGGGCGAGCAGCGGAAGACGCACGGTGGTTTGAGCCTCCTCCCCGGCTACCTGCTTGTTAGGGGTATTGGCCGTGCCCGGACGGGCAGCTGACCGCGGCCCCTAGTATCGCGCATGCTCAGCAGGTATACATGACGCCTCGGCCATGCGGAACATGTCGCGGGCGGAGCGAGGAGCGGAGGGACCGATGCGCTGGGCGCGAATCATGGGCAGAGGACTGCTCGTGGGCGCCCTGGTGATGGCAGGTTACGCCGGTGCGGGGGCCGGAGCGGATGCCGCACCGCCGGGTGCCTCCGACGGCAGGGGACCGATGACCCTGGTCACCGGCCGGGACCTCACCGGCTATCTGCAGCCGGTGCTGGACGGCTGGAACCGGACCCACCCCGACGAGCCGGTGAAGCTGGTCGAGCTGCCCGAGGCGGCGGACGAGGTCCACGCGCAGATGGCGGACAGCCTGCGATCGGGCAGCAGCCGCTTCGACGTCCTGAACATCGATGTGGCCTGGACCTCCGAGTTCGCCGGGAACCACTGGATCGCCCCCGTGGACGGGCGCGGTCTGCCTTTGAACCGGCTGCTGCCCTCCGTCGCGGACACCGCCACCTTCCGCGGCCAGCTGTACGCCATGCCGTACGTGACCAACGCGGGGTTGCTCTACTACCGCAAGGACATCCTCGACCGGGAGGGCCTGCGCCCGCCGCGCACCTGGGCCGAGCTGGAGAAAGAGGCCTCCGCCCTCGCCGCCAAGTACCGGATCGGCGGCTACGCGGGACAGTTCCTGCCGTACGAGGGGCTGACGGTGAACGTGGCCGAGGCGGTGCAGTCGGCGGGCGGGTCGATCCTGGACGGTGACGGCCGTCAGGCGACCGTGAACTCCCCCGCCGCGCTGGACGGCCTGGGGTTCTTGGCCCGCGGCGTACGCGACGGCTGGATTCCCCGGGAGGCGCTGACCTTCAAGGAGGAGGAGTCGCGGCAGGCGTTCCAGGACGGCAAGCTGCTGTTCCTGCGGAACTGGCCCTACGTGTACAACCTCGCCTCGGCCGGTGGCTCCGCGGTGGCGGGGAAGTTCGGCGTTGTCCCGCTGCCCGGCCCGGACGGGCCCGGCAGCGGCGTGCTGGGCGGCTCCAACCTGGCCGTCAACGCGCACTCGCGGCATCAGCGGTCGGCGGCCGAGCTGATGGCCTACCTGTCCAGTGAGAACGTGCAGCGCCAGGTCCTGACCGACGGCGGGTTGCCGCCGGTGTGGGCATCGCTGTACTCGGATCCGGCTCTGATCCGGCGCTACCCGTACCTGCCGGTCCTCAAGGAGAGTGTCCGCACCGCCAGGTCGCGCCCCAAGAGCGCGCGGTACGAGCAGGTGAGCCTGGTGGTCGCCGCGGTGACCTATGACGCGTTGGCGCTGCGGCAGACGCCCGAGCAGGCGCTGGCCCGGCTGCAGCGGGAGCTCCAGGACGTCGTACGGGGCGGCTGAGTCCGCTTCCCGATTCGCCTCCCTCCTAGTTACTTGTTAGGTATCTCTGCGGGGCGACTCGATCAAATTTACCGCACATTTCGGGATGAATGCTGCCTACACGGCAGCCAGGTGGCGCGAGAGCGTTGACACCTCCCCGACTCTCCTACTTAACATGCATGCATCACAGGGGGCGCCTGCCGTTGGCGGTGCGCGCCCCACCCCACCCCCACCGATCGCACCGTGTGCGCCGCTGCCCCCTGCCCGCCGTGCCGCGGGCCGGTCCCGGTGCACCGATCGGATCTCACAGTTCCAACTCCAACGACGGCCGGTCGCGCGTCAGATTCAGGATGGTGACGGGATGCTCGCAGTCCCAGTCGAGAACCCCGCAGGCCGCACACAGGCGGCCCGGCCGGCCGACGGGCAGCGCCCGTGGTGGCGCGACGCCGTGGTTTACCAGGTCTACATCCGCAGTTTCCTCGACAGCACCGGGGACGGCGTCGGCGACCTTGCGGGGGTCCGGGTGGGACTGCCCTATGTGCGCAAGCTCGGGGTGGACGGCATCTGGCTCAGCCCCTTCTACCCCTCCCCCCAGCACGACCACGGCTACGACGTCGCGGACTACCGCGCCGTAGACCCGCTCTTCGGCGACCTCGTCGAGTTCGACCGGCTGGTCGCCGACGCCCACCGGCTGGGGCTGAAGGTGGTCATCGACATCGTCCCCAACCACTGCTCCAGCGCCCATCCCTGGTTCCGCGAGGCGCTCGCCGGCGGCCCCGGCGGCCCGAGC
Source organism: Streptomyces sp. NPDC045021 (assembly GCF_056432645.1). Taxonomy (NCBI): domain Bacteria; kingdom Bacillati; phylum Actinomycetota; class Actinomycetes; order Kitasatosporales; family Streptomycetaceae; genus Streptomyces; species Streptomyces sp. NPDC045021. The sequence goes on from NZ_JBWKIQ010000001.1 coordinate 6,325, forward strand.
CGGTCCCGTTTCCACTTCGCCGACGGCCGGGGCGAGCACGGGGAACTGCCGCCGAACAACTGGCGCGCGATGTTCGGCGGTCCTGCCTGGTCACGCATCCAGGAGGCGGACGGCAGCCCGGGCCAGTGGTACCTGCACCTGTTCACCCCTGAGCAGCCCGACCTCAACTGGCGTGACCCGGGCGTCGGGGACCACTTCGAGGAGGTGCTGAGGTTCTGGCTCGACCGGGGTGTCGACGGCTTCCGCATCGATGTCGCCGCCGGGCTGTTCCGCCATCCCGAGCTGCCGGACTCCCCCGACCCGGAAGCCGACGAACGCACCCGCGACTCGGTGAACCCGCTGGCCTGGAACCAGCCCGAGGTGCACGACGTGTGGCGCCGCTGGCGAGCACTCTGCGAGTCCTACACCGCACGCGACGGACAGGACCGCCTGCTCGTGGGCGAGGTCTCCGTACCCACCGCCGCGGATCAGGCCCTGTACGTGCGCCCCGACGAACTGCACCAGGCGTTCTTCTTCCACCTGCTCAGCGCCCCGTGGAACGCCTCCGCCTTCCGCGGGACCATCGTCGAGGCGCTGCGTGACATCGCCGGAACCGGCTCCACCGTCACCTGGGTCCTCAACAACCACGACCAGGTCCGGACCGTCACCCGCTACGACGCCGACAGCGGCGGGGTCGGGGCCACCCGTGCGAGGGCCGCGGCGCTGCTGATGCTGGCGCTGCCCGGGGCCGCGTACATCTACCAGGGCGAGGAACTCGGCCTGCCCGAGGTTCTCGACCTGCCCGACGACGCGCTGACCGACCCCATCTTCCGCAGGACCGGCAGCCGCCGCTACGTCCGTGACGGCTGCCGGGTCCCGCTGCCGTGGTCCGGACACGCCTCGCCGTTCGGGTTCACCGCGCCCGGCTCCACCGTGCAGCCCTGGCTGCCGCAGCCCGCCTGGTTCGCCGATCACACCACCGACCGCGCCCTCAGTGACACCGGCTCGTTCTGGCACCTGTACCGCGACGGCCTGAACCTGCGCGAACAGCTTCCCCAGCTCGGCGAAGGCAGCCTGCGCTGGCTGGAGTCACCACCACAGGTACTGGCCTTCGTCCGGGGCGACGGCATGGTCTGCGCCGTCAACTTCGGCGAAGAGTCGGTACCCGCCCCCGTTCCCGGGCTGCCGCTGCTGGCCAGCGCCCCCTGCCCCGCGGGAATGCTGCCGGGCAACACCGCCGCCTGGTGGGTCTGCGACCTGCCCGCGTCCTGAACCGGCCCCCCGTCCGCCGGGCCCCGGCCGGCACCAGCCGACCGCCCGGCCGAACAACCCCACCACCATCGCCCCCGGTTCCGCGGGCGGAACCGACGAAAGGATCTACGGCAATGAAGCGCATCGTGGCAGCGACAGCAGTGGTACTCGGCCTCACCATGACGGCCACCGCCTGCGGAGGCGGCCAGGACAAGACCGCCGCGCAGGACAGCAAGCAGGAACTCAAGGGCCAGTCCGTCACCGTGGCGGCGGTGTGGACCGGTGTGGAGCAGCAGAACTTCAAGAAGGTGCTGGACGCCTTCTCGGCGAAGACCGGCGCCAAGACCTCCTTCATCTCCACCGGCGACAATGTCTCCACCGTCGTCGGCAGCAAGATCGAGGGTGGCAACGCGCCCGACGTCGTCATGGTCCCGCAGGTCGGCGTGGTCCAGCAGTTCGCCCGCAAGGGCTGGCTGCGTCCCCTGTCCCCCGCCGCCCGCACAGCCGCAGCCGCGAACTTCGCGAAGGTGTGGCAGGACTACGGCACCGTCGACTCCGCCTTCTACGGGCTGTACTTCAAGGCGTCCAACAAGTCGACGGTCTGGTACAGCCCCAAGGCCCTCGCGGACGCCGGAGCCGCGGTGCCCAAGAGCTACGAGGAGATGATCACGACTGCTTCGGCCGTCACCGACTCCGGGCTCCCCGGCTTCTCGGTCGCCGGTGAGGCCGGATGGCCGCTGACCGACTGGTTCGAGAACATCTACCTCTCACAGGCGGGCCCGGAGAACTACGACAAGTTGGCGCAGCACAAGATCCCGTGGACTGATCCCACCGTGGTCAAGGCGCTGACCACCCTGGCCGGCCTGTTCGGTAAGGACCAACTGATCTCCGGTGGCCGTAAGGGTGCTTTGGAGACCGACTTCCCCGAGTCGGTGGAGCAGGTGTTCGGCAAGCAGCCGAAGGCGGGGATGGTCTACGAGGGCGACTTCGTCAGCGGTCTCATCTCCGGTGATCTGCACAAGAAGGTCGGTGAGGACGCCAAGTTCTTCCCGTTCCCCGCCGTGAAGGGCGGTACCGCGCCGGTGGTCGGCGGTGGTGACGCCGCGGTGGCGTTGAAGGCGGGCAAGAACCCGGAAGCCGCGATGAAGTTCATCGAGTACCTGGCCACCCCCGAGGCGGCGGCCGTGTGGGCGAAGGCGGGCGGGTTCCTGTCCCCCAACCAGAAGCTGGACATCGCCAACTACACCGACGACACCACGCGACAGACCGCCAAGTCCCTGGTCGACGCGGGCGAAACCGTCCGCTTCGACATGTCCGACCAGGCCCCGGCGGCCTTCGGCGGCACCCAGGGTTCGGGCGAATGGAAGATCCTGCAGGACTTCCTGCGTGACCCGTCGTCCCCGAAGAACACCGCCCAGGCCCTCGAGACGGCCGCGCTCAAAGCCTACAAGGGCTGAGGGCGGCCGACATGTCCGTCACGAACCACCGGGGCCGGCCGGCCGGTGCGGCCAGGGGCGGCCGCACCGCCCGCCAGCGGTCGGTACGCCGCCGCAAGATCAACGCCGTGGTCTTCGCCCTCCCGGCCCTGCTGTTGCTGGGCGCGCTCGTCGGCTACCCGATCGTTTTCGCCGTCGTGCGTTCCCTGTTCGACGCCTCGGGCGAGCACTTCGCCGGCCTCGACAACTACACCGAGATGTTCGGTGACCCAGCAACGATCAAGGCGATCCGCAACACCGCGATCTGGATCGCGGTCGCCCCGGCCCTGCTCACCAGCCTCGGCCTGATGCTGGCGGTGCTGACCGAGAAGATCCGCTGGGCCACCGCGTTCAAGGTCCTGATCTTCATGCCGATGGCGATCTCCTTTCTCGCCGCCGGGATCACCTTCCGACTCGTCTACGAACAGGACCCGCAGCGCGGTGTGCTCAACGCCATAGCCGTCGGCGCCCACGACGCCTTCACCGATGCCTCCCCGTACCCCGGTGCCCGCACCCGCGGTTCCCAGGTGCTGGAAACACAGAAGGACGGCGGATACCGCACCGTGCGACCGGTGCGACCCGGCGAGTCGCTCACCCTCGGGCTGGTCGGCCTCAAGCCGGGATCCCTCCCCGCCACAGCCGCCCAGGCGGTGACCGCCCCGGCCGCGGCGGGGGCGGTCACCGGCACCGTCTACCTGGACTTCGTCCCCGGGGGCGGCGGCAAGCCCAACGCGGTCGACGCCCGCGAACGCGGACTGCCGCAGATGACGGTGGAGCTGGTCCGAGACCAGCAGGTGGTCGGGAAAGCAGCGACCGGTCCCGACGGAACCTTCCGCTTCGCCGCGGTGCCCGACGGCTCCTACACCGTGCGGCTCCCTGCGGGGAACTTCGCCGCACCCTACGGGGGCGTGGCCTGGCTGGGACCGGCACTGATCACCCCCGCCATCATCGGTGCCTACCTCTGGATCTGGACCGGATTCGCCATGGTCCTCATCGGCGCCGGGCTCTCCTCGCTCCCCCGCGAGGTCCTGGAGGCCGCCCGCATCGACGGCGCCGGCGAGTGGCAGATCTTCCGCCGGATCACCGTGCCGCTGCTCGGCCCGGTACTGACCGTGGTCTTCGTGACGCTACTGATCAATGTGATGAAGGTCTTCGACCTCGTCTACATCATCGCCCCCGGGCCGGTCCAGCAGGACGCGAACGTGCTGGCGCTGCAGATGTGGCTCGTCTCCTTCGGCGGCGGAAACAACCAGGGGCTGGGGAGCGCCATCGGGGTCGTGCTGCTGCTCCTGGTGGTACCCGCCATGGTCCTCAACATCCGTCGCTTCCGCAGGAGCCAGACATGACGACCCAGTACACCGCACCCGTCGAAGCCGCGCCGCGAACGACCGCGGCGCCCCCGGCGGCCCGCCGCCCCGTCCGGCTGACCTCCCGGCTCACCGCCTGGCTGGGCAAGGGGTTGGTCCAGACCCTCCTGGTGGTCGTCGCCCTGGTCTGGCTGGTGCCCACGTTCGGCCTCTTCATCTCCTCGCTGCGACCCTCCACCGACAACGCCACCACCGGCTGGTGGACGGCGCTGGCCCACCCGGGCGGCCTGGGGTTCTCCAACTACAGCTCGATCCTGGCGGACAGCGGAATCACCCATGCCTTCTGGAACACGGTACTGATCTCCGTGCCCACCACGGTGGCCGTCGTCGTCCTCGCGTCCCTGGCCGGATACGCCTTCGCCTGGCTGGAGTTCCCCGGACGCGACGTGATCTTCCTGCTGGTCGTGGCCATGCTCGTGGTGCCGGTGCAGATCGGGCTGCTCCCGGTGGCCAAGCTCTTCGGCGCCCTCGGCATCTTCGGGTCGCTCACCGGCGTCATCCTGTTCCACGTCGCCTACGGGCTGCCGTTCGCGATCTTCCTGCTGCGGAACTACTTCGCCGACATCCCGCGGGAGATGCTGGAGGCCGCGAGGATGGACGGCGGCTCCGAATGGCTGATCTTCCGGCGGCTGATCCTCCCGGTGGCCAAGCCGGCGATCGCGAGTCTGAGCATCTTCCAGTTCCTGTGGGTGTGGAACGACATGCTCGTCGCACTGATCTTCGCCGACAGCGGTTCACAGCCCCTCACCGTCGCGCTGCAGTCGCAGATGCGGCAGTTCGGCTCCAATATCGACGTCCTGGCGCCGGGGGCGTTCCTCTCGCTGATCGTTCCCCTGATTGTCTTCTTCGCCTTCCAACGTCACTTCGTTCAGGGGGTGATGGCCGGCTCGGTGAAGTGACCCGCAGACAAGGACCATGTTCCACACAGCGAGTTGGAGATCGCAGGCCGGCGGCGTGGTCGGAACGGAGATCACCAACAGTCGAAGACGAAGCCGGTCAGGCCGTGGCCTGCGGCCTGCTCGACCGACTGGCCGCCCGGCAGGGCCTGCCGACGGCGGCCGCCGACCACACATGATCGTCATGCGATCGCGCGAATCCGTAGGACGCGTTCCGACCCGACAGGGACCGGCGGCCGAACCTACTGCCCGGGGTCGTGCCCGGACCGCGGCGGACGGCCGAGGCTGCGCAGGACGGCGGCGCTGTCGGCGTCCGCCGGGTAGTAGGACTCGATCGAGATCTCGTCGAGCGTGACGTCCTGAGGGGTCCCGAACGTCGTGATGGTCGAGAACAACCTCACCTCGCCTCCACCGAACCGAAAGATCATCGGAATCGTCACCTCCGACTCCAACCCAGGAACAGACACGTCCGGCTCGCATCCCCCGAAGAACTCGTCATACAGGGCGCCGACCACCGGGTCACCGGTCTGGGCGACCTGGCGCGACAAGCGGCCACGAAAGAACGAGCGAACTTCCGCCAGGTTCACGATCCGGGATGCCAGACCTCGCGGATCAAGCCCCAGCCGCACCATGTTCAGCGGGGCGACCAGCAGATCGGGATCGACGTCGGCGAGGAAGTGCCCGACCGGTGCGTTGGTCATCAGGATGTTCCACCGCCGATCCACGACCAACGCCGGATAGGGCTCGTGCGCCTGCAGCACCTTGGCCACCGCGTCCCGAACAGCCGACATGTCCGGATCGTCAAGCGGCCGCTCGCGATACCGCGGCGCGAACCCAGCCGCCACCAGCAGACGATTGTGCTGCCGCAGCGGCACCTGAAGCTGAACCGCGAGCCGCAGGACCATCTCCGCGCTCGGCCGGGACCGGCTTGTCTCGATGAGACTGACGTACCGCGGCGAAACACCCGCCGCCAGCGCCAGATCGAGCTGGCTCAGCCGCCGGCTGTGCCGCCACTGACGCAACAGCCCGCCCACCGTCTCCACAGCGCCGACCCTAGCCGCACCCTCCGATCACAGTCCATGAACTGCGAGTTCATCGACAGCCCTGGACCACCCCACCACACTCGGGGACATGAGCACTGACTACAAGGACCTGGTCCTCACCTGCCTCGAGCTGTACGGCAAGGGCGACCTCGAGGCCGTCGCACCGCTCCTACGCGACGACTACACAGATCACGGGCTACCTTTCCGGACCACCACAAAAGCGGAGTGGATCGCCGCAGCACGGAAACTGCCCCTCACCCAGATTCGGATCGACATCCGCCGCCTCGTGGCAGAAGGCGACTATGTAACGATGTTCTCCCGGCGATGGCTGCCCGGAAGTGACCTCGACATCGCGGTGGCCGACATCTTCCGCCTGCAGGACGGCTTGATCGCCGAACGCTGGGAAGTCGTCGAACCAATCCCGACAGACGCCCCGAACCCGGTGGCAACCTTGTGAACCGACCCGTCCCACAGATACCCCGAACCCGGTAGCGACTCACATTCGCAAGGCTGACATACAGTCCGTCGCGTTCGCCGAGCCGCCCACTCGGGTTCGGCCTCCTCGCTGCGTGGTGCCACGTTGTCGCGGATCTCTACCAGCCGTGCCCGGCCCACTCGGGCATAGCAGGTGACCCGGGGTCCTGGACCCGGCGTCATCCGGTTGTCTCCTGACGCAGCCCGAAGGCGAACGCCAGCCATGCGGCGGCGCAGACCGCGGCCGACAGCAGCAGGGCCCATCCGGTACCCGCGGCGAGGGCCGCGCCCATGACGACAACGCCGAGCGTGGCTCCGACCTGGCGTACGGCATTGAGCAGGCCGCCCACCGCACCGGCCGTCCCCGCCGGCGCGATGCCCACCATCGCGGCAACCAGAGCCGGCAAAGCAAACGAGACGCCGAAGCCCGTCATCAGCAGACCCACCGCCAGCCAGGGATAGTTCCCGTCCGTGAACACCACGGCGGCCAACACAGCACTTCCGCCGACCAGCAGCGCCAGACCGGCAAGGATGGGACGGCCAGGCCCCACCCGTGCCACGATCCTGCCCGTGAAGGGCGGATTGACGGCGAACGGAACCGTCAGCGGCAGGAAACACAGTCCGCTCCGCAGTGGGCTCAGGTGCCAATCCTGCTGCAACAGCAGGGGCAGCACGAACAGGCCACCGGCCAGCGCGAAGTTCACCGCCGCGGCAGCCACCAGAGCGGCCCGCACCCGGCCGGACCGCAACAGCACCCGGTTCAGTACCGGCGCCTGACTGCGACGCTCCAGACCCCGGAACACCAACACCACCACGCCGAGCGCCACCAGCGACCCCGCCGCGTGGACCCATGCATTCGAGCCGGCAGCAATCAGGGTGTCCGTGAACAAGGCCAGCACCGCGGCGGCCGCCAACTGCGCGGGCCAGTCGATCCGCCGCTCACTGCGCCGACACACCACCGCCCGGCCCAACATCAACGCCAACACCCCCAGCCCGATCGGCACGTTGATCAGGAACACCGACCGCCATCCGGCCGCGCCGACCAAGGCGCCGCCGGCAACCGGACCGGCCGCGACCGCCGCACCACTGATCGCGGCCCACACCGAAACCGCGCGTGCCCGCGCCGCGGGCCCCGGGTAGAGCTGGGCGATCATCGCCATCGAGGCGGGCACGCACGCCGCTGCGGCAACTCCCAGAATTGCGCGCAGGAGGACCAGGACCCACAGCTGCGGAGCGAAGGCGCTCAGCAGCGACACGAACGTGAAGACCGCGATCCCGGTCCGGAAGAGCCGCTCGGCACCGAAGCGGTCCGCCGCCGCTCCCGCCGACAGCAACAGCGCGGCAAAAGCGACGGTGTAGCCGGTGGTCGCCCATTGCAGCCCGGCCAATGAGGTGTGCAGGGACGACGCGAGATCGGGCTCGGCGACCGACAGTACCGTCATGTCCAGAAGCACCATGAAGTAGCCCAGCGAGATGCCGGCGAGCGCGCGGGCACGTCCCCGGCCTGGACGGGGGCTCGCCGACACAGGCGCAGATGGTTTCAGCAGGGTCATGTCTGAGGTCCGTTCCGAAGACGAAGGTGGGATGACGCGACCCACTGTGTGTTTCGGAACATCTGCGGCTCCACCGCCCCGACCGCACGCCGCGTTCGGAATTTCCGAACGCCCGGCGTGGTTCGTCAACGCGTGGAGCTACGTCAACTCAGGACCTTCCAGGCCGTCGTCCGGCATCGGACCGTGACCGATGCCGCAGTCGCGCTCGATCTCGCCCCCTCATCCGTGTCCCAGCAGATCCGGACATTCGAAGCAGCCCTCGGCGTGACCCTGTTCGTGCGCGGCCCCAAGGGCATGGATCTCACCCCCGCCGGGCAACGGCTGCAGGGGTGGGCGCGATCCCTGCTCGATCAGGCCGAGCAGGCCACCCGCGACGTCCAAGGTCTGCGACAACCACTGCGGCTCGGCGCGCTGGAGACTCTGGCCGCCTCACACGTACCCCACGTCCTCACTCGGCTCGCCGAACGCCGACCCGACGTTGACGTCGAGATCCACTCCGAACGCGCCCGTGGCGCACTCCTTGCCGACGTGACCGCAGGGCGACTCGAAGCGGCCCTGCTACTGGACTCCGGCAACGACATCGGCGGACTCGGCTTCGACGCACCCACCGAACCGCTCACCTTCATCGACCTCGACCCCGTTCCCCTCGCACTGGTGGCCGCACCAACCCATCCTCTCGCCAATCGAACCGCTTTGACTCCCAGCGACCTCCAAGACGAACAGCTCCTGGTCAACGTCCCGGAGTGCTCCTTCTGGATGGCTGGGAACAGGATCCTCGGCACCCGTATCACCCGGATCAAAGCCGGAGGCGTCCCCGTGATGCGCGCATGGGCCGAACACGGGCTCGGAATCTCCCTGCTCCCCCAGTTCGCAGTCGCCGACAGCATCCGCTCCGGCACCCTGATCCAACTCGACCTCCCACTCCCGGACCTCAGCCTGCGGCTCATCTGGCGACAGGACCAGGAGACACTGCCCGGCCTGCGCGACATCCTCTACGCCGCAGCCCGCCCCTGACCGCCGAGAACCCCTCTACTGACACGGGGACTGCTGCCCCGGGAAACGCAGCGGCCGGACGGAGCCCGGCTGAGGGCTGCCGTCCGGCCGCGAGGACGCGGAACGCTCGGTGCTGCGGGGCTAGCCGCAGAGGGTCATTCGAAGAGCTCCGCGTACGAGCCCATGGCCAAGGCGATGTCCGCCTGGGCCCAGAAGCGGTGATAGGTGAAGGACGGGGCCGCGCCGCCGGCCAGATAGGCCTCGATCTTCGGCCAGGCCGGGTCGTTCTTGTAGAACGATCGCAGGGAGGAGAACGTCGACGAGGAGTTGATCGCGTCTCCGTTGGGCATGGTGCCGGTCCAGCCGCTCGGCACATACACCGGGTCGTTGAAGCGGCTGTAGTCGGTGCGGGTCTCGGGGACCGCGATGCCGATCGCGTCCCGGTCGTGGTCCCACATGCCGTCCAGCAGCGCCTTGGCCACCGTCTTCGCCTGTGTGTCACCGGACTTGGCCGCGTAGTACGACAGGGTCTTCGCGTACGCGGCGGCGACTCCGACGTCGTTGGTGTAGTCGGCGACGGTGACGTGCAGGCTCGCATTGGCGCCGGGGCTGGCGGAGTTCCAGGTGTCGGGGGCGCCGGACCAGTGCAGGGTGGCGGGGATCAGGTAGGTGCCGTCAGGATTGATGGTGGTCTTCGACAGCGCCCAGGCCACCCACTTGTCGAGCACCGCCTTCGCCGCGGCGCTGCCGCTCTCGTGGTAGTACTCGGCGACCCGCTCCATCGACCAGGCCTGGAAACCGAACCACTGGTTGGACGGCGGGTCGTGGTAGACCGGCTGCTCGTCGTAGAACATGCCGTAGAACGTCGGCGTCCCGGCGGGCGGGGTGGCATACCGGCCCTGCCAGCTGTTGGTCGCGCCGCCCGCGATGGCTCCCTCGTTGGACTGCAGCCACCGGTAGAACTCCAACTGCCGGTCCAGGCTGGTGGCCCAGTCGGACTGTCCGGTCGCCGACTTGGGCTTGAGGTCGGCGTACTGGCTCAGCGCGAAGGCCGCCATCGGGTTCTGGTAGCCGCCGTGCGCATGGCCGGAACCGATGCGCCACGCCCAGCCGGCGGAGGTGTCGGCGGCACCGCCCCAGGCGTAGTACCAGGACAGCAGGTACTCCGAGCTGTTCTTGCCGGTGCCGGCCGGGCAGGTCGCCGGCCCCACGCAGTTGCCGACCTTCTTGAAGTACTTGTCGTACATGGCGTACCGCAGGTAGTCGCCCATCTTGGCGGCCTTGCCGACGGCGGTCGACACCGCGGCGCCCTTGCCCTGTTCCTTGGCCCACACATCCGCCCAGTACGCGGCCTGCACCGCACGGGCGTCGGCGTCGGGTGCGTCGGTGAACTTCCACTGCTTGGCGTACGAGGCGTCCTTGGTGAACAGGTCCAGATAGCCGTTCTTGCCGCCGTACTGGAAGTCGTCGCAGGTCGGCTGGGGGACGGTCTCCCAGACCGATTCCTGCGGGCCGCGCTGGAAGGTGTTGATGTACGAGGGGCCGGTGTCGGCGGGTCCCGCCGTGCACTTGCCGGGCGCGTTGCCGTACCCGTAGACGTTGTCGACGTCCTGCAGCCAGTGCATGCCGTAGATGTCGTCCGTGCCGTACGCGCTCTTCAGCTCGGCGGCGATCGGGTCGGAGCCGGCGGCGATCGAGGTGTCGAGCGCCGCGGGGTACTGCGAGGGCAGGTCCCACTCGGGTGCGTAGGTGGCCGGTTTGGACGCGTTGTAGAAGGAGTTGGTCGGCTGGTCGGCATGGGTGGGGATCATGTACTTCTCCATGAGGTCCCACGCGCCGTTGAACTTCGACCAGTCGCCAGTGATCTTGCCGTACATGGCCTGCAGCCAGATCAGATAGCTGTACGCCTCCGAGGTCGTCTCGTGGCCCTGGTCAGGGGCCTCGACGATCAGGGTCTCGACCGAGTGGTACGGGATGCCCTCGGGCGAGAAGTAGCCGCTCGACGGGTCGTTGATCTTCCCGTAGAGGTCGAGGAAGCGCGCGTCGTAGACCTGGCCGGCCGCCAGTTCCGTGACGGTCACCTGGGCCTGGGTGAGGCCCGGCGCGGTCACGGTGAAGGTGGCCGCTCCGGTGCCCGAGGCGTCGGCGGCGACGGTGACCTGCTGGGCGGTGGCCCAGTTCGCCGGGGTGAATGTCAGGCTCGCGCCGGAGGTGACGGACAGTCCGGTGTTGCCGGCCGTGCGAGCCACGGTGGCGGTGACGTTGGCGGACGGCGCGGCGGAGAGCTTCACCCCGAAGGAGCCCGACTTCGTCTGCTGGATGGAGAGTTGGGACGGGGTGGCGAGCAGTGCGGCGCCGGTGGCGACCGTGATGCCGACCGGCGTCGACTCGCCCGAGGCACCCTGGCTGTCGTACGCCTTGGCATACAGCGAGTAGGCGCCCGCCGCGAGACCCGTGGCGTCGAAGGTGTAGGGGGCGGTGGTGTCCGTGCCGAGCAGGGTGGTGTCGCTGTAGAACTCGATCTTGCTGACGGTGGCGCCGTCGGCGGCCGCGGCGGTGGCCGCCAGCGGCACGGTGGCGCCTGCGGTGAAGACCGCTCCAGGGGCCGGGCTGGTCAGCACGGTGACGGGCGGCTGATGGGCCCCGGCACAGAGGGTGCCGTTGACGGTGAATGCGGTCGGGGCGGCGTTGGTGCCGCTGTAGCTGAAGTTGGCGCCCGCGCTCACTGCGGCGCCCGCGGCGATGGTCTTGTTCCAGTCGGCGTTCTTGGCGGTGACGGCCTTGCCGGACTGCGTCCAGGCGGCGCTCCAGCCGTTGGACAGCTGCTGGTTGCCCGTGTACGCGTACGTCAGGGTCCAGCCGTCGATGGCGGCCGAGCCGCGGTTGGTGATCGTGACATTGGCGGTGAAGCCGCTGCCCCAGTCATTGGCGGTGTAGTCGACGCCGCACTGCACGGCGGCGGCCCGCGCGGGACCGGCTTCGGCGACGGTCAGGGCCGCCGGCAGGGCGAGCGCTACGGAGAACGCCGTCAGTAATCGCCACATGACTCTATTTCTTGACAACGCGCGCATGGCCGTCGATCCCTCCTAGGCGGCTCGGAGACGTGGGGGGGGGTGGAGAGGGCAAGCCTTGCACCAGTGGGAGCGCTCCCATGATTCGAGTGATGCGCAATTGCTGTCAAGGAAAATTACAAGACCATCGCGTCGAACTGATTCGATTGATGAATTGAACGCCGGCCCTGGTGCCTTCTGCTCCGCGCCGCTACATTCTGACGTCACCAGTGGGAGCGATTCCGTCAATCAACCACCGCAGCAGGGTGGTTGTGACTTCAAGGAGCCGCTCGTGCCACCACCCCCGCGCCTGCCGATCCTGCTGGCCGGAGCCGCCCTCGTCCTCACGGGCACGGCCCTGGTCCCGCTCGTCTCCGCCTCCGGAGCAACGCCCCTGTGCACGGTGCAGTACGCGGCCACCAACCAGTGGGACAGCGGCTTTCAGGGGTCCGTCACCATCACCAACACCGGCCCGGCGCTCAGCAGTTGGGCGCTGACCTTCGACTTCACCGGCAACCAGAAGGTGACCCAGGGCTGGAACGCCAAGTGGTCCCAGTCCGGCACCTCCGTCACCGCCTCCAACGAGAGCTGGAACGGCTCGCTGGCCGCCGGCGCCGGCGTCACGGCAGGGTTCCTCGCCTCCTGGTCCCGGACCAACCCCGCCCCCACCGCCTTCAAGCTCAACGGCGTCGCCTGCAACCAGGACGCCGACCCGAGCCCGTCCCCCTCCCCCACCACGTCCCCGCCCCCCACCACCCCGCCGAGTGCGCCGCCCACGCTGCACGTGTCGGGCAACAAGCTCGTCGACCAGAACGGCGCCACCCGCCGCCTGCTCGGCGTCAACCGCTCGGGCGGTGAGTTCATGTGCGTCCAGGGCTACGGGTTCTTCGACGGTCCGGTCGACGACGCGGCGGTCGCCGCGATCGCGTCCTGGGGCGCCAACACCGTCCGCATCCCGCTCAACGAGGAGTGCTGGCTGGGCCTGGACAACATCAACCCGGCCTATGGCGGAGCCGCCTACATCAGCGCCGTCAAGGGCTTCGTCGCCCGCCTCGAAGCCCACGGCATCACCCCGCTCGTCGAACTGCACTGGACCCACGGCCAGTACACCGGCAACTCCTCCGGCTGCTCCGACATCCACGCCACCTGCCAGAAGCCGATGCCCGACGCCCAGTACACGCCCGCCTTCTGGTCCTCGGTCGCCAACACCTTCAAGGCGGATCCGGCCGTCGCCTTCGACCTGTTCAACGAGCCCTACCCGGACCGCGCCACCTCCACCACCGACCAGGCGTGGGCCTGCTGGCGCGACGGCGGCACCTGCCCCGGCATCGGCTACGAGGTCGCCGGCATGCAGGACCTGGTGGACGCGGTCCGCGGCACGGGCGCGACCAACCTCGTCCTGGTCCCCGGAATCGCCTACTCCAACGACCTGAGTCAGTGGCTGCAGCACGCACCCACGGATCCGGCCGGCAACCTCGCCGCGGCCTGGCACAGCTACAACTTCAACACCTGCTCCAGCACGACCTGCTGGGACTCCACCCTCGCGCCGGTCGCCGCCCACGTACCCCTCGTGGCGGGCGAGATCGGCGAGAACACCTGCGGCCACGGCTACATCGACCGCGTCATGCAGTGGCTCGACGCCCATGGGTCGTCCTACCTGGGCTGGACATGGAACACCTGGGACTGCTCCTCGGGCCCCTCACTGATCACCAACTACGACGGCACCCCGACCGCTTTCGGCATGGGGCTGCGTGACCATCTGCGCGCCCTGACCTGAGCAGGAAACCCCGCGCCGTCGCAGCGACCGCAGATTGATGACGTCGGTCGGCAGGACGGCACCCGCATGCGAAGCACGATGCGGGCGCCGCCCGGGCGCGCCGTCCCGCACACCGTCACGCAGCGCTCCCCCCATGGGCCTGCTCCGCCTCTGCGGCCGCCGTGTCCCGCCATGGCCGATTCCCGCTCCTCCAACGTTCCCTGATTTTTGGTTGTTTGGCGAACGCCTAGTCGAGCGACCGCACAAGTGTCCACACATCGCGCTCTGTCATGTTTTGGTTACTCATAGCCCGTTCAAGGCAACGCCATGCCGGGCCGACGACCGAACGAATCGACAGCGGCGCGCCCAGCGCTCCGCCCGACACCAGGAGTGCCGTGAGCCCGATCCTGTTCATCTACGCCAAGGGCGGCCCCCCTCTGGAATACGCACTCCCGAAGATCGCCGCACACGGCGATGTGCACGTACTGGCACTCGCACCACTGCCGCAGTCCACCGAGACTGCGTGGAGGCCATGGTGCGCCTCGGTCACCCGCGTGCAGCCGCAGGAGGGTGCGGAGTTGGTGAGCCTGATCTGCACCCACGCCGCCCGCGTCGAAGCCGCCGCCGTACTCACGCTGTCGGAATACGCGGTGGCGGCCGTCGCGCACGCCTGCCTGCGACTCGGCCTGCCCGGTGCGGGCGAGCAGGTACTGGCGGCCCGGGACAAGCGGCTGATGCGACAGATCTGGCACGACGCCGGGGTGCCCGTTCCGGGCTTCGCCGAAATCCACTCGCCCGACGACATCGCCCTCGCCTTCGAGTCGCTGAAGCCGCCGCTGCTCCTCAAGGCGGCGTGGAGCGCGGGTTCCACCGCGCACCTCACGGTGCGGAACGAGCAGGAGGCAGAGCGCGGCTGGAAGATCGGACGCTCCGTCATGGAGGCGTCGTCCGAGGAGGGTTACGCGGAGCTGCACCGCGCGGACGAGGGCGTGAGCGACTTCCTCCTCGAAGAGATCGTCGTCGGTGACGCCACCGACTGGTTCGACGGTCCCGGCTGGGGAGACTACGTCAGCGTCGAGGGAATCGTCGCCGACGGCGTCTACCACCCTTTGTGCATCACCGGACGGATGCCGACCATCCCGCCCTTCACGGAGCGCGCCAGCATCACCCCGGCCGCACTGCCCGAAGTGCTGCAACGTCGCATCGAGGAAGTGTCCCGGGCCGCGGTCGACGCGCTCGGACTCGGCACCTGCGCCACCCACACCGAGATCAAGCTCGGTGCGGACGGCGCGATGTGGCTGATCGAGACGGCGGCCCGTTTCGGCGGCGTGATGACCACCTGCCAGGTGGAGACCGTCTTCGGCCTGGACATGATCGGCATGCTGGTGCGGCAGTTGCTCGGTGAGAGCGTCGAGTACCCGCCCCGGATGCTGACCGAGGGCTCGGGCGCTGCGGGCTCGCTGGTCATCCTCGCCGCCGACCCCGCGGGCGAGCCGTGGAAGCACCTTCCGCGCTGGGACTTCGACGCGGTGGACTGGCCCTCCCTGCTCAGTGACGGGTCCCGCATCGAGCTCGTACGCGAGCTCAGCCTCCCGCCCGGCACGGTCATGCCCGCCTATGAGGAGGCCGGCGGAGCCAACTCCATGGCCGCCTTGTGCTTCGTCGCCGCTGATTCCGGCGCCACACTGCTCGCCGACTGCGGGCGCATCGTCGAGTCCCTTCCCCGCGAGCTCACCGCTGCCCGTGCGACCTCCGGGAGCACCTCATGACGGACTCCGGCACTCCCCTGACCCGGACCGGCGCGCCGAGCAAGACTCACCAGGGAGCGGTCGTGGGCAGTGTGCTCACCCTGCCCCTGTTCGAGCAGTTGTGCGGCGTCCTCGGCGGCCACGCCTACGTCAAAGTCGTCGTGGACCGACAGCAGGGTGTCTGGCACATCCTCGACAGCGCCGTGCACTCCTTCCACGTCAACTACATCGCCACCGAGATCCAGGCCTTGACCCTGGAGGAACTCGACGCCGAGCTCGACAGTTTCAACCACAGCGTCTACCAGGACCCGGAGCGCCGTTTCCTTCTCGGCGTCCTGTCCCTGCACTTCGGCGGGCCCGAGGAACAGTCCCAGCCGTTCCTGGTGCTGGAGACGACCGAGGCCGACACCATGGGCGCGACGCTGCTCACCGAGTTCTACTCCTTTGTCCGCGAGCAGCTCGACAGCGCACTGGCCCTGCTGATCAAACCGGCCAACCACGGCCAGGCGAACGCTCTCACGGCCGTCCCCGAGACCGTGCTGCCCCGTACCCAGGGCCACGAGCTCTTCGCAGCCGCCCCCTTCGTACCGCTCACTCTCGGCTCGGCCGTCGGCCGGCTGCGGGCCTTCGCCTCCACCGAGGAGTACCTCGCCGCCCGCCCCGGACTCACGTGGTACGACATCGTTGCCATGCCGGTGGTCCCGGACGACATCCCGCGGCTCGCCGGTCTACTCAACGGCTCGCCCACGACCCCGCTGTCGCACACCAACATGCTGGCGGCCGGCTGGGGCATTCCCAACGCCATCGTGCGCGGTGTCCTGGACCGCATCGCCGCCGACGACCTCGACGGCGCCTGGATCCGCTACGACGTGATGGCCGACGCCGCCGTCATCGAACGCGGCGAGCAGCCGTCCGACCTCACCGAACCGACCTGGCACACCCAACGCATCAGGCTCGACGCCCCCAAGGTGGCGGACGTGCCCATCGTGCCGCTGAGCGAACTGCGCTCCCACGACCGCCGCAGCTACGGCACGAAGGCGGCCAACCTGGGCGAGCTCCACCATGTGCTGCGCCATGGCTCCGCCCGGCTGACCGGCTACTACTCCGTACCCCGTCCGCCCAGGCCCGACCTTCTCGGCCACTTGGCGGGCCGCCTGCAGACGCCCGAGCACGCCGATCTGGCCGAGGCCGCCGGCGCGTTCCTGGCCCGGCGCGTCAGCGCACCAGAAGGGATAGCCGTCCCCTTCGCTGTCCAGCAGCGGTTCCTGGACTCCTCGCCTGCGGTGCAGCAGAGCATCGGCAAGCTGAAAATGGCCCTGGAACTGGACGCCATGGACGCCGTGGACACCGCCTGCGTCCAGTTGCAGCACCTCGTGCGCACCCTGCCGGTGCCCGAGGACCTGGTCCGCGCGCTGGACACGCACCTGGTCAAGCACCTGGCCGGAACGAGCCGCTTCGCGGTGCGCTCCTCCTCCAACGCCGAAGACCTGCCCGGCTTCTCAGCCGCGGGGATCTACGAGTCACACACCAAGGTCACCGACCTGCCCGGACTCCTGGACGCCATCCGCCAGGTGTGGGCATCTCTGCTGTCCCCCCGCAGCGTCAGGCTGCGCCACCAGGCGGGCATCTCCCTCGACGACACGTACATGGGCGTGATCGTCCAGCGCTACGAGGCATCCCCGCTCGGGGGCGTGATGGTCACCTGCAATCCGACCAACAGGGCCGACTTCCGCAACGTCTATCTGAACTGCGCGCACGGCTCCACTTCCGACGTCGTCGACGGCACGACGCTGCCCCTGCAGTACCTCTACAACACCGTGGAAGGCGGCGGCCGTACGATCTCGCTCGGTGCGGCATCCGAGGACCTGGACCCGCAGACGCAGGACCATCTCGGCCGGCTCGCGCTGGCCGGCCGCCTGCTCCAGTCCCACTTCGCCACCGACTACACCTTCGCGGTGCCGCTCGACATCGAATGGCTCCTCGCACCCGGTGGCCGACTCCACATCCTCCAGCTGAGGCCCTACAGCGCCTGACTCCGGCCGGCGGGCCGCACCACCACAGGACTCTGCCGTGGTGGGCCCGCCCCCGGTGGTCGCCCGCCCGCACTCTCGCGGTAGCCGGCCCCGCTCCGTCCCGTACATCGACGAAGGTCACCCATGCCTGTTTCCCTGCTCGCGCGCGTGAAACGCCGTGCCCCCATGCGCAAGAACGTCCTGCGCGTGGTCCGCCTGAACAACGGCTTCCAACTGCTGTTCAACCTGCTGTGGTGGATGCCGGTCTTCTACGAGTACCAGAAACAGGCAGGGCTTTCGGACAGCCAGATCTTCGGCATCCAAAGCATCTACTACGTGGCGTTCTGCCTGCTGGAAATACCCACAGGTCTCGTCGCGGACCGCATCGGGCAGCGACGGTGCCTGCAACTGGGAGCGGCGGTGATGACCGCCGCCAATCTGGTCCCGGTGGCCTGGCCCTCCTTCTCGGGCTTCCTGCTGCACTTTCTGGCCATCGCCGCCGCCCGGTCCCTGGTGTCCGGAGCCTCCAGCGCCTACCTGTACGAGTACCTGCACGCCAACGGTGCGGGCGAGCACTACGTCCAGGCGGAGGGCACCGCGAGGTCCCTCGGGCTGTGGGCCAAAATCGCCTGCTGGCCGCTGGTCGGCGTCCTGATGCACCTCCAGCACCAAGCGCCCTACCTGCTGACAGCCGCCTGCACACTCGGTTCACTGGCCTGCGCCGGCGCACTCCCCGCCCTCGCCGCGGACCACGACGGAAAGCGACCGCGCGAGGAACGTGCCGGCCTCCTCCGCTCCGCCCGCCAGGCGCTGACAGTGCTCAAGAGCTCGCGGTCTCTCGGGCCCTTGATGGTGCAGGGCGTGGCGATCTTCACGCTGGCGCGCATCTGCCAGGTCAACCTGTTCCAGCCGTTGCTCCTCGACAAGGCCATTCCGGTCGCCGACCACGGCGCGGTACTGTCCGCCATGACCGTGGCCGAGGCCGTCGGTTCGGCAAGGCCGGGCTGGGTCCGCGGCAAGCTGTCGGACACGGCCGCCGTCACGGTGCTGAGCCTCGTGATGGCCCTGTCCCTGGCAGCCACCACGATGGCCGGGGCCCTGGCCACCATCGGATGGCTGTGTGTCTTCGCGGCGGCCACCGGTCTCGCCTACCCGATCCAGCGGAACCTGATCAACGCGGCGATCCCGCAGACCCCTTACCGCGCAACGCTTCTGTCGTTGGAGTCCATCATCGACCGCGGGGTGTGCGCCCTGGTGGCTCTCGCCGTCGGCGCCTACCTCGCGGCCGACCGCCTCGATGCCCTCCTGGTGCACGCGGCTGTGGGAACGTGCCTGCTGCTTCTGGTCGTCAGCGTCGTCATGTGGCTCCTCCGTCGCGACCGGGTCCGTCCGGCGCCTGAGGAGTCGTGATACCTGGTCAATTCCGAGAGAGAGCGTCGACAGCCCGCGGCGGCCAGGTGGTGGCGTCGAGAATGCCCAGAGCGTAGGCGCGTGCCACCATCGCCGGACGTGAAGCGGCGTCCAGCACACCGCGCAGCCGCCGCAGGTGGTAGTCCAACGCCTGCCGGGACAGTCCCAGCTGGGCGGCTATGACAGTGTTCGGGCTGCCACCGGCCATCAAGGTGAGCACGCGGAGCTGCACCGGGCTCACGCGCGGCCTGCCGTGGAACTCGGCGCTCAGCGCGGTCAGTACGGCTGCGATATGGTCGGGCCCTCCTTGGCGCCTGACCACCGCCAAGTCGGTACGCAGCACCCGGTTGCCGCCGGAGGCCGTACGGCAGACCACGGAGCCGCTGTACCGGGAGGTCTTTCCCGCGACGAGGTCCGCCCATAATCCCCGCACCGCGCCGACGTCATAACCGCCGTCCAGATGCTCGACGGCCAAGCTCCCCTCCAGCGCGCTGCGGCCGCTCCCCAGCAACTGGGCGGCGCCACCACTGACCGTCTGCACCCGACCGTTCAGGTCCAGTGTCACGACGGCGAGGCCCGAGCGTTCCCGCAACGCGTGCAGTTCCTCGTCGGCGACGGTCTTCTCCTCCAGGGCACGGCTGTGGTCGGTGAGGTCGACGTAGATGCCGCCCACGCGCGGTCCGCAGCCGACATCGAGCACGAAGCGGTGCCCGGTCACCTGGCGGAGCAACCCGTCGGGATGTCGAAACGAAAGGGTATGACGGACGGGCCGGCCGGACAGGAGCACCTCGCGGTCGAGCGCGCGGAACATGGCCGCGTCGGCGGGTGTGTCGATCTCCTCGACGGTCCGGCCGACGACAGCGTCGGGCTCCATGCAGTAAAGGTGCGCGTAGGCGGCGTTGACCCACAGGTACCGGCCCTGCCCGTCCCGTATGAACGCCGGCGCCGGCGCGAACACGGCTATCGCCTCGAACCACCGCGCGAACTCCGAACGGTCCTGGTTGACCGGCGGCCTGCGGGTCGGCTCCTCCCAACTGCTGGACTCCCGCTGACCCGGACCGTCATCCGCTCTCCCGTACATGCGCAACTCTCCCATTCGGCATCGGATCCCTTGTTTCTCGCCACCGCCTGCCTCACCTGCCCCACTTGACGACCTCGTGCACCATTGGCGCCGACGATGGCTTGGACGGCATGGGTGGCCCATGCCATGGATGGATGAGCGCGGGCGGGTTCCCCACCACACAGACCATGATCAACGATCAGGACCCCGGCCGCGGAGGCCTGTACCGCCTCCGCCGAGCCTCCCAGGCTTCACGCGGCGGCCCCGGGGGCGAGACTTGGCTAGGCGCCCGCCGGGCGGCGCCCCAGGACGGGTTCGGCCAGCAGCCTCGCCATCCCGCAGAGGGTCTGGCCGTGCCGGGCGAAGAGTTCGTCGCGCGAGTCGAAGTGGCCCAGATCCGCCAGGACGTATGCGGAGAGATCGCACGCGGCCCGGGCCGCCGGGCAGACCGTCGCGCCGTCCCAGTCGATCGCTGTTCGGGACAACGCCTCGAAGAGCGTCTCCGCGCCGGCGTTGGTGAAGCCACCACCGTGAGCTTCGCTCAACTCATCCAGACCGCCGAAGAGTTCCGAGACCGTCAACCAAGGCGCGGTGGGGTGGTCGGTCGGCGACAGGCCCTCAAGGCGGAATTCCGGCCATGCGAGCAGTACCTGGTCCGGGACGATCCGATGCAACCGGGGGAAGCGCGGATACCAGAACGTCCCATCCACCAATAGGCCGCGCACCCGCGTGGCCACCCCGTATGCCCGCGCGACCGACTCGAGTACGGCCAGCCGCTGGCTGCACGATCCGCGGCCTCGGCGAAGCACCTCCGACACGGGCCGCTTGTCCTGCACCGAGTACACCGGCTGCACAGCTGCGGCGATCCGTCGGTGGGCCTGACGCAGAGCCGCTGTCTGGTGCACGGGGCCTGAGGTATCCCCCGGATCCGCCGCCAGGTCGATCCGTCGGAGCAACGAGGCAACATGCGGATGCCGCCAGTCGAGGATCTGCGTCGGGGCCGTGCTCCCCGCCGCCGTTCCCCGGTCAGCCGTGCCCACGCGGGCACGGCCTCGCGGCATGAGAAGCGAACTCGTCAAGACCGTGGTCCTCTCGTCCAGCACCCTCAGGATGGCAAGACGTATCGTGGCAGAGAAATTGAACACGTTCAACTATGGCGGGCTGTTCTGCCCCCTCGGCACGATCGCCCGTACCGACCAGGACTGTTCGCCGACCACCGCTTTACTGTTCGCGCGGGCCTGTTCGGCATGGGCGCTGGGCTCTCGGCGTGGCCGATCGCGGTGCCGGTCGCGACCTGCTGCGGAACTTTTTCAAAGAACCACCAATCCAACGGCGTTGGCGCTCCGAAGAAGCAGAGAGACCCTGCCCAGGATCTCGCTTCACCCCCGTACGATCTGCGGTTCCCTCCCTGGGAGAGCCGCGGAACAGGAGCGAATGTGATAGCCAAGCGCACCGGTCGCCTCGTGGCGCTCGCCGCCCTGCCCGCCGCCATGTTCCTGACCGTGGGACTCTCCTCCCCAGCTCTCGCGCAGGACGACAACGCCTACCAGATCGACCTGGCGCAGCTGAACGATTCCGGTTCCCGGGGCACCGCCATGCTCAGCATCAAGGGCAACCAACTGACCGTGCGAATAGAGTCCGAGGGCATGGTGCCCGGACAACCCTCGGCCCAACATCTCCACGGCTCGACAGAGGGCCACGACTTCCACTGCCCGGACGCCAGTGACGACACCAACGCCGACGGGATCCTCAGCAACACCGAGGCCACCGTCGACTACGGCAACATCAACATCTCACTCACCACCTCCGGGGACACCGAGGCGACCAGCGGTCTCGCCGTGGACCGCATGCCTGTCGCCGACAAGCAGGGCAAGGTCTCCTACAAGCGGACGATCACCGTCTCGAAGGCTGTGGTCGACCACATCAAGGACCTGCACATCGTGCAGCACGGCATCGACCGCAACCGGAACGGCAAGTACGACTTCGAAGGCGCCGGCGCGAGCGAGCTCGACCCGAAGCTCCCTCAGGAAGCCACAGCCCCGACCAACTGTGGAATGGTCATGGGCGCGTCCGTGGGATCCATTCCGGTCGGCGGCATCGAAACCGGTGGCGGCTCTCCGCAGGGCGCGGAGGTACCGGTGACGGTGGCCGGGAGCGCCGTAGCCGTAGCCATATCCGTGGCGACGGTCGGCGCGATGGTGGTCATACGGCGACGGCGTGCGCTCGCCGTCGTCCGGACGGAGTCCATGAGGAGCGCCGCGTGAATCCCGGACGGGCCTCCGCACCGACCGCGCATCCTGCACCGGCCGCACCCACCGCGCGGCCTCGCGGCCGAGGGGCCACCGGTCCCCTGGCGGCCGTCGCCCTCACCCTCGCCGTACTGAGTCTCGCCGGGTGCGCGGGCCAGGGCACCTCGACGCCCCCGGCCGGTCAGGCCCAGAACGCCGCACAGGGCGAGGCGCCCGCCACCGGCGGCCGGAGCAAGGCGCCGGAGGCCGGTTCGCAGAGCGGATCGGGTGCGAGTCAGGCTGTGCCCGCCCTTGCCAGGTCGGAGCCGGAGAGGATCACCATCCCGTCGCTCGGCGTCTCCAGCACCCTGGAGACGTTGCGGCAGGACAAGGACGGAGTCATGAAGGCCCCGAAGGATCCCGATCTCGCGGGCTGGTACGAGCCTGGGCCGACACCCGGCTCGAAGGGTCCGGCCGTGATCGCCGGCCATGTCACATGGAATGGCGCGGCGGCGGTGTTTGCGAAATTGAAGACAATGAAGGCCGGTGACACCATCGAGGTGGCCCGGCAGGACGGCAGGACGGCCCTGTTCACGGTCGACCGGGTCGCCGAGTACCCGAAGGCCAAGTTCCCCACGCTCGAGGTCTACAAGAACCTCGACTACGCGGGCCTCCGCCTGGTCACCTGCGGCGGCGATTTCGACCCGAAGAAGAGGTACTACGACAGCAATGTGGTGGTCTTCGCCCGCATGACGGGGGCCGCGTAGCGAGGACGGCGGGGCAACGTGCTGACACGCACCGGGTCGAGCCCGAACGAGACGTTTCCGACTGGACCCGGTGCTGCAAGGCGTGGGCCGCGCGAATTCCTGGGCCATGCCCGTGTGCCGGTGGGCCTGTACGTTCCGCGCTGTGCGGCCGAGTAACGGCCGGGCGCAGCCGGGCGCAATGTTCCGGCTGGTGGTCAGGCCGGTGTTCAGGCTGGTGCGGACAGGGCTGCAAGATAGCCGGACAGCGCCGCCGCGGTGTCGGCGAATGCGAAGCGGGCGCCGAGGTGTCCGTCCGGGCGGACGAGGAAACCGGTCGGGCCGTCGGGTCGGTAGAGCCGGGCGAACTCCCCGGCGGCGTCCCGGTATTCGGGGACGGCCCGGGTTCCGGGAACGGTCGGTGCGGCTTCGCGGGCGAGGACGGCGATGGTCTGCAGGCCGGCCCCGAGGCCCGCGCCGTCGGAGGTGTCAGGGCTGCTACCGGGCATCGGCGGCGCTTCGGCAGCAGCGCCGGCGGCCTCGACGGCTCCGGCCAGGTCGGCTGCATCGGCCGCGTACAGAAGCAGCACGTGCCCCGTGCGGCAGCGCAGGATGTCGAGCAGACGCAGCGGGTAAGTGGCGATGGGGGCGGTCAAGCCGGCGCAGTCCGGGGCCCGGTCGCCGGGCTGGGGTGCGTCGTTCGGCCCGTACGGACCGTCGGCGAGTGGGCCGTCCCGGTAGCCGACGAGTAGCTGAGCCTCGCGGAGCATCACGGTCCGCGGGTCGTCGGGATCGGCCTCGATGCCCTGGGTGGCGTGCCGGACAGTCCGACCGACGACCTCCTCGCCGATCGGACGGCGTTCGGCGTCGTAGCTGGTGAGCAGAGCGGGCCCGGCTTCTCCGCTGATGACGAGGGCGAGTTTCCAGGCCAGGTTGCAGGCGTCCTGGATACCGGTGTTCATGCCCTGGGCTCCGGTGGGCGGGTGGATGTGGGCGGCGTCGCCCGCGACGAAGACCCGGCCGTCGGCGTAGCGGTCGACGATCCGGTGGCTGATGCGGAAGACGGAGGACCAGCGCATTCGGGAGAGGGTGGCCGGCGTGGGGGCCAGGCGGTCGGCGACGGCCTGGATATGGGACAGTTCCGGGACTCGGCCGCCCTCCATACCGTGCGCTACGCCGTCTGTTCGCGCGGGTGCCTGACCGTTCGCCTGGGTGGAGAGTTCGGGCGGGACCAGCATCGACATGCGGTAGCGTCCCGCGCCGGGCAGCGGGATACAGACCAGCACGTCGTCGGTGGAGCCGTCGTCCGTGCGGTGGCTGGAGCGCACGCCGTATCCGTGCGGAAGATCCCAGTCCGCCTCGACGTCGGCCAGCATGTACTCCTCGGCGAAGGCGCCGCCCTCGAAGCCGAGTCCCAGCCCTTTACGGACCATGCTGTGCGCGCCGTCGCAGCCGATCAGGTAACGGGTGCGGACCTCCTCGGTGGCGCCGGACACGGTGACCAGCCGTGCGGTGACTCCGTCCGCGTCCTGGGTGAACGACAGCAGCTCGGTGGAGCGTTCGATTGCCGTGCCCAGGCCCGTGACGTGCTCCTCCAGGAGGCGCTCGGTCTCGTACTGCGGGAGCGCGGCGAATCCGTAGGGCACTTCGGGCGGCAGCTCAAGGTCGATCCGCGCCTGCTCCCGGCCGTTGACATAGATCAGCTGGCCGCGCATCGGAACGGCGGCTTCCAGCATGACGCGGGCCAGGCCCATCCGGTCCCAGATCTCCAGGGTGCGCGGCTGGATGCCGACCGCCTTGGCGTACGGGAGGCGAGCCGGCAGCCGGTCGACGAGACGGCAGCGCACCCCGCGGCGGCGGAGTTCGGCTGTCGCGCTCAGTCCGACCGGGCCGGCGCCCACGATGAGCACGTCGATTGGTTGGGTGCGCGCCACGGGTGCCTCCCACGTCCTTGGCCCCCGGATCGGCCCTCCCCTCCATGCTCCCCCTCCGGGACGCGGTCGGCGAGCCGGGGCCCGTGCCGCAGCTGGGCCGCCAGTCCTCGTCGAACCCCTACTGCACGGTGATCGTGGTGAAGCGCGTCATGGCCGGCCCCGCCAGGTAGGTCCTGAACGCGCCGAGGTTGATGGCACCGACCGTCAGCTTGAGGCCTCGCGGGCGCCCGGGGCGGTCGTGGCAAGTTTGTGGAATTCGGGGATCGCCACGTCGGGGGTCTTCGTCATCTGCTCGAACCAGACCTTGGCCTGGTCGATGTAGCGTGCCAGGTGGGCGTTGGGCTCCGCGTAGGTGCCGGTCGCCGGGAACGTGGTCGTCATCTTGCTCTGTCCGGACTCGCTTGCCTTTCCCAGGCAGAAGGCGAGCCGGATGTCGGCGTCGTGAACCCGCCCCAGAATGCCGTCACACCATGATGAAGGTGGTCAACTGCTGCTCCCCCGGTTTGCGCCTACCGGCCCGCGGAGCGGGCCCCCCACAGGGCAATGTACGTGAAATGGCCCACGGCACAGGGGGTTTGGGGCCAATTGCCCGACCGGTCCAGGCTGCAGGACGCCCGTTGGAGGAGGCCCCTGCTCCTTGTAGACGCCGCCCTGGACACCCTGGCTGCGGCGCCGGCACCACGCCTACGGCATGCCGGGAAGCCGGACCGTGACGAGGAGGCCGCCGGCAGGGCGGGGGACGAGGTCGAGGGTCCCGTCGTGGGCGCGGACGATGCTGTGCACGATGGCCAGGCCGAGGCCGACGCCGGCGTGCTCGTCGGTGCGTACGCGTTCCGTTCCGCGCTGGAAGGGTTCGGTGAGGGTCGGTACCAGTTCCGGTGGGAGCCGACGACCCGTGTTCTCGACCCGCAGCACACTCGTGTCGCCGTGCGCCTCGGTGTGGACCGTCACGGTGCCGCCGGCGGGGAGGTTGTGGACGATGGCGTTCTGGACGAGGTTCGTCACCATCCGCAGCAGGAGCTCCGCGGAGCCGCTGGTCCGGGCCGCCCCACCGGTGACGTCGAGCGAGATCCGGCGCTGTTCGGCGAGGGGAAGCAGCGTTTCGGCAGCTTCTTCGGCGATGAGGGAGAGGTCGACGCTCTCGCGGGTGAAGTTTCCGCGGTCGCCGCGGCTGAGCAGCAGCAGGGCCTCGGTGACGTCGATCGCCCGCGTATTGACAGCATGCAGGCGTTCGATGAGTTCGCCCCGGTCCCGCGCGGGGTCCTTGCGGGCGACATCTAGGAGCGCCCGCGAGATCGCCAGCGGGGTGCGCAGTTCGTGGGAGGCGTTCGCGGCGAACCTCTGCTGCTCGGCGACGTGCGTTTCGAGCCGCTCGAGCATGCCGTCGAAGACATCGGCGAGTTCGCGGAACTCATCTTTGCGGCCCGGTAGCCGGATCCGGTGGGACAGAGCCCCGTTCCCGGCCATCCGTGCCGCATCCGTGATCTGTGTGAGTGGTGCGAGCATCCGGCCGGCGAGGATCCACCCTCCCACGAGGCCGATCACCAGCAGGAACGCCAGTACTGCGGCTGCCCGCGGAGCGAAAACGCGCAGAAGGTTGGACCGGATGGGAAAAACACCATGGGCGGAGGTGTCGGCGGTGATGAGGAGCGCACGCTCGGGAACGTAACGCAGGAGGAACACCCACACCGCCGCGAGCAGCAGGACGCCGGCAAGCATGAGGAATCCGACGTAGCTGAGGGTGAGTTTGAGGCGAACGCTCAACCCAGGTGCTCTATCCACGGTCTCCTCCCTCGCGCGCGGCCTCTGGTTGCGTGTCGATGCGGTACCCGACGCCGGGCACCGTGGCGATGATCCATGGTTCGCCGAGCCGTTTGCGCAGTGCGGAGACGGTGATGCGCACGGCGTTGGTGAGGGGGTCGGCGTTCTCGTCCCAGGCCCGTTCCAGCAGATCTTCGGCGCTGACAACCCCGCCCTCGGCGGCTACGAGGATTTCCAGCACGGCGAACTGTGCGGGTGAGCGCGACGTAGCGTCCGTCGCGGAAGACCTCCCTGCGGAAGGGGTCGAGCCGAAGGCCCGCGATCTGGCGGATCGGGGGCCGGGCGTACGCGCGTCTGCGGTCGAGCGCCCTCAGCCGCAGGACGAGCTCCCGCAGCTCGAACGGTTTGGTGAGGTAGTCGTCGGCGCCGAGCCCGAACCCGGAAGCCTTGTCGTCGATCCGGTCGGCAGCGGTGAGCATGAGGATCGGGATGCCGCTGCCGGAGGCGACGATGCGCCGGG
Organism: Streptomyces sp. NPDC045021; assembly: GCF_056432645.1. Taxonomy (NCBI): domain Bacteria; kingdom Bacillati; phylum Actinomycetota; class Actinomycetes; order Kitasatosporales; family Streptomycetaceae; genus Streptomyces; species Streptomyces sp. NPDC045021. Next base: position 33,578 of record NZ_JBWKIQ010000001.1, read on the forward strand.
CGACCTCGTCGCCGGAGAGGCCGGGGATGTCGCGGTCGAGAACCGCGAGGTCGTAGGAGTTGACGCTGAGCAGTTCCAGAGCGGAGGCGCCGTCGCCGGCGATGTCGGCGGCGATCGCCTCCAGCCGCAGACCGTCACGGACGGCTTCGGCCAGGTAGGGCTCGTCCTCCACGATCAGTACGCGCATGTCTGAAGCCTAAGCAGCACAACCTGTCGCCGACGTATGCAAGGACGTGTGTTCACCGGACGCACGACTCATCCTGCCGATGCCAGCGCGGGGCGAGGCTGGTCCGACGGCGCTTCCGCCGTAGTGCGCCACCAGGGGCGCGACGCCAGCGCGGCGAGCACGGCGCCGACGGTGTTGACCAGTACGTCGTCCACGGAGGACACCCGGTCCAGCCGCAGGACGTACTGAGCGGTTTCGACCAGGATCGAGCAGGCCGCCCCGAGCGCCAGGATCCGCGGCACGGACGCCAGCGCCGCGAACCGCATCGGGGCGAAGAACCCCAGCGCCGCGAAGACCAGCAGGTTGCCGACGATCCCGAGCACCCCCATCGTGACCAGATCCCGCAGCGGTACCAGGCTCACCCGCTCGGGGACGATGCCGGCCCCTGCGCCCGGCATCATGGTCAGCCACAGGAACGGCACCGTCCCGTGGACCATGCCCACCTCGGCCAGCGACATCCGCCACGCCGATGTGACGCCGGCGGCACGCCGACGGCTCGCCAGAACCCACACCACCAGCGCGGCCAACGGCAGCGTGACCAACGTCATGAGCACCACACCGTTGAACGTGTCGAAGCAGCCGTGCCATCGCCCGGCCATGCACATCGGAGCGGACATCATGAGCGGCCGCCGCACGATGAACGCGGCGCTCGCCATGCCGAGGACCAGGAGGCTCAGGAGCACGATCCCGCGCATGCGGCGGGGCGGTGCTGACAGGGATGCGTTGTGGTTCATGCCCCCATTGGAGACGGAGGCCCGTTGCGGTGGCGTATGCGATTTTCGATACGCCCGCGATACACGGAATCCCCGGCATCAAGGAACTGGCGCAAGCCGACAGTGAGATGGTCCCGCCGCTGGTGATCGCGCGTAAGCCCGCCATGCGCCTCGGTTCGTCCTCCCGGCGACGGACCGCGTCGGTCCGGGGTGGTGGCCGGTAGTCGAGCGGTCAGGCCCCGGACTCGGGGGCGGAGTGCGTCCGCGAGCGGATCCGGGGCCTGACCGTATCGAGGGAAGGCGTCCGCGAAGGCGTGAACGGGGGTGGTCAGCCGTCGCGCGGGCCGGTTAGGGCCAGGGGTTCGGGTTGTCCGGGCATTCCTTCCAGGCGAGGCGGTAGATGGTGTTGACGCTGCCGTCCGTCGAGTCCATCGTCATGAAGCTCGTGGTCTTCTTGTCCGCGGTTCCGAGATTGACGCGCAACTCCGTGTTGATGTTGAAGTTGCGTATCTCCCCGCAGGGAGCCCAGACCAGGGCGCCGACGTCGGTCACGTCCGAGGTCTGCCAGTTGTCGCTGTAGGGGCCGCGGAACGAGTGGACCTTGCGGTCCGTCTGCGAGGAGCCCTGGAAGTAGTAGCCGGCCCGTTCCTCGCTGCTGGCTCCCCGCTCCAGGGACGCGAAGCCGCGGTAGTCGGCCTGGGCGATCGCGTAGGTGAAGCCCTGGGGTACGAAGACCCGCAGGTTGAGCTGGCAGTTCTTGCGGAAGTCGGTCGGCTGGGCTCCGGCGCCCACCTGGGCGAGGTAGTCGCTGTAGGTGACGGTGAAGGCGGTGTTGTCGGGGGAGACAGCGATGGCAGCCGTCCCTTCGCGACAGCCCGAGCCGTTGACGGTCGCGACCTTGATCACGATCTTGTCGGGCGGCGGTTCCGCTACCGACGCCTGTTGGGGGGAGACGGTCGCGGCCATGAGCGCCGCGATGGCTCCGCCTGCGACAAGGAATCCGGGCATGAATTCTCCAATCGACCGTGTTCATGTCGTGGAGGCTGGGTGATCCTCCGGTGAAGGTCGTGTATATGCCAACACCTTCGATGCCTTGCTGAACAGAGCGAGAACCGGCCGCGGACGGTTTCCCGGAATTCGGCCGCAGGAATACCGGCCACATTTCCTTCGACCGGAAATAGCATTGCGGCGACAGGCGGGGAGGGACCGAGTTCACGTTCGCCGAGGGAAACCGACGGAAAACCGAGGAAACTCGGAACCTGCCCGGCCGGGCGGCCGGTACGGCAGGTGTCAGCCCCGCAGCCCGATCCCTCACCACCGACACCAATCCGAGGGGTCGCAGCCGAGTCGGACGGCACGGCGCCTCACATCGGCGGGAGCTGTCTCGTCATAGAGGTATGAACACGAAGATCCGCTGGGCCAGTCTCGGCCTCCTGGCCGTGGTGGCGCTGTACACAGGCTTCTGGGCCTATTTCTCCCCGAATGGTTGGTACGAGAATTTCCCCGGCTTTGGACTGAGCTGGCTGCCTCAGCTGGGGCCCTACAACGAGCACCTCGCCAAGGACGACGGGGCCATGTTCCTGGCGCTGTCCGTCCTGACGATCATCACGTTGCGCCACGTGCGGAACAATCGGGTCGTGCAGGCGACGGGCACGGTGTGGCTGGTCTTCAACGTGCTGCATTTCAGCTACCACATGCAGCATCTCGACATGTACGACACCCGCGACCAGGTGCTCAACGTCGTCACCTTGTCCGCGCTGGTGCTGGTGTCGTCTCTTCTCCTGGTGCCGATGTTCCCCGGGCGGCGGGACGACACGCGATGATCTACGAAAACGCGAGAGCAAAGGGGCCTGGCATGAGGATTGCGGTGGCAGGCGGGACCGGAATGGTCGGACGGTATGTGGTCGAGGAGCTGACCGCGGCAGGGCAGGAGGTGGTGGTGCTGGCCAGATCACGGGGTGTCGACCTCACGACGGGCGCGGGACTCGACGCGGCCATGGTGGGCGTGACGACAGTGGTCGACGTGAGCAACGTGATGGCCACGAGTGCCAAGAAGTCGCGGGCGTTCTTCGACACCGTCGGCCGCAACCTCCTGGACGCCGGCGAGCGGGCCGGAGTACGACACCACATAGCGCTGTCCATCGTCGGCATCGACCGGGTCGGCCTGGGCTATTACCAGGGAAAGCTGCGCCAAGAGGAAGTGGTGAAGTCCGGGCCGACTCCGTGGACGATATTGCGGGCCACGCAGTTCCACGAGTTCGCGCAGCAGCTCCTCGACCGGATGCCTGGCCCACTCGCGGTCGTGCCGCAGATGCGGGCCCAGCCGGTCGCGGCGCGTGAAGTGGCCGAGCACCTGACGCAACTCGCCCTCGCCCCGGCGCAGGGCATGGCACCGGATCTCGCCGGACCGCACGTCGAACAGGTCGTCGACATGGCGCGGCGACTGCTGCAGGCCCTCCATCAGCGTCGGCTGGTGCTGCCGGTCACACTCCCCGGAGCCACGGGAACGGCCATGAAGGGCGACGGCCTGCTGCCGATCGGTCAGGAGGCCCGGGGCAGCCAGACCTTCGACGAATGGCTCACCCAGCACGTCGCACAGAAGGGATGAACCCGTGTCGACGCCACCCGGTCCCGAGCAGGACCCCACCCTCGGCTCTCTCATGGCCGAGCGCCGCAGACTGCTGAATCTCGGCTACCGCATGCTCGGGTCGGTGCAGGACGCCGAGGACGTCGTCCAGGAGACCTACGCCCGCTGGTACGCGCTGTCCGAGGAAGGGCAGCAGGCGATCGACCAGCCGCTGGCGTGGCTGACCCGCGTCGCGTCGCGCATCTGCCTCGACCACCTGGCCTCGGCGCGGGTCCGCCGCGAGCGCTACACCGGTGAGTGGCTCCCCGAGCCGGTCCGGGGCAGCGCCACGTGGACCAGCACGGGCGGGACAAACGGGGGCGACCCCGCCGACCGGATCACCCTCGACGAATCAGTCAGCATGGGCATGCTCGTCGTCCTGGACTCGATCACTCCCGCGGAACGCGTCGCCTTCGTCCTGCACGACGTCTTCGGTCTGCCGTTCATCGAGATCGCCGAGACCGTGGGCCGCACCCCCGCCGCCTGCCGACAACTCGCCTCTTCCGCCCGCCGACACCTCGCCCACCAACGGCCGGGCCACAGCACAGCACAGGAACACCGACAGGTCGTCTCCGCGTTCCGCGAGGCGTGCGAGAGCGGCGACCTCGACGCCCTGATCGCCCTTCTGGATCCCAGCGTTGAATCGCGCAGTGATGGCGGCGGCAAAGTGCGAGCGGCCCTGCGCCCGGTCATCGGCCGGGACAAGGTGGCCCGTTTCCTCGTCGGCCTCATGCGCAAGGAACCGGAGGTGGAACTCATCGAGGACGACGTCAACGGCACACCCGGCGTGACGGTCCGCATCTCCGGCGCCACCATCGCCGTCCTCGCCATGGACGTGAACGCCGGTCGGATCACCAACCTGTGGCTCGTGCTCAACCCGGACAAGCTCCACGCATGGACCGACGACGACACCTCCTGAAAGCACCTGTCCCACCCCGCCGTCAGATCAGGCGATCGATGCGGGGTGGGAGGGGGCATCCGTCCTCCGGGCCGGCCTCGACGAAAGGAGGCGTGGATACGGAGAGGCTGAGGTACCCGTTCACACTCTGGGGCGTTCGCGGGCCGCGGCCCGGGTCATGTTCGGCACCATTCCGTCCTCGCCGGAGGGAGACTCAGGTCACATTCGATCGTGTCACAACTCGCGGGAGCTGTTTCGTCCATGGGGTGTAACCACCAGCAACGACACAGGAGTGCATCATGGAAGCTCGGTTGAACCCCCTCAACAGCCCGGTCGCAGCGAAGGCCCTCAAGCACATCATCGCGGCGAACAAGCCGCTCGCGGACTCGACGCTGCCGGCCGCGACGCAGGAACTGGTGCGGCTCCGCGCCAGTCAGATCAACGGCTGCGCCGGTTGCATCGACATGCACAGCAAGGAGGCCGCGCACGCCGGGGAGACCTCGGTCCGCCTCAACCTGGTCGCGGCCTGGCGGGAGGCCACGGTGTTCACCGATGCCGAGCGCGCTGCCCTGGAGCTGGCGGAGCAGGGCACCCGCATCGCCGACGCGGCCGGTGGCGTCACTGACGAGGCGTGGGCGAACGCCGCCAAGCACTACGACGAGGAGCAGCTTTCCGCCCTGGTGTGCGTCATAGCCCTCATCAACGCCTTCAACCGCCTGAACGTCATCACCCAGCAGCCCGCCGGCGACTACCAGCCCGGCCAGTTCCGCTGAGGGACGGTCGTTGCCGCCGGTGTTGTCCGGCACCAGAGCACGCCCCGGGCACCCTTTGCGGTGCCCGGGGCGTTGTTCTGGTCCGCGCCGCGGGCGCGGCCATTCGGGGGCCACCACTGCACGCTCAGCCGGCGGCAGCGCCGAACCATTTGGGCAGTTGGCTGAGCAGATCCTGCTGATCTTCGCCGACCCACGCCACGTGGCCGTCCGGCCGCAGCAGTACCGCGGGCGCGTCCAGTTCCTCGCTGACATCGACGACGTGGTCGACCCGGTCCTCCCATCCGGCCGCCGAGAGCCGGCCGGTCTGGTCGAGGAGCAGGCCGTGGCCACCGTGCATCAGGTCGTAGAGACGACCCTGCTTCAGCCGCACGTCCCGCATCCGCCGGCCGAGCAGGTCGTGGCCCTCGCCGAAGTCGTAACGGACGTCGACCGCGGTGATGATCCCGGTCACGTACCGGTTCACCTCCTCGAAGTCCATCAGCTTCGAGAACAGCTCACGCAACGCGGTCGCACCAGAATCGGTCCCCAGCATCATGATCTGCGCGCGGGTGTTGTCCAGAACGGCGGCGCCCACCGGGTGCCGTTCGGTGTGGTAGCTGTCCAGCAGCCCTTCCGGTGCCCAGCCGTTGACCGCGGCGGCCAGTTTCCAGCCGAGGTTGAACGCGTCCTGCACGCCGAGGTTGAGACCCTGACCGCCGGTCGGCGGATGGATGTGCGCCGCGTCGCCGGCCAGCAGCACCCGGCCGACCCGGTAACGCTCGGCCTGCCGGGTGGCGTCGCCGAACCGGGACAGCCAGCGCGGCGAGTGCACGCCGAAGTCGGTGCCCGCGACGGCCCGCAGCTGCTGCTTGAACTCCTCGAGGGTCGGCGCGGTCGTACGGTCCTCGGCCACTCCGTCCGCGGGCACGACGATGCGGCACCGCCCTCCGTCCCCGAGGGGGATGACGCCGAACCGCAGTTGAGTTCTGCGGACTTCCTCGACGACGGCGGCAATCGTCGCCGGATCCTCGGTCACCGCCATGTCGCCCAGCAGCGTCTCGACCTTGGCGGGCTCGCCGGGGAAACCGACGCCGAGCTGCTTGCGCACCACGCTGCGGCCCCCGTCGCAGCCGACGAGGTAGCGCGAGCGCAGGTGCGTGACTCCCCCTCCGGCCACGCCGTCATGGGCGGGGCTGCCCCCACTCATCAACTCGACCGTCACCCCGTCCTCGTCCTGGCTCAACCCGACCACTTCGCAGCCGCGCCGGATCTCGGTACCGAGTTCGAGGGCACGGTCGTTGAGCAACCGCTCGGTGACCGGCTGCGGGGTGGAGAGACCGTACGGGTGCGCCGTGTCCAGCCGGTCCGGCCACGGCTTCATGATGCCGCCGAAGAAGCCGCCGACCTGAAACTTCTTACTCACCTCGATGAACCGGTCCAGCAGACCGCGCTGGTCCATCATTTCGACGCTGCGCGTGTGCAGGCCCTGCCCGCGGGACTCCTCGGTCGGCTCGGTCAACTTCTCCAGCACGACCGTCTGCACACCGTGCAGCCGCAACTCGGCGGCCAGCATCAAGCCGGTCGGCCCGCCGCCGGCCACGATCACGTCAATCATCAGAACGCCCGTTCAACGAGATTGGATTTCGGCCGGTCGCACCGCCGCGCGAGTCCCACCGGCGGTTCGGCGTTCCCGCGCAACCCATACGTCAACAACAGCATGCGCACGTCGCGAATCTGTCATTTCCGCAGGTTCTGGCCTTGGCCGACCATTCTGCGGCAGGACCCGGGCCTTGCCGCAAGCCCCCCAATGCGCTATATGTTGAGAATGGCAAGGAGTGGGAAAACTCCTTGCCTTTGTTTTTGTCGTCCTCTGGCGCGCGACGATGGTGGGATGCCCGACCACAGCACGCGCCCCGGACGGTGCCGTGGGCGCCGCTGAATATCCGGTTCGGCACGGCCCTCTCCTCCGGGGATCATTCCCTTCGGCCGAAATTCCCATAACCCGCGAGGAGAGGAACGGCACCGCCCTGAAATCCGTCCCAGGTCAGCCGACGCGCTCGATCCTGGCCTTGCGGATGAGGAACTTGCCCGGCTCGCGAACCTGCTCGAAGGCCGCGTTGTTGAGCAGGGCGCAGCTGCCGGACGGGGAGGTGACCTTCACGGTCGTCGACTTGTTGTTGTCGAGGTTGGTCACTTTGAGCGTGGTGCCGACCGGGAACTGGTTGCTGGAGGCGGCCGGGGCGCCGCCCTCGCCGGAGAGAGTCACCGTCGAGCCCGCGCAGACGACCTGGCCGACGTTGCCCTGGTCTCCGCCGGCCTGGCCACCACCGGCCTGAGCGCCGGCGGAGGACTGGTCCTGGGCAGGCGGCTGTTCCTGCGCCGGCGGTTGGCTCTGGGCAGGCGGTTGGTTCTGGGCTGGGGGCGCGGCCTCTTCGTCGCCTCCTCCGACCTCGCAGCCGGAAGCGGCCTGCATGCGCTGGATCTGCGCGATGACTGCCTGCCGGTTGGCGATCCGCGCCTCGGACTGGGCGTCCGGCGTGGCGCGCTGGCCTGCGATGAACTGCTCATTGTTCTGCAGCGCGGTGGTCAGCCCGTCGCAGGCGCCCGTTGCCTGACTGGTGCCCGTCATGACTACTGCCGTACCGCCGATCGCCAGGGCGGTTCCGACGAGCAGAGCAATCTTCTTCTTCGTGGTGAGCGTCCTTTTGCGTGACACGTGGGACTCCTGTGGGGTCGGTTCCGTGTGTCGTTACGTACGAGTAGCGGACTCGTTCGTCTCAGCCGACTCACCCACAACTTCCTTAACATTTCTTAAGGTTGCGGCCGACCAATCGGTATTCTCGGCAGTCCCGGAATTCGCTACTGAGCCTCCGTAGGGCCGACGGAAGACCAGCCCCCGGCGGCCGGGGCAACACCGCCCCTTCTGCCAGAATCGCCACATGGTTGATCACGATGCGCATCACGGCTATCTGCTGGACAACAGGCAGTCCGAGGCGGGTATCCGCTTCGGTGCTCTCGCTGAGTTGTTCGATCCGGTGACGTTCCGGCACATTGACCGGCTCGGGATCGCTGCCGGCATGCGGTGCTGGGAGGTCGGCGCAGGCGGGACCTCCGTGCCCCTCGGGCTGGCCGAGCGAGTCGGCCCGACGGGAGCGGTGATCGCCACCGACATCGACGTGTCCTGGACCCGGGACATCGCCGGCGGCGTGATCGAGGTGCTGTCCCACGACGTGGCGGCCGACCCGCCGCCGCCCGGCGGCTTCGACCTCGTCCACGCCCGGCTGGTCCTGGTGCACGTCACCGACCGCGCCGAGGCGCTGCGCCGGATGGTCCAGGCACTGCGGCCCGGCGGCTGGCTGCTCCTGGAGGACGCCGACCCCGCGTTGCAACCGCTGCTGTGCCCGGACGAGTCGGGTCCCGAACAGCGGCTCGCCAACCGCTTGCGGTCCGGCTTCCGCACCCTGATGGCGGCGCGCGGCGCGGACCTCGCGTACGGGCGGACCCTGCCCAGGGTGCTCCGCGAAGCCGGTCTGGACGATGTACAGGCCGACGCGTACTTCCCGATCACCTCGCCGGCGTGTGCCGTGCTCGAGGACGCGACGGTGCGGCAGATCCGCCGCCGTCTGGTGGGGGAAGGGATCGCCACCGACGAGGAGATCGACCGTCACTTGGCGAATGTCGCCACCGGGCGGCTGGACCTGGCCACCGCCCCGATGATCTCCGCATGGGGCCGGCGACGTGACCCCCGGCGGTCACAGGAGTAGTCGGCATCCTGGCAGCGGTGAACTCGCGGGCGGTCACCGTGCAGGATGCGCGGCTCTGCTGCACGATCTGGCTGCGGCACCCGTCGTTGTTTTCCGGCCTCAGTTCGCCGCCGTCTTCACGAGCGCGCCGATCCTCGCCTCGTCCGCGGCGGTCAGCTTCGTCAGTGCGTAGGAGGTCGGCCACATGGCGCCTTCGTCGAGGTTCGCCTGGTCGCTGAAGCCGAGCGTCGCGTACCTCGTGTTGAACTTCTGAGCGCTCTGGAAGAAGCAGAGGACCTTGCCGTTCTTGGCGTACGCGGGCATCCCGTACCAGAGCTTCGGCGAGAGCTCCGGCGCGCCGGCCTTGATGACCGCGTGGAGCCGCTCGGCCATGGCCCGGTCCGAATCCTGCATCTCGGCGATCTTCGCGACCACCGCGGCTTCTTCCTCCGCCGCCTTGTCGGCGCGAGATCCGCGGCGCGCGGACGCCTTCAGCTCCTTGGCGCGTTCCTTCATCGCGCCTCGTTCCTCGTCCGTGAATCCCTCGAAGGTCTTGCGGGTCGTGGTGGTGCTCTTGGCGGGCTTCTGGGTGTCCTTCATTGCGGGTTTCCTCCTGGTACGTGGCTTGATGGACAGCATCGTCATGCTAGGAGAGCCGCCGCGGCGGTGGCTCGGCGAAACGGACGTTCGCGGGGCGATTTCGCAGCTGAAGGGTGGCCGGCGGGTCGGGCCCGCCGGCCAGGACCCGTCATCCCCACGCGCCCGCGATCTGGCGGGTCGTGGCGTTGAGCCGGTTGAACATGTTGGTGACGCCGATCATCAGGACGATCGCGGCCAGCTGCTTCTCGTCGAAGTAGGTGGCGGCCGTGTCCCAGACCTCGTCGCTCACCGGGTCGGAGCGGTCGGCCAGCCGCGTCGCGGCCTCGGCCAGGGCGAGGGCCGCCCGCTCCTCGTCGGTGAAGTACGGGGTCTCCCTCCAGGCGACGACCGTGGCCAACTTCTCGTCGCTCACTCCGGCCTTGCGGGCCGTCTTGGCGCCGCCGTCGATGCAGGCGCTGCAGCCGTTGATCTGGCTGACGCGCAGATGCACCAGTTCCAAAGTCTGTCCATCCACCCCGCCGGTGTGCGCGGCCTTGAAGATCTCCTGGATGGGCTGCATCGCGCCGGACAGGACGACGGCGGGGTTCTGCATACGAGACTGCATCTCGGTTCGCTCCTCTTGTGGTTCGGTGCCCCGTTCTCCCCGGGGTGTGACTCCATAACAGCCGTTCCCGCCTGCCACGACGACGGCGATGGGACGGCCTGGGACAGTTGAAACAGCCTTGACCTGCGCAGACTTGGGCCGGAATACTTCTACCCGGGTGGGACAGGGAGGTGGGGGAACGGTGGACGTGGAACAGCGGTCGGCGAAGGCCGACCCGCAGGACGAGCTGGCCGCCCGGCTGTGCCTGCTCCAGGAGCTGTCCGGGCTCGGCGTACGCGCCCTCGCGAGGGACACCGGGCTGAGCTCCTCGTCGCTGTCGCGCTATCTCAGCGGCCAAACCGTGCCGCCCTGGCCTGCGGTGGTCGCCCTGTGCCGCCTCGTCAAGCGCGACCCCCGACCGCTGCGCCCCTTGTGGGAACGGTCCTCGAATCCGCTGCCGGCGCCCCCGAAGGCCAGCCGCCAGGGCCGGCCGAGGCCTCGCAACGATCTCCCGCGCGACGTACCCGACTTCACCGGACGCGAGGCCCAACTCGCCGCCGTGCTCACCGCGGTGGACAGCCATCGGGTGGTTGCCGTCGACGGCATGGCGGGCGTCGGCAAGACCTGTCTGGCCGTGCACGCCGCGCACCGGCTCGCCGACGACTACCCGGACGCCCAGCTCTATGTGGACCTGCACGGGTTCACCGAGGGCCGGGAACCGCTCGATCCCGACTCCGCGCTGCGGATGCTGCTCGGCGCGCTCGACGTCCCGTCCGAACGGGTCCCGCAGGAGGGCCTGGAACAGCTGGCCGCCTGCTGGCGGTCGGAACTGGCCGGCCGCCGGGCCGTCGTGGTCTTCGACAACGCCGCCGACGCCGACCAGGTCCGCCCGCTGCTGCCCGGCGCCGGCCCCTCCGTCGTCCTCATCACGAGTCGCAACCGGCTGCTGGGCCTGGACGAGGTGCCCCCGGTGTCGCTGGACGTGCTGAGCCCGCAGGAGAGCGCGGAGCTGCTGGCCCGTGCCAGCGGCGACCCGAGCGGCCCCGACGGCCGGCTGGCCCGCGATCCGCAGTCCGCCGCCGAGGTACTGCGACTGTGCGGGCATCTGCCGCTGGCCGTGCGGCTGGCCGCGGCCCGGCTGCGACACCGACCGGGCTGGACCGTGGGCATCCTCGTCGAGCGGCTGGCGCAGGGCGCGAGCGAGTTCGACACCGCTTTCGCCATGTCCGTACGGCAGTTGGACCGGGCCCAGGCCCGTCTGTTCCGGATGCTGGGCCTGCTGCCCGGGGGTTACTTCGACGAGTACCTGGCGGCGGCGCTGGCGGACGTGCCGCTGGGCAGCGCCCAGGCGATGCTGGAGGACCTGCTCGACGCGCACCTGATCCAGCAGCCGACGGCCGGCCGCTACCGGCTCCACGACCTGGTGCACCAGCACGCACGCCGTGCCGGAGCGGAGCAGGACTCTGCAGCCGAGCGGGAACGGGCGCTGGGCCGGATGCTCGACTACTACGTGCACGCGGCGGCCGCCGCCGACGCCGCGATGCCGTTCCTGTCGCCCGGCCGGCCGGCCTCCGCAGGGCAGCCCCCGGCCGAGCTGCCGCAGTTCGCGGACAAGAACGCGGCCCTGGCCTGGCTCGTCGCGGAGTACGAGAACATGGTTGCCGCCTTCGAGACGGCGGTCGCCGTCGGGGCCGATGTGCATGTGTGCGAGCTGCCGCGCTTCCTGCGGGCCTACTTCGCGCGGCGCTGCGGCACGACGCACCTCAACTTCCTCTTCGAGCGGTCGCTGGCCGCCGCGCAACGCCTGGGCGATCCGCTGCAACTGGCCGAGGCATACAGCGATCTGGGCTTCGCGCGCTACAACGCGGGCCGGATGGCGGAGGCCGGCGCCGCCTATGAGGCGGCCGCGCTGCAGCTGTCCCGGACGGAGGACCTGCGGGCGGAAGCCGAGCTGGCGATGCGCCGCGGCTGTCTGCGGTGGGACGAGGGGAACGTCGAAGAGCCGCTGGAACTCTTCAAGCTGGCCGGGAAGTTGTACGAACAAGCCGGTAGCCCGACGGGCGCGGCCCATGCCGCCGCGTCGGAGGCCTGGGCGATGCTGCAGCTGGGACACCGCGAAGAGGCGGCACAGCGGGCCCGCGAGGTGCTGAGCATTCCCCACGCGGACCCCGCATGGGCGCCCAAGCTGACGGCTCGGATCACCCTCGGCGTGGCCATCGCCCGCGAAGAGCCCGACGAGGCGGCGGAGCACCTGCATCAGGCGTTGGCGCTGGCCCGCGAGGACGGGCACATGAACAACGAGGCGTGGTGCCTCAACTGCCTCGGCGTCGCGCTGCGGCAGATGGGCCGCTACGAGGAGGCACTGGCCAGCCATCGCGAAGCATTCGCGCTGCTGGACGAGTTGTTCGAGGGACACTGGAAGATCCGTTTCCTCAACGGCTACGGCGAGACCTGCCGGCTCGCGGGCCTGCCCGAGGAGGCTCTACGGCTGCACCAGCAGGCGCTGGAGCTGGCCCCGGGCCTGGGATACCGGTACGAGGAAGCGCTGGCCCACGAGGGGATCGCGATCGTGCTCGACGAGACGGACCCGACCGCAGCCGCCGAGCACCGTGCGGCGGGGCAGGCCGTCCTGCACGCGCTCAGCCCCGGAGATCACTGATCGCGCCGGAATGGGAGGGGCACAGGACAGGACGTCACTCATGCCCCTGCCCCTGGCAGTCCCCAACCTGACGAATCTGATACACCCCGTAGCCGAATCCGTCAACGGTCACCCTGCCTGCGGTCAACGTCACGCCGTCGCCTCCCACGACGCTGCCGGCCGCCGAGACGTCGATGTCCGGTGGGAGATCGGCCGTCGCGGTGGCGCTCCGGGGGTTGACCACGACCAGGTGTGTATCGCCCCGCAGATAGACCAAGGGATATCCGGCGTGCAGAACACGAACCGAGTGGGACGTTCCCAGCGCAGGCGTGGCTCGGCGCGCGGTGATCAAGGCTCTGACCTGGTGCAGCAGCGAAGCCGGAGCGGCCTGCTGGGCGGCGACGGTGGGTCGCGCCGGGTCCGGGTCCATGGGCAGGTAGAGGGCCTCGGCAGAGGCGGTGGAGAATCCCGCGTTGACGGAGTCGTCCCATTGCATCGGTGTGCGTGAGCCCTGCCGTGCTTCGGGGCCGCACTGGCTGCCCTCCTTGTCCGGCAGCCCCGGCAGGTAGCGCATGCCGATCTCGTCGCCGAAGTAGATCGTCGGCAGGGACGGCCAGGTCAGCAGGAACGCGAAGGCAGGCGGAACCATCTGCGCGGTGCGCCGCCCGCACACCAGCCGGGAGAAGTCGTGGTTGGCTGTGGGAAGCGCGACGTAGCCGGCACCGTCGATCGCCCGGTGCGCCTCGTCCCAGGCGTCCAGGAACAGTTTCGGCGAGCCGAGACCGTCGGGGTCGAAGAAGCAGGGGTCGCTTCGCCACTCGGGGCGGTGGCTGCCTTCGGCGTTGCCCCACAGTGACAGCAACACGTCTCCGACCGCGTGCAGGTAGAAGTCGGCGTGAAACCCCGCCGGGATCGCGATCTTCGGGTTGCCCCACTCGGCCAGCAGGGCGCAGTCGGGGTGTTCGGCGTCGACCCAGGCACGCAGCTCAGTCCAGAGGCGGTGGGTCTCGGTGTGTCCGGGATCGTCCTTGACGAGCGAGAACGCCATGTCGACGCGGAAGCCCGACACACCGCAATCGAGCCAGAAGTCCATGATCTCGCGCAGTGCGGCGCGGTTGGCGCGGGGGCCGGGCGCGTCGACGGACTGCCGCCACGGCTCGGCGGGGTTCGTTCGCCCATACCCGAAGTTCAGGGCGGGCTGGACCGGATAGAAGTTGGGGAGGTAGAACCCCGCTCGCGTGCCGGGCGACGGGACCCAGGCGTCGGAGGGCTGGATGGGTGACCAGATGTAGCGGTCGTCGTCGGAGTTGTCGGCCGCGGCGCGGAACCACGGGTGCTGGTCCGAGGTGTGGCCGGGGACCAGGTCGAGCAGGACCCTGATGCCGCGTTCCCGGGCCGCCGCGACGAGCGCGACGAGGTCGTCATTGGTCCCGTAGCGCGGTGCAACGGCGAAGTAGTCGGACACGTCGTAGCCGGCGTCGGCGAAGGGGGACGTGAACAGGGGGTTGAACCAGACCGTGTTCACTCCCAGCCAGGCCAGATAGTCCAGCCTGGCGAGAACGCCGTTGAGGTCGCCGATGCCGTCGCCGTCGGAGTCGGAGAACGACTGCGGATATATCTGGTAGATGACAGCGTCGCGCAGCCAGTTCGGCTCGTTGTGCATGGCGGTGGCTCCAGAGTGCGTTCGGTCCGACCCGGTTGACGTCGACCTTGAGTTGACGTCGTCCTTGCATGGACGTCGCCCCTGCGTTGACGTCGTCCTTGAGACGTTGCTCGGATCGGGGAGGTGACCGGCCCGGGGAACGGCGGAGCCGCTCACCGTTCCCCGGACCGGCCGGGGTGGGCCGTCGAGCCGGATGCTCAGGGATGCTGTCCGGCTCGACGGCGGCTCAGGCGCCCGTCGAGCGGCGGGTGAATCGCAGCGTGACCAGCTGGAAGGGGCGCAGCTTCAGGTGGACGGCGCCGTCCGCCGTGAGCTCCGGACCCTCGCTGTCGGCCAGCGGGCGCTCCAGCAGGTCACAGACGGTGACGTCGCCGAAGGCGAATCCCGTCGTCAGCCGGGTTTCGGCACGGCCGCCGTGGGCCTCGTAGACCCGCACCACGACGTCGCCGCTCGCGTCATCGGCGAGCTTGACGGCGCTGACGATCACGGCGTCGTTGTCCACACCCACCAGCGGCGCGACCTCCGTGTCACCCGGAATCCGGCGTTCGGGCAGGTTGATCGCGTAGCCCTCGCGGACGGCGTCACCGATCACGGCACCCGGCACGAGCGCGTGCCGGAAGCGGTGCACGCCCTGGTCGGTCTCCGGGTCGGGGAAGCGCGGCGCGCGCAGGAGTGAGGCCCGCACCGTGGTGGTGGTGCCGTGGTCCTCACGCACGGTCCGGGTGACGTCGTGGCCATAGGTCGAGTCGTTGACCAGGGCCACGCCCCAGCCCGGTTCCTCGAAGCACAGGAATCGGTGGTTGCAGGCCTCGAACTTGGCGTACTCCCAGCTCGTGTTCGTGTGCGTCGGCCGGTAGAGGTGCCCGAACTGCGTCTCGGCGGCGTAGCGCTCGGTGTGGATGTCGAGCGGGAACGCCAGCTTGAGGAACTTCTCGGTCTCGTGCCAGTCGACCTCGGTCTCGATGTCCAGACGCTTGGCCCCGGCGGCGAGCGTGAGGGTCTGGACGGCCTTCGACGATCCGAACGAACGGACCACCCGGACCGTGACGGCCTCCTCCGAATCGATGCTGACCGACACCTCGTCGGCTTCGGTCAGGTCCGTCACGGTGTTCCGGTAGAACTCGTCGACGTCCCACGCGTCCCACATGTTCGGGAAGTCGGGGTGCAGTTGGAGCAGGTTGCCTGGCCGGCCCGGAGCCATCGACTCGCGCCCGGCCGCGATGTCGTAGACCGACATCACCAGGCCGCGCTCGTCCACGGTCACCCGGATCAGGCCGTTGTCCAGCACGAACCCGCCGTCGCTCCTCGCCGACAGAGCACACCCGGCCGCCCTGCCCCCGACCCGGCTGCCGGCCCCCGCGGCGACACCGTCGCGCTGGTGCGGAGCGGCGTTGAACACGACCTCTCCGCCGGAAGCCGGATCGCCGGCCAGCGCACGCTGCGCCGCCTCGATGATGGCGTTGAGCTCGGTGGCGACCGCCGCATACGTCGCCTCCGCCTCCCGGTGCACCCACGCGATCGACGAGCCCGGCAGGATGTCATGGAACTGATGCAGCAGTACCGTCTTCCAGATCCGGTCCAGATCCTCGTAGGGGTAGGCGAACCCGGTCCTCACCGCCGCGGTCGCGGCCCACAGTTCGACCTCGCGCAGCAGGTGCTCGCTGCGCCGGTTGCCCTGCTTGGTCTTGGCCTGGCTGGTCAGTGTCGCGCGGTGCAGCTCCAGGTACAGCTCCCCGACCCACACCGGCGGGTTCGCATACTCGGCCTCTGCCTTGGCGAAGAAGTCCGCGGGCTTCTCCCACACGACCTTCGCGGAGCCCTCCAGGTCACGCATCCGCGCGGCCTTCGCGATCATCTCCCGGGTGGTGCCGCCCCCGCCGTCACCCCAGCCGGTCGGGGCCAGCGAGTGCTTGGCGACGCCCTTGTCCTTGAAGTTCCGCGCCGCGTGTGCGATCTCGCGGCCCTGCATCGAGCAGTTGTAGGTGTCGATCGGCGGGAAGTGCGTGAAGATCCGCGTTCCGTCGATCCCCTCCCACCGGAACGTGTGGTGGGGGAACTTGTTGATCTGGCTCCACGAGATCTTCTGCGTCAGCAGCCATTTGCTGCCCGCAGCCTTGATGATCTGCGGCAGGCCGCCGGCGAACCCGAACGTGTCCGGCAGCCACGCCTCGTCGTTCTCGATGCCGAACTCGTCGATGAAGAACCGTTTGCCGTGCACGAACTGCCGCGCCATCGCCTCCGAGCCGGGCATGTTCGTGTCCGACTCCACCCACATCCCGCCGGCCGGCACGAACCGGCCGGCGGCGACCGCCTTCTTCACCCGGTCGTACACCTCGGGCCGGTGCACCTTGATGAAGTCGTACTGAGCGGCCTGCGACATCGTGTAGATGAACTCCGGCTCATCGTCCAGCAGCGCGGTCATGTTCGCCGCCGTCCGGGCGACCTTGCGGACCGTCTCGCGCAGCGGCCACAGCCACGCCGAGTCGATGTGCGCATGCCCAACCGCACTCAGGCGGTGCGCCGACGGGACGGCCGGTGCCGACAGGACCTCGACGAGCTGCGACCGCGCCGCGACGGCCGTGCCGTTCACGTCCTGCAGATCGATCGCGTCCAGCGACCGCTCGATCGCGCGCAGGATCTCGTAGCGGCGAGCGCTGTCCTCGGGCAGCTCCACCATCAGCTCACCGAGCACCTCCAGATCCTGAACCAGGTTCCAGACCTCCTCGTCGAACACGGCAAGGTCGATCCGCTCGAACTGGTACTGCGGCTCGTCCCCGGCGGTCTCCTTCTCGCCCAGCAGGGTCGGCAGGAAGGGGTGGTAGTCGAGGACCACCGGGTTGGAGGCGGCTTCGACATGCAGCAGCACCTTCTCGCCGCCCGCCGCCGGAGCGGCGATCCGCACCCACTGGTTGCGCGGGTTGAGACCCTTGACCGGCGTCCCGTCCGGCCGGTAGACGAGGCCCTCGCACTGGAATCCGGGCATGTTCTTGTCGAAGCCCAGGTCGATCAGCGCCTCGACGGTCTTCCCGGCCCACTCGGTCGGCACGGTCCCGGAGACCGTCAGCCAACTCGTCCCCCACGGCGCGCCCCACTTCGCGCCGGGTTCGATGGGCGTGCGCGGCGCGGCCAGCCCCTCGGCGACCGGCACCGGCTCGCCGGGCGCGACCCAGATTCCGGCCTGGAGCGGCACCGATTCCGGGTAGATCGCAGGGATGATGCGCTCTTCCAGGACGCGCTTGAGGCGGTTTTCGACGAGAGGCCGGTCATCATGCATCGCTGTGACTCCGAGATCGGTGGTGGCTCTGTGGCTGGGCGTGTGGCGGGCAAGGACGCTTCGGGGCTTGTCCGCGGCGGTCAGTTTGCGGCGACATCCCCCACCCTCACGATGTCGGTAACTCCTCGCGCGTCCAAGTAGCTCTGATCCGATACCCGCTCGGCAAGCACGGTGGTGGGCCGCACGCCGTCTTCGGCCAATCGCATGAACGCCTCGAAATACGCACCGCCGGGGCCGCAGGTCGAACGCTCGGTCACCGCGTCGGGGAGGTCAAGGACCAGGGCGGTGGTACGCGGCTGCGGCTGGTAGCCGCGTTCGCGCACCTCGCCCACGATCTTGGCGATCTCCAGTCCGGCCGGCTTCGGCTCCTGGTGGTTCGTCAGCAGTCCAAGGCTGTATTCCACCTCGGGGAAGTCCGCCAGCGAGCGGTCGACGTCGTGCGAGCACCACCACGTGACCCCCCACAGGTCTTCGCAGTCCAGCGCGTTCTCGATCGTCCTGCGCGTGAAGTCGGCGGCATGGTCGGCGGTGACGTGCGGCGCTGGAGCGCCGACCTCCTGAAGCCACACCGGCCGGTGCGCATCGGCCGCCCAGGCCTTCGACAACTCGATCAGGTAGGCGGCGTGCTGGTCGGAAGCGGTCGACTTCGCGCCGTAGCGCTGCGCCGTGCCGTTGAAGATCCAGGAATGGACCGCCGTGGCGGCTCCGATGCGGGCCGAGTGAGCCGGGGTGAAGGGGTGGTCGTCCAGGTACCAGGCCGCGTCATAGGAACAGTGCAGATGGAACCGGCCCGGCGCTCCGGCCTCGCATGCCCCGAGCATGCGCTCCAGCCACGCCGCGGCCTGCTCCGAGCTGATCCGGTCCGGGTCCGGATGCGGGTCGCCGGAGAACTGGTTGGTCTCGTTGCCCAGCGTCATGCCGAGGAAGTTCGGGCGGTCGGCCAGCGCGGCTGCCAGGGTCCGCAGATATTCCTCCTCGCCGGAGAGCACCTCCGGGTCGGTGAACATGTTGCGCCGGTGCCAGGTCTGGGTCCACGAAGGCTGGAAGTCGAAGCTGGAGAGGTGCCCCTGCAGACCGTCCACGTTCACGTCGAGCCCACGCTCGGCGGCCGCGTCGGCCAGCGCCACCAGCTGCTCGACGGCACGTGGCCGGATCAGCGTCCGGTTCGGCTGGAACAGCGGCCACAGCGGGAAGACCCGGACGTGGTCCATCCCCAGCGCGGTGATCGAGTCAAGGTCCGCCCGCACGGCGTCCAGATCGAAGTCCAGCCAGTGGTGGAACCAGCCGGCACTCGGGGTGTAGTTGACACCGAAGCGCGGGGCCCTGCGAGTGGCCGGAGCTGTGGGCGTACTGGGGGCTGGGGGTCGGGCGGGCCCTGTGGGGACGTTCTGGGACTCGGGCATACGTGCGAAGCTTCCTCGGTGCAAGGGGCGGTGTGGCCGCCGGGGGCGGTGGGCAGAGTCCTACGCGGACCTGGGGCTCAGCCCTTCACGGCGCCCTCCCCGACGCCCTTGAAGAAGAGCCTCTGCAGGGAGACGAACAGGACGAGGATGGGCACCAGCGCGATCATCGCGCCGGCCGCGATGGTCCGCGGATCGGCGGAGAAGGTGCTCTTCAGGTAGGACAGGCCAACGGTGAGCGTCAGGCTGGACGGCGTCTGCAGGACCAGCAGAGGCCACAGGAAGTCGTCCCATGCGCCGATGAACGTCAGGATCGCGATCACGGCCAGCGTGCCCTTGACGTTCGGCAGGCCGATGAAACGGATCCGCTGCAGGACGGTCGCACCGTCGATCACCGCAGCCTCGTCGATGTCCTGGGGTATCGACAGGAAGGCGTTCCGCATCAGCAGGACGTTCAGCGCGCCGATCATGCCCGGCAGGGCCACCCCGAGCAGTGAGTCACCCAGACCCAGCCGGGTGATGGTCTGGAACTGGGAGATGATCGTGACCTCGCCCGGCAGCAACAGGGTGGACAGGAACAGCCCGAACATCAGTCCCCTGCCGCGGAACCGTAGCCGGGCGAGGGCGAACCCGGCGATGGTGGCTCCGATCAGGTTCCCGGCCACGCAGAGAACGGCCACCACCAAGGAGTTGGAGGCGAAGTGCCAGACCGGGATCGTACGGGCCACCTCACCGTAGTTGCCCAGCGTCGCGGAGTGCGGCAGGAACTGCGGCGTGGCTGCGTAGACGTCCTCGCCCTTGCTCTTGAGCGAGGTCGACAGCTCCCACAGCAGCGGGCCGATCGTGATGGCGGTGGCGAGCAGCAGGGTCGTGTAGCGGGCCACCAGGCCGGCCGGGGTGCTGCGGCCGAAGGGGCGTGAGCGCCGGCCCTGGCGGCGGCCCTGAGGGCGGCGGCTCGCGGGACCGGTGAACCGCGGGCGGTGCCCGGGCCCGGTGGCCCGGGCGGCGTCGGCACGGCCGGCGTGATCGGTCTGATCGGCGTGATCCGCGTGATCGTGGACGGTGCTCAGCGCTCTGCCCTCCGGTTGAGCAGGGCCAGAAATGCCATCGGCCCGATGGTGATCACGAACAGCAGGACGCTGAGCGCGGAGGCGTAACCGAGCTGACCGTCGCTGCCGGAGACGGACTGCTGGATCAACATGACGACGGAGACGTCCTGGCCGCCGACGCCACCGCTCCTGCCGCCGAGGATGTACAACTCGGTGAAGACCCGCATGGCCGACACCGCGATGAGCATCGACACCAGCAGCATCGTGCCCCGGACCCCGGGAACGGTGACGGACCAGAACCGCCGCACCGGCCCCGCGCCGTCGACCGCCGCGGCCTCGTGCAGCTCACGACGGACGTTTCCCAGCGCCGACAGGTAGAGGATCATGTAGTAGCCAAGACCCTTCCAGACCGTCAGGGCGATGGCGCTGAAGAGCAGCAGCCATCTTCCGGTCAGGAACGGGATCGTGGAGTGGATCAGATGTGACTGCTGCGCCAGCCCGTTGGCGATTCCTCGGTCGTCCAGGATCCACTGCCAGATGAGCGCGACGACCACGGCCGAGGCGATGACCGGGAAGTACAGAACGGTCCTGAAGAAGGCCATGAACGGCAGGTTCCGCTCCACCAGCAGGGCGAGCAGCAACGGCAGCATGGTGAGCAGCGGCACGCAGACCGCGATGTAGACGAGACAGTTGACGACGGCGTCCCGCAACTGCGGGTCGTCGAGCATCCGATGGTAGTTGCGCCATCCGACGAAGTGTCCGCCGGTCAATGTGTGGACATTGGTGAAGGACAGCACCCCGGTGTTGACCGCCGGCCACAGGCTGAACAGGGCCAGGAACGCGAACGCGGGGAGGATCAGCAGCCAGGGCGTGTACCAGCGGTGGGACCTCATGATCTCCTCTTGCATGGTCCGGGACCGCCGGCGGGCAGCATGGGAGTTACCCGCCGACGGCGTAGAGGGGAGGACGATCAGTCGCTGAGCAGCTGATTGGCCTTCTTGACAGCGTTGTCAAGCGCTTGCTTGGACGACTGCTTCCCGGTCATCGCGAGTGCGATCTGCTGGCTGAGGTAGGTGCTCATCGCGTCCGTCCACAGCGGGGGCGTGAAGTTCACCGCGTGCTGCATGTCCTGGTACGCGAGGGCCGTGGCGTCGCCTTGGGAGGTGCCGTCGCTCTTGCTGTACGCCGGGTCGGCGGCCGCGGCGGTGGTGCCGGGCAGGAAGCCCTGGGCCAGCTTGATGAAGACCGTCTGGTTGGCGTTGTCCGTCGCGAACTTGGCGAATGCCAGCGCCAGCGGCAGGTTCTTGCTCTTCGCGGCGACGGAGATGCCCTGCACGTACAGCGGCGCGGTGTCCAGGGCCGCCGAGGGGACAACCTGGGCGGCGAGGGTGGGATTGGTCTGCGCGAGGCTGTTGATGTAGTTGCCCGCGCCCGTCGTCCACGCCACCTGCTGCTTGGAGAACAGCGTCGAGTTGCCCTCGTAGGTGTTGGTGAGCACGTTGGACGGCAGGTATCCCGCCTTGAACGCCTTGGTGTACTGGTCCAGCATCGCCTGGGCGGCGGGGGTGCTGAAGTCGAACTTCTTCCCGTCCGCGGTCATCAGCTTGGTGCCGGAGTTGACGATGTCGGAGAGGCCGGGCGCGCGGCTCATCAGGAAGTCCTTGCCGCCCGACTTGTCGTGCATGATCTTGGCCTGGGCGACCAGGTCGTCGAAGGTCTTCGGCAGCTTCGTGGGGTCGAGCCCATCGCGGGTCAGCATGGCCTTGTTCCAGTAGCTGACATCCGTGCCGAGGTACCAGGGCAGTCCGTAGGCGGCGTTGCCCAGGTCGGCGTACGTGTACGCGTCCAGGCCGCTCTTGACGTAGTCGGCGGAGAGCGTGGGCACGTTTTTGGTCAGGTCGAGCAGGGCGCCCACCTTGACGATCGAGTGCGCGATGTCGGGCGGCAGGTTGATGACGTCCGGAAGGCTGCCGCTGGTCACCTGGCTGCTGACCTTGGTCGCGTATCCGTCCCCCGGCTGGTCGATCCAGTTGATGGTGGTGCCGGGGTTCTTCGCCTGGAAGTCCGCGATGAGCGCGGTGAAGTAGGGCGTGAACTTGTCGTTCTTCAGTGACCAGGTCTGGAACGTCACCGAGCCCTTGAGCGGGGCGTTCGCGGCGACGGTCTTCTGGTCGGCCGGCTTGTCGTCGCCGCTGACACCACAGCCGGTGAGGGGCAGCAGGACGGCGACTGCGGCGAGCGCCCCCGCGAACTTCAGTCTGGAGTGCATGAACGCCAACTTTCTCGTCGGTCCGAAAGAGCGGTGCATGAGATGCCGGGTGGTGCCCGAAGGAGCTGCGGGTGGCGCGGACTGCGAGGTCCGCGGGGTGTGCAGAGCGCCTCCGGGAATGAACTAAAGCGCTATAGTCGGTGAACGGAACTATGGATCGGCCCCGGAAGGCCTGTCAAGACGCGACTACAGGAAAATCTATTTCGTCGAACAAGTCCGGACCATGGGGAAAGCGTGCAAGCAACCCGATGCGGCGGATCCTTCGCCGGAGGCATGGCGAAGCCCGGATGCCGGCGCGCAGAGCCGCGCCGACGCAGGAAGGTAAAGCGCTTGAGCTGATTTCCCGGGGCCGCCGGGGTGGTCGCCCATCCGGCCGTTGGGCACGGGTCAGGGCCGCGGCCCGACCCAGGCGCGCAGGCGGGGCCCGGTCGGCCCCAAACCTACGGCCCGGGCGCCCGGCCCGGCTTCAGGCGCGCGGTTGGGCCCACTGCGCTGCGGGCGCTGCCGTGCTGCCCCGGGCCGCCAGGGTGGGAAGGGCGTCCGGGACACGGCTCGCCGGGCCGCCGTCCAGCAGGTGCAGGAGCTGCTCGGCCGCGTGGCGGCCGTAGGCGGCGGTGTCGCGGACCAGGGAGGTCAGCGGCGGATGCGCGGTGCGGCACAGGACGGAGTCGTCCCAGGCGACGATCGACAGGTCGCGCGGCACCGCGAGCCCGCTCTCGACGGCGACCGCGAGGCCCGCCATGGCCAGAATGTCGTTGTCGTAGATGATCGCCGTCGGCGGCAGCGGCAGGCTGAGCGCCCTGCGGGTGGCCTCGGCGCCCTCCGCCTCCGAGTAGTCCGTGGGCACCGTGGTGACGTCGACCAGACCGAGCCGGGCCGCCTCGACCTGGAGGGATTCCACCCGGCGCCGGCTGTGCACCAGTCCGGGCAGGCCCGCGATGTGCAGGATCCGGCGATGACCGAGCCCGTACAGGTGGCCGACGATCGATGCCATCGCGGCGGCGTCGTCCGCCCACACCGTGGAGATGCCCGAGTAGGCCGGGGTGTCCGCGGCGAGCATCCCGATGATGACGGCGGGCAGGCCGAGTTCGTCGAGCAGCTGCGGCCGCGGGTCGTCCACTCTGGGGTCGACGACGAGCAGACCGTCCACCCGGCGCTCCGCCCACCAGCGGCGATAGACCGCGCACTCCTCCGCCACGTCTTCCGCGACCTGGAAGAGCAGTCCCAGGTGGCGGACGGCGAGCGCCTCCTGGATACCGGAGACGAGTTGCAGGAAGAAGGACTCCACTTCGAGCGTCCGCGCGGGTCGGGCCAGCACCAGGCCCACGGTGGCCGAGCCCTCGCCGGACAGGGCGCGGGCCGCGGTACTGGCCCGCCAGCCGAGCTGCTCGGCCACCCGGCGGACCCGGTCACGGGTTGCCGGTGAGACCCCGGGACGGTCGTTGAGTGCGAAGGAGACCGCGCTCTCCGACACGCCCGCCCGCCGGGCGATGTCCTTCATCGTGGGACGGCGGGCCGGCCTCCGGGGACCGGGCTCCGGCGGGCCTGTGTCATCCATGGCGCGGATCGTACCCCAGATGAGTCACCGAACCGAGGTAATGCGCTTGAGCTGGGATGCACTAATGCGAATTAGTTGATCGATTGCGCCTTCGCCACCTGCACTGTTGCCGGCGTCGGCGAAATGGTGCCGGAGGAACCGTTGACACCCCCGGTGGAAGCCGCCAATCTGACGTGCGGCTCACCCGCACCAGGTCGGCGGACCGCCGGTTCTGCGGGATCCACCCGACTGGTGGGTCCTCGGCTCCGTCGCCCGCACGGCGGGGTGCGACCGGGCCGCCGCACGCACTCCGCGGGAAGCCCCACCACCAGCCGCTCGCCCAGCGCACCGTCCGGCCCCACCGAGCACATGCGAGTGCACCGCCGGCTCCGCCATCCCCCCAACCCCAGCCTGGGGAGGCAGAATGTCACGATCCCTACTACGCGCCTGGACCGCGGTCCTGAGCGTCGCCACGACAGCTCTGGCCGTCATCGGCCTGGGAGCAGCGCCCGCGCACGCGGCCACGTCCGGCCGCCACACGCTGGCCTACTACCAGACCATCTACGACTCCGATCAGTACGTCTCGCCGCTGCCGCTCAAGGGCATCGCGACCGACGTCGAACTCGCCTCGTTCCACCTCAACTCCGACGGCTCCGTCCACCTCAACGATGACCCGCCGTCGGCGGCGAAGTTCACCCGGATGTGGGCCGACATCGCCACGCTCCAGGCGTCGGGAGTCAAGGTCGAGGCGCTGCTCGGCGGCGCGGGGACCGGCAGCTACGCCAATCTGCACAACAACTTCTCGCTCTACTACGGCCTGCTGAAGAGCACTCTGCAGACCTACAAGCTCGACGGCGTGGACCTCGACATCGAGGAGACGTTCTCCCTCGCCGACACCGAGCGCCTCATCAACCAGCTGCGCACGGACTTCGGCTCGGGGTTCATCATCACGCTGACGCCGGTGGCCACCGACCTGGCCGGCACGTCGAACTTCTCCGGGGGCTTCCGTTACGCCCAGCTGGAAGCGGACCTCGGCAGCAAGATCTCCTGGTACACCGGACAGTTCTACTGTGGGTGGGGGTCCCTGAGCGGCACGGGCGGTTACGACGCGATCGTCAACGCCGGCTTCTCGCCGTCGAGGGTCGCGGCCGGCGCGGTCACCAACCCGTCGTCGTGCTCGGGATACGTCGACCCGGCCACGCTGGCGTCGACGCTCAAGTCGCTGACCGCCAAGTACCCCTCGTTCGCCGGGGCCGCCGGGTGGGAGTACTTCAACGCGACGCCCGTCAGCGCGTACGGCACCGGACCCGCGTCGTGGTACGCCAACGTGGCGAACGCGCTGGGCGGCGGCAGCGGTGGCGGCACGGGCCACGTGGGCCCGATCACCTCCGGCATCGCGGGCAAATGCGCGGACGACGCGGCCCGCGGCACCGCCAACGGAACGCACATCCAGCTGTACGACTGCAACGGCTCGACCGCCCAGCAGTTCACCGTCAACGCCAACGGCAGCCTGACCGTCCTGGGCAAGTGCATGGACGTGGCCCAGAGCGGCACGGCCGACGGAACGAAGGTCCAGCTGTGGGACTGCAACGGCACCGGCGCACAGCAGTGGCGGCAGCAGTCCGACGGCTCCCTGCTGAACCCGCAGTCCAACAAGTGCCTCGACGACCCCGGCAGTACGACGCAGAACGGCACGCAACTGCAGATCTACGCGTGCAACGGAACCAACGCCCAGAAGTGGCACCTGCCCTGACCGCAACAACGGCATGACCACGTCGGCCTGCCGAGCCACCCCGGCTCGACAGGCCGACCGCGTGGGGATCACTCCGCCGAGGAGGCCTACGGGCGGACTGCTGTACGAACCATCAGGAGATCAAGAATGGCGTCAGTCACCATCGCAGCCGTGGAATGCACCGACCTGTTCGTCGGTACCGAGGAGTCACCGCGGCAGATCCTGCGGGTGACGCTCGATGGTCCGCCCGCCCAGGTCACCGTCACCGGACCGGGCGTCCACGGCGAGGCGACGGGCGCAGGGACCGTCGAGGTCCCTTTGGACATCACCGGTTCGACGGCCGGCGCGACGCTGCCCGTCGTGGTCCGGGCCGACGAAGCGAGAGCCGACGCCTTCGTGGTCGTCGCGGAGCCGGGCTGGACGATGTTCCTGGTCTCGCACTTCCACTACGACCCGGTCTGGTGGAACACCCAGGCCGCCTACACCTCTCCGTGGGAGCTGCTGTCCGGTGACGCCACGACCCGGCCGCTGTTCGAGCGCAACAGCTTCTCACTCGTCGAAGCGCACCTGGACCTCGCACTGCGTGATCCCGTCTACAAGTTCGTCCTCGCGGAGGTCGACTACCTCAAGCCCTTCTTCGACCTGCATCCGGAGCGCCGCGCCGATCTGCGACTGCTGATGGAGCGCGGCCAGATCGAACTCGTCGGCGGGACCTACAACGAGCCCAACACCAATCTCACCGGCGCCGAAGCCACGATCCGCAACATCGTCTACGGCATCGGCTACCAGCGCGACATCCTCGGCGGCGAACCGCGGTCGGCCTGGCAGCTCGACGTCTTCGGCCATGACCCGCAGTTTCCCGGCTACCTGGACTCGGCCGGACTGACCGGGAGCGCCTGGGCCAGAGGCCCGTTCCACCAGTGGGGTCCGATCCAGAAGAACTTCCGCGCCGCCCACGACGACGCGACCCTCATGCAGTTCCCGAGTGAGTTCGAATGGCTGTCGCCGTCGGGCCGCGGCGTGCTCACGCACTACATGCCGCACCACTATTCGGCCGGCTGGTGGATGGACTCCTCCCCCGATCTCGCGACGGCCGAACAAGCTGTGTACGAGCTCTACCGCAAGCTCAAGCCGGTCGGTGCCACCAGGAACCTCCTCCTGCCGGTGGGCACCGACTACACGCCGCCGAACAAGTGGGTGACCGAGATCCACCGGTCCTGGGCCGCCAAGTACGTGTGGCCGCGCTTCGTCTGCGGCACCCCGCACGACTTCCTGACGAACGTCCGCGCCGAACTCGCGGAGTCCGGGCGGCGGCCCAGTCCGCAGACCCGTGACATGAACCCGGTCTACACCGGCAAGGACGTCTCCTACATCGACACCAAGCAGGCCCAGCGGGCCGGCGAGGTCGCGGCCGTCGACGCCGAGAAACTGGCGACATTGGCCGTGCTGCAGGGCCTCGGACAGTATCCGGACGCCGCGATGGACAAGGTGTGGCGGCAGCTCGTGTACGGAGCGCACCACGACGCGATCACCGGGTCGGAGTCGGACCAGATCTACATCGACCTGCTGAGCGGCTGGCGTGAGGCGTTCGATCTCGCGGCCGAGGTCCGGGACACCGCGTTGGACGCTCTGGTCGGGCAGATCGACACGTCCACCGCCAGGTCCGGCGACAACACGTCCGGCGACGGCTTGGCGATCGTGGCCGCCAACACGCTGTCCTTCGACCGCTCCGGCGTGGTGTCGGTTCCGATGCCCGACGGTGTCGACGCCGGTCAGGTGGTCGACGACTCCGGAGCCGCGGTGCCCTGCGCGATCGAGCGGGGCGTCCTGCACTTCTTCGCCGCTGACGTGCCGGCCTTGGGGTGGCGCACGTGGCGGCTGGTCGACGGTGCGGCGGATCCCCTGTGGCAGCCCGCCGCAGCGGCGGATCCGCTGTGGCGGCCTGCCGACGGCATCACCATCGAGAACGCGCGTTATCGCGTCACTGCCGACCCGCTGCGCGGCGGTGGACTGTCGAGCGTCCACGACAGACGGAGCGGACGGGAACTGATCCGCGAGGGTCTGGTCGGCAACGAACTGCGGGTCTACGAGGAGTACCCGCAGCACCCCGACTTCGGCGAGGGGCCTTGGCATCTCGTGCCCAAGGGGCCCGTCATCGGCGCCGGCGCAAGCACGGCGACGGTGCGCCGGGAGACGGGCCCGCTGGGCGAGCGCCTGGTCGTCACCGGAAGTGTCGACGGCCTCGCATTCGAACAGACGGTGACGCTGTGGCACGGCACGGACCGGGTCGACTGCCGAACCCGCCTGGTCGACTACGCCGGCGCCGACCGCCTGGTGCGACTGCGCTTCCCGGTCGACCTGCCCGGCACGCTGCCGGTCAGCGAAGTGGCCGGCGCCGTGATCGGACGCGGCTTCGCACTGCCGGACGTCGACTCCGCCGAGGCACCGTGGACCCTCGACAATCCCGCCAACACCTGGTTCGGTCTCGGCTCGACGGCCCGCGTGACACTCACCTCGCCGTCCGGCACGGTGATCGGAGACCGAGCGCTGGGCGTCGCGGAGATCGTGGTGCCCAGCGAGGACTCGGCAGCCGACGCCCGCGACCTGGTGATCGCACTCGCGCGCGTCGGTGTCACCGCGACCACGGCGAGCGCCGAACGCTCCCGCTACGGCTGGCTGAGCGTCGACTCCAACCTGCCGGACTTCCGCATCATCGTCGGCGGCCCCGAATCCAACCCCGCCGCCCGCGAGGTGCTGGAACGCGCCGGGAACGAGCATGCCGCCGCGTTCGCCGCACAGGGTCGCGTATGGGTCCCCGCCGAGAAATCGCTCCAGGAGGTCTGGCAGCCCAACGCCGACCTGCGCGACCTGCGCTCGCTGCCCGCCCTCGTCGTCGACGACGCCGCCGCCCTGGCCGAGGACTTCACCGACGCCCGCGCGACCGCCGTGTGTGCGACCTCCATCCCCGAGGAAGGGCTGCTCACCGACCACACCGCCGCGCTGCTGACCTACGGCCTGCCAGGATTCGCCGTCGATTCCAGCGGCGCGCTCCATCTGTCACTCATGCGGTCGTGCACCGGCTGGCCGTCCGGGGTCTGGATCGACCCGCCCCGGCGCGCACTGCCGGACGGCGCCTCGTTCCAACTCCAGCACTGGACTCATGACTTCTGCTATTCGCTGGTCTCGGGCGACGGAGACTGGCGTGCCCTCGCGCTTCCCTCCCAGGGCCAGGAGTTCAACCACCCCTTGTATGCCCGGGTCACTCCGGCCCATGACGGTCCGCTTCCCGCCAGGCACAGCTGGCTGCGCGTCGAGCCGGCCCGCGACGTACTGCTCGGCGCGCTGAAGCCGACAGGCAACCCGATCGCCCACGGATCAGCCCATCCCTCGGACCCGGCGTCCGGCATCACACTCCGCCTCATGGAGTCGACCGGGCTCGGACGCACCGTCACAGTCGACGGCGCGCTCGGCCTCGGCCCCATCTACGCTGCGGACCTGCTGGAACGCCCCACGGGCCGGCCTGCCGACCTGGACTTGGCCGGCTCGGAGGTGGTCACCGTGACGGCTGCGCCGGCGGCCGCCCGTTCCGGCGGTGCAGCACTCGGCGCGACCGCCGAGGCAGCTCAGCCGGTGTACGCGCGGTACTGGCTGCACAATCGTGGGCCTGCCCCCTTGGGATATCTACCGGTATCCGTCGGTGTCGTGCCGGGGCTGCTGCGGACGACCGGCGAGTCGGTCGAAGTTTCGGTGGTCCTCGCGTCGCATCTGGTGGACGCCGATGTCGAGGGGACGGTCGAGGTCCTGGCACCCGACGGGTGGGAGGTCAGCGTGCGACGTCGGCAGTACCGGGTCGGAAGCTCGGGACATGTACGTTTTCCCGTCGTGCTCACCCCGCCGGACGGGATCGAGCCGGGTCTGTACTTCGCGGCCGTCCAGGTCGAGCACGACGGCCAAGTGATCGAGGACGTCACGACCATCGCCGTCGGCGAAGCGCCGTCGATGCTGCCCGTGCCGGGCGACGCTCTCGAGGAGTGGGCCCAGGCGCAGGGCACCAGAGCCGAAGTCGGCCGCGACACGGGCCTGTCCGTCGATGTGGTCGCCTCATCGATCCGGGTCGCGCCGGGACGTCGGACGAAGCTGGAACTGGTGCTGACCAACCGGACCAGGGGCGAGATCCGCGGCGAGCTGCAGGTGGTCTCGCCCTGGGGCACATGGCACTTCATTGACCTGCCGGTTCGCGGGTTCGCTCTGGCCGGCGGAGCCGAAGAAGTCGTCGCCTTCGATGTCGCCGTGCCACCGGACACCGATCCGGGCGCGTACTGGGCACTGGCGAAGGTCATGTGGTTCGGCCGCTGCCAGTACTCGCCGACCGTCGAACTGGTCGTGGCGCCGTGACAGCGTTGATGGGTCTGCTCGACGGTCGGCCTCTGGAGCGAGCCAAGCTCGACCGCAGGCTCGCCGCCTTGCGCGAGGGTCCGCGCTCCTCGGCGCTTCCGAAGCCCGGCACTGCCGAAGACAGGCAACTGACGCGCTGGGTCGCTCAAGTAGTGCTGACGGAGGAGCTGTGCATCGCCATGGCGGCCGAGCGCGGACTGTTCTACGAAGACTCGCCTCCGATCCAGCTCGACCCACGAGCGGCCGTGGAGATGGGATCGATCGCGACGGCGGCCTTCGAAGGCTGCGCCGCCGTACGCGCGGTCTATGCCGACGTCACGGCCGAGGTCACCGTCCCCGCCGAGGAACTCGCCTACTACAAGGAATCCCTGCGCCTCGTCGGCCGTGAGGCGAACAGCTCCGAAGGTGACCCGGCCGTACGCCTCCTCGACGCCTCCCGCCGCATCGTGTTCGTGCGCTGGCTCGACCACGCCCGCACGAAGCGCCTGACCCTGCTCCCTGGGCTCGAACACCCCGGCGACCCGCGCCAGCCGGACAACCATCACCAACACTGACACCGGGGCCGCCGAAGGCCGAGCGGCGTGGCGACGCCTGCCGTGGCAGAGTGGTGGCGTGACCATCGAGGTTCGGCCGGCTTCGGCCTTCGAGGATGTCCGTACCCTGCTCGGCCCGAAGTCGCCCGGCGCAAACGTCTGCTGGTGCCTGAGCCACCGGATTCCGTCCAAGCTCAACAACGAGCTTCGCGGGCCCGCCCGCGGTGAGCACGTCGCCGAGCTGTGCCGTACGGATCCCCCGCCCGGGGTGCTCGCCTACGACGGCGACGAGCCGGTCGGCTGGGCCGCCGTGGCACCGCGCTCGGCCACGTCCTTCGCGCGCAACCGTAAGATCCCGCACGTCGACGACCTGCCGGTCTGGTCCCTGTGGCGCATCCGGGTACGCCCCGGTTATCGGAAGAGAGGTATCTCGCACGCCCTCATCGCCGGCGCGGTCGAATTCGCCCGCGCCCACGGCGCACCGGCGATCGAGGCGTACCCGCTGGACAACGGTGACGCCAAAGTCGACTTGACCATGGCGTACGCCGGGATCCGGAGGAACTTCGAACGCGCCGGGTTCACCCACGCCGCCGACACCACCTCGGTACTGTCCGGTCATCCCCGGGTCCTGATGCGGCTCGACCTGCGCTGAGCGGTCGATCGCCGGGTGCGCCGCCCGTGCCGTCAGCCGACCCGACGGGCCAGCACCTGTCCTGGCCAGTCCTTGTGCACAAATCGGTCGGTGGGAGTGAAACTGTTGCGCTCGTAGAACGCGACGAGTTCGCCCCCGCCGCCCGCCCAGCAGTCGACCCGCAGCAGCTCCACGCCCGCCCGCCGGGTCTCTTCGGCGGCATGGGCCAGCAGCGCCGCCCCGATGCCGAGACCGGCGTACCGTCGGTCGGTGACCAGGAGCCGCACGTACCGCTCGGGTTCCTCGGCCGGCGCGATCGGCACGTGCGGGCTGGGCCCGGAGTCCAACACCATGGCTCCGACGGGTGTTCCGTCCAACTCCGCGATGTACGGGGCGTTCTCGGTCGTGTACCCCTCGACCCGCGCCACCCCGCCGGACCTCTGCGAATACGGTGTCGTGCCCCACTGCTCGGTGTTGCCGCGATCGTTCATCCAGACCACTGCCAGGTCGAGCATGTCCAGAATGGTTGGTGCGTCGGCCAGGCTGCCCGGTCTGATGTGTATGCCCTGTGTCGTGTCGTTCACAGCGGAAGCTTAGTGGTCGGCTCCGGAAGTCCTTCGGAGGGTTGAAGCCGAGTGGAGCCTGTGCTGTGCGGGGCATGAGTCAGCAGGGAGCTGTGGGGCTTGCCTGGCCTGGTCTGGCCGTTATGGGTCAAGGCCTCGGCGTTGGCCGCCGCCGCGACGTCAACTGCCTCGCAGGCCGTTGAGCAACTGCGCGACATGACTGCCGGCCCGCTGCCAGGTCGTTCCGGATCCTGCACGCCGCAGACGACCCGGTCACCGGAGCGGCAACCAGCGAGCACATCATGCGGTTCGTCAGCCGGCTGGGCGCCACGGCCACGGTCACCGCGACAGGCGGCCACTTCCCCAGCACCGGGGCGAGCCAACTGCAACTGCCCGAAGCGATCCGGCTGGTCAACGACAGCCTGCACAGCTGACCCGGTACCGGCCAACGTGAGCCCGGGACCGCCCGCCCGCCCGCCCGCCCGCCCGCCCGCCCGCCCGCCGGACCATGCCGCGGGCGGGCGGCCCTCCTGGCCAACTCCCTGACCCCGGGAATCCCTGAAATGATGGGATGACTTGATGAGCCTCTTTAGCACCAGGTCGGCCGAGATCGTCGTGCCGGTCCTCGTCCGTGATCTGACGTCCGCTGATCTGCCGGCCTGTACATGGTCCGGCTCGGCCACCCATCTGCTGTACGTGGAGAGGGAACTGGAACGCGCGGCGGCCGGGGAAGTGGACTACCTGGCGGTGTGCACCCCGGCCGGCCTTCCGGTGGCGATCGGGGGCGTCGACTACGAGGTCGCGGTCGGCGCGGGCACGCTGTGGCAGCTCGGGGTACTCCCGGCCCTGCAGTCGTGCGGTTTGGGCACCGTCCTCATACGGGCCGCAGAGGAGCGCATCAGGTCACGTGGCCTGCATCGGGCGGAGCTCGCGGTGGAGGAGAGCAATCCGCGGGCTCGGGCCCTGTACGAGCGACTGGGGTACACGGCCCACGGCCGCCGCCCGGACGCCTGGGACGAGGAGGCTCCGGACGGCTCGCTGCGCCGGTACGAGACCATGTGCACGCTGATGCGTAAGAACTTGTCGTAGGTCGTAAGTCGTAGGGGGACGCTCAAGTGGCGCTGGACGTGTGGCACCGGTCTTCTCACTCGCGGGTGTCGCTCTCGGCGGTGGACTGACGGCGCTCTCCCAGCGCGCCACCTTGCGGTCCGCCGAACGGTCGGAAGTACGCCGACAGGCAGTGGCCACCGGCGAGGCGCGCCGGGCAGAGCAGATGCAGGCGATCAAGAATTCATCGCGTGCGCCCAAGATGCCGAACGGGCGGCCTACAGCCGCCCCGAGGCGTGGGGCGAGGACGAGGGCTGGATGGCACCGGCTGGTGCCGCCATGACCGGCCTCTGGGTCGCTGAACGGCACCTCGTGCTGCTGTGCGATCCGGCCCTGCACGCCCCGGTTCACGCCTATGGCCGGGCACTCAACCAGGAGGTGTGGCGCGAGATCGGCGACACCGAGGTCAACGAGCACCTTGAAGAACACAAGACCGCCTTCATGACCGCGGCCCGAGTGAGCCTCGCCTCCCAATGCGCAACTGGTAGCTAGTCCGCAGTGACGCCCCAGTAGCCGATCTCCGCAGGCTGGCCGTCGCGGTACAGCACCGTGCAGTTCCCGGCGGCCCGCCCGGGGTAGGGCAGTTGTCCGGAATCGAGGGCAGCGACCCACTCGGCGCCCGTGGGCCGGCCGCCGGGAGCCCACGCCCGCACCTCGCTGTCGCTCAACGGCCGCAGGAAAGGACCCTCCGTGGCCTTCGCGGAGTCGATCACCCGGACAAGATCGAGCACCGTGCCTGTGCCACCCGTGAGGATGTACTCCTGCCAGTCCTCGTCCTCCCACAACTCTTCCATGGTCCGGCCCTCGAAACCGTGGTCGTCCTCCGCCAACTCCTGCTCCTGAGCCTGCCGGAATGCCGCCGTCAGATCATGCTGATACGGGCCCGTCTGCCACCACGCGCTGCCGCCCATCTCTTGTGCCTCCCCATCCGAACCGTTCGATCAGTGGCTGAGCCTAGGTGCCCGCACTGACAGCCAACCGCTTCGCGACCGCGAGTGGCCCCGTCGACTACGGCCGGCCGCTTGCCCGTTACCGGCCCACGCTTCCCGCACGCTCCGGGACTGCCGACGGCCGCCGTCTTCCCACGGCGCTGCCCAGTCGGCCGAGCAGGAAAGCGACGGGCACTGATACGAGGACGACTGTCTGGAGGGGGAACCAGTTGAGGTGCCAGTCCGGGAAGAATGCCAAGGGGGTGCCGGAGAAGACCGGGCCGGAGATCTGGAGTCCGATGGCGCAGCCCAGGCCTCCGTACAGCGTCCAGAGCAGACCGGTTCGCGTGTAGCCGTTCCAGAGGAGGGAGTACACCAGCGCCGGTAGCAGGCAGGAGGCCGCCACCGCCAGGGCCAGGGCCGACAGGAAACTGACATTCCATCCCTGGACCCAGACCGCGAGCCCGATGCTCAGTGCTCCGACCCCGGCGGACGCCCAGCGCGCGGCGGCCACCTCTCGGCCCTCGTTCGTGCGCCCACGGCACAGGACATGGGTGTACAGGTCGTGGGCGACCGCCCCGGCGGCCGCCAGGGTGACGCTCGCCACGACCGCCAGCGTGGTGAGGAACACCGCTGAGGAAACCAGGACGACGAGCACGGCCCCGCCCGCGGTGATGGACGAGCCGCCCGCCAGTTCGCCGGTGAGCAGCAGCAGGGTGCTGTTGCCTCCCGGGTCCGCGGCCAGGATCGCCGGGGCGCCGATCAACGCGGCGGCCGCAAAGCCCGCCGCCGCTGTGGTGAGGCAGACAGCGCCCACGATGCCGATGGTGTGGCGCACCGTACGGCGCGCGGCGGCCGCGTCCGGAGCGGTGTTGAGTTGCATGGCAACGTGTGGCATGCACGCCACACCCAGCACGATGGTGATCATCAGGCCGATGAAGTCGAGGGTGCCTTCGGGTGCGGCTCGGTCGGCGAACCGGAGCCCGGGACGCATAAAGGCGGCGGGACGACCGCTGCCCTTCGCGGCGGCATCGATCAGGGAGTCGGTGCTCCAGTGAAAACGATGGAGCAGCACAGCTGTTACACCCAGCGCCATGCAGAGCAGGACCACCGTTTTGATCACCTGCAGTGCGATCGTGCCACGCATCCCGCCGAACGCTGTGGCGCAGACGACCAGCGCGCCGGTCATGATGATGGCTGTCTGTTCGGCGCCCGGGCCGGACAGCCCCAGCAGCATCGCCGTGGTCGCTCCCGCACCGGAGAGCTGCACGACGAGATAGGGGACGCATGCGCTCAGGGTCACGACGGCGACCGCGATCCTCACCGCGGGCCCTGGGGCCCGCAGGGCGAAGGTGTCACCCAACGTGTAGCTGCCGCGCTCGCGCAGGGGGGCGGCCAGCAGGAGGAGCACACCGAGTGACAGCACGGTGCACAGGGCGATGAACAGACCGTCGTAGCCGAAGACCGAGACGCTTCCCGTGGTGCCGAGCACCGTGGCCGCGGACAGGTACACGCCGGACAGTACGAGGGCACCCCGTATCGGCCGCAACCTGCGGCCTGCTGTGTAGAAGTCGTTGACCCTGTCCATCTCGGGGCTGCTCAGCACGCAGACGAACAGTATGGGGACGATGATCGTCAGAAAGCCGACGAGAACCAGGGAGCGCGTGCCGGTGTCCAGGGCGCGGGGCGTGGCGAGCAGGATCTCAGGAAGCATCAGTAGTCCAAGTCCTGTTCGTGCGCGTCACGTTCGCCGGCACGGCGGTCGTACCGCACCGCTGTGCCCAGCAGGAGGGAGCCCTGAAGGAGGAGTGCCAGCACGCCGACGGTGGTCTCTCCCCAAATCCGGGTGGCCATGAAGTCAGCGGCGGAGCAGGCGAGGAGCAGGTGCACACCGAAGGCCAGTCCGTTGACCATGGCGAAGGACATACCTGGGCGATGCGGCTGTGGTCGATGATGAAGCCGGGGGGCGTGCTGTTGGGCCATGGCGGTCTCCTGGCGGGCCGGGATGCGGGCGGGTTGCCTCTGCTGCGGGGCTCACCAGAGCACGTGCGATCCGGCCCGTCCATGGGCTGTGCTCTCGCCGTTGTCCGCTCCCAATCCCGGCATGGGGTGACTGTGCTGCTGCCCATTCCGCCGGGCCGGCGACGATACATCGGCATCGGCGGAGGCACACGTCGTGAGGTCGCCCAGTCCGTCAGGTCGCCAGGTGTCAGGTCGCCGAGTTGCCAGGTGGTCGAGGCTTCAGGTCGTCAAGGCCTCAGGTCGTCGACGAGGGGGTCCAGTCGGACGTGGTACCCAGTGCGGCGGCCGGTCCGAGCAGGCGGTGGGCGTCGAGCGCGAGGGTGAGTTGCACCAGGTCGCGCGGGCGGGACAGAGTCAGGCCGGTGATCTGCTCGAAGCGGCGCAGACGGTTCAGCACGGTGTTGCGATGGCAGAGCATGTGCCGAGCGGCCTGGACGGCCGAGCCGCCGTTGTCGATCCAGACGCTGAGGGTGTCGAACAGCGTGTCGCGGTCGGCGGGTTCCAGGTCGTACATGGGCCGAAGCACCTGGTGGGCCAGTTCGGCGGAGAGGTCGGGACGCGAGATCAGGAGCCCATCGGGCAGGCAGGAGTCGAGCCGGGCGATCTCACCGTCGGCCCGGCACGTGCGAAGGGCGAGTTCCGCCATGTCACGCGCTCGGCGCAGGCCGTCCAGGCCCTGGACGACCGGGCTTATGCCGATACGGAGCCCGGGACCGGCGTCCAGGCCGGAGGCGAGCGCGTCCAGGGGACGGTCACCCAGATGGGCGACGAGCACATCGCGCTGTCCGCAAGGGTGGCGCAGTATCCGGATGCCGCTAACCTGCGGAATGGTCTCCGGCATGCGGCCGTACGGCGGCGTGGCCCGTACCACAGCCACCGCGAAACGGCCGTCGAGCGGCAGATCGAGTATCGCCGCCGCCTCCCGCGTGAACTGGGGTTCGTTGCGGCTCTCCAGCACGGCGGCGAGGATCAGGCGGATGCGTTCACCGTGCCGGCTGGCGACGCCTTTGGCGACCTGCCGGTAGGCGTCGGCGACCAGGACGGCGTCGCGGTCGTTGCTCTTCCACACCAGCTCGGCCACGTGTACCAGCTGGCGCATGTCGCCGAGCCCGTCCTGCTCCACCGCGCTGATGATCCCGTTCCATACGACCGAGCCGGCGACGCGGTAGGCATGCATCACCTCGTCGAGGGGGCGGCCCTGCTCCGCGCGCCTTATGCCCAGCTCGCGGGTGTACCGCTCGACGTCCACGATTCTGCTCGGATCCAGGCTGGCTTCCAGCGCGTGCCGGACGCCCTCGCCCACGGAGTGGCGCGCGTCGGGCGGCGCGAGCACCGGGTCGGAGTAGTACGGCACTTCGGCGCGGATCTGCTCCACCACGGAGTCGGAGAATTCCGCGCCGCGCCCCAGAAGGCGACGGCAGGCACGGTCAAAGATCCCGAGAGGCGAGGGATCCGCGACGCCGTCGGGCGGCGGACCGCTCACGGCTGTGCCATGGCCGCGAGCTCGCTCCCGGGGCAGGGGCCTCCCGGTCGCTGCCGGGGTGGGTTCGCCTCCGCGGCTCTTGCCGGCGTCGGCGCCAGGGCGAACGTTGCCGGGGATGGGGCTGGTGTGCATGGGCCCTCCAGGTGGATGGGGCGTGCGAGAACACCACGGCGAGTTGCCATGTCGTGAGCTGCGCGGAGTGCGGTTCCTCCACCAGGTCGGCCGCCGGCATGTGCGGGCCGGCGCCTCGTTCCAGGAAAACCCTCATACTAAGCGGTTGGTCAGCCGAGAGCGAGGGCTCAGCCAAATCGTGATGAATCGCCGCCGGTTTCCTCAGGGACTCAGCCGGGACGGAAGGAGACCCGGATGCTGGCGTCAAGCGGAATGATCAGCACGTTTCCCCGATCCACCGTCCAGGAGTGCGGAATGATGAACATCCGATCGCCGGACTGGGCCAGCAGGCGCAGTCCCCGGTAGCGGAACCTGAAGTGCTGCTGTGGTGTGCCCTCGGGAAGGACGGTCTCCTGTACCCCCGGGTACTGGAAGTACAGCCGCTCGGTGGTGTCGAGTACCACCTGCGGTCTGAGCCACAGACGGTCCGTCAGATAGGCGGCATCGCTTCTGCCGTGGTCCTGGGCGTAGACGTTCACCGCCCAAAAGGACGAGAGCACGATCAGCGCGGCGACGATCGCCAGCGCGACCTTCTCCCGTAGGACCGGGTAGCGTCCGCCGGAGCTCTTGACGAGGAGCAGTCTCCCGTACAGCAGCACCAGCAGGCCGCCGCCCAGGAACAATGGTGTCCCCAGTGAGCCGGCGTCCAGCACCTCGAACCCGCAGAGCAGCCCGATGAGGAAGAGCAGCAGCCCGCACGCGATAAGGGCGAGCGAAGCCCACCGGACGAACGGCGGGGTGGGCGCATCCGATCGGCCCAGCGAGCAGACCAGGTAGTACGCGAGCACCCCCAGCAGCCCGACGGCCAGCGCCGCCCCGATGGGCAGGAAGAGCGCGCCCCCGCTGCGCAGGGCGTAGTCCTGGGTGGAGAAGCCCAGGGTGGCCGCGTCGATCCCGAACTGTTCGTACAGCGCGTCGGTGTAGGCGAAACCGAAGTACAGCAGCAGCGCGCCGATGAATGTGGTGGGTGCGATCAGGGTGGTGAGCGTGCCCAGCCAGCCGGCCCAGGGTGAAGGACCCGCGTCGGGCTCACCGGCATCGCCCCCGTTCCCGCCGGAGCCGGGATCGGCGCCCGGGTCGGGAGCAGGGGCCGGATCTGGGACCGGATCGGGAGCAGGGGCCGGATCTGGGACCGGATCGGCTGGGCTCAGGGTGTGCTCGCGTCGGACGTCGCGGGGCCATCGGCGACGTCTGGGCTGTCGGGGGTATCAGGATTTTCAGTCGTGCCCGTGGGATCCTCAATGGCTCCGCTGAACGTGGTGACGGGGCCGCCGCCGTCCTGGACCAGGGTGCCGCACACCATGTGCGCTGGGATGCGCGGCTCATGGGCGGCGAACGAGAACTGGTTGTCGTACTCCTCCCCGGGCGCCAGCGAGATGTGCGTACCCCCCTGCGACTGGGCCGGCTGCCCGGGGGTGCAGTCGTGGATCTCCAACTGCGCGTCGTAGGCAGCTCCGGTGGTGTTCACCACAGTCACGTTGATCACGTCAGGCCATTGCCCGGAGAAGTTGGCGGACGGTTTGGGACCGTTCTTGAAGCCGCCGTTGGGCCCCGCGGTCTTGTTCTGACCCGGGCTGGACTCTTCCGAGCCCTCCACCGGTGGGGTTGAGTTCGGGTCGAGCGGCTGCTCCGTGGCAGACGTCCCACCGGAGGGACTGTCGTTGCCACCGCCCCCCGAACAGCCGAGGAGAAGTAGGGCCGCTGCGCCGAGCAGTGGGACCACTGCCAGGGATCGCCTGCCGATCGCCGCCGTCGATTGCCAGGACCAGTCCATTGGCCTCCGATGCTGAGGGGACGGACGGACCGAAAGTAGACCGGGGGCATAGGCGACAGGCGGACACAACACGGCGTTGAGGTGGAAGTTCACGCGTCCGGGCTCCGTGCCCTGCCCTGTGCTTTCTGCTCTGGTACCGCCGGCTCCTTCGGGCAGGCCCGGTCAGGTCAGGAGTTCGGAGAGTTGGGCTCCGAAGCGGTCGGGCAGGTTCGCCTCGCTGGCAAGGAGGGCAAGGAAGGCCGCGTCGGACGATGCGGTCAAGCCGTCGAGGGACAGCGGGACGAGACCGTCCTGCTGCGCAAGCGGTGTTGCGATCTCCGGCCCCGTCGACTGCCCGCCGTTGCCGCGCAGTGCCAGGCGCGGGCGCAGTTCCGCGCCGGTGGGCTGTATCTCGTCGAGTGCGAGCTGCCAGTGCAGCTCGCCGTCCGACCGGGCCGTCAACTGCGGCTGCGCGGCTCGTGCGGCCAGCGCCGGCAGGTCGTGCAGTGCCTCGGAAAGCCGGCTGGTCGCCTCGGCCAGCGTCACCCCGGCCACGATCGGGTCGGCGGAAGCCTGCTGGAGGTTGAGCACGCGATCGGCAGGGGTTTCAGTGGCCGCGTCTTCCAGCGGCGCTCCGGGGGCCAGGGGCTCCATGAGCTCACGGGTGCCGTAGCGGGCGACCCCGTCGACGGTGACGAGGAGGATGTCCGCGTCGCCTGCGTCGATCAGGGAACCGTACGGGTCACCGGCAGCGCCGGCGATGGTGAGGAGGTCGGCGCGCATCCCTGGCTGCAACGAGCCGAGGGTCCGTTCCCACTGCAGAATCGTTGCTGCGTCCCGGGTTGCCATGGCGACCAGTTCGCGGTCGGAGAACACTCCCCCGGCGCCGTCGGACGACAGGCGGGCGGCTTTGAGTTCGCCGAGCAGGCCCTTGCTGCCGGAGATGGCCCAGTCAGAGCCCAGTCCGATGAGGACGCCGGCCTGTTTGGCGGCCGCGATGTCAGCGGTCTTCCCGTACAGCAGCAGATTCGACAGCGGCGACCACACCATCGAGCCGCCGTGGTCGGCGAGAACCCGGAAGTCCTCGGCAGTCAGCGCGGTGCAGTGGATGCCGACCAGATTCTCCGTGATGGCCCATTGGCCCGGCTGGAACTCCAGAGCCTGGAAGTGCGCACGAGCGGAGGCGTCGGTGCCCTCGGCCAGATGCAGCAGGAGCCGGTGCGGCTGCCGCAGCCGGGCCAGGAATCGCGCCGCGTCCACGGCCTCGACATCGGCTATCCGGGAGCCGGCCTCGGGCAGCGCGGGATCGTCGGTCTGCTCGACGTTGCGAACGATCCCCCGGTACATCCGGCGCGCCCCGGCATTGCTGAACAGGGCGATGCCCTGACTCGTCGTCGTCCCGTTGATCAGGGCTTTGGCCTCGACGTAACGCACCACGGCGGGCATCAGCAAGGGATCCTCACCGAGCACCGTCATCGGACCGGTCACCAGGCGGTGGTACGCGGGATTCCGGCTGCCGCCCCACTGCGACCGGTTGCTGTACTTCTTGGGCACCGGCCACAACTGCAGGACGTCGTAAGGCAGATGATTGTGCAGTTCGATCAGGCCGGGGTATATCGTGCCGCCGCTGTCGACCGGAACTATGTGCTCGAACCCCGGCGGTGCCGGCGCCCCGGCAGGCTGCACCGCCTCTATGACGCTGTCCTTGACGTACAGGACACCATCGGCAACGACGGTGTTGTGCGGGTCGAGGGTGACGATCCGCCCTCGCAGTGCGAACTGTGGCGCGTCCAAGGCGTTTGCTGGGGGCGGCATATGTGCGTCCCTTCGCTGCGCCCCACAAGGGACGGCCGTCGAAGCGTTCAGGCCAATACCATGACCTCGTTTCCAGAATGCCGTGAGTTCACCGAGATGTCATTATTTGTCATATCCATTCGCTCACCTGGAGTAGGAGCCCCACGTGCACGAATTCGACCCGGGCTACGCCTTCGAGCCCTACGCGACCCTGGCGCGCTCCTACCCGGGCCCTGACATCTACCCAGCCACGGATTTCCGCGTGGAGTGGGGCCCGATCTTCCACCGTGGACGCCTCGACGGCACCGCCCGCGTCCTGGTCATCGGCCAGGACCCCGCCGCCCACGAAGCCATCGCCCGCCGCATCCTCGTCGGCACCGCCGGCCGCCGCTTCCAGGGCTTCCTCGGCAAGCTCGGCATCGACACCAGCTACGTCATGGTCAACACGTATCTGTACAGCGTGTACGGCCAGCACGCCGGCAACGCGCACGCCACCGACCCGGACATCGCCCTCCACCGGCACGCCTGGCTCGACGCCCTGACCGCGCACAACCCGGTCCAGGCCGTCATTTCGCTGGGCAGCCTCGCCGACACCGCCTTCCACACCTGGCGCAAGACCCCGGCCGGCACCGCCTACAGCGGTGCCTACCAGCACGTGCTTCACCCCACCTACCCCGACAGCGCCGCCGCGTCCGGCACCGATCCGGTCCAAGCGATGACCAAGCTCGTCACCAACTGGAACACCGCTCTCGACGCTCTCCACGGCACGGTCACCGCCGACACCGACCGCCCACTGGTCCACTACGGCGGCGCCCTGACCGGCGCGGACCTCGGCACCATCCCCGAAGCCGATCTGCCACCCGGCCTACCCGAATGGATGCGCTCCGACGAGCCGTGGGCCGCCCGCCAGGGAGCCACCTCCGCCGAGAAACGCGCCACGATCACCGTGCGGATCCCGGAGGACCTCAGGCCCTTCTGACGCAGCCGCGCGACCGCGCCCCGCCTGCCGTCTCCCCCACCCGGACCCGGTAGCCCCAGCGACCGGAGAACCTGGCATGATCATGCCCCGACGTGCCGCGTCGGGTCGGAGTCGGGCGAAGGATCGCTATGCGTATGGGTCTATGGGTCTTGCTCGGCGTGGTGGCGGCGGCGGAATACTGCTGCGGCATCGCCGCCATCGCCACCGGCCGAGTATGGGCACTTTGGGGCCGCCACCGCGTCCTGCGGCCGAGGCCCTGGGGCTGGGCTCAACTCCTCGGAGCGGCCATGCTCACGATGTACGCACTGCACTATGGCCTGGGACTGCGGTTCCCGCTCATGGGCGTTCTGGCCCTCTCGGTGATCCTCATGATCACTTCCACCGTGCTGAACCACTTCGCGCTCAAACCCAACCGCGCCCCAGCACCTCCCCACTGAGACGCAGCAGGCGGCTACGCGTCGCGTAGATCTGCCGGGCCAAGAGCAGACAACCGGTGCCAATAGTGTCCGCAGCCGTCAGCGCAGAATTGCTGCCGGCGGCGTCCGTCTGCGACCCCCAACACCGCGATCAGAAGCCGGAACGCCTTGAGGCGTTCGTGCTCGGGAGTGAGACCGGCGATCTTCCCCAGCTGCTCGTTGATCCTTCCCCGGGCGACCAGAACCGCAGGAGTGTGCGTCGTACGGAGTCCGGCACGTCGAATGCTCTCCGGACCGTCTTCACTGACAGCGCGAGCCTGAGTGCAGAAGTGGGAGAGAAGCCGCAGTACAGCTGACCGCTCCACATCGTCAAGGTCCTCGAACCACTCGACGCCCTGCCACATCGGACGCAGCCCCTGAGCGAGTTCGTTGAGAATCACGACCGAGCCATCCATTCCTGCGCACCCCCTCGAAGTCATCGAAGCAGACGGTCTGCCGGCACACGCAGTCGCACGCTCCTACTCCTCATCCATGCTCCGAGGTTGAAGGCCCGCGTGGGCTCTCCAGAACTCAGGATCACGTGGTCCTCCGAGCCACTGGATGAACCGGTCTGCGGCGGCCTCGAAGGCGTGGGGCTTCTCCGATACGCGCACGCCATCGATCTCTTCCGCCGAACGCCGCATGCGGTCCAAATCGTCGGCTCCGGCGTGCGGGAAGAGAGCCTCCAGGGGCACGGCGTCGAAGGTTGCGTCGTCATGAGCTTGAGCATGGGGATCAACTGCACAAGGGGCAAGGCGGTGTCCTGTATCGCAGCAGGTCCTCCTGACTCCTGAACGGCCCATGCCGAGCGCATAGCGCATTGCCTCCTGGGTCCTGCGCTTCCGATGCCGTCGCTACCTGGATGGGTCGCAGGATGTAGTCGCAGTGCGAACGACGCGCCGGAACTCGGTCCGGCCCGTCACCTGATGCGGAGTGTCGCGGCGGCCTTGTAGGTGCGCAGGACCGGGGCGGTCTCGATGCGCGCGATTGCGTCCAGTGCCACCTTGCGGGTCAGGTAGCGGTGCAGTTCCTCCGCGTCGCGGCACAGCGCGTGCGCGACCAGGTTCGTCGGGCCGGTCGTTGCCGCGACCACCGCCAGTTCCTGGTGCCCGGCCAGCTCGGTGGCGACGGCGTCCAGGTGCGAGGGCGCGACCTGCATCCACAGGAGCGCCGACACGGTCACGCCCAGTATCGACGGATCGATGTCCACGTCGAAGAACAGCGCGCCGCGCGCCCGCAGTTCGGCCAGTCTGCGGGCCACCGTGGACGGCGTCGAACCGATCGCGGCGGCGAGCTCGGCGTAGCTGAGGCGCGCGTCGTCGCGTAGCGCGTCCAGCAGGAGGCGGTCGGCGTCAGTGAGCAGGTACGCGGGTGCGTCCGACTCGCCTTCCGTTGTGCCCGTGCCGGTGCCGGCGCCCGTGCCGGTGCTCGTGCCGGTGGCGCTTTCGGCGCGCAACCGCGCCTGCTGCGTGGCGTCGAGGGCGTCGACGCGTCCGCGCCACGCAGTCGGCCCGCCGAGGTAGGTGTGCAGCAAGTAGTGCGCGGACACCGCGGTGATCCCGGCGGTGCGCGGGATGTCGCGCAGCAGCAGCGCGTGCGCGTCGGGGCCCGCGGGTGTGGTGTGGATGATCGCGACGATCTCGGTGCCGCCGGAGGTCAGCCGCACCCATGAGGTGTCGGGGCGGCGCGCGAGCGCGACCGCGATGTCGTGCGCGGTGCGCGTCGCGGCAGTCAGCCGCACGAACCACTGGTGGGTTCCCGAACTGCGCGGCGCGGGCAGCGCGACCACGCGAAGGCCCGCATGCGCGTCCAGGCGGCGGTAACGGCGCACCACGGTCTGGGTGGAGGAGCCGAGGACGTCGGCGACGAGCGTGAACGGCGCCCGCGCGTCCACCTGCAGGGCATGGATCAGGCCGCGATCCAGATCGTCCAGTACGAGCATATCCACCAAGCTAGCCCACCCCCATGGCAGTAATCACGGAATCGCGCCAAAGAAATGGAAGTGCGGGCTTGATGGGCGGGACGGTGGTCGCCGGTCACGGATCGCCCGGCTGAGCCACCGTCCCGGACACACCGCACACCACGCACCGCACAGCGCGCACCGCAAACCACGCACCGCAAACCCAGGGGGAAACGTATGTC
The DNA here is from genome assembly GCF_056432645.1 of Streptomyces sp. NPDC045021. Taxonomy (NCBI): domain Bacteria; kingdom Bacillati; phylum Actinomycetota; class Actinomycetes; order Kitasatosporales; family Streptomycetaceae; genus Streptomyces; species Streptomyces sp. NPDC045021. Next base: position 78,238 of record NZ_JBWKIQ010000001.1, read on the forward strand.
CCGCACCACCGACCACGGCACACCGATCAGTACCGATCCGCATCCGGAAACGGGCGGCGGCCCCGTACCACCGCCCGCATACCGGTGGCGATGGCTCGCGTTGGCCGCGGTGCTGGTCGCCGAGGCGATGAACCTGCTGGACGCGACGATCGTCCAGGTTGCCGGCCCGGTCATCCACACCGATCTCGGCGGCGCGGACGCCGCCATCCCGTGGTTCAGCGCCGCGTACACCCTCGCCTTCGCGCTCGGGCTGCTGACCGGCGCCCGGCTCGGCGACATCGCGGGGCGCCGCCGCGTCTTCCGCATCGGCGTCGCCGCGTTCGCCGCCACGTCCCTGGCGTGCGCGCTCGCGCCGACCGCCGAGGCACTGATCGGGTTGCGCGCGCTGCAGGGCGCTGCCGCTGCGCTGATCATCCCGCAGACGTTCGGCCTGATCCGGGCGATGTTCGACGGCGACGAACTGCCCAAGGCGCTGGGCACGATCGGCCCGGTCATGGGCCTGTCGGCGGTCCTGGGCCCGGTGCTCGGCGGGGTCCTGACGCACGCCGACCTGTTCGGCTCGTCGTGGCGCGCCTGCCTGCTGGTCAACCTCCCCCTCGCCGGCGTCGTCCTGGTCATCGCACGGCGACTGCGCGAGGACCGCGCGCCGGTCCGGCCGCGTCTGGACCCGGTGGGAACGGCGCTGGCGATGGCCGGCACCGCGCTGGTGGTCTGCCCGTTGGCGACCGGCACGCCGGGACCGGCCGGCTGGGTGGCGGCGGGCGCGGGCGCGGTCGTCCTGGTGCTGTTCGTCGCCCACCAGCGCCGCACCGCGCGCCGCGGCCGGGCGCCGCTGATCGAACCGGCTCTGCTGCGCGGCCGCGCGTTCCCCGCCGCGCTGGCCACCTCCACACTGTTCTTCGCCGTCATGAACGGCGTCATGATCACCGTGGTCCTGCACCTGGAACTGGGCCTGCACCGGGGCCCGCTCACCGCGGGCCTGACCCTGCTGCCCTGGTCCGCCGGGCTGGCCGCCGGATCGTGGGCCGCAGGCGCGTACCTGGTCCCGCGGCACGGGACGCGCGTCATGCACGCCGGGATCGCCACCCTCGCCGTCGGGCTTGCGGCCGCGATCCTCGCCTACCGGACCGCCGCACCGGACGCTTACCCGGCGGCGCTGCCGTTCGCGCTCGCCGTCGCGGGCCTGGGCACCGGCCTGTTCACCCCGCCGTTCTTCACGACCGCGCTGCGCGGCGTCGGTCCGCAGGAGACCGGTTCGGCGGCCGGGCTCCTCAACGCCGTCCAGCAACTCGGCGGCACGCTCGGGGTCGCGGTGGTCGGCGGCGTCTACCTCGCCGGAGACGGCACCCCGCGCGGCGCCGCGCAGGCCGCGCTCGGCACGGCCGGGGCAATCCTGGCGGCGACCGCGATCGCCGCGGCCGCAATGACGGGACGGCCACGTGACCGGTCGTGAAGACTTGCAGGTGTGATGTGGCAGGTATCAACCAAGGCGCCGCCGGACCTCACTCCAGCTGAAAGGTCTTCACACGCTGAGCGGTCTTCACGAGCTGAGCGGTGGCTCGACGCGAGAGAGCCACGAGGTGAGGAGCACCTCAAGGTGCGCCGCCTCCTGCGGAGTGAGACGGTCCATGAGGCGTCGTTCGTTGCCCATGTGCTCGGTGAACGCGCCGTCGATCAGCTCACGTCCGGCGCGCGTGAGGGCGACCACGCGCCCGCGGCCGTCACTCGCCGAGCGGCGGCGGGTGACCAGCCCTTCACGTTCTAGGCGGTCGATCCGTTTGGTCATCGCGCCCGTGGTGACCATGGTGTGTGCGGCCAGTTCGCCAGGAGCCCTTTCGTACGGCCCGCCCGCGCGGCGCAATGCGGCGAGGACGTCGAACTCTCCCTCGCTCAGTCCGTATCGCCGGTAGACGACGCACAGCTCCTCGGTGAGCAGCCCGGCGAGGCGATGCAATCGCCCGATCACCGCCTGGGGGCTCACGTCGACGTCGGGACGTTCGCGGGCCCACTCGGCCTGGATGCGGGCGACGTGGTCGAGCGGTTCAGGCATGACTCCACTATACCTTCCACGGAAGGTATAGTGGCTTCCATGGAAGGTAATTTGCGATGGACGCTGATCACGATGATCGCGCCGGTGGCGTGGGGCACGAACTACTACGTCACCCGCGAATTTCTGCCCGCCGACGAGCCGCTGTACGGCGCGGCCTTCAGGGCGCTGCCGGCCGGACTGCTACTCCTGGCGGCATGCCGGGCCCGACCCCGCGGCTCGTGGTGGTGGAAGTCGCTCGTCCTCGGCATCCTCAACATGGGCGGGTTCTTCACCCTGATCTACATCGCGGCGCAGCGACTCCCGACCAGCGTCGCCTCGTCCGTCATGGCGACCTCTCCGATGGTCATGATGCTGATCGCCTGGGGACTGATCGCTGAGCGCCCACGCCCCGCGTACCTGATGGGCGCGGGGATCGGAGTCGGCGGCGTCTACCTCATGCTGTTCACCGGAGCCACCTCGATCGATCTTCTTGGCGTGGGCGCCTCCTGCGCCGCCATGCTCATGTCGTCCTGCGGCTACATCCTCGCCAAGCGATGGAGCGCCGAGGTCGAGGTGCTCGCCTCGACGTCCTGGCAGCTCATTGCCGGAGGTCTCCTCCTGTTCCCTCTCGCCGCCGCCACCGAGGGAGCCCCGCCGCACCTCGACGGACCGGCCGTCCTCGGCTTCGGTTACGTCACCGTCGTGGCCACCGCACTGGCCTTCGCTGCCTGGTTCGCCGGCCTGCGCCATCTGCCCGCCGCCACCGTGGGGCTGGTGGGCCTCCTGAACCCGGTAACTGGCGTACTGCTGGGCACCGTGATCGCCGGTGAGGCGCTCACCGTCAAGCAGCTTTGCGGACTTGCTCTGGTGACAGTCGGCATCCTCCTCGGTCAGCCGGCGCTCAGAAGATGGCGGCGCTCCAAGGGCGCGACATCTGCCGACGGGACCTGCCTTCCTGCTCTGCCGACCGGCCAACGCAACTGATCGACACGAAATCGGCCGGTCAGCTCAGGCTGCGCAACGACCGGCGGCCACTGCGGCCATGTGCCGGAGATGACTGGACCCGTGTCGATCAGTTGTCGATGAACCGGTAGTGGGTGGTCAAACGTCCCTCGTCGTCCAGGACATGGAAGGCGAGGGCCGGCGACCGGTCGAGGTGGACGTGGTCCTGGGGGTGGGACCGGTGCTCCCACGGGAGGCGGAGCGTGGAGACGACTCCTGGCGCCACCAGCAGCGGGCGCCCGGCGAAGGTGGTCGCGGCCGGGGTGTGGGCGTGACCGCACAGGATGGCCGCGATGTTGGAGTGCCGGTCGGTGAGCGCGGCGAGCCGCTCGGCCCCGAACTGCCGGATGCCGTCGATGAACGGCACATGCAAGGTGGTCGGTGGGTGGTGGAACCCCACCAGGACCGGCACCTCGTCCGGGGTCAGGGCCAGGGTCTCCTCCAGCCACACCAGCGTTTCGTCGTCCAGGAAGCCCTCGTCCTTGCCGTCCACCGAGGAGTCGCACAGGGCGATGACGAACCCGGCGGCGCGGCTCACCTGGTTGATCGGTGCCGCCGAGCCCGGCTGCCCGAGCAGGTGCTGCCGAAAGGCGGTGCGCTCGTCGTGGTTGCCGGGACAGACCATGACCGGATGACGGGAGGTCAGCAGGCGGCGGGCCTGCTCATACTCGGCAGGCAGGCCATGGTCGGCGATGTCTCCGGTGACCAGAACCGCATCCAGGTCGTAGGGGAGGTCCTCCAGGTAGTCCATGACAGCCTGGGTGCGCTCGATGCTGCGCTGTCCGCAGTCGATGTGGATGTCGCTGAGGTGGGCGATCACGATCACCGCTGGGGTCCCTTCGTCGCGGCGTACAGGATAGGAACGAGGACGGCCAAGGAGTCCTGGCCCGGCGCGAGCGCGCACCTCGAACTTAGAGGGGCATCGGACCAGGATTAAGATCCAGTCTCATGCCGAATTCTTGGTCCAGTTCGCGGCTCGACCTCCACATCGACCTCGACGCCGCCGGTGGGCGGCGCGCCGGCCTGGAGTCCGCGCTCCGGACCGCGATCCGGCAGGGGCGCCTGCCCGCCGGGACGCTCCTGCCGTCAACTCGCGGGCTGGCCCAGGAACTCGGGATCGCGCGTGGCACCGTCAGCGCCGCCTACGACCAACTGGTCGAGGAGGGCCACCTGACCACCCGCCCGGGATCGGGGACGACCGTCGCCGACACGCCGCAACACACCCCGGCCCCCGGGCGCCCCGCAGCCACACCCGCGATCCCCCGCCACGACCTCCGCCCAGGGCTCCCCGACGTCAGCGCGTTCCCCACCCGAGCCTGGCTCGCCGCCACCCGCCGGGTTCTGACCCGCGCCCGCCCCGACGTGTTCGGCGCCGGCGACCCGCAGGGCCGCATCGAGCTGCGCAACGCGCTCGCCGAGTACCTGGGCCGCACCCGCGGGGTCATCGCCACCCCGGAGCGCATAGTGATCACCTCCGGGTACTACCAGGGCCTTGGCCTGCTCTGCGGCGTGCTGGTCGCAGCCGGTACCGCCACCGCAGCCGTCGAGGACCCGGGCCACAACGTCTTTCGCGCAGTCGTCCAGCACGCCGGGCTCACCACCCTCCCCCTGCGCGTCGACGCCCACGGCGCCCGCGTGGAGGCACTGACATCGCACGTCGGGGCTGCGATCCTCACCCCTTCGCACCAGTACCCGACGGGCGTCCCGCTGCATCCGGCCCGCCGCCAGAAACTGTGCACATGGGCCCGAACCACCGGCGGCCTGATCATCGAGGACGACTACGACGGCGAGTACCGCTACGACCGCCAACCCATCGGCGCCCTCCAGGGCATCGCCCCCGACCAGGTCCTCTACTGCGGCACCGCGTCCAAGACCCTCGGCCCCGCCCTCCGCCTGGGCTGGATCGTCCCACCACCCCACCTCGTGGCACCCGTGGTGCAAGCCAAACAGGCAGCCGACCTGTACACCGAGACGCTAGGCCAACTCGTCCTGGCCGACCTGATCACCACCCACGCCTACGACCGCCACGTGCGCGCCACCCGCCTGCGCTACCGCCGCCGACGCGAACTCCTCCTCGACCGGGTGGCCGCCACCCCCGGCCTCACCCCCCACGGCGTCCCCGCCGGCCTGCACACCCTCCTCACCCTCCCCTCCGACGGCCCCACCGAACACCAACTCCTGACCCGCTGCGCCGACCACGGCGTCGCACTGCGCGGGCTCACCGAACTCCACCACGACTCCGCCGACCGCCCCCAAGGCCTGCTGATCGGCTTCGCCGCGCCGTCCGAACACACCTACCCGACCGCCCTCGACACGCTGTTCACCGCCCTGGCCGCGAGTCGTGGTGTCGGCGTGTGACCGCCCGGAGCAACGCCGACCTGGCCGACGGCGGCAGCCGCCTCGCGAGCGGTGATCCAGGGGACGCTGATGACCGCGATGGCCTCATCGCCAAGACTTGAGGGACTCAGATGCTGCCTTGCGGCTGCGCGGACTCACCGAAGCGGCCGAGGAGGTAGAGCTTCCGGCAGGCGCGCCGGGATATCTTGCCGCTGGAAGTCCGGGGAATCCGGCCCGACGGCACGATGCGGAAGCCGGCCAGGAACAGGCCGAAGCGCGCCCAGAGTGCGGAGCGCACCGCGTGCTCGATGATGAGCGGGTCGATGGGCGGTGCGGTGCGTTCCCGCTCGGCCAGTACGACCAGGAACGGGCCTCGCTGGTCGTCGATGGTGAAGGCCGCTACCCGGTCGTGGCGGACACCCGGATGTGCGCAGTGGACGGCCTCCTCCAGATCCTGTGGGTAGTGATTGCGGCCGTCGATGACAATGAGGTCCTTGAGGCGGCCGGTGACCACGAGCTCACCCCCGTACAGGCACCCGAGATCTCCGGTGCTCAGCCACGGTGCTCCACCGGGCGGGGTACCGGCGGCGCTGTCCACGGTGGGGATCTCCACATGGGGGGTGGCACGGCTCAGCTTCTCCCACCCCCAGTAGCCGTACGTGACGTTGGGTCCTTGGACGCGGATCTCACCGACGGTTCCCGGTGCGCACTCCGTGCCGAGCAAGGGATCCGCGATCAGCACGCGTTGGTTCACGGGAGGACCGCAGGAGACCAGACGCTGGGCGTCGGGCAGCTCCGAGAACACCAGGCGGTTCTCCGTCAGCGCGGTGCGGTCAACGGAGATGGTGCGGTGGGGTCGCCTGGGGTCGGCGGCCGCGACCAGCACAGTGACCTCGGCCAACCCGTAGGAGGGGCACAGGACTTCCGGGCGCAACCCGCATTCGGCGAACGCGGCGGTGAACCGGTCCAGGGTGTGTGGCCTCACCAGTTCGCTGCTGTTGATCAGCGCTTTGACCTGATCGAGGCGCAGGGAGCGTTTGACCTCGGAGTCGACGCCGTCCACGCAGTAGTCGTAGGCGAAGTTCGGTGCGGCGCTGATGGCGCCGGGCCGTTCAGCGAGCAGATGCAGCCAGCGGACGGGTTGCACCAGGAACGAAACCGGGTCCATGAGTACCGAGGTGATGCCGGCGACGACGGGCGCGGCGACGGACAGGACGAGGCCCATGTCCTGGAAGAGCGGCAGCCAGCCGACGGAATGGCTCGGACCGTCGGAGACCGTGTAGGCAGCCATGGCCTGATTGGCGTTGGCGACCACATTGCGATGACTGACCATCACACCGGCGGGGGCGCGGGTGGAACCGGAGGTGTACTGCAGATAGGCAAGGTCCCCCGGGTCCGGGCGCGGCGGTGACCAGCCGGCGCTGACCTCCGGGGCCTGCTCGATGACCTCCAGCTGGGGAACCGTGCCCCCACGGCGTTCGAGGAGCTCCTCGACCTGCTGCTGGTACTCCTGGGTCGTCAGTACGAGTTTGGGCCGGCAGTCGTCCAGGATGGCTGCCAGCCGGTCTCCATGGCCGTGCAGATCCGGGGGGAAGAGCGGAACCGCGATGGCCCCGGTGTAGAGGCAGGCGAGGAATCCGACGACGTACTGCAGCCCTTGGGGGGCCAGGATGGCGACGGGGCCCGAGCACCCGATGCTCTGCTCAATGACCGCGGCCACCGCACGGACATGGCGGTGCAACCGCGACCAGGTCAGGGAGTGGCGCTGCCCACGGAGGTGGTCATCGGCGTATTGGACGAAGGAGAACGACGGTTCGGCCGGTGTGAAGTGAGCCCAGTGGCGCAGGTAGTCGGTGAGCAACGGGCCCGGCAGGACTGGGCGTCCATGCGGTTGCGACATGTGATGAGTCATCATGCTCCCTCAGCCGACAGGTCGAAGAGCGGGATCGGACAGGTCACAGCAGGCTGCTGCCGCGCCCGCCTCACGATGCGGCCGCGTACCGCCGGCCGATGGTCGTCCGGGCTCCCGTTGGAGTAGCCGCGACGAGTGCGCATACACACCGGAGTACTTGCCCTTGCGGCGACGACAAGCGGAGCGTGGCCGGGGCGGTGGCCTGCTGAAAGAATCCCGGTGCGGGCATGAATCTGCCAGCGATGTATCGCGTAGTGACAAAGTTGACCAGAAGTCCCGACGGGCGAATATGGTGTCGTGCCAAACCGCGGTGCGGCAGAGGCCTCTCCAGGAAGGAACACTCGCGCCATCGACGTCACGGCCATCCGAAACCGGGGCTGATCCGGACGGAGCCGAGGAATTGATCAGGCCAGGGATTCAGCCTCTGAAGCGGGCAGTTGCCATTCGAACGGGTAGAGCTCCGACTGCCAGGAGGAAATCGTGGCGAGAGCGTCGGAGTTGACCGGTGTGCGCAACAGGCAGCGGTGCCGCATGAGTTCACGCCGCTCGGTCGGCGTCAGCAGTGCGCCGGCGGGGTCGAGCTCCCCGTCGGTGCTGTCGATGTCGGCGTATCCGCCCACGTGGACATGCTGGACCGCTGCGGTGCGACAGTCGAGGCGGAAGTCGGTGCGCCATTGGGAGTTGTGGCCCCAGCCCAGGGACTGGTCGACCGTGGGCCGATGGCGGCGCCGGAAGGTCCAGTAGAGCGGGGAGCGATCGGCCACGCCACGCTCGGCGTGGCGGACCCCGGCGCGGACCCGCACGCCGGAGCGGCTGAACAGCAGCGGGCCCAGCCACAGCCCCGGCCAGACGACCTCGGTGACCTGCAGAGGCTCGTCGGGGTCTGCGGCCTGCTCGACATCCACGATCTCGTGGAGGAACGGGTCGAAGACCGCGGTCTCTTCGAACGGCACCATCCCCAGACGACTGAACAGCTGTCGATACTGGTCCATCGTCAGGGCCGGCCAGTGGTCGCGCGGGTCCCAGGGATCGTCTCCCATGGTGTCGGCGGGCGGCTGGAAGGCGCACAGCAGCATGTCGCTGACCCTGCTGAGTGCATACAGTTCCCAGATAAGTTCCTGCCGCATCGCGGCAGACCCGTCAAGGATCGGTCGGCCGAGGCTGCCAGCGGCTTCCGCCAGCTCGGAGCGGTATCCGGCCTCGGCCTGACGCAGCCAGGGATCCACGACCGCCGACTGCGCGTCCGGACCGGTGTGGTCGAGCAGCGCCTCGTAGAGCTGTCGAGCGCCGGCACACTCCTGCTCTTGATCCTGATCCATGCGAACAACGTAGCGGTGAAGACAAGCAGCTCCCGCCCGGTCAATGAGATGCACGTCGTGGGGTGTGCTGCGCCGCCCGGCTCACTGCGATGCGGCCTCCCATGCAAACCCGTCCGGGTCGGTGAAAGGTCCGCCATCGGTGCCGATCGTGAGCCGGTGCGATCCGGTGCCGTCGGACGGGACGCAGGCGTCCTTGGCGAGGGCGCGGCGCCCGTAAAGGGCCAGTTTGACGGGACTGGACGGAGTGGCGAACTCGACGTACTTGCGGCCGAAGCTCTTCGCCACGGTGAGGCCACGGTCCAGGTAGAACCGCTTGCTCGCGACCATGTCCTCGACTCCCAGCAGGAGCACGATGTCGTCGATGTCACGGGTGGCCGGGCCGGTGTCCTTCTTCGCGGAGGTCGCGACCTTCCAGATCGTCCCGTCCGGGGCCTGCACGACGCCGCCGTGGCCCCAGAGCGACTTCGAGACAGGCTTCAGCGGCGTGGCACCGGCGTCGACGGCGGCGTCGATGAGGCCCTTGACGGTGGCCGGCTGGGACACCGTGAGTGAGAGCGTGAACCCGCGGAATCCGGTCGTGGGTGCCTCCGAGGCACGCAGGCGCACCTGGGTGTCCAGGCCGAAGGCGGCGGAGTAGAAGTGGTGGGCGGCCGTGGGGTCGGCCACGTCGAGAGTGACTGATTCGATGGAAGACATAGTGGTCACGCTAGTTCCGGCTCGGTGGCCGGCGCTTCTCGATTCCTGATCGGTTTGGTCACCTGTTCCCCCACACGGTGCACGAGCGCCGCAGCGCCCATCACCCGATGAGCTACGCAGGCATTCCCGCGACGGAGGCACTCCTCCTGCTCCCTTGGCGCAGCCCAGCAGCCGGAGGCACCGCCGTGGCCTTGGGTCAGGCGCATCGTCCGGATGGTCGGTGGGAGTCGTCGCCGGCGTCCTAGAGTGGGCGGGCATGGCAAGTGGCCCGGCGAGGCGGGGAGTTGACCGTGGCTCTGGTGGTGGCGGTGCATGGCGTCGGCAAGCAGGCCATGGGCGAGGACAGCCTGCTGAAGGACTGGCTTCCGGGGTTGTGCGACGGAGTACGTCGCGCCGGCCGTCCGGTGCCGGAGGCGGGTGATGTGGCGATGGGCTTCTACGGGGACCTGTTCAGACCCGCCGGGAGCCTGCTCGCGGTCGGCGATCCCCGGTACACGGCCGAGGACGTGGAAGAGGGGTTCGAGGAGGAGCTGCTGTTCGCGTGGTGGCAGGCCGCGGCGCGGGCGGACGATCGTGTGGTGCCGCCGGGCGCCGACACCCTGGCCCGGACCCCGCGCTCGGTGCAGGCCGCGCTGCGCGCGCTGGCGGCCTTCCCCTTCTTCTCCGACCTGGCACTGCGGGCACTGGTGTTTGACCTGAAACAGGTCCGCCGCTACCTCACCGACCCGGACCTGCGCCAGGCCGCGATGCAGCGGGTGACCGCACTCATCGGCGAGGACACCCGGGTGGTGGTGGCGCATTCGCTGGGGTCGGTCGTGGCTTACGAGGCCCTGTGCGCCCTGCCCGGGCACCGGGTGCGGGCGCTGGTGACCCTGGGCTCGCCACTGGGGATACCGATGGTCCACCAGCGGCTGGTCCCCGAGCCGGGCCGCTGGCCGGGCGGGCCGGGGCTGGTGTGGACCAACGTCGCGGACCGCGGTGACGTGGTGGCGCTGGTGGAGGACCTGCGACCGCTGTTCGGGCCGCAGCTGCGCTCGGCGGTGGTGATCAACGGTGCGCACGCGCACGACGCCGCCTCGTATCTGACCGACGCGATGACCGGGGCGGCGATCGCCGGGGGTCTGGATGGGCGCTGAGGCGCAGCCGCGGCGGTTTCTGATCGCCACCGCCGTCGCCCGCTACAAGAACGCCCCGGTCTGGGACCGTCCGGGGTTGGTCGAGGCGCGGCAGGAGGTCGTCGACCTCTTCACCGGCAGGTTCGGCTACCAGCACGTCAGCGAACTGGGCCTGGACCCCACCGAGCAACAGCTCACCGAGCGGCTGCGGGCGTTCTGCAAGTCCACCGAGCGCCGTGAGGACGACCTGCTCGCGGTCTACGTGGCCGGCCACGGCGAGGTCCTGGACGAGGACCAGGGCGGGGGCCATGTCCTGCTGACCCATGACACCGACCCCGAGGACATCGCCGACGCTCTGCCCACCGAAGTGCTGGCCCGCAAGATGCTGGCCGGCACCCGGGTTCGCCGGCTGCTGCTGATGCTGGACACCTGCTACTCGGGGCAGGGCGGCAACGAGATCACCGCCGCCGCGCTGGAGCGCATGAGCCGGCGCTGGGGGGCATCGCCCGGCTCCGGCCTGGTGATCCTCTCCTCCGCGCAGCCGCTCGAACAGGCCGCCACCGGGGCCTTCGCCACGAGGCTGCGCCAGGCGGTCACCGACGAGGCCACCGCCGGACACGGGCCGCGCGCCCTGGCCCTGGAGGCCGTGGTCCAACGGATGAACGCCGCCGGCGGGCACCAGCGCGTCGGACTGACCCAGGTCGGTCTGACCGGGCAGGCCCCGGCGTTCCTCCCCAACCTGCGCCACGACCCGCAGCTGACCGATGTGGACCTGGCGGTCCAGCAGGAGGCCGCCCGGCAGCTCCAGGCCGACCGGCGCGACATCGAGTTGAACACGCGGCTGCTGGTACGGGCCATGGGCTACACCGGGCCGGGCAAGGGCTGGTGGTTCGCCGGGCGGCGCGCCGCTCTCACCGAGATCACCGCCTGGCTCACCGAAGGAAACGAGCCCCTGCCAGGGCGACCCGCGCTCGCGGTCACCGCCGGGCCCGGGTCCGGCAAGACCGCCGTCCTGGGCATCCTCGCCGCACTGGCTCACCCGGAAGTGCGCCGCACCGTACCCGCGGACTCCCTGAGCCTGAGCCGGACCACGGTCGAAGCGGCTCGGCTGATCGATATCGCCGTCTACGCACAGAACCTGACGGACCAGCAGGTCCTGGCTGCCCTGGCCGCCCGCGCCAAGATCCGCGCCGACACCGTCGGGGAACTCCTGACCGGGCTGACCGGCCCGGTCAGCCGCCCCGGTCCGCTGACCGTCCTGATCGACGGCCTGGACGAGGCCGCCACGCCGGACACCCTGTGCACCGGCGTTCTGCGCCCCTTGATCGACCACGCCCGCGGCCGCGTCCGCCTGCTCATCGGCACCCGTCCGCACCTGCTGCCCCGCCTGGGACTGGACCGCGACCAGCAGGTCGACCTCGATGACGAGCGCTACGCCGACCCGGAGGCGGTACGCACCTACACCGTGCGCAACCTGCTACTGGCCCACCCCGCCTCGCCCTACCGCACCTGTCCCCGACACCTCACCCAGGCGGTGGCCGATGCGGTCGCCGAAGCAGCCGGCCGTTCGTTCCTGGTCGCCCGCCTGGCCGCCGGAACCCTGGCCGCTCTGCCCGACCTCCCCGACCCGCACGATCCGCAGTGGCGCCGCAGCCTGCCGCGCCACGCCGACCAGGCCATGGCCAATGACCTCGCCACCCGCCTGGGGCCCGACGCCGCCCGCGCCGCGGACCTCCTGCGCCCGCTGGCCTACGCCCAGGGTCAGGGGCTGCCCTGGGAGGACCTGTGGGCGGACCTCGCCGGCAGCATCAACGGCCGCACGTACGGCGACGCGGACATCGCCTGGCTCCGCGAACACGCCGGGTCATACATCGTCGAGGCCGTCGAGGACGACCGCTCCGCCTACCGCCTCTACCACCAGGCCCTCGTCGAGCATCTGCGGGAAGGAGCGGACGGGGCCGCTGTCCATGCCGCCATCGCCCGTACCCTCACCGAGCACGTCCCCTACGGCTCCGACGGCATTCCCGACTGGGCCCGCGCCCACCCCTACACCCGGCGTTACCTGGCCGACCACGCCGCCGAGGGCGGGATCCTCGACGAACTCCTGGCCGACGCCGAGTACCTCGTCCACGCTGACCCCGACGCACTCGCCCGCCACCTGCACACCGCGCAGACCGAACCCGCCCGACTCACCGCTGCCGTCCACCGCAGTTCCATCGGCGCCCACCGTCATGCCTCCCCTGAACAGCGGCGCCAGATCCTGGCCCTTGACGCCGCCCGCTACGGAGCCCCGGCGCTCCTCGCATCCCTCAACAGCCGGGCCCACGCGGGAACCTGGATTCCCCTGCACGCCACCGGCACGACGGTCTCCTCCGCCTTGCGCAACACACTCACCGATCACACCGACGCGGTGATGGCCGTGGCGTGCACCGTCCTGGACGCACGGCCCATCGCCGTGGCCGGCTGCGGAGACGCCGCGCGAGTCTGGGACCTGGCCACCGGTCAACCGATCGGGCAACCCTTCAGCGGCCACACCGACACGGTCAAGGCGGTGGCGTGCACCGTTCTGGACGGGCGCCCCGTCGCCGTGACCGGTTCCGACGACCGCACCGTGCGCGTGTGGGACCTGAGCACCGGCCAACCTCTGAGCCGGGCCTTGGTCGGCCACACCGACACGGTGTGGGCGGTGGCCTGCACCGTCCTGGACGGGCGACCCGTCGCTGTCACCGGCTCCTGGGACCGTACGGTGCGGGTCTGGGACCTGACCACAGGCCAACCCGTCGGCCGTCCCCTCACCGGCCACACCGACACGGTCACAGCAGTGGCGTGCACCCTCCTGGACGGGCGACCTGTCGCCGTGACCAGCTCCTACGACCACACCGTGCGCATCTGGGACCTGACCACGGGCCAACCGATCGGCCGTCCCCTCTCCGGCCACTCCGACTCGGTCATGGCGGTGGCGTGCACCGTGCTGGACGGACGGCCCGTCGCCGTCACCGGCTCCATCGACTGCACGGTGCGGGTCTGGGACCTCGCCACCGGCGAACCTGTCGGCAGTCCCCTGACCGGCCACACCAGCGGGTTGCTCGCGCTGACGTGCACCGTTCTGGACGGGCGGCCGGTTGCCGTGAGTGGCGGGAACGACCGCACCGTGCGCGTCTGGGATCTGACCACGGGCCAACCCGTCGGTCAGCCTCTCACCGGCCACACCGTGTGGGTGGGGGCGGTGGCGTGCGCCGTCCTGAACGGACAACCCATCGCTGTCACCGGCTCCTGGGACCGCACCGTGCGGGTCTGGGACCTCACCACCACCCAGGTCAACGGCCGATCCCCCACCGGCCACACCCTTTGGGTGAGGGCACTGGCCTGCACCACCCTGGACGGCAGACCCATTGCCGTCACCGGCGCCGACGACCGCACCGTCCGCATCTGGGACCTGACCACCGCTCAACCCATCGGCGAGCCACTCACCGGCCACACCGAAGAGCTACGGGCGCTGGCATGCACTGTCCTGGACGGGCGACCTGTCGCGGTCACCGGCTCCATCGACCACACGGTGCGGATCTGGGACCTCGCCACGGGCCAACCCATCGGACGACCCCTCACCGGGCACACCAGAGAGTTGCGAGCGGTGACGTGCACCGTAGTGGACGGGCGATCTGTCGCCGTCACCAGTTCCGTCGACCGCACGATCCGGGTCTGGGACCTCGCCACCGGCCAACCCAACGGAAGGCCCCTCACCGGCCACACCCGATGGGTGCAGGCGGTGGCGTGCACCGTCGTAAACGGGCGGCCCCTGGCCGTCACCGGCTCCGGAGACAACACCCTGAGGATCTGGGACCTGAGCGCCGGCCAACCCATCGGCCCGCCCCTCACCGGCCACACCCGATGGGTGGAGGCGGTGGCGTGCACCGTCGTGAACGGACGACCCGTCGCCGTCACCGGCTCCGCAGACAGCACCGTACGGATCTGGGACCTGGCCAACGGCCAACCGCTCGGTCGGCCCCTCACCGGCCATGCGGATACGGTGACAGCGGTGGCGTGCACCATCCTGGACGGGCGGCCCGTCGCCGTCACCGGCTCCGAGGACAACACCGTGCGGATCTGGGACCTGCTCAAGTGGCAGCTCTCCAAGTGCCGGCGCCGTGCTTGGCATTGGCCGTATCGGACCCCGAGTGGCTCATCTGCGCATTCGCCGGCGACTTCGCCGTCTTCGGCCGACGCTCAGCAGGCCGGGGGCGTCCCGTACCCGCGACGTAGCGCCTCCTTGCGATGGACCGGATCGGACCCACGCGTGAACGATCAGGACAAGCTCAGGCGCGACGGCCGTGAAAGATGCCCAGCTGGTCAGACCTTTACGGCAGGCATCCACCCAGAGCGGCAGGTTGCTCAGGAGCCCCTCCAGGTAATCGGGGCTGATCAGATGCCGGAGTTCCTCGGCACGCTGTGTGGTTTCCGCGGTGAGGCGCAGTCAGTGGGCCGGCCCGCCGTATCCCGAGCCCAGGTCCAGCACCGTGCAGCAGGGACCGACACGTCCGGTGACCTTCGCCGCGGCCAGTTGCACTGTGCGGCGGGAGGCGACGGCGACCGCTTCGTGCTCGTGGGCGTAGACGCCGGTGTGGATGTCCTCGCCGCCCCACACCGTGTCGTAGAAGGCGTCGACGTCACTCGTGCCGTAGTAGCGCGCCGCCGCCTGAGTGGCCCTGTTCGCACGGTCGGGGCTCATCGCTGCTGCCTTCATTCGGTCCGGCTCCGCCGCCACCACCGGCGCAGAGGCACGGTCTGTCACGGTAGTCGGGCCGGCCGGAGAATTCAGGAACGCCGAATGCGCCACCGAGCGGTGTCGTCCTGGCCGGCCGGCACGTGACGGGTCGTTGCTTCCCGCGCAGGCGCCGACGATGTACTTCCTCTTCTGGAGCTTCGACACCAGGTTCCGTTCCTGCGATCTTCGGTACCGAGGGCCGGGGCACTATCGAGGCCGCTTAGGATCTGCCCATGATCGCTGACCTGCAATGCGTGGTGCTGGACTGCTCGGATCCCGCGGAACTTGCCGCGTTCTACCAGTCGGTGCTCGGTGGGACCGTCAACCAGCAGGACAAGCGGTGGGCACTTGGCGATGGATGGGCGACGCTGCACACGCCGTCCGGTCTCGTCCTCGCCTTCCAGCGCGCGGCGGAGTACCGGCCGCCGCTGTGGCCCGACCCGTCCCGGCCCCAGCAGTTCCATCTGGATTTCGGTGTTGCGGACCTGGACCGGGCCCAGGAGCAGGTGCTGGCCTGCGGAGCGACGATATTGGACGACGGTTCCGACGGGCGGAGCTGGCGCATCTATGCCGATCCGGCAGGGCACCCGTTCTGCCTGGTCCGTCATTGATCCGAGCTTGTTCCGCTCCTTGTCGCAACCCGGAGCCTGTCCGCCACATGACTTCACACGTCCATCACTCGACCGGGCTGCTCACCCGATGAGAGCCTCGGCGATCTGCCGGGTGGTCTGCGCCGCGACCCGGGAGTTGACGGCGGCGTAGGAGGTGTAGGCGTTCAGAGCGGTGGTCAGGGCCCAGCCGCGGCCCCGGGCCCAGGTGGCGTCGTCCACGCCGAGGGCGGCCCTGAAGGCAGCCCGGCTCCCGGCCGACATCAGGGTGAAGGCGATGGTCAGGTCACAGGCCGGGTCGCCGATGCCGAGGCTGCCGAAGTCGATGACCGCACTGAGACGGCCGTCGACGGTCAGCAGGTTGCCGGTGTGGAAGTCACCGTGGAACCAGACCGCAGGGCGATCCCATCCGGGCGCGGCCAGCGCCGCGTCCCACAGCTCGGTCATGGCCGCGGCGTCGAACACGCCGTCGACCTCCGCGATGGCGGCCCGCGTCGCGCGGTCCCGATCGGCAAGCGGCCGGTCGGTGAGGGCCTCTCGGATGTCCCCGACCGGGAAGTCCGCGGGCGCGAACTGCTGAAGGGCGGTCAGAAACTCCGCCAGCTCGACGGCCACTCCGGACGAGCCGGCCAATGCCTCGACGGTCGCCACCTCTCCGTCCAACCAGCCGGACACCGCCCACGGCCACGGATAGCCGAAGCCGGGCTCACCCACCCCCACCGGTACGGGGATGGCCAGCGGCAGGTGCGGGGCGAGCCGGGGCAGCCACTCGAACTCCTTCTCCGCCTGCCCGATGGCCCCGGCATGGCGGGGCAGCCGGACGGACAGCTCCTCGCCCAGCCGATAGATCGCATGGTCCGAACCGGCCGGGTCGAGCAACTTCAGAGGCAGCTCGGCCCACTGCGGGAACTGCGCATCGACCAGATGTCTGACCAGGGCCACATCGATCGCCGGACGGGCGTTCGCGGTCCTCTCGGTTACCAAGAGCAGCCCCTGCGTCGGCCCGCACCGTGCGGCGGGCGGTTGCAGCAATCACAGTGCATCGCGGACTCGCCTGTCGACCGTATTTCCCGGCTGCCCCCTGCCACATCCAGCTCGGTAGGCCCGGGACCGGGTGTCGTGCCCTGTTCCGTTCAGCGGACCCAACGTGCACGCCAGGCACCGGTGACACTGTCGCTACTGGCTAGTAGGGTCGTGGTCCGAGGAATGGAGTTCCCATGGCCCGTACGTTCACCGTGTCCCGCAGCATCCTGATCGAGGCCGCCGCGTCGACCGTGTACGAGCAGGTCAGCCGGCCCGCGCAGATGGGGCGGTGGAGCCCCGAGAACCTCGGTGCGACCCTCCCGGGCGACGACGAGTGCGCTGGTGTCGGTCTCGTCTTCGAAGGGCACAACAGGCGCGGTCCCTTCCGCTGGACCACCCGCTGCACGGTGACCGCCTCCGATCCCGGCCGCCTCTTCGCCTTCCGCGTCCACGCGATAGGGCTGCGCCGTCCCCGTCTGTCCGCCCCCATCGCCTCCTGGGAGTACCGCTTCGAGGACACGGGCACCGGCACCAAGGTGACGGAGACCTGGACGGACGACCGCCGCTCGTGGCCCACCTTCGTGGCCAACACCTTCGACCGTATCGCCACGGGCGGCCATACCTTCGCCGCGTTCCAGGTCCGCAACATCGACAGGACGCTGCGCAACCTGAAGCGCGAGTTGGACACCTCGGCCCACGCCTAGAACTCCCAGGCGAGCGGCCACGGCCAGGGTCACCGCGAGTCCCCACAGCAGGATGGGGGCGCCGAACTTTCAGTAGTCGCCGAAGCGGTAGCCGCCCGGGCCCATGACCATCAGATTGGCGGCGGTCGCCACCGGGGTGAGCAGCGCGGCCGCTGCGGCGACGGCCACGCACATCAGCATCGGTTGGACGGAGATCCCGGCGTCCCGGGCTGCTGAGACGGCGATCGGCGTGCGGATCAGGGTGGTGGCCATGTTGCTGATGAACTGGCCGAGCGTCGAGGTGAGCACGAACACCGCGAGCAGCAGCAGGTAGGCGCTTCCACTCGCGGCGTTGACTCCATCGGGTCGCCGACATCGCTCCGGCGTCCGCCTGGCAGCGGACGATCACTTCACGCAGGATGAACGTGACGGCGTCCGCCATGGCGGGCTGCCCGTTCACCGCACTGAGCAGGGAGGCACGCCATGGGTCGATTTGTTCTTCGCAGGCGCTCACCTCCCGGCAGACGTAACGGACGCGGGCGGCGTTCGCATGCGTTTCCAGAAACCCGGTTCACGGCACGTTCCGTCACCCTTGCCCTCTGTTTCGCGATGACGGTGGGCACCGCCGTGGGGGCCGCGCCGACGATGCCGAAGGAATGGAAAGCCGCTCCCGCGAATGCATCGGAAGGGAAACCGCTCTACCAATACGGCTACTTTCTTGGGTTCCACCCCTTCGTCACCCCGCGCGACATCCGCAGTCAGCTGGCGACGAACTTCTGGCTCTTCCCCGTCAGCGGAAACGACTGTCTCGGCACCATCGACCAGGGTCAGCGATGCGTGCTTCTGGGCGACAACCCGGTCACGGTCGAGGCCGTCGGGAGTGACTACTTCCAGATCGTCTCTCTACCGGGCCACTCCCTGGGAGAGGGACTGCACATTCGCTTCTCGTTCTGGCAGACATTTGGGTTCCATGTCATGGGCGTACGTGCCTGGGAAAACAATCCCTCGGGATGCGCCGAAGGGGATTTCTGCAACATCCCGAATGCGGCATTCGGGAAGGCGCTGTGGCTCGCCCTTGCGGAAACACTGAAAATGTCCGCCTACTGGGCGTGAATCCGGAGGCGAATCCGGACGTCAGCCGTTTCTGGTGCGTGGTTCAGAGTGCCTGCAACTGGGTGAGCCATTGCAGAGTGTCGGTATTGACCCAGTACTCCGCGAACTTGCCGTCCTGTATGCGAAGTGTGTCGGTACCGGTGAAGGTGACAACGGTGCCAGGTGCAGCCTTGGCGCCGGGGAAGCCGCCGGCGTAGGTGCCGGTGGCCTTCCAACGCACGGATCCGTAGCGGCCGTCGACCAGAGGGTCGACCTCCACGGCGAAGTGCAGGTCCGGGAACGCCGCGCGCGTCTGGGTGATCCAGGCCACCAGGCCGTCGATGCCTCGGATGGAGCTGCCGTCACCCCCGTCGAGCAGGGCGGCGTGGACCCGGAGGCCGGGAGAGATGATGCGCGGCGCCTGGGTGAAATCGCCGTTCCAGAGGCGGAGCCATGCGTCGAGCATCGCCTTCGGCTTCTTCACGGCCGCCCCGTGGTGCCGGTCGGCGGCTGTCTGCTCGGCCACGGTTGTTGTCGGTGAGGTGTCCGCGGCGGCGGTCGTGGCGGTGAAGGCCAGGGCGGCGATCGCCGCGGGGATGAGCAGGCGCGCCCGGTGGCGCTTGATGACGGAAGTGGCGGTCATGGCAGGTCCTCGTGTTTCCGGTGGCGGGACAAGGGCGTGTGGTCAGCGGCTGCGGACGGGATGCGCTAGGGGTTCAGTACGATCTTTCCGGCGACGTTGCCGGATTCGGCCAGCCGCAGAGCGTCGGCGGCGCGGGCGAGCGGCAGTTGGGCGGCGATCTGGGCGCTGACATCGCCGCGCTGGAGTGCTGCGAAGACCTCGGTGAGGTCGGCACGCAGCCGGGCCCGGAACCGGTTCTTGGTCAGCGCCCGCCCGGCCCAGACGTTGAAGAAGTAGGCGCTGCGGCGGTTGGGCAGCGCGTTCCACAGCCACACCCGGCCGAGCAGCTTGAGCACCGGCAACTGCTTGGATCCCTCGTCGTCCCGGGTGGAGGCGCTGCCGTAGGCGACGAGCGTGCCGCCGGGCGCGAGGAGGCTCCAGGAGTCGACCGCGCTTCGGCCGCCGACGTGGTCGAAGACGGCGTCCACTCCGCCGGGGGCGAGCTCGCGGACCCGTGCGGCAACGTTCTCGGTGCGGTAGTCGATGGGGGTGACGCCGCGTTCCCGCAGGGCGTCGTGGTGGCGCGCGGAGGCCGTGCCGATCACCTTCACGCCTGCGGCGTGGGCAAGTTGGACCAGGACCGAGCCGACACCGCCGTTGGCGCCGTGCACCACAATCGTCTGCCCCGAACGGATGCGTGCCTTGCGGTGCAGCATCTGCCAGGCGGTGATGCCGTTGACCACGACGGTCTCCGCCTGCGACGCGTCCACTCCGTCAGGCACCGGCACGGTGTCCGCCGCGTCGACGAGCACGTGGCTGGCCCAGCCGCCGACCTTGACCAGTGCGGCCACCCGGGTGCCGATCAGGGTCGCCTCGACACCCTCACCGGTCGCGAGGACGGTGC
The DNA here is from genome assembly GCF_056432645.1 of Streptomyces sp. NPDC045021. NCBI lineage: Bacteria > Bacillati > Actinomycetota > Actinomycetes > Kitasatosporales > Streptomycetaceae > Streptomyces > Streptomyces sp. NPDC045021. Next base: position 98,342 of record NZ_JBWKIQ010000001.1, read on the forward strand.
CGACCAGGTCGTAGCCGGGCACGAAGGGGAATGCCGGCTGGTCGTAGTACCGGCCGCGGCGCATCTGCTGCTCGGCGAAGGAGACCCCGGTGGCCTCCATCCGGATCAGAACCTGGCCGGGGCCCGCGGCGGGGACGACTCCGTGCCGGATCTGCAGCCCTTCCGGCTCCACCTTGCCCGGCAGAACCACCTCGACGAGTCCTTCGGCGTTCATGACGACCTCCACTGCGTTTCGTCGGTTACATGTTTTCGTGTTCGTTAGAAGTTGTAACGCAAGCGAATGGGTAGAGTCAAGAGCGTTCGTGATAGGTTCTAACTAAACGATGAGTATGTAACTGCGACAGTGCGGGACGGATGGCAGGCCATGACGGAAACGGGCACGACGACCCCGCGCGAGCGCTACCGCGCCCAGGTGCGTGCGGACATCAAGAAGCACGCGTGGGAGCAGATCGCCACGTCTGGCGCGACCGCGCTCTCCCTCAACGCGATCTCCAAGCAGTTGGGCATGAGCGGACCCGCGCTCTACCGATACTTCGCCGGCCGCGACGAGCTGATCACCGAACTCATCAGGGACGCATACCAGAGCCTCGCCGACACGCTCCGCGCAGCGTCGCAGTCCGGTCCCGACGCGGCCACGCTGGCGCTCGCCCTGCGCGGATGGGCACTGGAGGACTCCCAGCGGTACTTCCTCGTCTACGGCACACCGGTCCCCGGCTACCACGCACCCGACGACATCACCGCGATCGCGTCCGCGACCATGACGACCGTGCTCGACGCCTGCGGCGCGCTGCCCCTGGACAGCCCCGCGACACCGTTCGACACGCACCTCGAAGACCACCGGCAGTGGGCGAACGACCACCCGGCCCCGCCCGCCGTCCTCCACCGGGCCCTGACCTTCTGGACCCGGCTGCACGGCGTCCTGTCCCTGGAGCTCGCCGGGCACTTCACCGGAATGGGATTCGACCCCGGCCTGCTCTTCACAGCCGAACTGGACGACCTACTGGCCCGCTGACCGCACCCGATGCCCAACGACCCTCACCCGGCGGGCCGAGCCGGCCCTCCCCGGGCAACCGGCTCGCCGCATCGGCCCGGAGTCACATGTGAGTCAGCACGTCACGTCGTCTCGCGAAGGACTTGTCCGGCCACAGCGCACAAAAAAGGCAAGGGAGAAGACCCGTCCCTTGCCACTCTCAACTTATAGCGCACCGGGGGGCTTGCGGCAAGGCCCCGGTCGTGCTGCAGAATCGCTGGCCGAGGCCAGAAGCTGCGGGAATGGGAGATTCACGAAGTGCGTTTTGTGTTGTCGATTCATGGGTCGTGCGGTGATGTCGAGCCGCTGTTGGGACTCACACCGCGGTTGCGGGCGCTCAGCACCGAGGTGCGGGTGTGCGCGCCGCCGGACTTCGTAGTAACGACCTCGGTTCGGAGCCGCTGACATGAACCCCGTGACCACCAGCGCGTTCGAACTCCCCGACGAGATCGCCCCCAAGGCCGACCCGACGCTCATCGCCGGCGACGAGCGGCACTTCGCGGCCATCGCGGAGAGCCTGGAGCAGACGATCGCCGAACTCTCCGACCGCCTCGATGCCGAACTCAAGGCACCCGGTGGCATCGGCCGGCAGGGCATGGACCGGGACATGGAGGTCCACCGGCTGACCAGCCGCCTGCGCACCCTGCGCCGCTTCGGTCTTGACCTGTGCCTCGGCCACATCGTCAGCGCGGACGCCCCCGAGCCGGTGTACATCGGACGGCTCGGCCTCACCGACAGCACGGGTCGTCGGCTGCTGCTCGACTGGCGCTCCCCCGCCGCCGAGCCGTTCTTCGCGGCGACTCATGCCAACCCGATGGGCCTGATGAGCCGTCGCCGGTACCGCTGGGCTCGCGGCCGGATCAGCGACTACTGGGACGAGGTGTTCACCGCGGACGGGCTCGAAGGGCACGCCGCGCTCGACGACCAGTCCGCCTTCATCGCCAGCCTCGGCGGCAACCGGTCGGCCCGGATGCGGGACGTGCTCGCCACCATCCAGTCCGACCAGGACGCCATCATCCGGGCGGGATCCCGCGGCACGCTCGTCGTCGACGGCGGTCCGGGTACGGGCAAGACCGTCGTCGCCCTGCACCGCGCCGCCCACCTCCTCTACTCCGACCCCCGCCTCGGTCACCGTCGGGGCGGCGTGCTGTTCGTCGGTCCGCACCAGCCCTACCTGGCCTACGTCGCCGACGTCCTGCCCAGCCTCGGCGAGGAGGGCGTGCAGACCTGCACCTTGCGCGACCTCGTCACCGAGGGAGCCGGAGCGGTGGTCGAGACCGACCCGGACGTGGCCCTGCTGAAGTCGTCCGCGGACCTGGTGAAGGCGATCGAGCCGGCCATCGGCATCTATGAGGAGCCGCCCACCGAAGGGATGGAGGTCGAGACCCACTGGTCCGATCTCTGGCTGAGCCCCGCCGACTGGGCGACGGCGTTCGACGCGGTGGAACCGGGCACTCCGCACAACGAGGCACATGACCAGATCCGGGAGGAGCTGGTCACGATCCTGACGGGCAAGGACGACAGCGACGCCTCGCCCGAGCTGCTGAGGAGGTCGCTGCTGCAGAACCGGGAACTGATCAAGGCCCTGCACCGGGCGTGGCCGATGGTCGAAGCGACCGACCTCGTCGGCGACCTGTGGTCGGTCCCCGCCTACCTGCGCAGGTGCGCTCCGTGGCTCGGCCCGGATGACGTCCGCAAACTGCAGCGCAAGGACGCACCTCAGGCCTGGACGGTGTCCGACCTGCCGCTCCTGGACGCGGCCCGGCAACGGCTCGGCGACGCGGAGGCGTCGGCACGCAAGCGTCGGCACGAGGCCTCCGTCGCCGCCGAACGTGCCCGCAGGTCCGACGCCATCGACAGCCTGCTGCAGAACGTCCTCATCGACGAGAGCGAAGGCGCGGTGGGGATGCTGCACGGACAGGACCTGCAGGACACCCTGATCGACGAGAGCGCACTGCCCGGCACCGAACCGGACCTGCTCGCCGGCCCGTTCGCCCACGTCATCGTGGACGAGGCACAGGAACTGACCGACGCCGAATGGCAGATGCTGCTGCAGCGCTGCCCGTCCCGGAGCTTCACCATCGTCGGGGACCGCGCCCAGGCCAGGCACGGGTTCACCGAATCGTGGCAGGAGCGGCTGGAGCGGGCCGGTCTCGACCGGATCGACGTGGCCTCCCTGAGCATCAACTACCGGACACCGGAGGAGGTCATGGCGGAAGCCGAACTGGTCATCCGCGCAGCGCTCCCGGACGCCAACGTACCGACCTCGATCCGCAGCAGCGGCATCCCCGTCGTCCACGGGTCCGTCGCGGATCTGGACTCGGTCCTCGACACGTGGCTCGCCGCCCATGCCGACGGCATCGCCTGCGTCATCGGCGATCCAACGTTCCGGGCGACGTCCCGCGTCCGGTCGCTGACCCCGGAGCTGTCGAAGGGGCTCGAGTTCGATCTGGTCGTGCTCATCGACCCCGAGGCGTTCGGCAAGGACATCGAAGGAGCTGTCGACCGCTATGTTGCGATGACCCGGGCGACCCAGCAACTCGTCATCCTCACAAGCTCCTGACGTCCTGACGTCACCCAGGACACCGTGGCAGAACGCCTAGCGCGGCGCGGTGTCGTCGGACGTGAACGGGCCGCCGTGGCCGGGCACGATCAGATCCGCGGCGGCCAGGACCCGGAGCCGCGAGGTGCGCAGCACCTCGCGGTCCGGGGCCACGGGGTCGTCCGCGGGGCCGTCCGAGTGCCACCACAGGTCGCCTGCGAACGCCACCACACCCGAGTCCGTACCGGCCAGCAGCGTGATGTCCTCGGCGCTGTGCCCCGGTGTGCGGATCAGCCGCAGAGCCGGGGTGAGTTCGTACCCCTCCGCGTCCCGGTTCTTCCATTGGTCGCCGCGGTACTCCACCTTGTGGTCGTGGACCCGGGCCCGTCCGAACAGGCCCACGTTCATGGTGTTGTCCGGGTGGTGGTGGCTGAGCACCACGTCGGTGATGTCGTCCGGGCCGAGCCCCAACTCCGCGAGCGGGCCGAGGATGCGGTCGCGATCGGCCACCATGCCCGGGTCGAAGATCACATGGAGGCCGGCGTCCGATATGTAGGAGACGGTGGCGGCCACCCCGGGGCCGGTGGAGCCCGTGTAGCCCGTGGTCAGAATCGTGTATGCGGCGCTGCGGCCGAGCGGTGCGTCTGTCATGGCTTCAATACTTCCGGGCGGGCGGACCGCTCACGAGTGGCACTTCTGCCGTTGATCGCAGGTTTCGTGCCAGACGTGCGAGACTGCTCCCGTGCCGCCTTTTGTGACCGTTGCCGCGTACGTCCCGGCTGGTGTCGGCATGCTCGCCCTCGGCATCGTCACCGAGGTGTTCGGCCCGCATGGGGAGGGGTTGCCCGGCTTCGACTTCGCCCTGTGCGCCGACCGGCCCGGCCCGGTGCCCACCGACCTCGGCGTGCCGCTCATGATCGAGCACGGTCTGGAGAGGCTGGCCACCGCCGACCTGGTGATCGCCCTGCCGTGGGCCGGCTTCCGCACGCCACTGGCTCCCGCTGCGCTCGACGCGCTGTCGGCCGCACACGAGGGCGGCGCGCTGGTCGCCGCCCACTGCGTCGGCACGTTCGCGCTCGCCGCCGCCGGGCTGCTCGACGGCCGACGGGCCACCACGCACTGGCGGTTCGCCGAACTGCTGGCCCGGCGCCACCCGGAAATCGTCGTCGAACCCGACGCCCTGTACATCGACGAAGGGCGAATCACCACGGGGGCGGGAGCAGCAGCCGGCTTCGATCTGTGCCTGCATCTGCTGAGGCGGGAGTACGGGGCCGCGATGGCCAACGCCGTCGCCCGCGACATGGTGCTGCCCTCCCACCGGGACGGCGGGCAGGCCCAGTACCTGGCCGCCCCCGTTCCCGAGGACGTCCAGGACGAGCGCCTGACCGAGGTGATCGCCTGGGCCCGCGAGCACCTCCACGCGCCGCTTCCCGTCGCCGAACTCGCCCGGCGCGCCATGATGAGCAAACGGTCCTTCGCCCGCCGCTTCGCCGCCGCGACCGGTACCACCCCGCACGCCTGGCTGCGGAGCCTGCGACTGAGCAGCGCCGAGGAGCTCCTGGAGACCACGGACCTACCGGTCGAGGAGATCGCCCGCCGGGTCGGGTACGGGAGCGCGGCCGTCCTGCGTGAACAGTTCGTGCGCCGCCGCGGAGTGCCACCCCGCTCCTACCGCCGCTCCTTCACCCGCACGCCGTAGCGATCCGGGCGAGCCGCGGCGGCCCGCCGGCCGCGGGAAGACGCCGCGGCCGGCGGCCGGTTCATGCTCAGGCCACCGTGAACGTCGCATGCAGGCGACGGGTGTGGTCGAGTGGACGGACCGGGCCGGTGAGCGTGAGCGGGACGCTCAGCCGGGTGTCGGTGCTGGATGCTGCGATACGCAACTCCAACGCTCCGGGTTCGACGATGCGATGGCCCTCGCGACCGGTGAAGGAGGCGAGGTCGGCCGGAACGGTGACCTGAATCCGGACCAGTTGGCCCGGAGCGAGCGGGACTCGCCGGTATCCGATCAGCCGCTGCACCGGTTGCACGACCGAAGCGACCGGGTCGTGCAGGTAGATCTGGACGACTTCGGTTCCCTCGCGGTCGCCCGCGTTTCTCAAGCTGAAGCCGAACCGGAACTCGCCATCGGTACCGGTACTGCCCTCCGCCACGTCGAGATCGGAGTAGGCGAAGTGGGTGTAGGCCAAGCCGTGGCCGAATCCGTAGGCCGCGGTCGGATCGGTGCTGGACACCTCGCCTGCCTGGGCCAGCCGCGCCGCCAGGTAAGTAGATGGTTGCACTCCCGGGCGACTTGGCACGCTGACCGGCAGTTTCCCCGACGGATTCACCCTGCCACTGAGCACACCGGCGACGGCCCGGGCGCCGGCCTCACCCGGGAAGAAGCACTGCACGATGCCGGCCGCCTCCTTCACCGCTCGACCGAGCGCGTAGGGGCGCCCGGCCAAGAGCGTGACCACGACCGGCGTCCCGACGCCGAGCAGGTCGTCGAGCAACTGCTGTTGGACGCCCGGGAGCTGGAGCAGTTCGACATCGCATCCCTCACCGCTCGTGCCGCGGCCGAAGAGCCCGGCCCGGTCCCCGAGAGCGAGGACCACGACGTCCGCGCCGCGCGCCAACTCGAGGGCCTCGGCAAAACCGGCGGTGTCGGTCCCGTCCACCGATGTTCCCAGTGCGGTGATCAGGTCGCTGTCCGGGAACTCGGCTGCCAACTCCTGGGCCAGCGTCGGCAGTTCGATGCCGACTGGTACGTCGGGGTGCTGGTCGCCGACGTGCACCGGGAACGCGTAGCAGCCCAGCAGAGCGCGTGCCGTGTCCGCGTTGGGGCCGATCAGAGCAATGCGTTGCGGTCGGGTGAGCGGCAGTGTGCCGTCATTGCGCAGGAGCACCACGGCCTGCTCCGCGATGCTCGCAGCCAGTTCCCGGTTGGCGAGGGGATCGAGGTCAAGGCTGTCGCGCAGCGCTTCGGGGTCCGACAGGTCGGCTCCCGCCAGACCGGCCGGCACCGGGTCCCAGTCCGGGTCGAGCAGTCCGAGCTGGGCCTTCTGCAGCAGGACGCGGCGCAGCGCGCGGTCGATCAGCCGCTCCGGGACGGTGCCTGAGGTCACCGCGTCCAACAGTGGCTGTCCGAACGTTTTCACGGTGGGCAGTTCCACATCCACGCCGCTGGAGAGGGCCAGTGCGGCAGCCCCGGACCAGTCGTCGGCGACGCCGTGCAGGGTTTTCAGGAAGGCGATGCCGAAGTAGTCGGCGACGACGGTGCCGCTGAAGCCCCATGTGTCCCGCAGGAGTCCGCTGAGCAGTTCCTCGTCCGCGGCGGAGGGGATTCCGTCGGTGTCGGTGTAGGCGTGCATGACCGATCGCGGTCGGCCCTCACGTAGCGCCATCTCGAACGGCGGAAGAATCACGTCGGCCCGTTCTCGCACGCCCATGCTGACGGGGGCGAGATTGCGTCCCGCCCGGGACGCCGAGTATCCGGCGAAGTGTTTGAGCGTGGCGACGATCCCGGCTCCCTCCAGGCCCTGCACGTAGGCGGTGGCCACGGTACCGACCAGATAGGGGTCCTCTCCGATGGTCTCCTCGACCCGGCCCCAGCGGGCGTCGCGGACCACGTCCAGGACGGGGGCGAGCCCTTGGTGCACGCCGACGGAGCGCATGTCCCGTCCGATCGCGGCCGCCATCGAGCGCACCAGATCGGGGTTGAAGGTGGCGCCCCAGGACAGGGGTACGGGGTAGGCGGTGGCACCCCAGGCGGCGAACCCGGCCAGACACTCCTCGTGTGCCAGGGCGGGGATACCGAAGCGGTTGGCGGCCGCGATCCGGCGCTGCGTGCGGAGCAGGGACAGGGCGCCGAGCGCGGGATCGACCGGGACGGTGCCGAAGGGCCGGGTCAGCTGGCCAAGTCCGTGCGGCAGGAGGGCGTCCAGGTCGGTCTTCTCCTCCAGCTCGTGCTGGTGTGGGGCGACGTCGCCGCCCTCGTTGGAGGCTCCCACCCACACGCCCGCCAGTTGGGCGATCTTCTCCGGCAGCGTCATGGCGCGGATCAGGGCGTCGGCTCGGGCGCCGTCGTCGATGGAGGTGTTCTGCCAGACAGGAGTGCCGGGATCGGTGTCCACGGCCACGTTCGGGTTGTTCGTCACTTGCCGCCAACCCCCATCAGCCCCTGCACCAGGGTGCGGCGGGCGCACAGGTAGACGACCAGGATCGGCAGCATGGACAGCACGACGGCGCTGAGCAGTCCGGGGACGTCGACGCCGTGCTCGGTCTGGAAGTTGTAGAGGCCCAGGGTGATCACCTTGGTTGATTCGGACTGGGTCAGGACGAGGGGAAAGAGGAATCCGTTCCACGCCTGGAGGGCGGAGAACACCACGACGGTCGACACCCCGCCTCGGGACAGCGGCAGGACCAGCTGCAGGAAGACCCGCCAGGGGGCGGCCCCGTCCACGGCCATGGCCTCGTAGAGCTCCGAGGTGATGTCCCGCATCGCGCCCGTCAGGATGAGCGTGCAGATGGGAAGGCAGAAGGCTGCGGTGGGGAGGATGACACCGATGAGGTTGTCGTAGAGCCCGGCCTTGCTGATGACGTAGAACATCGGCACGATCACGGCCTGCGCCGGTATGGCGAGACCGAGCAGGAAGGTCCGGAAGACCAGGGCCATCGTCCGGTTGCGGCTTCTGACGATGGCGTAGGCCAGCGGGGGTACCAGCAGCAGCACGATGCCGACCACGGAGGCGGTGACGATCAGGGTGTTCGCGAAGTCCTGCCCGAAGCCGTTGCTGAAGTCGTCGAGGTAGTTCTGGACGGTGAGGTGGGTGGGGAAGGCGAGCGGCCCCGCGGTCGCGTAGTCGGACTGGGTGCGCAGAGTGGAGACCAACAGCACGTACAGCGGGAGGCCGACCAGGAAGAGCCAGATCAGGGAGCCCAGACCGGCGAGGTAGTTGGGGCGGTTGCGCATCAGAGTCCCTCCGCGGTGCTGCGCATCTTGTCGTAGCCGGACAGCCGGACCATGACGAGTGAGATCACTGTGGAGGCCACCACGAGGACCAGGGCGATGGCGGATGCGCCGCCGAAGTCGAATCCCTTGAATGCCTGCTGGTACATGTAATAGGCACTGATGGTGGTGTCCGTTCCCGGGCCGCCCTGGGTCAGGATCAGCACGGTGTCGAAGGTGGTGAGCCCGCCGACCACCATCAGGATCGTCGAGGTGATGATGGTGTTGCGCAGCTGCGGCAGGGTGATGTGGAAGAACTGCCGCACCGTGCCGGCGCCGTCGATGGCGGCGGCCTGGTAGAGAACCTGCGGCACCGCGCGGGCACCGCCCTGGTAGATCAGGGTGTGCAGTGGGGTCCACTGCCATGCGCCGACGAAGGCCAGCACGCCGATGGCTCCGCTCTGCGAACCGAAGAGGTTGCCGTCGCCGAACAGCCACGTCGCCTGGGCCGGGACGCCGAAGTTCGGGTCGAGCAGTGCCCGCCACAGCACGGAGACCGCGGTCGCCGAGAGCAGGAGGGGCACGAAGTAGATCGCGGACAGGATCGCCCGGTTGCGCTGCTGTCCCGCCGCCCAGACCCCGAGCAGGATGCTGAGGGGTGTCTGGATCAGGACGCCGAGGCTGGTGAGCGCCAGGCTCAGCCACAGGCTGTTGATCATGACGGGGTCGTGCAGGAGCGCTGTCCAGTTGGACAGTCCCGCGAACTGCGGCGAGCCCAACCCGTTCCACTGGGTGAAGGAGAGCACAGCGACCAGGACGAGCGGGACGATGGCGAAGAGGACGAAGAAGAGCGTGGCGGGTATCGCCCAGGACATGCCCGGGCGGGCGACCGCGATGCTGCTGTGGGCCGCCCGGCGGGGGGCGGGGATGACGGTGGTGTTGCCGGTCATGTGTGCGTCCGAACTCACGAGGTGGGCAGGCCCTGCATGGCCTTGATGAAGCCGTCCGCGTCGATCTTGCCGTCGAAGAACTCCTGCACGGCCGTGTGCATCTTGGTGGTCGCCGAGGGCGGGTATGCCTGGTCCCAGGAGAGCTGGAACGAGGGCGCCTGCTTGACCAGGTTGTACTGGAAGGTGGAGTAGTCCGGGGCGCCGGAGGCTGCCAGGAACTGCGGGGTGTTGGTGGTGGTCGGCAGGTTGCCGATGTCCAGCTGTGCCTTCACGAACTCGTCCGAGTACATGACCTTGAGGAAGGCCGCGACGGTCTCGGGGTGCTTGGTCTTCTTCAGCACCGAGTAGAAGTTGTTGGTGTTGCCGACGATGTCGTTCGGGTCGCCCGCGCCGCCTGCGATGGTGGGGAAGGCGCTGTAGCCCAGGTCGTTCTTGGCGAAGTCCGGGTTGTTGGACTTCTCGGTGGAGTATTCCCACGAGCCCATCAGCTCGAAGGCCGCCTTGCCCTTGGCCAGCAGTGCCGGGGATCCGCCGTCAGTGAACTTGACGGAGTCGAAGCTGGTGCCGAACGCCCCGGCGTCGATCAGTTGCTTGAGCATCCCGAGTGCCTTACGGCTGTCCGCGCTGTCCCAGGCACCGGTGTCGCCGCCCAGCGCCTTCTGGAACAGACCCGGACCGGCCACCCGGTCGAAGACGTACTCGAACCACATCAGGGTCGGCCACTGGTCGGCGCCGCCGAGTGCGATCGGGGTGACGCCCTTCGCCTTGAGGGTCTGCACGACGGCGAGGAGTTGGTCCCAAGTGGCCGGCGGGGTCAGCCCGTTGGCGCTGAGCACCTTCTTGTTGTCGAAGAGCAGGACCGGCTGGGTGCCGCGCATGGGGATGCCGTAGGACTTGCCGTCGATCACCGCGGTGTTGAACACCGAGGGCAGGAAGTTCGCCTTCAGCCCGGGATCCTTCGCGATGAGGTCGTCCAGTGGCCTGAGCAGACCGGCCTTGACGAACGGAGCGATACTGCCGCCGCCCCAGTTGAAGAACACGTCCGGCGCCTGGGGCGTGTTGATGATCGTCTGCAGCTTGGTCTGGTAGTCCGCGCCCGGGATGGTGTCCAGCACGACCTTGACCGCGGAGGTCTTGTTGAAGTTCGCGACGAGCTGCTTCTCGACCTTGTTGGTGGCGTCGCCGTAGACCAGCACGTGGACGGTCCCGGAGTCGCCCGATGACGACGAGCCGCCGCCGGCACCACAGGCTGCGGTGCCGATCACCAGGGCGGATGCTGCGGCGATGGCGCCGAGCCTGTTCCGGGACGCGCCATTACGAACAGCGGACAGATGGTGTCTCATGGCCTGCCTCGATCGAAAGTTTCGGTAATAATCTCGAATGTCGTGAGGGAATCTATGCAGACCCCCTGGAGCCGTCAAGGGTCTGGACGGTCACACCTCATGGAGCGGCGCCTTGATCCAGGGGCTACCATCCGTGCCGTGAACTCTTCGGCGGCAAGGAATCCGCAGGAACGATCGGCAGAGGTGGTCCCGGTGACGGTGGCTGCAACGCTGGCCGAGATCGCGCATGAGGCAGGAGTGTCGGCTCCGACTGTTTCGAAGGTTCTGAACGGTCGGACGGATGTGGCGCCCGCGACCCGCGAGAAGGTCGAGGCGCTGCTGCGCCGACACGGCTACCAGCGCCGTCGCGGTCACCAGTCCACGCAGTTGCTGGAGCTGGTCTTCCACGAGCTGGAGAGCTCCTGGGCGATGGAGGTCATCCGCGGCGTCGAGAACGTCGTGCGCGAGGAAGGGCTGACGGTGGTGCTCTCCGAGTCCTCGGGGCGCCTGAGCCTGGGGCAGTCCTGGATGGAGGGCGTGCTCGCACGCCGTCCGACCGGGGTGGTGCTGGTGCTCTCCGGGCTGGACAAGGACCAGCAGGCGCAGCTCACCAGCCGCAAGATCCCTTTCGTGGTGATGGATCCGGCCGGCGATCCCGGCCAGGACGTCCCCGCGGTGGGTGCCACCAACTGGCAGGGTGGCCTGGCCGCGACCCGGCACCTGCTGGAGCTCGGTCACCGGCGGATCGCGGTGATCTCCGGTCCCAGCCGGATGATGTGCAGCCGCGCCCGGGTCGACGGCTACCGGGCGGCACTGGAAATGACCGGCATCGCCTACGATCCCGAACTCGTCCGCGAAGGGGACTTCCACCACGAGGCCGGCTACAGCGCCGGCCTCGAACTGCTGCGCCTACCCGACCGCCCGACCGCGGTGTTCACCGGGAACGACCTGCAGGCCCTGGGGCTGTACGAGGCGGCCCGCGAGCACGGCCTGCGCATCCCCGAGGAGTTGAGCGTGGTCGGCTTCGACGATCTGCCCCTGGCCCGCTGGGTCGGACCGCCGCTCACCACCGTGCGCCAACCGCTCACCGAGATGGCCGAGGTCGCCACCCGCATGGTGATCGACCTGGCCCGCGGAAACCGCCCCAACACCCTGCGGGTGGACCTGGCGACCACCCTGATCGAACGCAGCAGCACCGCACCGCCCCACGCGAGTCGGTGAGTCGCTGGCGGCGAGTCCTTTGCCACCTCTGCGCGACATGAAGTCCGCAGGGACCGTTGACGGACCGGCAAGCTCGGCCTAGGGTCACCGCTGGCATTCGGAACAGACATCGAAACTTTCGACCCCGCCGGCCTGAGCAGCGTACTGATCCACCTCACCTGCGGAACGGGTCCAGGGCGCCCGGCAAACAGCGCTGCGCCACCCGTGCCCTCGGTCAGCCATGCCCGCATGACGCGCTGCCCCGCCCCAGCGAAAGGACAAGAACCGTGTCAGACCGGTTACGCCGCATCCGCCGCACCACCTCCTGTCCCCTGCCGCAGAGCGACGCGCAGCATCTCGGGCGAGCGGTTGTCCCCCGCCATGCCCGGCACGGCCTGTTCGCCGCGACCGCCGCACTCGCCGCCGGCGCCCTTCTGGTCGCCGGCCTCGGCTCCCAGGCCGGCGCGGCGGGAACCAGCGTCAAGACCCTGGCCGAGGCGAAGGGCATCTACTTCGGCACCGCCCTGACCCAGGACAATCTGAGCAACGCCACACTGACCGCCGTCGCCGGAGCCCAGTTCGACATGGTCACCCCGGGCAACGAGATGAAGTGGGACACCACCGAGCCGTCCAACGGAACGTACAACTTCGGCCCCGGCGACCGGATCGTCTCCTTCGCCACCGCCCACGGCATGCGGGTACGCGGACACAACCTGGTCTGGCACGACCAGCTCCCCTCCTGGGTGCGTACTCTGCCGACCAGTCAGGTACAGGCAGCCATGGAGGCGCACATCACCACCGAGGCCACCCACTACAAGGGCCAGGTCTACGCCTGGGACGTGGTCAACGAACCGTTCAACGAGGACGGCACCCTGCGCCAGGACGCCTTCACCGCCGCCATGGGCACCGGCTACATCGCCGACGCCCTGCGCACTGCGCACGCCGCCGACCCGAACGCCAAGCTCTACCTCAACGACTACAACATCGAAGGCGTCGGGGCCAAGAGCAACGCCATGTACAGCCTTGTGCAGTCGCTCAAGTCGCAGGGAGTCCCGATCGACGGGGTGGGCTTCGAGAGCCATTTCATCCTCGGCCAGGTCCCCTCCACCCTGACCACCAACCTCCAGCGCTTCACCGCCCTGGGCGTGAACGTCGCGGTGACCGAACTGGACGACCGCATCCAACTCCCCGCCGGCAGCGCCAACCTGGCCCAGCAGGCCACCGACTACAGCACCGTGGTCAAGGCCTGCCTCGCGGTGACCGGCTGCGTCGGCGTCTCGCAATGGGGCGTCGGGGACGCCGACTCCTGGATCCCTGCCGCGTTCCCCGGATTTGGCGCTGCCACCATGTACGACAGCTCCTACCAGCCCAAACCCGCCTACGAAGCCGCCGTCACCGCCCTCGGCGGCACCACCGGCACGCCCACCCCCACGCCCACCCCGACCGGAACGAACGGGCCGGGCGGCTCGTGCAAGGTGACCGACACGACCAACGCGTGGAACACCGGGCTCACCGAGAACATCACCATCACCAACACCGGCAGCACCGCTCTCACCCATTGGTCACTGGCCTTCACGCTCCCCGGCGGCCAGACCATCACCTCGGGCTGGAACGCCACATTCAGCCCCAGCAGCGGCAACGTCACCGCTACCAATATGAGTTACAACGGCACTCTGGCCGCTGGCGCCGGCACCAACCTCGGATTCCAGGCCACACACACCGGCAACACCGCGGCCCCGGCCACCTTCACCCTCAACGGGGTCACCTGCACGGGATGACGGAGATCTCCCGCGGGTCGGTCGACCTGGCCGTCGGCCGATCCGGAGCGTCGCGAAGGCTCTTCGCAAACGTGCGTCGTCGGTGGTGTTGTGCTTGCATGCTCCGGTGAATCGACACCGTTCTCCCACCGCCGAGGACCCTTCGACCTGCCGCATCCGACGGCGCGATGCCTCCGATCTCGATGGATGCGTCCAGGTCCTCACCCAGGTCCATGACAGCGACGGTTATCCGGTGAACTGGCCCGATCGCCCCAGTGAGTGGCTGACGCAGCCTTCGCAGCTCGCGGCCTGGGTGGCGGAACTGGACGGGCAGGTCGTCGGCCACATCGGTCTGTCCAGCAGCGAAGAGGGAGATGCGGCGCCGGTCCTGTGGAGCCGCCGCGCGGGTGTGCCCGTCGAGACCACCGCTGTGATCAGCCGGTTGTTCGTCGCACCCGCAGCTCGCGGCCACGGGATCGGCGCTCTGCTGATGGCGCGGGCCGTGCAGGACGCGCAGGAGCGTGCTCTGCATCCGGTCCTCGACGTCGTCGCCTCCGACACGTCGGCAGCAGCCCTGTACGAACGCCTGGGCTGGAGCCTGCTGGCCACCGTCGACCAGCAGTGGACGCCGACCCAGACCGTGAACGTGCACTGCTATGCCGCCCCGGCGTGACGGGAGCGCCCCGGTCATGTTGGAGGAGAAGGTCACATCGATCCCCACCGACGGCGGCCGCCCTTTGTTGTTTTGACGGCGGTCAAGCACTTCGAGCTCTACGGCAGCAACCTGGTCCGGGTCCCACCCGAGATCGGCGCCATGACCAAGCCTGGAGATGGACGACGGAAGGGTGACGATCTGTCGTCGTTCTGACGGGCTGAGTTCGACCAGCGGACGGAACTCAGCCCGGCCGTCGGCGGCCGCCTCGTCGATCAGCGCGAGCAGATGCCGCCAGCCCGCCGAGGAGGTGTCCTGCAGCTCGGAGTGGAAACCGACGCGGGCACGCGGATGCGCCGCCGTGTACTGATCGAAACACGAGCACCTGTCACGGTAGGGTCCCGACCCCTGAGGATCCGGATTCGACGTGTCGCCCCAGCGGTTCACATAGAGCTTCGGCTCTTCCCCGAACACCATCCCGCAAAGATACGGATCACGGAACCTCCAGCGGTCTCGACCAGGGATCGCTGGACGGGCAGAGACGTTGGGGGCCGAGCTGTGGAGCGGGGGGGTCACGCCTTCGTCGGCGTGCGAAGCGGGACGAAGGCGCGACATACGAGACCCCTCGGGGCGCGGCCTCGCGCTCTCACGCTACGGAAGGACCGGTAGCTCGGCATGCCCAGGACAGCCGTTTGGGGGTGAGGAGTCCTGACCCGCTCAGAGCGCCTGGCGCGGTTGTCGGTGCCACAGGCAATGCTTCCCGCCTCGTGCTCCGCGATGAGGGCCCGCCAGGCCGCCGAACCAACGGCACACTCTCAGGCGGGATCATTCCTCGGCTTCCCCGGACGGTGGTGTGGCTCGATGAGTTCCAGCACTACCTCAGCGACGGCCTGACGGCCGCGCCGGTCCGCGCGCTGCTGGCGGGCGGGTCCGGGGCGGTGATCATCGATACGGTCTGGCCCGACCACTACTTCCGGTTCACGGCGAAGCCAGGAGCGGACGCCGACAACCTCTCCCGACGCGAGCGCGAAGTGCTCAAGCTCGCCGAGGTCATCGACCTCGCGGACCGGCCCACTCCGCCGACGCCACCGCGTGGTTCGCCTTCATCCGGTTCCTCGAACAGCACCGGATGGTCGCCGAGACCGAACGACTCTGGCAGGACGGACTGTCGTCGGGAGAACACGACTCACCTTCCGGCCTGGCCGATGTCCTCGAAAGGCAGAGCCGGATCGACGAAGCGGTCGACGTCCTGCTGGCCGGCGCCCACGCGGCCGAACAGGGTTCGCTGTGCAGCCTCACCATCCTGCTCCAACGGCACGACAGACTCGCCGAGCCCGAACGCATCCTCGAAGAGGTCTCCACAACCCGCGACACCGGCACCGGTTGGCTGGCCATTCTCCTGGAGGAGCAGGGCCGCACGCACGAAGCCGAGGCCGTGCTGCTGCGTTCGGCCCTGCGTGGATCCCAGGAGGCATGGACTTCGCGCAGGCGCCTCGTGGAAGACCTGCTGAAGCGTGGACGACCCGACGAGGCGGAATCGCTGCTGCGGACGATCGCGGCATCCGGCAACCTGGCGGCGACCGAAGAACTCACCGCCCTCCTGAAGACCCACCGGCGCGCCGCCGAGAGCGAGGAGCTCTGGCGACGCCTGGTGGAGCACGGCGACCCCAGCACGAGATGGCATGCCACCCATCAGTTGGCGAAGCTGCTGTCACAGTCGGGCCGCCGCGGAGATCGAGCAACTGTGGCGCCGGAACCTGGCCTCGGGAGGCGGCAGACAGGTCCTGGAACTGCTTCTGAACCTCCTCAACGACCAGGGACGATCCGATGAAGCCGGCCGCTGGCGCAGGGAAGGGGTGGGCTAGTCAGCGAATGGTCCGGCGAGCCTGCCGGTGGTGCTCAGGCGGGGAGGAAGAACCCGGTCACATCGGCGAGAAGACCGTCCCGGTGTACCGCGCTGCTCACGCCTGCCATGAAGGCCTCGCCGTCCGGGCCGACCTGGGTCCAGCGGGCCAGTGACCGGTCGTGGTGGTCGAGGACCTCGTCGATGCGGAAGCAGTGTCCGGGGAACGCCCCGGCGAAGCCGTTCATGTAGGCGTCCAGTTCGGCCACGCCGCCGACCTCGGTCCCCGGGTCCCGGTAGGTGACGTCCTCGACCGCGACCGCGCCGAGCGCGGTGAGCCGTATCGCGGGGTCGGCCGACCAGCACGCGGCGTAGTTCTCCCAGAGCTGCTGTTGATCACTCATTGCTGTTCCTCTTCCTTGACTTGCTCGGCGCCGATCGACGCCATGGCCCCGTCGGTGATGGTGTGCAGTTTGGTGGTGGCGGTCCCCGACCGGACGAGAACCAGCAGCCCCTGGTAGAGGGCCAGCAGCTGGGCGGCCGACACCTCGATATCGAGTTCCGCGGGCAGCAGCTGCCGGGCGCGGGCGCGCGTCAGAGCGTCGGCGAAACCGGACTCGATCGTCTCCAGCCCCCGGCGCACGCCCGCCGAGGCCTGCACAACGGTGAACGACTCCACCGCGGTGTTGGTGAGCAGGCACCCCGGATCGGGTTCCGGGCCGGGGTGCGCCTCGAACGCCGAGGTGAAGAACGAGCGGATGCCGGCCACCGGGTCGTCGGTGTCCCGCAGGTGGACGCGGACGCGGCCCTCCACCACCTGCTCGTTGTAGGCGTCCAGCGCGGCGCTGAACAGGCCCTCCTTGCTGTGGAACGCCCGGTACAGGCTGCCCGGGTGCATTCCGGTCGCTTCCTCGAGGTCGCGCAGCGAGGCGCCGAGGTATCCGCGACGACGGAACAACCGCATGGCGGAGGCCAGTACCTCGTCCTGATCCCAGACCTGTTTGCGGCCCACCGGCGCCTCCCGTAGTTGAACGATCGCTCACAAAATAGCATGCGCGGCGCCCCCCGCACTGCGGCGGACGCCTCGGCGGTGACTCACCCGGGATTCGGCAGGTTCATCGACACGAGCCTGGCCGGGTCGGTCACGGCCGCGATGCCGGCGATCCGGCCCTTGACGACGGTGAACGCGATGAGCGAGAGCGGGGCGCCGTCCTCGCGCCAAGAAACGATCGCGGGAAGGCCGTTGACGAGTACCTCTCGCCCCCGCGCGGCTGCGCCGGCGGACAGCTGCGCGCCGGCGGCGACCTTGGTGGCGCCGAGGGTGACGACCACCCCGTCGGGGGTGTCGATGGTCAGCCTCACCTCGGGGTCGAGCACGCGCAGCAATCCCTCGAAGTCGCCGCGGCGGGCGGCCGCCAGGAACGCCTGGACCACCTCCCGCTGCTCCCGCTGCTCCCGTCCGGCGACCGTCGACCGCTCGCTCGCCTGCACCTTCCTGCGCGCGCGGCTGGCGAGCATCTTGGTGGCGTCGGTGGACTTGCCGAGGATCTGGCCGATCTCGTCGAACGGCACCGCGAACAGGTCGTGCAGCACGAACGCCAGCCGCTCGCTCGGCCGGAGCGACTCGAGGACGACGAGGAGCGCGAGCCCGACCGAGTCGGCGAGCGCCACGTCGTCCTCCGGCGCAGGGCCTTCGTCGAACGTGACCACGAGCTCGGACAGCCGGTCGTCGTACGACGCCTCAGGGCGGGCCTGGCGCGATCGCAGGACGTCGAGGCTGATCCGGCCGACCACGGTGGTCAGCCAGCCGGCGAGGTTGTGGATGGCCGCCGAGTCCTGGCGCGAGAGCCGCAGCCAGGCCTCCTGAACCACGTCCTCGGCGTCCGCGTGCGATCCGAGCATGCGGTGGGCGACCGCGCGCAGCCGGTCGCGCTGGGCCTCGAACGCCTCGGCCACCGGGTCCGCCGGGCTGCTGTCGAACATGTGGTTACCTTCCGCGGTTCGGCTCCGTCATGGGTGATGACGGGCCCGGAGGGGCGCAGGTAACCGATGCAGGAGCAGGAACGATGGAAGCACGCATGAAGGGCGCGGGGAATCCCGACGTGATCACAGCAATCCAGCACCTCAACAAGGCGATTTACGCCCATGACGTCGACCCGCTCGTCCTCGAGCTGGTCCATCTGCGCGCCAGCCAGATCAACGGCTGCAGCCCGTGCGTGTTTGCCGGGGTCGCGTCGGCGAAGAAGCACGGAGAGACGGAGGAACGGCTGCACAGCGTGGTCACGTGGCGCGAGACGCCCTTCTTCACCGAGGAGGAGCGGGCAGCGCTCGCGCTGACCGAGGCCGCCACTCGGATCCAGGACGGCGCGCCGGGCGTGACCGACGAGATCTGGGAGGCCGCCGCCGCCCACTTCGACGAGAAGCAGTTGTCCGCGATCATTCTGAACATCGCGATCACCAACTTCTTCAATCGGATCAACCGCACGATCCGGGAGCAGGCCGGCAAGACCTGGTGAGCCGGGCGGGGCGTCATCCGCGCGGGGCCACACCTCCCCCATATGGGATGACGCCCCCTGACCGGCTGGTCACATGCCTGGCAGAGGAGCCTTCTCGGTGGGCGCGTTCCACCAGACGAAGACCTCGGTGCCCGGCTGTCGTTCGGAGAACCGGCCTGACGGGGAGACGTCCCTCAGTAGCCGGCGCAGCTCGGCCTCGAAGTCGTCCAGGCGCGTTCCGAACAGGTGCGGAGCCGAGGACGACATCGAGAGCACCCAAGCCATGACATCGTCACAGATGCGTTCCAGCGCCTGTCCGCCGGGAATGACATGGCGCTGGGGGCCGGAGAATCCCGCCCGGGTGAGCACCGCCGCCTCACCGCCGGGTGTTCCGTGCGGCAGCACCCCCCGGCCGGCTCGTCGCACCGGTCCCAGATGGTGTCTGACCAGGTCGTCGATCGCGGCGTAGGGCACTGGCGGAAACGGAAGACCATCGACGGATCGGGTCTCGGTCTTCTCGTCCGAGATGTGCACCAGTGCCCCGCCGGGCTGGAGCATATGTCGCATGGTGGCCGCAACCAGGTCGCGATCCATCCAGTGGAAGGACTGGCCGAAGGTCGCGACGGTGAACGCCCCAAGACCTGCGGGCAGATCCTCCGCCCGGGCCCGCACCCACTGCGCCTTGTGAGTCACGCCCGCCTCTGCGGCCCGGCGCTGGGCTTCGACGATCATTCCGCGGTCCGGGTCCAGGCCGACGATCTCGCTGAACAAGTACGCCAGGCTCAGCGCAAGGGTGCCCGGTCCGCATCCCACGTCGAGGAGTCGCCCTCGCCCGTCGAGTTTCACAACCCTGGCAAGCATGTCCGCCAACCCGGGGGCATACGGCAGCCGCCCGCGTTGGTAGTAGGTGGCCGTGCCCGAGAACAACGTCTCGTCCCACTCCCAACCGGCAGTCACCTCCGCTCACCGCCCGCCGCTGAGGCCTTTTCGACGTCCACCTTGGCCACCTTGGCTCGGTTCACTCGCAGTGTCGCCCGGTCCGCTGGACGGCCAGGCGCCGGCCCACGAGGTCGCCGCACTCCCTGATGCCCGGTTGCGGCAGGCCGGAGTGCTCGCGCATCACCGCGATGGCCTGCACGTTGCGCCCGATGCCGACAAGGCGGTCCACCTCGGATTGCGCCTCGGCCGAGAGCCTGCACCACAGCGAATCGTCCACCGGACGCCTCTCTACACGTCGTCCCAAGCCATCGAGCTCATTCTCCAGCCCGCAGGCGTCCGGACGAACTGGGTGGTCTTGTGGCCGGAGCCCTCGAACCACTCGCCGTTGAGGAAACCGGACTTGCGGTAGTCGCTGAACCGGTGCGCGATCGATCCGAAGATCTCGGTCCGCTCGGCGACTTCCCATTCGGAGAACTCCGTCAGCGTCCCGTCGGTGAGGATCTTCTCCCGGGGCTCGACGAACGCGTCCAGGTCGTAGATGACCGGCTCGGCCCCGACATTCTTGATGATCATTCCTTGGGGAATGAACACCTCGCGCACAACGTCGACGTTCGGCCTGCCTCCGGCAGTGTTGGTGAACGCACCGAGGAAAGCGCGCATCAGCTCATCGAGCTCGGCCTTGGCGTCGGACACAGGTACCCCTCCCACGGGTGGAACTCCTCGCAACGGGTCAATCTCCTCGCGCCTGATCGTCGCCCACTGCCACCGGGTGAGCAAGCCCTGGCCGACGGCTGCCGGCCGAACCGACGACCACGCTCCGGCGCACCGCCGTTACTACCGCTTCCAACGCTGGGATGCCGAGCCCGAGCACTTGGCAGTGGTCGCGCCGCCGCCGAAGGCCAGGTCCAGGCAGTTGCCGTCGTACTGGTCGGCAAGACTACTGTTGGAGCCGGAGTACCAGGACGTGAGGCCGCTCTGGCCGCAGTCGCTGACCGTGGCTTTGTTGTTGAACATGCCGGCCTGGAGGCACTGGCCGGTCCCCTTGTTGACCACCTGGAAGCTCCCGCCGGGCACGGCTTTGGACGACCACAGGGCCGCGTTGCCGGTGCACGGCCCGAGTGTGAGGGCATTGCCGAACTGGGTGATCCCCAGGCACTCACCGCTGCTGCCGTTCTTGACTGTGTAGTAGCCGGACCCGTGCGATGCCGGGGAGGTCGTGGGCGCAGTCGTGGGTTTGGTGGTCGGGCCGCTCGACGTGTTGGAGCCGCCGCTGCTGCCCGGGCCTCCGGTGCTGCCCGTACCGCCCGAGCCGGTGCTGCCGGTCCCTCCCGGTCCGCCGGAGGCACCGCTGCTCGTCGCGGGGGCTGCGGTCTGGCTGTTCGGCGAGGCCGACGGATTGCCGCTGGCACCGGGTGGGCCCGACGGGGTCGCTCCCGCCGAGGGGGAACCTGACGACGAGGAGGCCGATGGACCCGTCCCGGCCGGCCCGGAAGCTGAGGGCCCGGACTCCGACGCACCGGGTGAGGTGAGCTTGGGGAGCAGCTGCACGCCGATCGTCGTGCCCGCCACCAGGACGATGGGAACCACCGCCAGCAGCAGCCGAGTTCGTCGCCGAGGAGGTTTGCCCGCTGTGATCGGTGCGTTCTGCACCAGTGCGAGCTCGGCCTGCTCCGGCTGGTCCGGCTCCTCTTCGAGCGTCACCTGCGGTGTCGGCTGGGCCGCGAACGCCGTGCGCTCGGCGAGCCGCTCCATCACCAGCGGGGGCCAGCCGGGCTTGGCCGAGGTGGCTTTCCCGTCCGCGAGCTGGAACAGCCGGTCCGCCGGGGGCCTTGCGAGCGGGTTCTTGTCCAGGCAGGCCTCGACGACCTCCGCCAGGTCCTGGTCCACTGCGCGCAGCCCGTCCAGGTCGGGCTCGCCGTGGACGATGCGGTAGAGCACGTCCACCCCGGAGCCGTCGCCGAAGGGCGGTCGGCCGACGGCCGCGTAACCGAGCAGCGCGCCGAGCGCGAAGATGTCCGTGGCGCCCGTCAACTGCTTCGACGCGGTGGCCTGTTCGGGCGACATGTAGGCGGGGGTGCCGACGACCACCCCGGTCCGGGTGAGCCGGCTCTGGTCGGCGGCGCGGGCGACCCCGAAGTCGATGAGGGTGGCGCCGGCCTGTGTCAGCATCACGTTGGAAGGCTTGAGGTCGCGGTGCACCATGTCCAGTGCGTGCACTGCCCGCAACCCCGCGGCCGCTTCACGCAGCAGCAGCCACAGGGCCTGGATCGGGAGCGGCCCGCTGTGCAGGGCCATCGCCTCGGTCAGGGTGAGGCCGGGAATGTACGCGGTCGCGAACCACGGCGGACTGGCCTGCCGGTCGCTCGCCAGCAGCGGTGCGCTGACCTCTTCGGGCAGCCGGGAGAGGTTGTCGAGTTCGTGGCCGAAGTGCCGCAGGAAGTTCTCGTCCTCGGCGAAGTGCGGCAGCACCTGTTTGACGGCGGCGTAGCGGCCGTCGACGACGCCCAGATACACCCGTCCCATGCCGCCGGAGCCGAGCCTGCCGAGCAGCGGAATCGTCCCGATCCGCCGCGGATCCTCCACTTCCAGCGGCTCGGCCCCGCTGCCACTGACGTCCAACGACTCTCCCCCGTTCACGGTCACAACCCCGCAGCGTACCCAAGATCCACGGACCCGTCAGGGGTATCAGGATGCAGTGGCCGTACTTCAACACCCCCTTGTTCAGGGCCCGTCACCAGTCAAACGCCGACGTGGGCGAAGGCCGCCCAATCACCGAGCTGGGCAAACGAGCGCTCTTGGGGTGCTTTGCGGATGAGAGCCCGCAACAGCGGGCGAACCGTGTCACGGGACAGCGGGCTGCCGGCATGAGACCGCCGAAGAGCCGACGAAACGGCGGGCCCCCTGAAGGCTCCGCGCCGACGCCAGTCGGACCTGACTACCCCATCACCCCACTCGGGACAGCCGCACCGGTTGGACCCGCGAGCCCAACGGCCTCCGGCTCCCAGCTCCCGCCGAACGAGGTGGGCCACGCCTGAGCCGAGCAGTCGACGACCCGGTCGGGCCGGGTCACGGTGTGCCCCAGGCGAGCCACAAGTTCGCTGCCCACGGTCGGCTGCGGGACGTCCTGCGGCACGAACAGGACGGAAACCAGCAGGTGCGGTGGCTCGGCGAACCAGCGTCGCCTGCCCGCCCACACAAAGGGCGACAGGTGGTGATTGGTGGTGGCCAGGCCGAGGCGCGCCGCGTTCTTGGCCCGGGGCACCACACCATGCAGATCCTTGGGGGCTTCGAGGCCCACACCGTGCGAGGTACCGCCGGAGACGACCACCAGGCAGCCGTCCGAGGGCGCCTTGCCCTGCCGGTAGCCGAAGCGCTCACCCTTCACCACGCGTCTGACCTCCAGGACCGATGCACGGAACTGGGTGGCCTCGGCATCGCCCAGCCACAGCCGGGTCCCGATGCGGGCGCGGAAGCGGGTGTTGGGGAACTGCCTCTGCACCTGGTCGAGTTCCTCGGCCTCCAGATGGCTGACGAACATGGTGTGCAAGGGCAACCGCGCGGCGCTCAGTTGCTGCATGCACGCGATGAGCTCCTCGGCAGCGTCCGAGCCGTCGGTCCGGTTGAGCGGCATGTGGAGGGCGAACCCTTCCAAACGGACGTTCTCGATGCCGGAACGCAACAGGTGCAGGTCGTGCTCACTGACGCCCGGCGACTTCATGCTGCTCATGACCTCGATGACGACACGAGCTCCGCTCAAGCTGCGCACGCTCTCGACGCAGGACACCGACCGGATCACGCGCCCCGGCAGCGCGATCTCTTCCTCACCGCGCCAGTACGGTGAAAGGACCAGAACCTTTCCACTGTAGACATCCCTCATCCGGGCTGCCTCGTATGCCGTTCCGACCGCGATGACGTCCGAGCCCAGGCGCATGGCCTCCTCGGCCAGCGCCTGGTAGCCGAAGCCGAATCCGTTGCCCCTGACGACCGGGACCATCCCCGGGAACTGCTGGGTCACCACATCCTGATGCGCCCTCCAGCGCACGGGGTCGACGTAGAGCGTGAGCGCCATGACCGGTGACCTCCCTCTCGTACGTGCGCAGCGCGCAACAGTGAAACTGTCGGCATGTACGCGGATCACCCGGCATGCGTTCACAACTGACCCGTAGTGAAGCAAAGAATGCGCAGTAAGCGCAGGGTGGCGCTCAGATTCGGGCCGGGCGGGGCCGGCGCCGGGCCGGGTCAGGGAGCGGGCGTGGCGCTGGCCCGGGGGTGTCCTGGTGTCCGCACGATGCGGGGGTCGCTCGGGGGATCGTGGCGCTCGTAGGTGCCACGGAAGGTCGCGTCCGACAGCCCGCGGTAGGTGGACAGCCCGGTTCCCACGATCCACATCCCGGGGGTGACGGCCTGCTCGTCGGAGCGCGCCGCTGCGCCGTCGCGGTGAGAACGCGCGGGTGCTGCTCGTGGAGAGGACCGAACGACTGTCCCTGTCGTGGTGATCGCGGAATGTGGGAGGGAAGCCCACCGATGACTTTCCGCGTTCGCCGCAGTCGTAACGGATGGACCGAGCAGCCTTCAGGAGGGCATCATGCGCACACTGGCGATCACCCAGAACATCACCGTCGACGGCTCGATCGAAATGCTCACCGACTGGTTCGACCCACAAGGACAGGGTCATTCGGACATGTCCGACCTCCTGGAGGAGACCCACCGCCAGGACAGCCAAGCCGACGCCCTGCTGCTGGGCCGGCAGACGTTCGAGGACTTCCGCGGCTACTGGCCGCAGCAGACCGACGACCCCACCGGCATCGCCGGCTACCTCAACCGGGTGGACAAGTACATCGTGTCCTCCACGCTCACCAACCCGCAGTGGGAGAACTCCACCGTTCTGGCGGGTGACCCGGTCGAGGAGGTGACCGCCCTCAAGGCGCAGGAGGGCAAGGACATCGTCCTCACCGGCAGCATCAGGCTGACGCACCTGCTGATCACGGCGGGCCTCGTGGACGAGTACCGCCTGTTCGTCTACCCAACGGTCCAGGGCCGCGGCCGCCGCCTCTTCCCCGAAGGATACGAAGTTCCGCGACTGCGGCTCGTGGACTCGAAGGCGTTTCGAAGCGGTATCACCCTGCAGTGCTACACCCCGGCCCCAACAACGTCGTGACCACAGGGAGCTCCCTGAGCGACGACCCGCACTCAGCCGACCCCGGGCATCTTGGGGTCGGCGGCCTTGCGGACCTCACCCAGCGGTATGCAGTTCTCAGCGCCATCGGCGGGTTGGGCCTCGCACAGCCTGGCCTTTGACAGGTCGGCCTTCTCCGAGACCAGTTGCCAGGCCCGCGTGTAGTACACGGTGTCCGCCGCAAGCGTGCCGAACAAGGCGATACCCGGACCGAAATCGTCCGACTGCATGTCCTGGGCGGTGTAGTAGTTGCTGCCACCGTCCATCAGGTTGCAGCTGACGCCGTGGCTCTCGCGCTGATCCTCCTTGCAGCCCGGGTACTCGACGACCCAGTGCTGAGGGGCCGGGACCTTGATGGCCCGTCCCGGCTGCTTCGCCGCCACCTTCACCACCAGCTGGATATACGTCCGACCGCTCGGCGCGGGATCCTCACCGGTGTTGGGGCTCATCACCGCGTCCACGATCTGCACGGTGTGCTGATATGTGGCGTTCATCACTGAGAGCACCGGGCCGCGCCCCTTCAGAGGGTCGGAGGGCCGGCGATCGGCCGATGAGCTCTGCCCGCCCGGGGCGGAGCCGGACGGCGCCGGCGAAGCCGCGCCATGCGACGGATCCGCGACCGAGCCTTTCGGCGTGCCGCTGCCGCATGCCACCAACGTGGTGGCACACACCATCGTGACGGCGCCCGCAGCAAGGCGGGACATGGCGAAATGTGCTCCGAACATGACGTGTACTCCCCCGCACGGCCTGCGCTGGCCGCTCTCGGCCGGTCAACTGGCGGCGACCAGTTTAACGTCGCTTCTGAACGGGTCGGCATCCCCCCTGCGCCGACTGTCAGCGGTCCGGGGCCAGGGAGCGTGCAAGGTCCAGCCAACGCGTCAGCGTCCGGGCTGCGGCGCCGGAGTCGATCGCCTGGCGGGCCTCCTGCAACGCGGTGGCGAACGCGTCGTGCAGGCCCTGCTCGTCGAGGTACCTGTGGGCGGCCAGAGCGCCTGCGGCGTTGGCGAGCACGGCATCGCGGACCGGCCCGATCTCGCCGTCCATGACGCGGTGCACCGCGAGCGCGTTGTAGGCGGCGTCGCCGCCGCGCAGGTCGTCCTGCGTGGAGCGGGCCAGTCCGAAGTCAGCAGTGTCCAGGCGCTCTTGGCGGACCTGTTTGCCCGACGCGATCCACACCCGGGTCGGGGAGGCGGTGGTGATCTCGTCCAGGCCGTCGTCGCCGCGCACCACCAGTGCGGTGGCTTCCCGCGCTGCCAGAACATCCGCGAGCACCGGGGCGAGCGTCGTATTGGAGCAGCCGACGAGCGCGGTACGGGGGCGGGCGGGGTTGGTCAGCGGCGCGAGGTAGTTGATCACCGTCGGCACGCCCAGGGATCTTCTGACCGGTCCCGCGTGGCGCAGGCCGTGATGGAAGCGGGGCGCGAAGGTGAAGCCGATGCCGGTCTCTCGTACGCAGCGGGCAACGGCGTCCGGGGTCAGGTTCAACGGCAGTCCGAGCGCCTCCAGGACGTCGGCGGCCCCGGCCTTGCTGGACACTGATCGGCCGCCGTGCTTGACCACCGGGACACCCGCCCCGGCGACGACGATCGCCGCCATCGTCGACACGTTCACGGTGTGCGCGCCGTCCCCGCCGGTCCCGACGATGTCCACCACCGTGGAGCCGTCCACCGGGATCGGGATGACGCGCTCCATCAGGGCGTCGAGCAGGCCGTGGACTTCCTCGGCGCTCTCGCCCTTGGCACGCAGGGCGACGAGGAAACCGGCGAGCTGCGCGGGTTCGGCGTCGTCGTCCATCACCTGTCGCATGGCCCAGCGGGTGTCGTCCGCGCTCAGGTTCTCGCCGCGCAGGAGCACGGCCAGCATCTGCCGCCAGGAGCGGTCGGCGTCAGTCACGGAAATCCCCTTGATACGGGTGGGCCCGGGACCGCAGGCCGCACGTTGTCCCCAGCACATTAGCGGCCGTCAGCGCACCCCCGGCCCTCCACCCCGCCCCGAGGGCGGCGCCGACCCGCCCGCTGCCCCCGCCGGCACCCACGCCCCTGCAGTCCTAGGAGCGGGCCGCACGCCGCGAAAGGGAACAACAGGCCGAGCAGGCAGCGGCGACACCACCAGGCTCTGCCTCAACCGTGTCTACCACGCCAACTACTGCATGCTCGGCAAACAGTCCGGCGACAGCATCAGCCTGGGTTCGATGACGATGGTCGACTGCCGGACGGCCTGCATTCCCTCCGGCTACCGGATCTGATCGCAGTGCACCGGGCTTCGGCCCAGTGGCGAAGCGATTGTGAGAAGTGCTCTGATCCGCAGGTCAAAGGGGACGATTCTGCTGCTCGGTGTACTGACGGGCGATCGACAGTGGAGCCCTGCCGACGGATCCGACGAAGTGCGAGCCGGACCATAGGCGCTGTGCCCGCCAGTACTGCCGGACCAGTTCCGGGTCCTCCTGGCGGAGCCTGCGCGAGCTCACGCCCTTCAGGGAGTTGACCAGCTTGGACAGGGCGACCTTGGGCGGGAAGTTCACGAGGAGCTGGTGGACGTGATTGTTCTCGCCGTTGAACTCGACCAGCTCGCATGCGAAGTCGGCGCACACCGCGCGCATGATCTCCTCCATCCGTTTGAGGTGGGCGTTGTTGAAGACCCGATGCCGATACTTCGTCACGAAAACCGAGTGAGCGTGAAGAGCGAAAGCACGGTGCTTACCCGTTCGAATGTTCTGCATGTCAGCCATAAATCAAGTGTCGTACGATCGCGGTATGCAGCTTCGGTACAGCTTCCGCCTGTACCCGACGGCCGGTCAGCGTGTGTCGTTGGGCAGGGCGTTCGGGTGTGTGCGGGTGGTCTACAACGACGCCCTGCGGGCCCGGGAGACCGCGCGCTGCGAAGGGCTGCCGTTTCCGAAGATCGGGGACCTGTCCAAGCTGCTCATCACCGAGGCCAAGAAGACCGAGGCCCGCGCCTGGCTCGGCGAGGTGTCCGCCGTGGTGTTGCAGCAGTCCCTGCGCGACCTGGACACCGCGTACCGGAACTTCTTCGACGGCCTGAAGGGTAAGCGCCCCCGCATGGGCGCACCGCGCTGGAAGTCCAAGCGGGACACCCGCCAGTCGGTGCGGTTCACCGCGAACGCCCGCTGGAAGATCACGTCGGGCGGGAAGCTGTCCCTGCCGAAGATCGGCGACGTGCCGGTGAAGTGGTCCCGCGAGCTGCCCTCGCAGCCGTCCACGGTGACGGTGGTCAAGGACAGCGCGGGCCGGTACTTCGCGTCCTTCGTCATCGAGAGCGGCCCGGAACAGGCGCCGCCGGACACTGCGGGCGAGGTGGGTATCGACCTCGGGCTGACCCACTTCGCGGTCCTGTCCGACGGCCAAAAGATCAGCTCACCCCGGTTCCTGCGCCGGGCCGAGAAGAAGCTCAAGCGCACACAGCAGGCCCTGTCCCGCAAGCAGAAAGGCTCCGTGAACCGGGCCAAGGCCCGCCTCAAGGTCGCCCGCGCACACACCAAGGTCACCGACGCGCGACACGAGTTCCACCACCAGCTCTCCACCCAGCTGATGCGCGAGAACCAAGCAATCAGCGTGGAGGACCTGTGCGTGAAAGGACTCGCCCGCACCCACCTCGCCAAGTCGGTGCACGACGCCGGATGGTCGGCGTTCGTGGCGATGCTGGAGTACAAGGCGGCACGGTACGGCCGGACGTTCGCCCGGGTGGACCGCCTCTTCCCGTCGTCGCAGTTGTGCTCGGCATGCGGCGTGAAGGACGGCCCCAAGCCCCTCGCGGTCCGCGAGTGGACGTGCGGGAACTGCGGCACCGTCCACGACCGCGATCTGAACGCCGCGATCAACATCCGAACCGAAGGACGCAAGGTCGCCGCCGGACAGGCGGAGACCCAAAACGCCCGTGGAGCGCAGGTAAGACCGGGAGCAATCCCGGCACAGCGCGCAACCCCCACACCCGTGGGACAGAAGCAGGAACCCACCAAGACGGCCACCCGGCCGTAGTAGGAATCCCCGTCCCTTCAAGGCGGGGAGGACGTCAATGGTCCTGGCTGATGAATGATGGAGCAACCCTGCTCTGCACCATGATCTACCAGGCCGTCTGATCTCGAACCCGTCAAGGTCCCCCGGAACGCGTCTGCTATCACTTGGAGTGGTTGATGTCCGTTCGCCGTGTCGTGCCCAATATCCAGTCGGAGGCTGTGCAGGAGAGCCGGGAGTTCTACGGTCTTCTGGGGTTCGAGGAGGTCATGAACCACGGTTGGATCATGACGCTGGCCTCCCCGACCACTCCGACGGCGCAGCTCAGCTTCATGGCCACTGACAAGACCGCGGCGGTCACGCCCGACATGAGCGTCGAGGTGGACGATGTGGACGCGGCCTATGCGGTCATGCGCGAGAGCGGCGCGGAGATCGTGCACCCCTTGCAGGACGAGGAGTGGGGGGTGCGGCGGTTCTTCGTCCGGGACCCCAATGGCCGAGTGGTCAACGTGCTGGGTCACCGCTGACGCCCGGGGCGGCCCCTAGGATGACGGCATGGCGGATTCCCGACCCACTTCGGCGTTTCATGTGACCAACATCGGCGTCACGCCCACGGATCGGCTGGTCGGTGCGCTGGATGCGCAGGCCGCCAGTGAGGGCGTACGCCGACTGCGGCAGTGGGCTCATGCCGCTGCGGCGGCACGGCCCGGGGAGCGGGCGGTGGACATCGGCGCGGGCACCGGGTCGGAGACGCAGGTCCTCGCAGCGGCCGTCGGGCCCGACGGTGAGGCGCTCGGAGTCGAACCGCACGACGGACTGCGGGAGGCCGCAGAACGCCGCGCGGCCACCGCCGGCAGTTCCGCCCGATTCGTCGCGGGCGACGCGGCGGCGCTGCCCCTGGAGGATGCCGGCACCGACGTGGTGTGGTGCGAGCGCGTCGTCCAGCACCTCACCGAACCCGAGAAGGCGGTCGGCGAGATCGTCCGGGTGTTGCGGCCGGGCGGGCGCGTCGTCCTGCTCGACACGGACTGGGCGACCGCGCTCCTGCACCCCGGCGATCCCGAAGTCGTCGCCGCGCTGATGAGCCGCGCGCTGGCCGCTTCCGCGAATCCCTACGCCGGACGCCAACTCGTCGGCTACCTGTCCGCGGCGGGACTGGAGATCACCGATGTCGCCTCCCAGGCACTGATCCAGAGCAACACCACGGTGAACTGGCAGCTCATCCGTATGCTCGGCGAGTCCGCGGAACGCGAAGGGCTGATCTCCGAGCTGCAGCGGGACGCGCTGTACGCCGATCTCAGCGCCGCTGCCGAACAGGGCGCACTGCACATGTCCGTGACCATGTTCGGAGTGGCCGCGACGCGTCCGTCCTCGTGACCCGGGCCGGCACGACGCGCACTATCGCGCACTATCGCGCCGGGTCGAACGCCTGCCGGTACCGGTAGGGCGTCGTCTGGTTGATCCGGGCGAAGTGCACGCGCAGGCTCTGCGCCGACCCGAGCCCACACTGTTCGGCGACGCGATCGACGTTGCCGTTCGTCGTCCCCAGCAGGTCGCGCGCGCGGGAGATGCGTTCGTGCACGAGCCATTGGAGCGGCGTCGTGCCGGTGCCGGCGCGGAAGTGACGCAGGAAGCTGCGCTTGCTCATCGCCGCCTGCGCGGCCAGATCGTCGATCGTCAGCGGGCGGTGGAGTTGGGTGCGCGCCCAGTCGAGCACCGGGCCAGGCCGGTCGACTCACCGGCCGGCATCGGCTGGTCGCACCGCGGACACCGTCACCGTCCCGCATCATCTGAAGGTCCCCGAGATCAACACCTTCATGACGCTCGCCCCACTGGAGGACCTGAGCGGAACCGAGCTGACGCCGCCGACCGGACTCCGTTCGGCCCAACAGTTCCTGGTCGAGGTCATCGTCCGGTCCGGAGACGAGCAGCGCCGTGCGGTCGCGCGCGGACAGGACATCTACGCCATCACCGCACCCATCGTGGTGGAAGCGACGCAGCGGCTCCTCGAAAGCCCGACCCGGCCGGTCGGCGTCATGACCGTCGGCGAGATCTCCGGCCCGGCGGACTTCCTGCGCTCGCTCAGCCCGGAACACCTCGCCGTGGAGCTCTCGTAGGAGATGCCTTCGCATGATCGTTTGCGAGGCCTTCCTCAGGTGGTCGGCACGGGCCCGACACGCTGCGAACCGGGGAGAATCCCGGACCCGCAGGCGGGATGGCGGTATTGCTAGGGCACAAGGGCGCAGGTCAGCCCGCAGGTGACCATATGAATACCGACCAGGGAGATCTCAGATGCGAGGACGTCTTGTTGCCGCCGGTGCCGTTGCTTTTGCCGCAGCCCTGCTGGCAGGGGCCACCGGTCCGGCCGGCGCCGCCGCGACCGGGTCGGTGTCCGCCGACCCGACCGGGACCGTCTCGCGGGACGGGACGCTCACCCTCTCGGGCACCTATCGCTGTTCGGCGCTGTCGGGCCCGGGTCCTGTCTTCGTATCCAGTAGTGTGCGGACGGGTTCCGTGCGGTACGGCATCGGCGGCACGGCGGCGACGTGCGACGGGGCCGAGCACACCTGGGTGAACAGTGAGAGGCCCGCGCTCGGGGCGCCCGTGTCCCCCGGGCCGGCTGAGGTCGAAGCGACGCTGGTGCACCTGGACACGCGCAGCGGACTGCCGCTGCCGGCCGTCGTCGCGACCGACCAGCACAGCGTCGAACTGCGCCCCGCGAACGAGTGACGCGCGCTCGGCCCGGACGACAACTCCCTGATCCATGGGCGCTCCTCCCGGGCAAGGCGCGACGCTAGACCCTGTTCAGCTGCAGGATCTCCACGTCGGGCAGCTGACGGTGTCGGTGATGGGCGGCTGCTGTCGCTGCCAGAGCGGGCCGGTCCAGTGCGCGATAGGCGGCGACCAGGAGTTCGTTCGCGAAAGCTTCGTGGACGGGGCTGCCTCCCGACGCCCAGTGCAGGTCCCGCCCCAGGACCAGGGCCTCCGCCGGGTCTCCCGCCGCGCAGCGCCGTCGGGCCTCGGCCACGCACGCTTCGAGGGCTGCGGGGTCCTCGAACTGGCTGTGCAGGTAGGTGGCGAAGCGGAACTCGTCGGCGGCGTTGTGCGGGGGCCGGTCCAGGGCGGTCGTGCCGGCCACGAGGGCGCCGGCGCCGTCCAGCGTGGTGACCCGCTCCTCGTCGACGGCTTGGCGGATGAAGTCGTACCTGTGGGAGTACGCGATGCCGGTCTCCGGACGCGTCTCGTCCTCGTAGCCGGCCAGTGCCTGCCGCAACAGCTCCAACCGAACCAGCCTCGCGGCCACCTCGGTGTCGCCCTGGTCATCGTCGACCACGTCGGTCCAGCAGCGTTCAAGGATCGCGCGGACCGCCTGAAGCGGCGTCTCAGCTCGTTTGTCGATCCCTCCCCCGTCGCGTGTGTAGTACGACGCGACCGCATTGCAGGTGCGCCCGTCATCGGTCCACAAGCCGTAGTGCAAGCCGTCGGAGGCGCCGTACATGAAGGTGAGGAACTCCGGCGGATCCGCGTAGAACCGGCCGTGGACCCGGACATCGAGCCCCGCGCGAGGCTGCGCACCCGGATCGGCGAACAGGTCCAGGACCCCGGCCGGCCCCACGGAGATGTCGGCGAGCGCTCGTTGTTCGTCCGGTCCGGCCGTGGTGCAGAACTCCCAGAACCGGAAGATGGAGTCGGGCAGCTCGATGCCCCAGTCCCGCCGGAACCGCTCCTCGATCTCCGGTCGGTCGGCGAGGGCCCTGCCGTTCGGAACGTGCACGGGACAACCTCCGGGATGGGGAGCGCCGTCGCCGGCACGGCCGAGTCGAGCGTAGCGAAGCGGTGGATTCCCCGCGCGGGTGGGACTGCGAGCGCCCGGGAGCGGCAGCTCCGCATGGCGCCCTCCACGCGGCAGCTCTCCTCACGGCAGGACACCGGCCCCTTTCCGTCAACTCGTTCACCCAGTCTTCGCCATGCGGTCGTTGCCCGGGCCCCGACGTGCACGAGTCCTTCGCCTAGCGTGCTCAGCGATCACCCGACGAACGCCCGCGGAGACATCCATGTGCAGTCCGCTCCACCCGCCCGACGGCCCCCTCCCCGACGGTGCCAGCCGTCGTACCTTCCTTCGCGCCACCGGACTCGCAGGTGCCGCCGCCGCAGCCGCTGCGGCCGGGGGGCTCGCCGGCGCCGCGCCCGCCGCCGCCCTGTCCCGGCAGGGGACGTCTGACAACGTTGCCAGGCGGATTCCCGACCCCGACAGCCCCCGATTCACACTCGTCGTCATGCCCGACACCCAGTACCTTTTCGACGGCGTCAGCATCAACGCCGCGCCCGTCGAGGCATCACTGCGCTACATCCTCGACCACGGACGCGACGAGAACATCGCGTTCCTGTCCCATCTGGGGGACCTCACCGAGCACGGACTCCCGGAGGAGTTCGGACCGCTGAGCGAGGCCTTCGAAGTTCTCGATCGTCGGCGCGTCGGCTACAGCGTTCTGGCGGGCAACCACGACATCGACTCGTCGACCGACGACCAGCGCGGCTTCACGCCCTACCTGGATGCCTTCGGCCCGCGCCGCCTGCGCAAGCTGCCCACCTTCGGCGGCGCGACGCCCGACGGCTACAACACCTACCACCTGTTCCGTGCCGCAGGCCGCGAATGGCTGGTCCTTGCGCTCGACTGGCGGCCGTCCGCCGCCGGACTCGCCTGGGCCCGGGACGTCATCAAGAGGCACCCGAAGATGCCGGTCATCCTCACCACGCACGAGCTCGTGTACGCGGACCGGTACGGCGACGAGGCGGAGTTCTCCGAGCACGGCAAGCACCTGTGGGACGAGCTGATCGACGGGAACGACCAGATCTTCCTCACGCTCAACGGTCACTTCTGGCCGGCCGCCCGCACCACGCGCAAGAACGCGGCGGGCCACGACGTGCATCTGCACATCACCAACTACCAGAACCGCTACTACGGCGGCAGCGCGATGATCCGCCTCTACCGCTTCGACCTCGCCAGGAACACCATCGACGTGGAGACCGTCTCCCCGTGGATCCTCGGCCGCGCGGGCGAGGGGCTCAATGAGCTGGAGCGCCGCGAGATCGAGCTGACCGGGCCGCAGGACAGCTTCTCCGTGCCCCTGGACTTCGAGAAGCGCTTCGCGGGCTTCGCGCCCGCCGCGCCGCGCGGCCCCCGCGCCGCCGCGAAGATGCTGGTGCCCGGCACCGTCGCGTACTGGCGGTTCGACGGCTCGCACCCCGAGGGCAGCCCGGCCGATCCCGCCCTGCGCGTCCCCGACCTGTCCGGTCACGGCAACCATCTGACCCGGGAGACCGTACCCGGCTCCCCGACGGACGCCCTGCGCTGGTCCGCCGCCCATCACCCCCACCAGCCGGGTCATGGCAGCCTCTACTTCGACGGCGGCAAGCCCCCGCTGCACGGCGCGTACCTGCGGACCGCCGCGGACGCCCCGCTCAACAGCAAGACCTTCCGCGCCGGCTACACCGTCGAAGCGTTCTTGAAGCTCCCCGCCGACTGGGACGCCGGCCACCATGCCTGGGGATCGATCCTCAGCCGCCGCGGCACCCTCGGCGCCGCAGGTAAGGCCGCCGGCGACCCGGAAGAACCCGTCGCCACCCTGTCTCTGTCCGACGGGCCGGGCATCCAGTGGGCGGCCGCGCCGTTGGACCAGCCCGGCCTGGTCACCAACTGGAGCCACGAGCTGGAGCGCGACACCTGGTGGCATGTCGCTGTCGTCAACGACAGCAGGCACACCACCCTGTACGTCGACGGCTGCCGGGTCGCCCGCAACCCCGCGACCCGCACCAACGGCCTCGCCACGCTCGGTCTGCCCTGGCTGCTCGGTGCCTACGAGTACAGCGGAACCCTCGACCAGCTGATGCACGGCTGGCTCGGCGACATCAGGATCACCGAACGCGCCCTCCCCGTAGGCGACTTCATGAACGCCTGACCGACGGCACCAGCAGCACAGGCAGCACTTGCAGCACAGGCAGCACTGGCACCACCCACCGCACCACCCCTCAAGGAGACACCCCATGGCGCGACCGAATCAGTCCCTGCCGACCTGGGCGGACCCCGCTGTGCCGACCGGCTCCCTCGACCCACAAGGACTCTCACGGCGCGGACTGCTGCGCAGCGCGGGCCTGTTCGGCGCGGCCTTCGCCGCAGGGACTCTGCTCGACCCGACCGCGGCCGAGGCGCACACCGGAGACTTCGAGGACCCGGACCTCGCCTATCTCGTGGGCGACCACCATGTGCACTCGGTCTACAGCCACGACGCGAAGTACACCTTCTCCCAGCTGGCGCAGGCCGCCTCCCGGTACGGCCTGGACTGGATGGTCCTCACCGAACACAGCAACTTCGGTCATGCCAGGGCCGGCGGCGCCGAGGCCGAGCACCGCGAGATACTCAAGGCCCGCCACGACAACCGGCGCATGCTGCTCTTCCAGGGCCTCGAGTGGTACATCCCCGGCGCCGAGCACTGCACCGTCTTCTCGCCGCCCGGACGCCACGAGGTCGAACTGCTGACGCGCTTCGAGGAGGCGTACGACGGCAAACTCCTCGGCTACACCGCGGGCGCACCGGGCAACCCCGACACCCCGCGCAACGAAGCGCACGCCGTCAACGCCCTCAAGTGGCTCGATCAGCAACGCCGCAGCGGCTACGTCGACGACGTCCTCGTCCTCGCCAACCACCCGCTGCGCCTGGGCATCGACTCCCCGCACGAAATGCGCGCCTGGCGCGACGCGGCTCCGGGGATCATGATCGGCATGGAGGGCGCGCCCGGCGCCCAGGCCGCCGGCATGCCGGAGCGCGGCACGACCAGCCACCGCGGCGAGTACGACAACTCCCCGTCCCAGCACTCATGGCCCGGCTACCCGCGCGAGGCCTATCTGACGTACGGCGGCTTCGACTGGGCGACCGCGACGGTCGGCGGCCTCTGGGACGCCATGCTCGCCGAGGGCAAGCTCTTCTCGGCCACCTCCAACTCCGATGTGCACCGGGTCGCGTTCGACACCTGGAAGAACGGCGACTGGCTGCCAGGCCAGAACTTCGACAACACCGGACGGCTCCCGGACCCGGTCAACACGACCGAACCGCAGCCCGGCAGCGACTTCTGGCCCGGCCAGTTCAGCCGTACGCACGTCGGCGTCACCCGCTACGGCTACCGGAACGTGATGGCGGGGCTACGGGCGGGCCGCGTCTGGGTCGACCACGGCCAGCTCGTCGACGGCATCGACGTCCGGGTGAACAGGGAGCACGGCAACGGTCGCGGTGTCACCCTCGGCGGCCGGCTGCGGGTGCGCCGGGGCGAGAGGATCGTCCTCAATGTCACCGTGACCACGGCCTCGCGCCCCAACCAACACGGCGAAGTGCCGCGTCTTGCCCACCTCGATGTGATCCGCGGTGCCGTCCGCGGCCCGGTCGTCGACCGCGACGCGTGGCGCGCCCCCGACACCCGGGTCGTGCACACCGCCGATGTCTCCGGCCGCAAGGGCCGCTACACCCTGCGCATCCCGCTGGGTAGGGCCGAGGAGTCGTCGTACCTGCGGTTGCGCGGCAGCGACGGCAAGCGCAACGGCCCCGGTCTGCTGGGCGTGGCCATCGACCCGCACGGCCCGATCACACACGAGCCGGGCAACGGCGACCCGTGGCTGGACACCTGGTTGTACACCAACCCGGTCTTCGTGGACGTCGTGCGCTGACCGAACGGGGAAGGGACCCGGCCGGCGCAGAGACACTCGTCGCCGGCCGGAACCCATCCGGGGGAAGTGCTCGACGGGCCACAGCGCTGTGTGCGCCATGATGGGCCGGTGGACTTTGAACCGTACCGGGGCGAGCTGGTGGTGTACTGCTATCGGATGCTCGGCTCGTTCCACGAGGCCGAGGACCTGGTGCAGGAGACGATGCTGCGTGCATGGAAGGCCCGCGACCGATACGACCCCACGCGCGCGTCCGTCCGGACGTGGCTGTACCGGATCGCGACCAACGCGTGCCTGACCGCGTTGGAGGGTCGTGCGCGGCGGCCGTTGCCGTCCGGACTGGGCGCGCCGAGCGACGATCCTGGGGCGCCGCTCACGCCGGCGTTGGACATCCCCTGGCTGCAGCCGTTTCCTGACGCGCGGTTCGACACCGGGCTCCGCACGGACCTGCGCCTCGCCCTGGTCGCGGCGATGCAGGTCCTGCCGCCTCGGCAGCGGGCCGTGCTGGTGCTCCGCGAGGTACTGGAGTTCAGTGCCGCCGAGGTCGCCGAACAACTGGGGACCACGGTCGTGGCCGTCAACAGCGCGTTGCAGCGGGCCCGCGCCGCCCTCGCGGACGCGGGCGATCCCGGGGAGGTCGCCGAGCCGGACGATCCCGCGGTACGCGCGGTGATCCAACGGTACGTGCGAGCCTTCGAGGCGGCCGACGTTCCGGCGCTCGTACGGCTCCTCACGGACGATGCGGTGCTGGAGATGCCGCCGGTGCCGCTGTGGTACCGAGGCAGCGGCGACTACGGCCTGTTCATTCGCCGCGTGTTCGAGATGCGTGGGACCGGCTGGGTCATGAGGCACCTCACCGCCAACGGGCAGCCCGCCCTCGCCGCGTACACGCCGGAGCCCGGCGCCGGGTACCGGCTGCACACGCTCCAGGTCTTCACCGTCACCGGCGGCCGAGTCGCACACAACGTCGTGTTCACCGACCCTCGCGTGTTCGAGGCGTTCGACCTGCCCCAGCAGATGTCCTCCGACGAGTTTCGCCCCGCGCCATGAGTCACAGGTCTTCGCCCTGGATCGCGGGCAGGCTGCACCGCCAGGGCCCGGCCGGGGATCCGTCCGTCTCCCGCCCATGAGGCATGTCCGGTGCCAGGAAGATTCCGCTGTCCATGGCACGGCGGCTCAGATCCTTCGCTTGTTCTCCCCCACCCGCGTTGCGCAGTTCCACGAGGAGATCGTGCACTGGATGCGGTCCACGGGAGATCGACTCGAGCGGCGACGTCGCGGTCCGACAGCGTCGTCACCGCCTCTCTCGCCGCTTGCTCTCCTGCTGCCTTGCGAAGTTCTTTCAGTAGCCAGGCCAGGGACAACGGGTCAGCGAGGTCGACTTGCGCCGCAGGGTCGCGCAGCACCAGCGCCTTTACGGCGTCGTGAGCTCCGATCGCACGCACTCCATTCATCAGGGCGGCGACGCCATCGGGACGGCTGAGGTCGACGTGCGCCGAAGGGTCGCGCTCCAGGAGGATCTTCGTAGCCCGCTCTGCGCCGATCCTCCGGAACGTGTACAGCCATCTGGAGATCCCGGAAGGGTCGGTGAGGTCGACCTGCGCGGCAACTCGGCAGCTCAGGGCCTGTAGGGTCGGCTGCTCGTCTGCTTCCGCCAGGATCCCCAGTACATCGGCGACCGTACCTTCGCCGGAGGGATCGACCTCCGCCGCAAAGTCGCTGGTAAAGCCTCCGGCACTGCACACCCACGGCTCCGCCCCCTTGCTTCCCCGCCTGCTCTCCGTCGTGCCCGCCGCCTCTCCGCTCGTACCCGCAACGGGCACTGCGGATACCGGCAGGCGACGTCCGTGACCAGCAGCGTAGGACTCAAGACCGCCTTCGTGCCCGGGCCTTCGGACTTTGGTTCGGCCGTGGCAGCCGGCCGGGCCCGGCGGCCGAACAGAACTCTCCAAAAGGAGTCCTCTGCCATGACCGAACGTCCTCGACTTCGAAAGCTCGTCATGTACCGAACGACCCTGCGGCGACAGGCCCTCAACCGGGCGTTGCTCAGCGTTGCCGACGCGGCAGGCCCGGCGGCCTTGATCTGCATCGACTGGTGGCTGCGGATGCGTTGAACAGGCTTTCGGTCCGGCTGCGGCTGCTCGGCGTTGGGGCTCCAGCTGGGGTGATCCTTCGTCAGGTGGCCTGCTGCCCGGCATCGATGACCTGCTCGGCGAGTTGGCGGGCGGAGGCTGCGGGGTGCGTTGCGGGGCGGGTGGCCCCGGCCGCCAGTGCGCCGTCGATGAGCAGCAGGAGTTGGTCGGCCGCGACCGCCGGGTGCGGGTGTCCGAGCGCGACGAGTTCGTGCTCCAGGAGCCGGTGCACCCGCGTGCGGTACGCGCGGGTGATGGCGTGTCCCGGGTGGTCGGGGTCGGCCAGGGCGAGGTCGGCGGCCAGATAGCGGCAGCCGCGGAAGTCGGATCTGTCGATGGCCTCGCCGATGCCGTCGAAGACGGCGAGCAGGCGGGTGCGCGGGTCGTCGCCCGCCGCGTGCATGACCTGCTGGTAGGCGGCCTCGTCCTCGGCGGCGCTCCGCCGAAGGACTTCGGCGATCAGCCCGTCCTTGCCGCCGAAGTGCTCGTAGAGCGAGCGCCGGGCCACGTTCGCCGCCTTGAGCAGGGCGTCTACACCCACACCCATGCCCTCGCTGTAGGTCAACCGCTGTGCGGCTTCCAGGAGCCGTTCGCGAGGTCCCGGCTTGGTGCGCGTCGTCATGGGAGACAGCCTGCCACCACTTGACGAGTAGATCAACCGGTCTATATGGTTTTAGTAGATCATTCGTTCTACTTCTCGGGGGTTGTGTCATGTCGCTCCGCACCACGGCCGAGGTCATCGACCGTTTCAACCACGCCTTCATTCACCACGACGCCTCCGTACTCGCCGACCTGATCGGGGAGCAGTGCGTCATGGAGGCCAACCAACCGGCTCCCGACGGTGCCCGTTACGAAGGGCGTGCCGCGTGCCTGGAGTTCTGGCAGGCGATCGTCGAGGACCGCACCACCCAGTTCGAGCCCGAGGACGTCGTCGTCGCCGGTGAACGGGCCACGATCCGCTGGCGGTACCGCTTCGGCGACGGACCCACCGACTCGGTCCGCGGCGTGAACCTCATGTGCGTACGAGACGGCCTCATCGTCGAGGCCCTCGGCTACAGCAAGACCACGGGCGACGTGCCGCTGGCCGTCGACGGACTCGACGCACTCGACGGCTGAGCCCACAGACCAAGGACCGGAAGGATTCCCATGCGCAGTTATCACGTGGACAGCGGGGCCGGGATAGAAGGCCTGTCGGTCAAGGAGCACGCGGATCCGCTCCCCGGCACCGGGCAGGTACTGGTCGCCGTGAAGGCCGTGTCACTGAGCTACCGCGAGCTGATGGTGTTGCGCGGCGACTACGTTCTGCCCGTGAAACCGGACGTGATCCCGGTGTCGGACGGTGCGGGTGAAGTCGTCGCGGTCGGCCCCGGAGTGCACGCGGTGAAGGTCGGCGACCGCGTCGCCGCGACGCTCTTCCCGAGCTGGCAGGACGGCCCGTTCGGTCTCCAGCACCTGCCGCAGCGCGGCGGCTCACTCGACGGCATGCTCACGGAGCTTGCGCTGATCAGCGAGGACGCGCTCGTCCCGGTCCCCGACCACCTCTCCTACCAGGAGGCGGCGACGCTGCCCTGTGCCGCGGTCACCGCCTGGAACGCGCTGACCGGCGACGGAGCCGGCCTGCGGGCGGGCGAGACCCTCGTGACACAGGGGTCCGGCGGAGTGTCACTGTTCGCCATCCAGTTCGCCAAGGCGCTCGGAGCCCGGGTGATCGCGACGACGAGCAGCCCGGACAAGGCGCGGCGCCTCGTCGAACTCGGCGCCGACGAGGTCATCGACTACCGGGCCACACCCGACTGGGCCGCCAGGGTCGTGGAGTTGACCGGCGGCCGAGGTGCCGACCGCGTGGTCGACGTGGCGGGCCTGCTGGAGGAGTCGCTCAAGGCGGTGGCGGTGGCGGGCCACGTCGCATGCGTGGGCTTCGTCTCCGACACGGCACGACCCATCGACCCCGGGGTGCTGTTCGCCTCCGGCGCGACGCTGCGGACCGTGGCTGTCGGCAGCCGCACACAGTTCCTCGCGATGAACCGCGCCATCCAGGTCAACCGTCTCCACCCGGTCATCGACCGGGAGTTCTCCTTCGAGGACGCCCCCGACGCGTACCGCTTCTACGCCTCGGGCAAGGCCTTCGGCAAGGTCGTCATCGCGATCTGAAGGGAGCCGTCCATCGACCGGTGGCGGCGGAGCGGACGGCGACGGAGCGGACGGCAGCGGCAGCGCCGACCAGCCGCTCCGCCCCGCCGAGGGGCATCATCCGGGCTGGCTGCTGTCCTTCAGAGTGCCCCAGCCGTGCCAGCGGTCGATCTCGATCCACGCACTGAAACGGCGCCGCTCCCGCCGCGGGTACGGCTTGCCGAGGTACTGCTGGGACAACCGGTCGATGTCGGCCAGATCCTTGTCCTCGCGCAGTTCGACGACACGGCCGATGATGCTGATGTGCGTGTACCAGTTGCTCTCGTCGAGCACGGTGAGCGTCACCCGCGGATCGTTGCGCACATGCTCCAGCCGCTTGCGCCCCTCATCCATGTTGACCAGCACTCGGCCCTCGTCCCAGAGGTACCAGGTGGCGGTGGAGACCGGCTGACCATCCGAGCGCAGAGTCGTGACGACAGCCTGATTGGCCTTCGTCAACATCGTGACTGCCTCGTCGGGAAGCGGCGGCTTCGACATGGGACACCTTTCGTCGCTCATTGCTGCATTACTGCACTACTGCATTCCTACAGGCGATCACCCGTGATCATCTGTACTGGGCTGTGTCGCACCATCAGCAACTTCGAGTTTTCGCCATGAGGGGGCGCCGCGCCACCGCACCGGCGGTGCGATCATGGTGATCATCCGATGGCGGGCAACTCCTCGGGAGCTGAGAAGGAGCACACGATGGCAGAGGCTCGGACCGTGACGTTTCCCTCCGGTGTGCGGGTGCCGGCCCTCGGACAGGGCACCTGGTACATGGGGGAGGATCCTTCCCGGCGTTCCGAGGAGATCGCCGCTCTCCGGCGCGGCCTCGACCTCGGGCTGACGGTGATCGATACGGCGGAGATGTACGGAAGCGGCGCCGCCGAGGAACTGGTCGGCGAGGCGATTCGCGGCCGAAGGGACGAGTCCTTCCTCGTCAGCAAGGTGTTGCCGTCCCATGCCGACCGAAAGGGCACGGTCGACGCCTGCCATGCGAGCCTGCGCCGCATGCGGACCGACAGGATCGATCTCTACCTGCTGCACTGGCGTGGCGGTGTCCCGCTCCACGAAACCGTCGAGGCCCTGGAATCGCTCGTCTCGGAAGGCAGTATCGGCGCGTGGGGCGTGAGCAACCTGGACGTCGACGACCTCGCGGAGCTGCCCGACGGCGCCCGGCCACAGACCGATCAGGTGCTCTACAACCTCTCCCGGCGAGGCCCGGAATTCGATCTGTTCCCCTACTGCCGGGAACGCTCCATCCCGATCATGGCCTACTCCCCCGTCGAACAGGGCCGGTTGCTCGGCCATGAGGCGCTCGAAGCCGTGGGCGCCGGCCATGGGATGTCCTCCGTCCAGGTGGCGCTTGCCTGGGTCCTGCGCCGGGACGACGTCATCGCCATTCCCAAAGCCTCCACCACCGCGCACGTCGAGGAGAACCACGCGTCCCTCGACCTGCATCTCACGGCGGACGACCTCCGCATCCTCGACGCGGCCTTCCCGCCCCCGACCCGTAGTCAGCCCCTCGACATGCTGTGACCTGCCCGACCCGCCGCCGGCGCGGCTCTTGGGCATGGCAAGCTTCCGGGTACTCGGGCTCATCCGCAGGCCGGGCAGAACCGAATAGTTGGTGTGCGGGTGTCCGTCCCGCTCCCGGATCAGGAGGTCCTCGTGACGCCACGACCGCCGACGGCAGCGGTGCTCATCCTGCACGGCGGTCGCGAAACGGCGATCAAGCCACCTCCGCCCGGCCTGCTCAACCTGCCCGCAGTACGTATGCGCCCGTTCGCCCGGAGCCTGGCACGG
Organism: Streptomyces sp. NPDC045021; assembly: GCF_056432645.1. Classification (NCBI taxonomy): domain Bacteria; kingdom Bacillati; phylum Actinomycetota; class Actinomycetes; order Kitasatosporales; family Streptomycetaceae; genus Streptomyces; species Streptomyces sp. NPDC045021. The sequence goes on from NZ_JBWKIQ010000001.1 coordinate 140,969, forward strand.
GCCACCCGGAGCACGGGTGGCAATGACGGCGGGCGGGTACTGATCCGCAACATCCCGTACACCCACCGTGGCTGGAACGGTGCCCGCGAGGACCCGCTCCACGACGTCGCACGCGCCCTCGACGCCCTGGAGCGCGAGGCAGGCGGGATCCCGGTGGTGCTCCTGGGCCACTCCATGGGCGCCCGCGCCGCTCTCCGCGCCGCCGGACACCCCCTGGTCAAGGGAGTGGTCGGCCTCGCCCCGTGGTGCCCGCCGGGCGATCCGGTAACGCAGCTCGCGGGCCGTGACGCTGTTCTGCTCCACAGCACCCGCGACCGGATAACCAACCCTGAGGACACCCGCTCCCTCACCACCCGGGCCCGCCACGCGGGCGCCCGCACCTGCCTCATCACCATCCGGGACAGCGATCACGCGATGCTGCGCCGCGCCCCGTCATGGCACCGCCTGACGACCACGCTGGTCACCGGTCTCCTCGGCCTGACGCCCCTGCCGGCCCACGTCACGACGGCCCTCGCACTGCCCGAGAACGCGGAGACCGCCGAAGGCATCCTGGACCTCGACGTCGACCTGGACCGGCTCCGCACCGCGAAGGAAGCCAACACCCTGGGCTCCGCCTCCGCCTCGCGCCCGTGATGCAGGCCGCGGGCACAGCCGGCCACCGCTGACCACACGTCACGGATACGGCTGCGGACGCCGCACGCACAGGGCTACGTGACGAACAGGGTCCGATCGTCGCTCACTCGATGCGATGCAGAGTTCCCGCGCCGCCTCAACCGGTTCTTCCCGGGAGGATCCGGAACCGTTGCCGATGGCGAAAATCGACTCGGCACAGGTGTTCGGATCACGTCATGATATTCCTTCCACCTGGGGGGCGGTGTTCGTACGGCCCTGTTCACACATCGAGAGAGGGCCGCAGCATGGCACTGATCCGCCAACGTTCCGCCGTGGGGGCGCCGGACGAGAACCAGGAAGGTCCCGGCGCGTTCAGACCGGGACGTCCAGGACCGTTCACAGCGGCGCGCTGGATCCGCCCGACGGCACGCCTCGATCCCAGCGTCGGAGATGCGGGCCTCCGCACCCTGCGGGCGGCTGCCGCGGCCGGTGACTGGGCCACGATGAACGAGCAGCTGTCCGCCGTCACCGACGGCCAGGACCTGACGTGGCTGCTGACGAACGTGACCGAGGTCGCCGGGATCGAAGAGTGGATACCCGGGATCATCGCGGCCGACCCCGACGCCGCGCTGCCGCGGCTCGTCTCCGGAGCCCGGCACGTCGCCTGGGCCTGGGAGGCCCGGACCAAGCATCAGGCCAGGCATGTCTCCCGGGAACAGTTCCAGGTCTTCCACGAGCGGCTGCGCACCGCGGAGGAGCTGCTGTACGAGGTGGCCGAACGGGAACCGGAGTGGGTCGCTCCCTGGCTCTTCCTGCAGACCGCCGGGCGGGGCCTGGAGGTGGGACCCGAGATCGCCGCAATGCGTTTCGAGGCGGCCGTGCGCCGCTACCCCGGCCACCTGGCAAGCCATCAACAGCGGTTGCAGCAGTTGTGCGCCAAGTGGAGCGGGTCTCGCGAGGAGATGCACGCCTTCGCCCGGAACTCCATGCTGGCGGCGCCGGAAGGCAGCCCCCTGGGTGAGCTCGTCGCCATCGCGCACCTGGAGGATTGGCTGGAGAAGTGCCAGGCCCATGGCGACGGCGCGTACCTGCGCACGTACGAGGTGATCGGGCAGTTGCACGAGGCGGCCGACCGGTCGGTCCGCCACCGCGACTACACCCGGCCGCGGGGATGGGCCCGGGGGTTCAACACGTTTGCGCTGGCCTTCGCACTCGCGGGTGAGAGGTCCGCCGCCGCCGAGATGTTCCGGTCCGCGGGCGGAACCGTCACCGAATTCCCCTGGCTGTACGTCGCCGGGGACTCGGAGCAGAACTTCCGCACCTGGCGCAAGCGCGTCGGAGCCTGAGCCCCGGCCCCAACTCCCTCCCCAGCCCCAGTTCCAGTTCCAGCCTCCGAGTCAAGACCCGACTCAACCCCCTGCCCAAGGCCTCAGCCCAAGGCCCCGCCCAGCACCGCTAGTCGGACGCGTTCGTCGCGTCCGACGCCGGCGCTCGGCCCGACGCCTTGGCGCCGCCTCCCAAACCACCCCTGCCCCGCGCCCCCATCGGCGCTCCCCCGGAAGCCCCTCCAGGGCCATCTCCGGGTCCACCTCTCCAGGTGCCGAACGAGAGAGTCGTCTCAGGTGTCCGAAGCTCAGACCACCCATACGTTCCAAGTCGACCTGCGCGGCCTGGTCGACCTGCTGTCCCACCACCTCTACTCCAGTCCCCGCGTCTACCTGCGGGAGCTGCTGCAGAATGCTGTCGACGCGATCACCGCGCGGCAGGCCCTGTCGCCGGGCGCGCCCGCGCGGATCACCGTGCGCGCCGGCGACGACCTGACAGTCACCGACACCGGCATCGGCCTGTCGGAAGCCGATGTGCACACGTTCCTGGCGACCATCGGCCGCAGCTCCAAGCGCGGAGCCGACGGCGGGCTCGACGGGATGGAACTGGCCTCGGCACGGAGCGATTTCATCGGCCAGTTCGGCATCGGGCTGCTCGCCTGCTTCGTGGTCGCGGACGAGATCACCGTCGTGACCCGGTCGGCCGCGGACCCCGCGGCTGCGGTGGTCGAATGGCGCGGTACCTCCGACGGCCGCTACACCATCCGCACTCTGCCGGCGAGCGAGATGCCCGAGCCCGGTACGCGAGTGCGACTGGTGCCCCGTGGCGATGCGCGGGAGTGGACCCGTCCCGATCGGGTCGTCGCGCTCGCCCGGCACTACGGCAGTCTCCTCAAGCACGAGGTCACCGTCATCGACGGACGCGGCGACGCGACCCGCATCAATGACACCCCGGCACCCTGGGAGCGCCCCCACGCCTCCCCGCTGGCCCGTAAGGAGGCGCTGACCGAACACTGCCGGCAGACCTTCGACTTCACGCCGCTGGACACCATCGAACTCGACCTGCCCGTGGCAGGGCTGCGGGGCGTCGCCTACGTTCTGCCGACCGCTGTACATCCTTCACGGCAGGCGGGCCACCGGGTCCATCTCAAGGGCATGCTCGTGTCCGACCAGGCGCAGGAACTGCTGCCGGAGTGGGCGTTCTTCGTCCGCTGTGTCGTGGACGCCGACAGCCTGCGCCCGACCGCTTCCCGTGAGGCGCTGTACGAGGACGAGACGCTCGCGGCGATCCGCGACGCCCTCGGCGCACGGATCCGCGACTGGCTCACCGGCCTGTCGGCCAGCGACCCGGCCCTGCTGCACCGCTTCATCAGCACCCACCACCTCGCCGTCAAGGCACTCGCCCGGTACGACGACGAACTGCTGCGTCTGCTCCTGCCATGGCTGCCGTTCGAGACCACCGACGGCAACGTCACCCTTGACGAGTTCGCGCGGGCCCACCCGGTGATCCTGGTGGCCCAGACCGTCGAGGAGTTCCGGCAGGTCGCCCCCATCGCCAGCGCGGCCGGGCTCGGCGTGGTCAACGGCGGGTACACCTACGACAGCGACCTGGTGCACCGGCTGCCCGAGATCCGGCCCGGGGTCTCGGTCGTCGACCTCGACCCCAGCGCCGTCACCGCTCACCTGGACGCCGTCGACCCGGCGGCCGAGCTCGCCGCGACCTGGTTCCTGCACATCGCGCGTGAAGTCATGGGGCAGTTCGACTGCGATGTCGTGCTGCGCAGCTTCCACCCCGTCAACGCTCCCGCGCTGCTGCTGGACAACCGCGAGGCGCGGCACGAACGCACTCGCACGGAACTCGCCGGCCAGGCCGACGGCCTGTGGGCCGACATCCTCGGCTCGCTGCGCTCCGAGGCGCCCCGCGCCCAGCTGGTGCTCAACCACCTCAACCCCCTGGTGCGGCGCGCCGCCACGATCACCGAGCGCGGTCTGGCGGTGACGGCCGTGGAAGCGCTGTACGGCCAAGCCCTCCTGCTGACCCGCCGGCCGCTGCGGTCGACCGAAAGCGCTCTGCTCAACCGGGCCTTCATCAACCTGCTCGCCCACGCCATGCACGACCCGATGGCAGCCGACCCCCCGGAGGAGTCGTAATGCTGGACACCCCAGAGGCCGTCTTCGACGCCCTGCGCGAGAACAACGAGCGACCCTACGGCCGCCCGCGGACCGTTGCCGCCGAGGAACTCGTCGAGGCCGCAGACCAGTTCGAGGACCGCGGCAGTCTGGTCACCGCGCTGCTGGAGCTGATGGAGGCCTACGCGTACACGGGCGAGCACCGCAAAGGGCCCGTGGTCTTCGCACGCATCCTGAAGGTGCGGGAGAGCGACCCCGACGCGTTCAGCGAGTGGGAGGCCGGTCAGATCCTGTGGCGGTTCAAGTGGGTGGCGAACTCGCTGATCCAGGTGCCGGACGTTCCGCTCACCGCGGTCCGGCGCTGGATCGACGAGATGCGCGACCGCTACCGCGCGGACGGCCACGGACTGCAGCCCGTCTACGCGCTGCGCTACCAACTCGCCGTGCACACCGGTACCGGTGTGCTCCCGGCCTTCGACCTGTGGGCGACCCGACCGCGCTCCGAGCTCAGCGACTGCGAGGCCTGCGAGATCCGCCGGCAGGCCTGCCACCAGGTGCGGGAAGGGGCGGACGAGCGTGCGCTCACCACCTGGCAGCCGGTCCTGTCCGGCGCCCTCACCTGCACCGAGGAGCCGTACGGCAGCCAGGCCTTCAGCCTGCTCCCGCTGTTGCGCACGGGCCGCCCGGACGAGGCCCGCTCGAACCACCTCGTCGGGTACCGCTTCGCCCGCGGCAAGACGGGAATGACGCAGGAGATCGGTCTGCACCTGGAGTTCTGCGCCCTGTCCCGCAACGCGGGCCGCGGCCTGGAGATCCTCGCGGAGAACCGGGTGCTGTTCGAGGACAACGGTGCTCCGCTGGCCCGCCTCGGCTTCCTCACGGGTGTGGAACTGCTGCTGGCGGGACTGGTCGGCGACGGCCATGGTGAGCTTGCCGTGGCAGGACCGCCCGGGCGCAACTGGACCGCGACCGCGCTGCTGGACCACGTCCGCGCGGAGGCCGGGAGCGTCGCCGCCGCCTTCGACGCCCGCAACGGCACCACCGCGGTCGGCGACGAGCGCCGGACGCGGCTGGCACAGCTGCCCCTGCTGGCCGAACCCCTGGTCCTGGGCGTCCGCGCCGCGCTGCCCGTCACGTCGGCGACCCCGGCGGCACCGGCCGTCCTGGCTTCCGCCGAGCCGATACCGGAGGACTTCACCGCCCTGGTGACCCGGGCCCGCGAGCTGTCACGAGTCGGTCGCCCGGACGACGAGGCGCTGTGGCGCCGCGTCGCCGAGCTCGTCGTGGCCGACGGCCACGTCCACGCGGCCGAGCTGGGCCCTGAGGTAATGCTGCGGGCCGAACTCGCCGAGCAGGCGGGCTTCGAGGCGTTCGAGGACGAGAAGTGGCAGCGGGGCCGCGAGGCGATGCTCGAAGCCGCCGCGACGTACGAGGAGGCGGGCCTGCCCAGCCACGCCGTGGCCGCTCGCGCCCGGGCCGCCACGGGACTGGCCGCCGGCGCGCAGGAGGATCCCGAGTTGGACGGCTCTTCGGTCGGCGAGGAACTGGACACGGCCTTGCTCCGTGCCAGGGAACTGCTGGCCGGTGACGCGGAGGGTGAGACGGAAGGTGAGACGGAGCGGTATCTGGCCGTACTGCAGTGCCTCGTGTCCGTCGCGCACCAGTCGCTGATCAAGGAACTGCCCGACGTTTCCGATGACACGCGCAAGACGTTCGACGCGGCGCTCGCGGAGTTCCACGCCGAGGCGATCCGGCTGGAGTGCGTCCATCGGATCTCGACAGCCCACCAGTTCACCGCTGACGTCGCGGCCCGGACCGGCCGGCTCGATGCCGCCACGGACGAGGCGAGGACCGCGCTGCAGCTGATCGAGACGGCGTTGCAGCCCTGGCGTGCAACCCGGCTGCTGGGGCTGCTGGGCCAGATCACCATGCAGAACGGGCACCCCGACGAGGCCGTGCCGCTCCTGCACCGTGCGCTGGCCTCCGCCGCCCAGTGGGGCGACCGGTCCTTCCCCGTCAGCTCCACCTACGCGATGCTCGGCCACGCCTGCGCGCACTCGGGAGACACCCAGGGCGCCATCCGGAATCTCTCCGAAGCCGCCGACCGCCTCGACCGCGAAGGAGAGACCGAGAACGCCGCGCAGGTCAGACTCGAACTCGCCTCAACGCTCACGAACGCGAACCGGCAGGCCGACGCTGTCGCGGTCCTCGAATCGGTGCTGAACGACGAGACCAACTCCGACGAGACCGGCTCCTTGGACGAGCGGCTCCGCGCCCAGATACGGCTCGATCTGGCACGCGGGCTGAGCGCGCTCGACGAGAAGCGCGCCGCCGCCGAGGAGTTCCTCCGGCTCGCCGACTCCCTGGCGGAGTGGCCCGAGCAGGGCACCCACACGATGGTCGCCTGCGAAGCCGCGGTCGCCCTGGCCGAGGCCGACCTGTGGGAACCCGCACGAGCGGCCTACGCACGCGCCTTGGCCTCGCACGCGACGGCGCCCCGCCCCGGGCGCGTCACGGGAATGATGTGCGAGTTCGCGCGGCTGACGATGGTCGCCCGGGACGCCGAAGGGCTGGACGACGCGCTCGGCCATCTCGCGGAGGCCGACCGGGTCTGCGAGCAGATCCCTGACGATGCCGAGGACTTCGTCACCTGGTACCAGACCGGAACCATCCGCTACCAGCGGTCCCGCGCCTATGCGGCGGCCGAACGGTACGCGGAAGCCCTCGCCGAAATGGAGCTCGCGATCACCGCGTACGAGGCCGGCGGCCGGCCCGCGGAGGAGCCCCGTGCAGAAGCCGTCCGAGTGGCGGCCCTGATCGAGGGCAACGCGCTGGGCGCCGTGGACGCCGCGGCGGCCCGGTTGTCGACGGCCATCACCCGGTGCGAACAGGCGGGGCTCCCGGGAGCCGCCTCGGCCCTGGCCTCACTGCGACAGGGTCTCCTGACCCAGCAGAACGCCTGAACGCCGGCGCAGCCTGCCCCCTGGCCGGTCCCGCCCGCATCCTCCCGGGCGGTACCGACCAGGGGCTTCACCTTCCTCGTACCGGCCCGGACCAGGATCTGAAGCGGATTCGAAACCGGATCCGACCGGCCCCACCGCGTATATTCGACGAGCGTGCAGCGGTACGGCCCGGAGGACAACGAGCGGGGAAGAGGCCATGACGACAACGGCGCACGCGAGCGTGCAGCACGAGGACCAGCGAGTACGCGTCACCCGCTGGGACTTCGAGCCGGGCACGCGCACCGGCCCCCATGTCCACGAGCACGACTACGTCGTCGTCCCGGTGGTCGACGGCCGGATCAGCGCGCTGTCGCCCGACGGATCGGCGGTCGAGTCAGATCTACGGGCGGGCGAGTCGTACGCCCGCCCCGCGGGTGCCGAGCACGACGTCGTCAACACCGGAAGCTCATGGCTGGCTTTCGTCGAGATCGAACTCAAGGAGCCCCCCGCGTCCCCGTCACCTCCCGCGCCCTGATCTGCCTGGTCGGTTCCGGGGTTCGGATCTCGCGAGCCCGTTGCCGGCAACTGCGCCTCACCACACCGCAGTACGGTCTCCGACCAGGGCACGAGCATGTGTTAGCGTCGGCGCCGCGTCCGCACGACCGGCGGACGGTCTCATAGTTTGGGGGATGTATGCGCGCCTTTCGATGGGCTGTTGCCGTGTCGTTCACGGTTGTCTCACTCGTCGGATCGTCCTTTGCCACGGCAAGCGCGGAACCGCTGTCACCGCCGACGCCCGGCCCCGTCGTGGTGCACGAGATCGCACCGAGTTCCGAAGCCGCTCCGCAGGCCGCGGCCGCCGAGATAGGCCTCTTCCTGACGGATGGCGACAAGGTCCACTACTCGACGTGGACGAAGGGTGCCCCTGCCGCCATGTCCGGGCACGGCTGGTGGATCAAGGGCACGACCAAGGCCACGAAGGCCAAGGTGACCATCTGGCTCGAGGTGAAGTCCGGCAGCAGCTGGCACGTGGTCGGCCAGGGTGCGAAGACCGTCTACCCCGGTGGCGGCAGCGCACGGCGGGCGACGGCGCGCATGGTGTGCGCCGCGGGCCCGATCGCTTCGGGTACGAAGTACACGTACCGCACGCGGATCGATGTCGACCTCGTCGGCTATGCCGACAGCGCTGAACAGGCCGTGACGACGCCGGCGGCGTATCCCTGCCTGCCCACCTCATAGTCGGAAGCGATGGGTGATTCCTTTGACCGGCATGGAATCGACGCTGATCGTCAGCCTGATGGGCTCGATCGAACTGCATGACTGGGCCCGCCGGCAGTACGCGAACGGCGTGGATGACGACGCGTTCATCCTGATCGTGAGGCAGAGCGTCATGCAGGGAATGACGGCGTTCCACCAGTCGAAGGAATCACCCCGCATCCTGTGGCGTCACAACGACGCCGGCGATGCGTGGACAGGAAGCGCCGAAGCACCCGAGTTGATCTGGCTGCAGGTGGACACGGACGGCACGGAACGGGGCAGGGTCCCACTCCAGCCGATCGGCTCGGTGCTGGAGAAGGTCCTCGGAAAGGTCGGCACACCCCGGATCACTCAGGGCGACTTCCTGCTGCCACTCGGCGAGTTCAACGGCGAACCCGTCGAGTTCGCCTACGATCGCGACTGGTTCGCGTTCTCCGATCCGGCGCTTGCGGAAGTGATCGGCATCGACCTCTACTCCTCCACCGCCGACAGCGCCCGGGCGGCATCCGTCGTCAGCAGTGCGCAGACCTGGCTCGGCGACGCCGCGGCCCTGGAAATCCGTGACAGTCCGGATCCAGGGCCGGTGGAATTCCGGGGCTCCGCGTATGTTCCGCTGGAATTCCTCGGACACGTCGACTGCACGGTCCGCGAGTGGTCCGTCGAGGTGCTCGCCTGGCTCACCGAGGTCCTCGGCTGGGCCATGCGGGACGCGGGTTGCGGAGACCACGGATTCGTACGGCTGCGCCGACGCTGAACCCGAGGGCAGGTGTTCAGCCACTCGGATCGTCCTGACCATGACGCCGGTACGCCGAGTCAGCCCAGCACCTCGCGCAGCCGGGTCGCAAAGCCGTCGGGGTCCTCGGCGAAGCCGGTGTGGCCACCGGGGAACACGGTGGGCTCGGCGCCGAGTGCCGAGGCGAGGGCGATCGAGGTGCGCTCGCAGATCTGGCCGCCCGATTCCTTGCCCAGGCCGATGACAACCCGGGTCTGCGTTGAGCGCAGGGCGGTGAGGTCCGGGTGCCACCGGGTGGTCGGGCGCAGCATGTGCGCGAACTGGAAGTGGTCGTCCGCGATCTGCTGCGGCTCCCACTCTCCGCCGAACATCTGGTCGAACACGCCGTCGGGCAGGTTGATGTTGGCCAGGGCCATGAACTGCTTCCAGGCACCTGTCCGGTCGCCGGACAGGTGGGTGGCGATCATGTCCTCGGTCAGCGCCCGGATCTGCTCGCGGTCGTCGAGCAGTTCGTTCAGCGGGGGTTCGTGGGCGATGACGGTGTGGACGAGTCCGGGGTGGGCCTGGACAAGGGCGAGGGCACTGACGGCCCCGCCGCTGGAGCCAAGGACCGTGGCCGGGCCGGCGTCGAGGTGGACCAGGAGCCGGGACAGGTCGTCGGCCCGCATCTCCGGGGTCGAGTCCTGGTCGGGGTCGTCGACCGGGCTGCGGTTGATGCCGCGAGGGTCGGTGGTGAGAACGGTGTGGTCGGGTGCCAGCCGCTCCGCGAGCGGCGCGAACGACCTGGCGTCCATCGGCGCGCCGACGAGCACCACGAGGGGCCCCTGGCCACGTACCTCATAGTGCAGCCGGGCTCCGGGGACCCGGAGGGTGTCGACGGTGGCGGGAACGGGAGACGTCGGGTTCACAGGGATCCTCCTGGTGCGGGGCGACAAAGCATGCTCACCAAGGGAGACTCCCGTGCTGCGGCAAATTCATCGCTCCCGAGCGAAATACATCGCACCGCCTGAGCGGCTGTCCGGACCACCAGGTGCGCCCCGGCACCGTCGTCAGCGGTCGCCCACCGTCATCGGTGGCCGCCGCGCGTTGGATCCTCGGAGGCGGCGTCGGCGCGCATGTGGTCGGGACGACGCCGCAGTGACGGAGAGCGGGCTTTCTGGCGCTGGCAGGTGGCGCCGCTGATGCTGGGCGCGGCGGCCAGGATGATGGCGATGTGATCCGCGAAGTGCGGTCCCGGCAGCGGGATCTCGACGTCGGGGTTGTCGACGTAGCCGGCCGCGACGGCGCTGGGGACGTACTCCATCACCGCGGTCACGACTTCGGTTCTGGATCTGTCGGCCGGACTCAGGAGCCTGCCCAGGACGCGCAGGACGGTCGGAGTGCTGGAGTCGAGGTTGAGGTTGTCGGACGGTTCCGCGGAGCCGGGAAGGTTGACCGTCTCGGGCGCGGGCTGGGTGTCGATGCGGGTCTGCTTGCCCCACCATGCGGCCGCGTGGGTCTCCCCCAGGGCGAGGTGGTGCAGGTACAGGCAGTAGGAGGCCACGTCGTCGCCGGCGCCTGCGGCGTACTGCCACCAGAAGCGGGCGCCGTCCTCGGAGTCGGCCAGATGCAGGATGCATCCCAGGACCCTGGCACCGCCCGGCTCCGGCAGCTGCGCGGTGACGAAGTCACTCAGCGAAGTCGCGGCGGTCTGGGTCACGACGGTCTCGCAGAGGGTCTGCAGGTCGTAGGCCGCGTCTCCCCCGGGAGGGTCCTCGTTGAACGGGCTCGACGACGGCCAGGACAGAACGTCGTCAGAGCCGGCGGAGGTGTGGACATCCTCGTACGTGACCACGTCGCTGGGGATGCCGGGCTCCCGCATCAGGAGTGCACGTGCGAGGAGTTGGTCGATCGACGTCATAGGGAAGCGCCTCCCGGGCGGTCGTGGAGGTTGAGAGTCTCGGTCAGCGTGCGTTTGGCGTGGCGGTCGTCGGAGCGCGCCGAGGCGAGCGGAACACCCAGCACTTCGGCCGCGGCGGTGGTGTCCATGCCGCACAGGTAGCGCAGGATCGTTACGTCCATCTGGTTGTCCGGCAGGCGGCTGACGGCGTCGAACAACGTCAGCGATTCGCCGACCTGCGCGAAGCGGGCCGCGGGGTCTGCGGCCCGGTCCTGGGCGACGGTGGCGAAGGCGGCAGCGGCCAGCAGCGGGTGGTTGTCGATGTGCGGGGTGCGCGCCATGACCCGGGCGCGCAGGAGCCGCCAGGCGAACCGCTGGACGTTGGAACTCCCCAGAGCCTCGTCCCAACACAGCCACAGGATGTCGAAGGCCTCCAAGACCACGCAGGCGGCCCGCTCCTCGGTGAGCAGGAGCGCCTTGGCGTAGGAGGTGTAGGGGGCGCGGTGGGTGTCGGTGAAGCCCTGGTGGTCCAGCGGCCGGACTTCGGGCCCCTTCGACGGCGGGACCTCCGCTATGCAGCCGTCTATCCAGTCCTTCTTCTTCTGCGCCTCGCGCGCCGCCGCGATCCACAGCCGGCGCATGGGCCGGGCCGGGATGCCCAGCACGCGGATCACGCTGTAGGTGATCTCCCACCGCGGGTACAGGCCGGCGCCGCGCAGCAGTTCCGAGATCCGTGTCTTGGAGTACCCCGACCGCTCCACGAGGTCGTCGAGCGTCAAACCGCTGGTGAAGAGCCGGGTACGAACCGGCTCGAGCCAGGCGCGGTGAGAGGTGCCGGCCTGCTCCGTGATCGGTTCCGGCTTCCTGCCCCGCCGGATGGGCGGCTCCCCCTCGGTCTGCTCGGGCGGCACGGCATGGGGGCTCACCGGGTGGCACCTTCGTCCGACCCCGCGGCAGGAGCAGATCCGGCCGCGGTGGATTCGGGCCTCCCGCAGGCGGACGCATGGACGACCTGCTGCACCAGCAGCCCGAGCGAGGGCACCAACGCGGCCACAGCGGTCAACTGCCCGAGCGCGGCCATGACCGCACTCCATGAGAAGACCGACACCAACACGATGAGGGTCAACACCTGCTTACTGGACATCGGGACCTTTCCCGTTCCAACGACGACGAGGGGCATCCGGAAGGCCTCTTCGCGGCGGTGCTGACGCGCCGTCGAGGAGCCGGGACGCCAGCATGGTGGGGAGACGCGCTGCCGCGCCACGTGATCATGCGATTGCGGAACAATGGCCGCGGGTTCCCCGCGCCGCGGACGCCATTCGGCTCGAACACCCGTGGGAATGATGCCGCGTTGATCGCTCTTAAGGGCGAACTTCCCCTGTTTTTCGTGCGCTTGCGTCGCTGGCGTCCGTCAATGGGAGATCGGACGCCTCCGGCGTCGGAACCTTCCCTCCGGAAGGCCGTGCCGTCCCCGTGCTGAGCGACAAGGGGGACGGCACACCGCTCCCGCCCGGCCCTTCACCGGCGGGAGCGGCTTCAGGACGGTGGCGCGCACCCGCTCAAAAGCCGCGCACAGTGGGCAGACCGCGGCACCGTCCGCCCTCACCCCGACGTAGCTGTGGTGATCCGCTTCTCGAACCAGTGGTGGGCGTAAGGCTCGTCGTTGAAGGCGGCGACCTCCTGGAAGCCGTGGGAGTGGTACAGCTCGATCGCGGCGCTGAGCACCTTGTTGGTGTCCAGCCGCAGTACCTCGCAGCCGTGCCGGCCGGCCATCGCCTCCAGTTCGGCCAGGAACCGGCGGCCGAGGCCGAGCCTGCGGGCCCGGGGAGCCACCCACATACGCTTGATCTCGGCCGGAGCGCCGTGCGGCAGCTTCAGACCGGCGCAGCCGACCGGGTCGCCGTGCAGCCGGGCAACGAGGAACAGGCCGTGCGGCGGCCGGAGTTCGCCCGCGTCGGGCAGCAGACTGCGTGCCGGGTCGAAGCCGGTCTCGAAGCGCTCCTGCAACTCGGTGAAGTAGGACCGCAGGCAGTGCTGGGCGTCGGGGTGGTCCGGATCGACGACGTTCAGCGTGACCGTCGCGGCGGTCAGCAGCCGGTCGACCTCGGCCATGGCGGCGACCAGCCGGGCACGCTGAGCAGTGTTGAGCGGTGCCAGCAGGGAGCCGGCCAGCTCGTCGCTGCGACCGTCGAGTACGGCGCGCTCCGCGCGGCCCGCGTCGGTGAGCCGGACGGTGCGCACCCGCCTGTCCCGGGGCTGCGGCTCCACGGTCACCAGGCCGTCGGTCTCCAGCGAGCGAAGCAGCCGGCTGACGTACCCCGAGTCGAGCCCGAGGCGCTCGCGCAGCCGGCGCACGTCCTCGCCCTGCTCGCCGATCTCCCAGAGCAGCCGAGCCTCGCCGATGGGCCGGTCGCGGCCCAGGTAGCGGTCGTGAAGCACGCCGACACGTTCGGTGACGGTGCGGTTGAACCGCCTCACTTGGTTGATCTGCACCTCATCCATTCTCTGACTTTAGTCAGAGAATGCGCTTCGGCGCCAGGAGCGCACCGGCGGGTGGGCCACGGACAGCGGACAACCGTGGTGTGATGGCGCCGTGAGCAGCGCCGCAGAAGAGACCAATCGCCGCATGCTGCGGGCCCGGGATGCGATGGACCGTGCCTACGCGCAGCCCTTGGACGTCCCGGCCCTGGCCCGGATCGCCCATGTGTCGCAGGCGCACTTCGCGCGTACCTTCCGGGCCACTTTCGGCGAGACGCCGCACCGCTACCTGCAGCGACGCCGGGTCGAGCGTGCGATGTTCCTGCTGCGGGAGACGGACCGCAGCGTGACGGACATCTGCTTCCAGGTCGGCTTCGGCAGCCCGGGAACCTTCAGCCGCACGTTCCGTGACATCGTCGGCCGGTCCCCGAGGGCGTACCGCAAGGAGGCCGCGGCCGCGGACGTGCCGACGTGCTTCACCATGGCGTGGACGCGGCCGAGCGCCTGAGCCTCGGCACGAGCGTTCGCACGACCGCAGCGTCCGCCGACTGAGCAGTTTTGGATAAGTTTTCGTCCGGCCCGCCCAGTAGCGTGATGCACATGTTCACCGCCATCACACACTCACAGATCTACGTCCTGGACCAGGACGAGGCCCTCGACTTCTACGTCAACAAGCTCGGTCTGGAGGTCAGCGCCGACATCGACATGGGCTTCATGCGCTGGCTGACCGTCAACGTCCCCGGCCACCCGGATCGCCAGATCCTGCTGGAGAAGCCGGGCGCCCCGGCGATGTCCGAAGAGACGGCAGAACAGGTCCGCGAGCTGCTGACCAAGGGCGCGACGGGTGGCTCCCTCATCTTCAGCACGGAGGACTGCCGCAAGACGTACGACACGTTGCGGAGCCGGGGCGTCGAGCTCACCGAGGAACCCACGGAGCGCCCGTACGGAATCGACTGCGCCCTCCGCGACCCCTTCGGCAACAGCATCCGCTTCACGCAACCCAAGGGCTAGAACCGTCCGACGGCAAGCCCCTTCACTTCAGGTACCCGCCGTCTCCGCGTCTCCTCCCCGGGCCGGTACATCGCGCCCGGGGGGGCCGGCGCGGGGATTCATTCCTTCGGCGGAAAACGCCGGATCATGGTCACCCCCAGAGGACCGTGAGGGCCACGACCGTTGCCTCGCCGATCCTTCAGGGCGTGGCGCCCTCCGGGACCGCCAGTTGATGGCCGCACGGGAAGCGCATCACGCGCTCGGCCGGCTTCAGTTCGGGCGTGCCGCGCTGAGCGCAGTCCGGGCACACGGCAGGAGTTCCCTGGCAGTACGCCGAACGCACCGCGGCCCACTCCACATCCGTCAGTTCCCGCATCATCAGCTACCGCCCGTTTCCCGTGACAAGGTCCATGCGCGGCAGCGTAACCACCGACTCGCTTCGCACCACCACCCTCTTGCGCGAGGCTCCCCCATGTGCCAGCGGTTGTTACGGAGCAGACCTCTGACGGAGCACAGCACTACGCGCCGAGGCACGTGGCCCGGCCCAACGCCGGCCCTCACCCCACGGCCGGGTGATGCGATCTCGCCGGAACATCTCGAAGATGCCGTGGTCGACCCGCAGATGCACGTCGCCAAGCTCGAGAACCCGTGATTGCACGTCAGACCACCCGTCGGTTCACGCGCAGGTGCAAGTCCCCCGTAGTCGAATACCAGCGGCTCCATGCCGAAGAAGGTATCGCGGGCCAACATCGATCATCGGAAGGGGTGATGATGCGCAGCCCGATCGCCGGCCAGGGTCCAGGGCCCGGTTGTTCGAACCGGCAGCGCGGTTGGTTCGCTGCGTTCTACGATCATTTGCATGCTACGTCGCCGAGTGCTGCGAATGGCCATGGTCCTTGCTGTGATTCTCACCGGGGTGCTTCAAGGGGGTACGGCAACCGCGTGGGCCGGGAAGAGCCGGTCGCACCCCGATCGGCAGTTGCTGTTCTACTACCATGCCTATGGTGTGCTCGACCGGGAAACCGCCGATGCCATCGAGCACTCCGACTACCTGCGGAGCTTCGCCAACTTCCAGGTCCGCACCACGACGGGCACCGGCGGACAGACCTGGACCGGTCGCTATCTGATGGGTCGCCAGACGTACCTCGAACTGTTCGGGATCGGCGATCTACCCGGCCAGGACGGTGGCCTCGGCGCCGGCGGGATGGGGCTCTCGGTCGAGCGGTCCGGCGCCCTGGCAACAGTGACCGAGCGCCTGCGGGACCAGGGGATCGCCAACCCGGTCGAGTTCCGTCAGACGCGTGACTTCGGCGACGGCGTACCGGTGCCGTGGTTCGACGCCGTGTTCACCACCGACCAGTACGACTCCTTCGGAGCCTGGGGGATGGAGTACCTGCCGGAGTACTTCGCCGACCCGCGCAGCAAGACGGAGCCGGCCAATTACCCCGGTGACGTCGGCCGAGAGCGTTATCTCTCCGACGACTACCGCGACCACCTGATGCGGGACGTGACCTCGATCCGTCTCGCGGTCTCCGGACGCGACCTCGCCAACACGGTGCCGTTGCTGAAGGCCGGCGGGTTCGCCGTGCGGTCGGTGGCGGGCGGTGGCGTCGTCGCACACGGTGGCGGCACCACGATCCGGTTCGACGCCGTCGCGTCTGACAAGGTCGGCCTGCGGCAGGTCGAGATGTCGCTCAACCATCCCGTCAGGTACCGCCACGAGGAGCGGATCGGCCGGTCGACTCTCACCGTCGGCCCGGGCACCCGTGCCGTGTGGACCTTCGACGACACGAAGTAGCAGGTCTCGACAGCAGAAACCCGGAGCGTCCGACCGAAAACGCCTGGCAGATCGCGATCCGGAGCGTTACGATCTCCGCGATGACGACTCTTTCTCTCAATAGATTGGGGGCCCCATCCGCGCAAGGTGAGTGCTGATGCTCACTCAGACCGCGAATGGGGATTCCCGCCTTTCCCTCTGGCTGCGCGTGCGCGAGTTCGCCGTGCCGCCGTCCATGATCGAGACTGCGACCGCCCGCCGCCGTGCCGGGGACTGGGCAGGAGCGTGCGCCGCCGCGGGCATCGATGTCGATCTCAATCTGCGTTCCGTGGCGCGGGCCCATGGCCATGATCTCGCAGCCCGCATCCGGGCCGATCTCCGCCATCTGGCGCCTGACCTGTTGCGCTGGCACATGCCGCGCATCGCTCCCAACGGCCTGCTGCGCCCGGGCCTGACCGTAGCCCTGGCTCGCTACGACGCCCCGGGGTGTGCCGGCGCGAGCCCGATACACCTCGTGGCTCGGACTCCGCCGGCTTGGGCGGATGCCGGCCAGCGGATCAGCCTCGCGCTGTGGGAGGGATCCCACTCCGGGGTCGGCGCCTCCCGCCAGCGGCATCCCCATCCGCACCCCCGTCCCAATCGGCGGTTCCGCCTCGACCTGCACCGCCACCTGTGGGACGCGCGCAGGACCGATGAGCTGCGGATCCGGTCCGGGGCCGATCGGTTGCCCCCCGCCGGCCACCCGGTGCTCGACCAGGAGTTGCAGGACCAGGAGTTGCTGGATCCGGAAGTGCTCGGGGCGGTATCGCAGGGGCACCGCTGCGCCGTTGACCGGTGGGCGGCCGAAGCAGAGATCCTGCTCCAGGCCGAAGGGCGGACGACCGGTACCTTCACCGTGCGGTTCGGGGCCCGACATCGCCTCTACTTGCACCTGGTCGAAGACGGTGACGGCCACCAGCCGCCCGCCTTGCGGATCGCGTCGGCGCCCGTGGACGGCAGCGCCTGTTCGCTGCCGGTCCTGCCCGACGCCGCCGCCTGGGCGCTGCCCGACCTGGAACTGATCCGCACCGGTGCGATCGAGGCCGACCGGCTGCACCCGCTCGTCGCCTCGGCACTGGTACCGGATCATTCACCGGCCGGTTCCTCCCGGAACCCCGACTGGGCAGGACAACCGCGCCTGGTGGAGTGCCGGGGAGCTGAGCACCGGATCGGCCTGGTCGACGGAGTGCTGGCCCCGCTGGACCACGACCCGGCCGAGATCCGCCGGGAGGAACTGCTGGTCGCGCTGACCGGCACTCCGCTTCCCTGCCTGCGGGCGATCGATGAGGCGCACCGTCGGCCGAACTGCCTCACCGGCGTCCGCGAACGCCTGGACCATGGCGACACCGACGGTGCGCTGGCCGTCGTCGAGGGCCTGCTGGGCCCTGACGCACTGCTGCGCGCCGGCGCTCTGCGGGACGAACTGGAGACGGCCGCAGCCCGGCGGATCGCCTACGGGCTGTACCGATCGGGGCTGATCGGACCCGGGCCCGGCCGTATTCCTCCGGATCGTCAAAGCCCCGGCGACCACTACCCACGCCCACGCCAGAAGGCGTTCCGCTGACCTCTGGGGCCTGCGTCCCCTGTACCCGCTCGACCCACCACGAACCCATAGGTGATCAAACATGCCCACATGCACCCCGTTCGCCACCACCGGCGCCCCCTCCGAGCCGACCCATGCCTCCCAGCTGGACGTCGCAGGGGAGTTGCTCAGCCTGCTGCGCGACGCGACCACCGAACCCCGCCCCGACACACAACTGGAGGCCCTGACGCTGGCTGTGGCCGCCGACCTGCCCGTGCTTCTGTGGGGCGAGCCGGGCATCGGCAAGACCGCGGCCCTGACCCAGCTCGCCGCGGCCCTGGACCTTCCGCTGACCACGGTGATCGCCAGTGTGCACGAGCCGTCCGACTTCTCCGGGCTGCCCGTCATCGGCGACGATCCCGCGGAACACGGTGTCCCGATGGCCCCGCCGGACTGGGCGGTTCGACTCGTGCGAGCCGGCCGAGGGCTGCTGTTCCTGGACGAGCTGTCCACCGCGCCACCGGCCGTTCAGGCCGCCCTGCTCCGCCTCGTGCTCGAGCGGCGGATCGGCGCCCTGCAACTGCCGCCCGGCGTCAGGATCGTGGCCGCCGCCAATCCGCGGTCCTCGGCGGCCGACGGCTGGGAGCTGAGCCCGCCGCTGGCCAACCGCTTCGTGCATCTTCAGTGGACCCACGACCACGAGGTCGTGGTGCGCGGCCTCGGCGGGACCTGGCCCCGGGCGACCCTGCCGCGGCTCGACCCGGCGAGGTTGTCGGAGGCCGTGCACTTCGCCCGTCGCGCGGTGTGCGGGTTGCTCTCCGCCCGCCCCACGCTCGTGCACCGGCTGCCCAGCAGTGAAACGCGCCGGGGCGGCGCCTGGCCGTCACCCCGGAGCTGGGAGATGACGCTCTGCCTCATCGCCTTCGCGACCGCGGCCGGCTCCTCCCGGGAGGTTCTCTCCCTGCTGGTCAGAGGCACCGTGGGAGACGGTCCGGGACTGGAGCTGCTGGCGAGCCTGGACCGGATGGATCTCCCGGACCCCGAGACGCTTCTCGCGGACCCCGCGGGTTCCTCCCTCCCCGAGCGGGGGGATCTGCGTCAAGCCGTGCTCGACGGTGTGGTGGAGGCGGTCCGCAAGCGCCCGGAGAAGTCCCGCTGGGACGCGGCGTGGGCGCTGCTGGCCCGGGCGGTGGAGACCGGAGCGCCGGACCTGGTGGTCGTCCCCGCGACCACACTCGCCACCCTGCGCCACGAGGACTGGGACGTTCCGGAGGCGATCGCGGGGCTCGCCGGAGCGGTGTCCCTGTCGCAGCGGGCAGACCGCGCGGCGGCGAGGGCCGCGGTCGCCACGAAGGCCGGCCGATGATCCAGGACGCTCCGGGGATTCTCGACCTCGACAAGCTCTTCGCCGCCCGACTGCACGCGGCGCGGGTCCGGCCCTATCTGGCGACGGCTCTGTTCGCCCTGCACACCGTCGAGTCGCGGCTGGTGCCGACGATGGCCGTCGACCGGAACTGGCGGTGTTACGTCTCGCCGGCGTTCGTGGATGCGACGCCGGTGGAGGAACTCGCCGGAGTGTGGGTGCACGAAGTGTCGCATCTGCTGCGCGACCACCATGGGCGCAGTGACCGGGTCGCGCGCGAGCGCGGGCTGACTGGCCGGGGGGAACGGTTGCGGATGAACATCGCCGCGGACTGCGAGATCAACGACGACGCGTTCGGTGACGGACTGGTCCGGCCCGAAGGTGCTGTCGAGCCCGGGTCCTTGGGGCTGCCCAAGGGGCAGCTCATGGAGGACTATCTGCGCCAGTTCAGTCTCGGGCCGTGTACGCAGAGCCTGGCCTGGCTGGACTGCGGCAGTGGCGCCGACGGACTCTACCGGGGGTGGGACCTGGGACCGGACGGTGCGCACGGCCTCAGCGAGCAGGAACGGGACGCGGTCCGGTTCCGGGTGGCGCAGGGCATCAACGGCCGGCCGGGGAGGGCCCCGAAGGGGTGGCAGCGGTGGGCGGAGGAGGCGTTCCAACCGCCGCAGCCGTGGCGGCACTTGCTGGGAGCGGCGGTCCGCTCGGCAGCCTCGGGCTCCGGCGCGGGCGAGGACTACACCTACGGCCGGCCCTCGCGGCGCTCGGTCGGGGTGCCCGGCGTTGTTCTGCCGAGTCTCCGGCGCAGGCCGCCTCGGGTCTCGGTCGTCATCGACACCTCCGGTTCCGTCAGTGACGCCGAACTGGGCAGCGCGCTCCTGGAGGTTGCCGCGATCTCCCGTGCCGTGGGCGGCCGTCGCGACCTGGTCACCGTGGTGCCGTGCGACGCGGCGGCCCATGTCGTGCATCCGCTGTGCCGTTCCGAGGGGATTCCGCTGTTGGGCGGTGGGGGTACGGATCTGCGCTCGGGCTTCGCCAAGGCGCTCCGGGCCGCGTCCCGACCGGATGTCATCGTGGTCCTGACCGACGGGCAGACGCCCTGGCCGAGCACACGACCGCCGTGCCGGACGGTGGTGGGTCTGTTCCCGCGGCAGCGGGCCGCCCGGTCGTCGGACGAGGACGATCCCGATTACGTGCCGGACTCACCGCCCGAGTGGGCACGCGTGGTGGTCATCGGGTCCGCTCCCGCTGCTCGGTGATCCCCGTGATCGACGCCGCGCTCCCTCGCTGTTCGCCGCGATACGGTCGTGGCATGGCTGATGTGCGGTTGACTCCTCCTTCTTTCCTCGTGCTCGGCATCATCGACAAGCTGGGGGAAGCCAGCCCGTACGACGTGAAGGTCGAAGCCGCGCGGACGGTGGCTCCGTTCTGGTCGATGCCCCATGCGCAGGTGTATGCGCAGTGCGACCGTCTGTTGGGGGCGGGCCTGCTGTCGGAGGTCCGCGATACGAACGCCCGGAACCGACGGGTGATGAAGGTGACGCCGGCCGGTAAGTCGGCCTTGGAGGAGTGGCTCGCCGACCCGGCGTTCGTACCGGTCGAGGCGCGCGAGCGCGGCATCCTGAAACTGTGGTTCGGCGCCAGACCGGAGGTGATTGCTCCGGTGCAGATCGCCGAGCATCACCGCACTCTCGCGGAGTACGAGCAACTCACCGAGAGCGTGGGCGACCTGCTCACGCCGGGGCAGCGCGAGGCGCTGGAGTTCGGGCTCCGCTACGAGCGCATGATGGTCGATTTCTGGCGGTGGGTGGACCAGCGCGGATCGTGATGCCGCGGAGGTTGACCACACCGGCGGACGCCCCTACCGTCTCGATAGTCCAGACAGGACTATCGAGGATCGGGACCGAGGGAGCCGCCGTGCACCGTCCGAGGAGCATCCCCTGGACCCGGGTGGCCACGATCGCCCTGGTGGTCCTCTGCGTGGGCTACGCACCGATCGCGATGACCGAACTGTGGCCCTACGCGCACCCCGGCGCGCCGGCGCTCGGGGAGCGGTTCCTGTCCAGCATGACGTCGGCGCGTTACGTCGCCGACGCCGTGGCGACGAGGGTCGGACCGTACCGTCACACCCTGCTGCCGATGATCATCCACTCCGTCCTCGGCGGCGCCCTGATGCTGCTCGGGCCCGTCCAACTCCTCACGGCGGTCCGGCGGCGCACCCGGCTGCACCGTGCCACGGGGGTGGTGTTCGCACTGACGGTGTACGTCTCGATGACGGGCGCGGCGATCTACCTGGTCCGCACGGCGCCGGCCGACGCGTTCAGCGGGGCGGCGTTCTGGATCGATCTCGCCACCATCCTGGTCGGCACGGTGATGAGCGTGACGTTCGGCATCTTCGCCGCCGTCGGGAGGTTCCCGGACCTGCACCAGCGGTGGATGCTCCTGTGTTACGGCTATCTCATGACGGCGCCGCTGCTGCGCCTCGAATGGGGCGCACTCCCCTGGATCCTCCCCGGCCTCTCCATGGAGGACATCAACCGGGTGGCGATCATGCACCTGGGCTCCGTGGTGGTCTTCGGTTCGCTGCTCGCCTCCCGCGCGATGGACAGGCGGACGAAGGTGGCCGGCGTCGCCGGGACCTGGGTGCCGACGTCCGTGCTCGTCGTGGCGCATGTCGTCGGCGCTGCCGCCATGGTCTGGATCGTCAGGTCCTACCTGGGCTGGGGCGCGGATGGACACCGTCTGCTGGCGGCGTATCTGGTGCCGTACGTCGCGGCGTACGCCGTCATGTTCGTGAGCCAGCGCCGCTCGGGCCGGCAGGGAAGGACCTGGGCGCGCGAGGAGTGGCGCGTGCATCTGGCCGCCTTGTGCCTGGCTCCGGTGCTCTCCGCCACCGCGGCACTGCCCCTTGAGCGGTACCTGGATCTCGACCGGGCGACCGCGCTGTCGGCGGGAGTTGGGATCGGTTGCGGAATGCTGGCCTTCGCGGCCACCGCCGTGGTCAGCCTGCGTGTCATGTACGGCCGAGAGCTGGTCAAGAGGCGGAGCCTGACCACCGCTCGCAGCGCGCGCCAGGTCTCGCCGCTGCTCCCGCAGGCCACTCCGGCCGGTGCCCGGACCACGCGAGAGACGATCTGAGACGGAGCGCAGATGACCGAGGAAACGGACGTGTCCGGCACCACGGAACCCGCTGCCGTACCGACGGAGGATTTCGGCGGCCGCGAACTGACTCCGGCTGTGGCGATGCTGGCCGTCGCCGTGGCGATCGTCAGCCTCCTGGTCGGCGCGCTGATGGCCGCTGTGAGCCTTGCCGGCCACGTCTTCGGTGCGTGGAAGTCTCCGGAGGCGCTGACGCCGGGACTGATCGGTGCGGCGATGCTCGGCGTGTCGCCCGGCCTCTTCACGATCGGCCGGGCCCGTGCCTGGGAGGAGGTCCGCACCCTCGTCCTCCCGCTGGCCATCGTTCTCGTCGGCCTGCTCGCCGTGAGCCTGCACAACGCCGGAGACCTGCAGGCGGCGGAAGGCGGCTCCGTGGTCCTCGTCCTGTTCAGCCTCGGCTGGATCGCCGTCCTCGGCGTGCTCGCCGCGGGCGCCGTCGCGTGCGTCGGCTGGCAGTACACGAAGCCCGCCCTGCCGATCGAGGAGCGGATCGCTCCGCTGCCGGGCTGGTCGAAGCCGCTCCTGGCCGTCCTTGGATCATCATGGCTCGGCATCGGCGCAGGCCTGCTCGTCGTGCCGCGATTCTGGGGCGACCTCGTTCCATGGACGGTCAACCGACCCGACGCGCAGGCGCTCGGAGTCTGGGCAGTCGCACTCGGCGTCGGGGTCCTGGGGGCGCTGGCCGAGGACGACCTGCACCGGGTCCGACCCGCGCTGCTCGCCGTCCCCGGCGTCGCGCTCGGCGCGGCTGTCGTACTGGGCGTCCACGCCTCGGCCATCGACTGGACGTCCGGCCCCGGCCTGTCCCTCCTCGTGATGATCGCCGGCCTGCTGCTGACCGGCGCGACCGGATCCCGACTCCTGTCCGGAAGCCCGGCTTCACGCCAAAGGAGCTGAGGGCGGTGCCGCCGGGAGGCGGCGCTACCGCTTCAAGGCCCGGTAGTGCTTGAGGAGAGCGGTGACCTTCTCGAAGTCGGCGGCACCGTTCAGCTCGGCGATGAGATCGTCAGGGCACAGTTCATAGAGATCGCCCCACCACCGGCGCCCTTTGTTGTCCCAGACCCGGTAGCCGCCGGGCACTCCTCTGGCCACGTAGCGCCGCCTGCTCACGACGCCCTCGATGCGGACACGACTGCCACCTCCTGGTCCTGGCCCTGACCCTGCTACTGATCCTGGTCCTGGCCTTGCTCCTGCTGCTGCTGCTCAGAAGCGAATGTCCGGGGCCTGGAGGACGATGCGCAGGAGTTCGTCGGCGCGATCCGCACCGATGTCGGGACGGAACCAGACGTTCTGCTTGGCGTCGGCGGCCGGATCCTCGCTGACCGTCGCCCAGAGCAGCAGGCCCCACAGCACCGTGGGCGCGTGGTCGGCCAGTTGGACGCCGAGGCCGACGGGGACGGCGACACCGATCCGCGGCGGCGGGTTGCCGGCGAAGTCGGGCGGGCCGAAGTCCGAGGCGTCGTGGCCGGCGAGGACGAGTGGAGTGTCGGTGACTTGCAACCAGTGCAACTCGATGCCCTCGGCGATCCGGCCGAGCGTGATCGACAGCCAGCCCCGGACCGTCGCCTCCGGGTCGGGGAACCAGCTCAGCGGGCCGTCGGGGTCGGTGGCGCGGCGCAGATTGTCCTGAGGAGGTCCGAAGTTCTCGTTCTCGACGGGGCCCTCGAGCTCGTTTCCGTCCCGGTCAACCCGCCACCAGCGGCGGATCGACTCCGGTGGCGCCCAGGTTTCCGAGGAGTACTCCCCCGCGACCTCGTAGATCCAGCGGCTCCCGTCGTCGTCGCCGCCCGGCAGGGGCCGGTCCTGCGGCCCGACCGGCCGCAGCGTCCCCGGCGGCCGTGCGTCCTGCGGCGTCGCCGACGGGCGTGCGTCCTGTGACGTGTCCAGCGGCCCCGTGTCCGCAGGCCGTCTCTTGCGCCCGAAAATGCCCATTCCCCGTCCTCCCCCTCGACCGGTGCGGTTGCGCAACATCCTTCCCCGGGCGGGGTGCAGGCAGGCGGGAAACCAGAGTTTTCGAACAATGACGTCCGGGACCCAGACAGACAGGCCGGACAACCGCGGCTGCGGTCCTACGTCCCGGCGGCGCAGGGGTTGACGGGACGGCCGAAGAGCGATGAACCCGACGTACGGTGACGCCCCTCAGTTCTCAGCCGGCGCGTCCACGCGTCCCCGGCCGACATGGCGGAACCGCAGAACCAGGCACTCAGCCGACATGGCGCTGTTTCAGCTTCGCCCAGACGGCCTCCAGTGCCTCGATGTCGTCGTCGTCGAGAAGGTCGTTGAAGACCTCGGCCAGGGCTTGTCTGCGGGTGGCATCGGCTGCGGCGAAGGCCTCGCGCCCGACCGGGGTCAGTGCGATCCGGACCGAGCGGGCATCAGTGGGGGCGGTGGTGCGCTCGACCAGACCGCGGGCCTGCAGCGCGTCCGCGACGCGGGAGACCTGGCTGCGGCTGAGGAGGGTTTTCGCCCCGAGGTCGGAAGCTGCCACCGGTTCGCTCTGACCGTGCAGCCACAGCATCACCTCGAACCAGGACAGCGGAAGGTCATGGGCGCGTACGAGGGCGCGGTCGACGCGCGCGGTGAGCGTGGTGCCGGCCCAGACCAGCCCGTAGAAGGCGTGATCTCGGGCGGCCAGATCACCCAGGTTTATGTCGGCACGTGGCATGGGGCAATCCTACGCGATTTGCGTGCGTGCACACACAGACGTATGGTGTGTGTGCACGCACACTACATGCCGAGGTCGACCGACGATCTTCGGCGGAGACGAGGCCCGCATGTCCGTCCAGCCCCAGAAGACCGTCCTGATCACCGGCACCTCCTCCGGTATCGGCCTGGCCGCCGCTGTCGCCGCAGCTCAGGCCGGGTGGCTGACCGTCGCCACCATGCGCGACCTCGGCAAGGCCGACGCCTTGCGCGCGGCTGCCGCCGAGGCCGGAGTCGCCGACCGGATCCAGATCAAGCGCCTCGACGTGGTCGACGCCGCCTCCGTGGCCACCTGCCTGGACGAGGTGATCGCCGAACACGGCCGGCTGGACGCGGTGGTCAACAACGCCGGAGCCGGACAGGTGGGCACCATCGAGCAGAGCACGGTCGCGGACGTCCGCGCGGCGATGGAGGTCAACTTCTTCGGCGTCGTGGAGGTCACCCGGGCCGCGATGCCGCACCTGCGGGCGTCACACGGACGGATCCTGACGGTCACCAGTGTCGGTGGCGTCGTCGGACAGCCGTTCAACGAGGCATATTGCGCCGCCAAGTTCGCGGTCGAGGGCTTCATGGAGTCGCTCGCCCCGGTGGCCGGCACCGTCGGCGTCTCGGTGACCGTGGTCGAACCGGGCGCCGTGGCCAGCGAGTTCGTCGCCAGCCTGGGCATCGACGTCGCGACAATGACTGCGGAAGCCGGCCCGTACGGTCCGGCGCTGCAGACCTACATCGACCGGACCATGAAGTCCTTCGGCAACGCGCAGACCCCCGCCGAGGCCGCCGCCCCGATCATCGACGCACTCACCGCCGACCGGCCCGCCTTCCGCATCCAGACCTCCGACTGGGCCCGCGACTTCACCGCCACCAAGCTCGCCGACCTCGACGGTTCCGCCGTCCAGACCCTCACCGGAACGTGGGTCGGCTGACCTCAGCGACTCGCCGGCCATCCGAGCGGTTCCCCGTCGACTCTCCGAGTCGACGCGCGTCAGAGACCAAGGACAGCAGGCTCGGAAGCTGCGGCGCGGAAGTACTCGCGGGGGTTCACAACCAGCTTGCGCGTCTTCAGATCGAGCAGCCCGCCGACGTTGAACACCTCGGCCACGAGGGTGCCGTCCGGGCGGTGGAAGAGCTGCTCGACACGGAACGACTTGCCCTCACCGAAGACGAACGCGCAGGTGATGTCCACATCATCGCCCGCGACCAGTTCGCGGTGGTACCGGATCGTGCTCTCCAGATTCACCGGACCGACGCCCTGCGCCAGCAGCTCGCTCTGCTGGAGACCCGCAGCCCGCAGCTGTTCCCAACGCGCGTGTTCCGCATGCTGCAAGTAGACGTTTCCATGGAGATGCCCCTGCGCATCGGTCTCGTAGCCGCGGACGGTAACCCTCACCGTGAACAGATCTGCCATGTCGACCTTGCCTTCTTCTCGATGGATGCCCCTGGTGCGTCTCCGAGCCGGGGGCATCCAGTGATCCGGAGGTAGCCACCATGTCACCACCCCTCATGAGCCCTCATGCGGGGCCCACGCAAGGTCACGATGAGCCAGGCGCAAGGGCATCACGGCTGCGTTCATCCGCTGGGCGCCGACGCGGGACGAAACCGCTTTCTGCCGCTGTGTGGGATTTTCAACCGGCGGTTTGTCCTTCCTGACCGGGCTTGGGTGTGGGACTCTGATCATTCCGATCGTTCCCTCTTCTTGCTGAGGTCCTATGCGCTGCGTCATCGCCGGCTGTTCCTTCGACCTGGTGAAGAGCGAGGTGCAGGAGACGATGCGGGGCATCAAGCCCGAACCGGTCACCGGAGAATCCGTGATCATCAGCCGCCGCACCTACCCCGTGAAGCAGGTCGGCCAGATCCTCACTCGGCAGGACCGGCGTGACTTCACCGCCGATCAGATCACCCGGGCGATGACCCGGCTCGGCTTCACCTGCCGCCCCGCACCCGAGCCGGCCGCGGAGAGTGCCACCGCCGCGCACAGCCCGTTCGAGACCGTGGTAACCATGCTGGGCACCCACGCCTACAGCTGACCGGCCGCCTGCCCGCAAACGCGACCGTTCGGCCCCGCCGCCTGACCTTGCCGCCTGAGCCTGCCGTATGGCTCCTGAGGGCCTCGGACCCACGCAGCCGGTGGGCCGGGGCCGGCTCGGTCAGCGGGCGGGATCCGGGCTGCGGATGGGCTCCGGGCTGCGGGTGGGCTCCGGGCTGCGGCCCGAAAGGGCCACTCGGTTACGCACCTCAGTTGTCGGCCTTGGCGGCCTTCGCCTTCGCTTTCATTTCCTGCTTGTGCGCCCGTACCTTCGCCAGTGACTCCGGTCCGGTGATGTCGGCAGCCGAGCGGTAGACCCCGGCAGCCCCGTAGCCGCCCGCCGCCTCTCGCCACCCCTTCGGGCGTACGCCCAGTCGCTTGCCCAGCAGCGCCAGGAAGATCTGTGCCTTCTGCTCCCCGAAGCCGGGCAGATCCTTGAGCCGTCGCAACAGTTCCTCGCCCGTACCCACGCCCGTCCACACGGACGCCGCGTCCCCGTCGTAGTGCTCCACCAGGTACGCGCACAGCTGCTGGACCCGCTTCGCCATCGATCCCGGATAGCGGTGTACGGCCGGCTTCTCCGACAGCAGGGCCGCAAACGCCTCCGGGTCGTAGGCGGCAATGGCATGCGCATCCAGATCTTCGGCACCCAGCCGCTGGGCGATGGTGTACGGCCCCGAGAACGCCCACTCCATCGGCACCTGCTGGTCCAGCAGCATGCCGACCAGTGCCGCCAGGGGGCTGCGGCCGAGCAGGGCGTCCGCTTCCGGTTGCTGGGCCAGCCGCATCGTAGTGTCCATGCCTCCAGCTTCGCCCGCCCCCGAGCTTTCCGCGCGGCTGGCTCACCGACGGGTTGTGCCGAAGCTCAGTAGTCGTCACCGTCGACGCGGTGTGAGCCGGATTTCCGGTGCTTCCGAGGCAGACTGGTCGGCACCAACGAAGCCACCGCTTGTCACGGGCGGGTCAAGGACCGGCGGTTCCGGCAGCCCCCTCTTGGTTGACCTGCCGCGGCCGGCCAGATTCGCCGGCGCGGTCTGCCGTACGACTGCAACGGCCCCGGTCTGCCACGGACGGATCATGGTTTCGGACCGACATGTCGTGGATGGAGTCCAACGTCCACCGTTCGCTGACCCTCTCGGACATCGCCGTAGAGGCGGGAACCGGCGTCCGCAGCCTGAACCGGCGCTTCCGCGCCCGAACACGTGTCACGCCCCCCCAGTTCCTTCTGCGAGCCCGTGTGCAGCGGGCCCAAGGGCTCCTGGAGCACTCGGACATGCCAGTCGAGCAGATCGCGGTACGAACCGGGCTCGGCACGCCGGCCAACCTGCGCCATCACTTCCACCCAGCGACCGGCACCACCCCCAGCCCCTATCGTGCGGCTTTCCGCACGCTGGTCGGCATCTTCGCCCCGCAGGACCGGAGTTACTGACAGTGCTCGGCTTGGGCGCTTTGGGCGCCTTGGCGAGGGTCAACCGGGCGGGACGCCCACGGCAGGCGAACCGACAGCTGTTCCGTGGTCGGCCCGGCACGGCGGTTAGAGTCGGACCATGGCCTCGCCCTACCCGCCGATCGAACCCTACGACCACGGCATGCTCGCCACCGGAGACGGAAACCTCGTCTACTGGGAGGTCTGCGGCAACCCTGAGGGAAAGCCCGCCCTGGTGGTCCACGGCGGCCCCGGTTCGGGTTGCTCGACCGGCGCCCGAAGGGCCTTCGACCCCGAGCGCTACCGGATCATCCTCTTCGACCAGCGCGGATGCGGCCGCAGCACACCCCACGCGAGCGACCCCGCCACCGACATGGAGCTCAACACCACCGAGCACCTCATAGCCGACATGGAGCAGTTGCGCGAGCAACTCGGTGTCGACAAGTGGCTGCTCGTCGGCAGCTCCTGGGGCTCCACGCTCAGCCTCACCTACGCCGAGCGACACCCGGAGCGGGTGTCGGAGATCGTCCTCGTCGCCGTCACCAGTACCCGTCGCACCGAGATCGACTGGCTCTACCGCGGCGTTGGCCGGTTCTTCCCCGAGGCGTGGGAGCGGTTTCGCGACGGTGTTCCCGAAGCCGACCGCGACGGCGACCTCGTCGGGGCGTACGCGCGTCTCATGAACCATCCCGACCGGGACGTACGGACCAAGGCCGCGATCGACTGGTGTGCCTGGGAGGACGCGGTCCTGTCCGCCGAACCCAACGGCGCGCCCACCCCTTACGGCGACAGGCCGCCCCTGGCCAAGCTGGCGTTCGTGCGGATCTGCGCACACTACTTCGCTCACGGGGGCTGGCTGGAGGATGGCCAGTTGATCCGCGACGCGGGCCGCCTGGCGGGCATTCCCGGCATCCTGATCCATGGCCGCCTCGACATGAGCGGGCCCCTCGACACAGCCTGGCAACTCGCCCGCGCCTGGCCCGGCGCGGAGTTGGTGGTCGTCGACGATTCCGGGCACAAGGGCAGCGCCACAATGAGCGCGGCACTTTACGGCGCGTTCGATCGGTTCGCGGCACGCTGAACTACTCGTGCAGGTCTCCTGGGAGGAGCGGCGTGCACCGCGGCCAGGCCCGGACTCCCGGCCCGGACTCCAGGCCGGCGAGCGTGCCCGCTCCCGGACGGCACACCGCCGCGGGCGGCGGTGTGCCGAAACTGCGGGCAGCGGTCAGAAGCGCACGGGGAGGCTGAGCAGCCCCCGGGCTCGCATCGAGGGCCGCCGGCGCAGGGCGTCTGACGGAACGTCGAGGGCCAGGCGGGGGAAGCGGTCGAGGAGTGCGGCGAGGGCGATCTCGGTCTCCAGACGGGCCAGGGGTGCGCCGAGGCAGTAGTGGATGCCGTGTCCGAGAGCGAGGTGGCCGGTGGCGTCCCGGGTGATGTCCAGTTGGTCCGGGTCGGCGAATTGGTGGGGGTCGCGGTTGGCTGCGGCCAGCGACAGCAGGACGGTCTCGCCGGCCGGGATCGTGACGCCGCCGATGGTGATGTCCTCCAGCGGGAAGCGACGGATCGCCAGCGGCGCGGGCCCGTCGAACCGGGCGAGTTCCGCGACCGCGCCGCTCAGCCGGCTTCGGTCCGCGCGCAGCGCGTCGAGTTGGTCGGGGGCGGTGAGCAGGGCCAGCGTGGCGTTGCCGATGAGGTGGATGGTGTTCTCGTAGCCGGCGAACAGGATGAGGAAGGCCAGCGACATCAGCTCGTCCTCGCTGAGCCGGTCCTCGCTGTCCTCACCCGGGTGGCTCTGGTGGTGGCCCTCGTCACGTGCGGCGATCATCGCGGAGAGCAGGTCGTCGGCCGGGTGGTTGCGCTTGTCGGCGATCAGGTGGGTGAAGTAGCCCAGCATGCTCCCGACCGCTTCCCTGGCGCGCGAGGGTTGGGCGGGGTCCGGCGAGATGAGGGCGTCGGTCCAGGACCTGAAGTCCTGACGGTCCGATAGGGCCACACCGAGCAGGTCGCAGATGACGGTCACCGGCAGCGGGGCTGCGTACGAGGCGATCAGATCGGCGCGGCCGTGCGGGGCGACGGCGTCCAGGAGGTCGTCGGCGATCCGCCGGATCGGGGCGCGCAGCTCTTCGATCCGGCGGGGGGTGAACGCCTGGGAGACCAGCCGTCGGATACGGGTATGGTCCGGCGGGTCCATGTTCAGCAGGTTCGCGTCCAACGCGGGTGGCAGAGCGAGGCCTTGGTATCCGCCGGGTCGCGCGTTGCGCTTGTCGAGAGCGAGCCGCGGATCCGCCAGAGCCTGACGCACATCGGCATAGCGGGTGACCAGCCAGGCCGGCAGGCCGTCCGTACCGGCGATCCGGTGAACGGGCCCGGCCTCGCGCAGCCGTGCGTAGACGGTGTGGGGATCATCGATCAGCTCGGCCGGGTCAAAAGGCTGTGAGAGGCCGGACGTTGTGGTGGTCATGACCCCACCCTAAATACCCGCACCCTCGGCCGGTCATGACGGACGCACCCGCCTCCCGCAGCCCCCGATGAAGCCCGCAGTCAGTCGATCGTGATCTCGCCCATCGCACTCCAGCCGTCCGCGTCCTTGATTGTGGTACTCACGATGTCGGGCGTACGGCGCAGCAGGGGGCGCAGTTGCTCCACCGCCGCATGGAAAGACGGCGATGGCGACTTGGAATGCGGCGTGGGCATGAAAGGAACTGTCCGTGGACGGCCCCCGGTACACCGCGTAGCCCTCGCGAATGACCAAACGCGGCACCATCTGCCCCCCGACCTCCATCCCTTGAACGCTGCCAGGCTCGCACGCCCGGACGTGGGTGCTTCCTTCGGCGCCAGTGCGCGGTGAGCAGACTCCGTTCCGGTGATCGCGTCGACCGCTACTGCCGGCCGGTCTCGACAAGGCCCGATTCGTAAGCGGCGATGACCGCTTGGGCGCGGTCACGGACGCTGAGTTTGTCGAAGATGCTGGTGATGTAGTTCTTGACGGTCGAGACAGTGATCTCCAGCGCGCGGGCAATCTCGGCGTTGTCGAGGCCGGTGGCGATCAGGCGCCACACCTCGACCTCTCGGGGCGTGAGTTCGCCGAGACCGATGGCGGGTCGTTGTGGACGGTGCGGAGCTCTGACGTAGGTGGAGATGAGCCGGGTGAGCAGCCTGGGTGCGACGGTGGCCTCCCCGGTGTGGACGATGTGGATCGCCGCGACGAGCTCCTCCGGGGAGATGTCCTTGGGCAGGAATCCGTAGGCGCCGGCGCGGAGCGCGCCGACGACGTACTCGTCCATGTCGAAGGTGCTCAGGGCCAGCACGCGGCACTCGGGAAGCGCGTCGGCGAGCTGCTCGGTCGCTTGGACACCGTCAAGGACCGGCATCCGGATGTCCATCACGACGACATCGGGCCGGAACCGGCGCGCGAGGGCGACGGCCTGTTCGCCGTTCTCGGCCTCGGCCACCACCTCGAAGGCCGGGTCGGGAGCGAGGATGAGTGCCAGGCCGCGCCGTACCAGCGGCTGGTCGTCGGCGATCAGCACGGTGATCTTCTGCGGAACTCCGCTCATCGGAGGAGTTCCTCTCTCTCGTCCGGTGCCAGTGGCAGGCTGGCCGCCACCCTGAATCCGCCGCCGTCGAGCCCGCCGGTCTCCAAGGTGCCGCCCTGCAGGGCGACACGTTCGTGCATTCCGATCAGACCGTAGCCGCTCCGGGCCGCCGCTACCGTCTCCAGCGCCCCCACGGGCACCAGCGCGCCCGCGCCATCGTCGAGGACCTCAACATTGACCCGGTCCGGGAGGTACGTCAGCTGTACCGACGCGCGGGCCCGACCGGCGTGTTTGCGGGCGTTGGTGAGCGCTTCCTGTACGACCCGGAACACGGTGAGCCCTACGGTCGGCGGCAGCGGTCGCTCCTGACCGCAGACGCGGAACTCGGTGGGAAGGCCCGCCAGCCGGGACTCCGTGACGATGCGGTCGATGTCGCCGGTTCCGGGTTGGGGTGCCTGCGGCGCGAGCTCCGGTTCGTCGCCGGCGCGAAGGACGTCGAGAAGTTGCCGCATCTCGCCCAGGGCCATCCGTCCGGAGGACTCCAAGGTGAGCAGCGCGTCCCGCGCGGCTTCGGGGTTGCCCGCGAGATTGGCTCGGGCCCCGCCGGCCATGAGCTGCATGGTGGTGATGTGATGGGCCACGATGTCGTGCAGTTCCCGGGCAATGCGGCGCCGTTCGTCGGCAACCGCGCGGTCGGCCAGCAACCTGCGGGTCGCCGCGACCTCCTGCTGCCAGCGGCTGACCACGATCGCCGTTGTGACGACGATGACGACGGCGATGACGTTGGCAAGGACGTCCGTCCTCGATATGGTCCGCCCGGAACTCTGGCTGAGCAGCGTCAGGGCCACCGTCGCGAGGGACACCAACGCTGTCACCGGAGCGGAGCAGACTCGGGCTGCCGAGTACAGACCCACCGTGATGACCGCGCCGAAGTGGCTCGGCTGCGCCGAGGACAGATTCAGCACCGAAGTAAGGGCCAGGACCGCGATGAACGCCGGCATCGGGTGGCTACGGCGTGCCAGAAGCGGCAGGGCCGACAGAACGACGAGGATGACCCCGAGGGCCGTGACGGAACCGCCCTCGGTCTGGCTACCGATCAGGTAACCGAGAAGGTCCACGACCGCGGCCCCGACGGCCACGAGCCCGTCGTTGCGCGTCCACGGCAGCGCGCCGGAAATCAGTGGCGCGGTGTACCGACGCGTTCGCATGGTGCCCCTCCCTGCTCTTGGCCTTCCGGGTCCTCCCCGGGGCGGGCGAGCTGCTGCCCTTGATCCATTCTCGCATCGGACCGATGGCCGGACATTGCCCCTGCGGCTGATCTCCGACTAGGACCACGGTCCTGGTCGGGGACCGTTGCCGGACCTCGGACCCCTGATCGTGTTCATCCTCTGCTCGGACGATCTACAGGGCCCCCGCGTGATGGTCTGGAAACCGGCCGGGATCCCCCGGCGATGAAGTCCATTTGCCGGAGGACACAGTGATCCGCGCCCTGACCGGATTCTCCACAAGAAACCCGTGGAAGGTCATCGCCGTCTGGGCGGCGTTGGGTATCGTTCTGACCGGTCTGAGTTCGACGTTGATCTATCGGGTCACGCAGAACCAGACCGGGGATTTCCTGCCCAAGACTTACGACTCGGCCGCCGCGCTGAAAATCGCCGAGGACCAGTTCGGCGTGAAACCCGACGCCAATACCGTCACCGTGCTGGTCGCCCGCCCGGACGGTAAGGCCCTCACCGCAGCCGACCAGCGGCGGGTCGGCGCCGAGGCCGAGAAACTGGGCCGGCACCGGGTCACCATGCCCAAGCCCAAGGACGGCGGACCGTCCTTCCTGCTCAGGGACTACTCGCAGACGCCCCGGGTCGCCCCGGCCATGATGGCGCCCGACCGGAGTTTCGAGCTGCTCTCCGCGGAACTGGTCGGTAATTCCTCGGCCCCCGGAATGCAGGACCTCTATCGGGCCTTCCGGGACGCCGCCCGCGCGCAGTTCACCGACGCGGGAATGCGCACCGGATTCACCGGCGGCCTGGCCGACACCGTGGACACCACCGACGCCGGGGAGACCGCCTCAAAGGTCACGTCGATACTCGTCATCGGGCTCATCGTGCTGCTCAACGTGCTGGTGTTCCGCAGCGTTCTCGCGGCGCTGCTGCCGCTCCTCGCCGTTGTGTTCATCGGCGGTGCGGCGTCGGGCGCCGTGGTCGGCGCCGCGATGCTCACCGGAATCAAACTGGACCCGGGCACCCCCTCGTTGATCAGCGTGGTTCTGCTCGGCATCGGCACCGACTACCTGCTGTTCCTGCTGTTCCGCTTCCGCGAACAGCTGCGGGCGCAACCGGAGCAGCACGCCCGCACAGTGGCCGCGGAGGTCTCCGGCCGGGTGGGCAACGCGATCACTTCGGCGGCGCTGACCATCGTCGCCGCCTTCGCCACGCTCGGCGTCGCTTCCTTCGGACAGTTCCGCGTGCTCGGCCCGGCCATCGCCGTCTCGGTCCTGGTCATGCTGCTGGGCAGCCTCACTTTGATGCCGGCCATGCTGGCGGCGGCCGGCCGCAAGATGTTCTGGCCTTCCCGGGCCCTCAAGCGCAAGCCCCGCGCCGGCTCGGCCGCCCGCTTGGGCGACCTCGTCGCACGGCGGCCCCTGATGATGCTCGTCGCCTCCGTCGCCATGCTGGGCGCACTGTCCGCCGGGCTGATCGGGATCCGGATGGACTACGGCCAGACCGGCGGCGGCGCAAGCACCGCGGCCGCGGCTACCGCCACCGAGATCTCCCGCGCCCTGCCGGCCGGCGTTTCGGATCCCACGAGCGTCTTCGTCACCGCCAAGGACGGCGGCACCCTGGGCCCGAACGGGCTCGACGGCCTGTCCCACGCGCTCGCTCAGGTCAAAGGCGTGGGCAAGGTAGCCAAGACCGCCCTGAACCAGGACCACCGTGCCGCCCGGATCGACCTCTACCTGACGGCGGATCCTCAGACCCAGCAGGCCCGTGACCTGGTCTCCGGTCCCGTACGGGAAGCAGTCGCCGCTCACACCCCCACGGGTATGACGGCACATGTGGGCGGGACGGCGGCCATCTTCGCCGACATATCGACCGCCGTCGACCACGACCTGAAGGTCGTGTTCCCGGTCGCGGCCGTGCTGATCGCCCTGATCCTGCTCGTCCTGCTGCGCAGCCTCCTGGCGCCGATGATCCTCATGCTCTCCGTCGGCCTCGGCTTCGCCGCCACCCTCGGCGCCTCCACCCTGCTGTTCCAACACCTGTTGAACAAGCCGGGCGTCAACTTCACCCTCCCCCTGGTGCTGTTCCTGTTCGTCGTCGCCCTGGGGACCGACTACAACATCCTGATCAGCGACCGCATACGCGAGGAGATGGAGCGGCCGGGCCCGGCCCGCGCAGCCGTGGCCCGTGCCGTACGGCACACCGCACCGGCCATCGCGACCGCGGGCCTGGTACTGGCCGGCTCCTTCGCGAGTCTCGCCGCCACTCCGTCGAGCCGGCAGGTCGGCTTCGCGACCGCCCTCGGCATCATGCTCTCCGCGTTCATCCTGTCGATCGTGCTGGTGCCCGCTCTGGCCGCGCTGCTCGGCCGGAGCATCTGGTGGCCGGTCCGACCGGGCCGACCCGCCGGCCGTCACCCGCAGCACAGCGCGGAGATGCCGACGCAAGAGCGTGACCGGGTTCCGTCCTACTGACCGAGCGCCCCACGGTGTCCCCGCCCACGGGCGGGGACACCTATGCGCCCCTTCCAGTCACTCGTGAGAGTGGACCTGGCTGACGCGGCCAGAGGCGCTGTCTCCAGGGTCCATCGCGCCGACGCCGTCAGTCAGCCGGCCTTGGACAACAGATGCGGTGCATACGTCTCGACCGCTTCCATCAGCTGCTTCTTCGACGGATTCACCATCGCTCTGCCGGCCACGGTCACGGTCGGCACGGTCTCGTTCCCGTCTGCGACCGAGCGGACGAAGGCCGCCGCCTCGGCATCTCTCCAGATGTTCACCTTGGTGTACCGCAGCCGTGTGAAGCTCAGGCGCAGACGCAACTTCATGCAGAACATGCACATGGGTCGCCAGTAGACGACCACGCCCTCATGACCGTCGATCACGGATCTCCCCCCTCTGGCTTACAGCGTTGGGGAGATCGTAACGAGCTACCCACCGGACCAGGTCAAAAACTGCCTAGACGCAGGAGGGACACAGGCCGCGGTAGGTGACCTCGACCGCGGAGACCGTGAAGCCGAAGCGTTCCTCCGCCGGAAGGGCGGCCAGCGGATTACCGGTCGGGTGGACGTCGCGGATGGTGCCGCAGTTGGAGCACACCAGGTGCTGGTGCGGGTGGTGTGCGTTGGGGTCGTAGCGCTTGGCGCGGCCGTCGGTGGCGACTTCTATGACCTCACCGAGAGTAACCATCTCGCCCAGCGTGTTGTAGACAGTCGCCCGGGAGATCTCGGGCAGCCGCTGGGCCGCGCGGGCGTGCACCTCGTCAGCCGTGAGATGCACGTGGTCGCCGTCAAGGACCTCCGCAACGACACGCCGCTGGGAAGTCATCCGCCAGCCACGCCCTCGCAGTCGCTCCAGCAGGTCGCTCATATGGGTTCACCTATTCAGGTTCGGTGGGTTGCCCGGAGTTTACCGGTGGAGGTCCGGGTTCCGATTGGATAGGGCTCTGGCGCGCTTCTTGACTTGGAATCTGTCCATCGTAGGATCGGTTCTGGCAATAGCCAAGAGACAGGAAGACTCCAGTACGGCAGGAGACGGAGACGTACGGGACCACCACCGAGGCGCTATGCGGTGCCGGCCTGCGGGTGGCGAGCCGCCCGTGTCGCGCTGCTCGAGACCGTCCGGGATGGCGACCGGCCCGCTTCGAGGGACACGTGGTGTCCTCTCCGACGTCGACCGCGCGGTCGGCGAAACCCCCTGCCCGACCGCGTCCGAAGACCAGGGCCTCTCGATCGAAGAGGCCGAGGTCATCTACTGGGGCTCCGCCCCGACCGTTCCACCGCCCACAGTTTCTGAGCACTGTGATCCCCCTGTTCCGGAAGGATTCCCATGACTGAGAACAACGACGCGATCGTCGTAGACGCGAAGACGGAGGGCGGAGGTGGCTGCCCGGTCGCGCACGAGCGCGCCCCGCACCCGACCCAGGGTGGTGGGAACCGTCAGTGGTGGCCGGAGCGGCTCAACCTGAAGATCCTCGCCAAAAACCCCGCCGTGGCCAACCCCCTGGGCGAGGAGTTCGACTACGCCGAGGCGTTCAATACGCTCGACCTCCCTGCGGTGAAGCGGGACATCGCCGAGGTACTGACGAGCTCGCAGGACTGGTGGCCCGCCGACTTCGGCACCTACGGCCCGCTCATGATCCGGATGGCTTGGCACAGCGCGGGCACCTACCGGGTCAGCGACGGCCGTGGCGGCGCCGGGGCCGGCCAGCAGCGCTTCGCTCCCCTCAACAGCTGGCCGGACAACGCCAGCCTCGACAAGGCACGCCGCCTGCTGTGGCCGGTCAAGAAGAAGTACGGCCAGAGCCTCTCGTGGGCCGACCTCATGATCCTCACCGGCAACGTCGCCCTGGAGTCGATGGGCTTCGAGACCTTCGGCTTCGGCGGCGGCCGGGCGGACGTCTGGGAGCCCGACGAGGACGTCTACTGGGGCCCCGAGACCACCTGGCTCGACGACGAGCGCTACACCGGGGACCGGGAGCTGGAGAACCCCCTCGGCGCGGTCCAGATGGGCCTCATCTACGTCAACCCCGAGGGTCCGAACGGCACCCCGGACCCGATCGCCGCGGCGCGCGACATCCGTGAGACGTTCCGCCGGATGGCCATGAACGACGAGGAGACGGTCGCCCTGATCGCGGGCGGCCACACCTTCGGCAAGACCCACGGCGCGGGCCCGGCCGAAAGCGTCGGCGACGACCCCGAGGCCGCCCCGATCGAGGCGCAGGGCCTGGGCTGGAGCAGTTCCTTCGGTACCGGCAAGGGCGCCGACGCGATCACCAGTGGTCTTGAGGGGATCTGGACGAACACCCCGATCACCTGGGACAACTCCTTCTTCGACATCCTGTTCGGCTACGAGTGGGAGCTCTTCAAGAGCCCCGCCGGCGCGCACCAGTGGCGGCCGAAGGGCGGCGCCGGAGCGGGTACCGTTCCCGACGCCCACGACGCGTCGAAGAGCCACGCCCCGACGATGCTCACGACCGACCTCTCGCTGAGGCTCGACCCGTCCTACGAGCAGATCTCCCGGCGCTTCCACGAGAACCCCGCCGAGTTCGCGGACGCCTTCGCCCGCGCGTGGTTCAAGCTGACCCACCGCGACATGGGCCCGATCGTGCGCTACCTCGGCCCCGAGGTCCCGACCGAGACGCTGCTGTGGCAGGACCCGCTCCCCGCGGTGACCCACGAGCTCGTCGGAGACGCCGAGATCTCCGCGCTCAAGCAGCAGGTGCTCGCCTCCGACCTGTCGGTGTCCCAGCTCGTCTCCACGGCGTGGGCGTCGGCCTCGTCCTTCCGCGGCAGCGACAAGCGCGGCGGTGCCAACGGCGCGCGCGTCCGTCTGCAGCCGCAGATCGGCTGGGAGGTGAACAACCCCGACGAGCTGGCGACGGTACTGCGCACGCTGGAGGGGATCCGGGACACCTTCAACTCGGCCCGGACCGACGGCAAGCAGATCTCGCTGGCCGACCTGATCGTTCTCGGCGGCGCCGCGGGCGTGGAGCAGGCCGCGAAGGACGCCGGCGTCGAGGTCCGGGTCCCCTTCACGCCCGGACGCGTTGATGCCTCGCAGGAGCAGACCGACGTCGAGTCGTTCTCCGAGATGGAGCCCAGCGCCGACGGGTTCCGCAACTACCTCGGAAAGGGGAACCGACTGCGGGCCGAGTACCTGCTGCTCGACAAGGCGAACCTGCTGAACCTCAGCGCCCCCGAGATGACCGTCCTCGTCGGCGGCCTGCGCGTCCTCGGAGCGAACCACCAGCAGTCGCCGCTCGGCGTCCTCACCACGACCCCCGGGTCGCTGACGAACGACTTCTTCGTCAACTTGCTCGACCTGGGCACGACCTGGAAGGCGACGTCCGAGGACGCGACCACCTTCGAGGGCCGCGACGCCACGGGCAGTGTCAAGTGGACCGGCAGCCGGGCCGACCTCGTCTTCGGGTCGAACTCCGAACTGCGTGCGCTCGCGGAGGTCTACGCGAGCGACGACGCGAAGGAGAAGTTCGTGAAGGACTTCATCGCCGCCTGGGACAAGGTCATGAACCTGGACCGGTTCGACCTCGTCTGACTCGTCTGATGCACGACGTCCAGGTCGGCCCGCGCCGGGCCGACCTGGACGTCCTCTGTCCGAAGGGTCTCGACATCCTTCTGACATCTACTGGAGCTACGGGGCCCACGACCTGAGCAACAAGGTTGGACTCCACTGGTTGGCGAACAACCAGACTCCGCACGGGTCCAATGCCTGGGTCGAGACATGCACCGGATACAACGGCGTCGGCTGCACGAAAACAGGCCTGCCGCAAACGGCTTGGCAGATCGATTTCACACCGGTCAACTCGATCGTTCTCGACCGACCGTAAGCTCGACGGTTCTCGATGGCTCTCGATCGGCCGTAAGCTCGATGGCTCTCGATCGCCCGTAGGACCGCGTCGCTCGTGGCATCTGTGCGGTCGCCGGCCACGTGGAATGCCGTTGACGTAATCAGGACCCGGAACGCTTCGCCCCGCCCGATGCTGTCGGGCGGGGCGAAGTGCTGCCTGGCCGAGGTGACCGACACGCCGTCAGATGGGACCGCGCCAGGAAACCGCGCTCCGTGGACCGGCGGCAGGCTGCGACCTGGCCGTCCGCACCAGCCTTCAATCGCCTTTTCACGCCGCGCCGCCGAGGGCTACTGTCAGGTGCGGCGAGTGACCCCTGAGGAGACGAGACATGCCCGGTCGTCCGAGCGCGCGTTGACGTTGTAGGCCGTGAGCGGCCTGTCATCGCGTGCTGCCCCTAATACGCGGCACAGCGAGCCTTCCCCCCGCCTGAACCGTCGGTGCGCCTGTTCGCGCCGGATGGCGGATCTCGTCTTCGGCAACCCAAGGGGTTCCTGTGCCGCCCGCTTCCGTCGTGTCCGATGCTCCTCGACCTGTGCCGCCCCCGCTGTGGCGGGACAGCGACTTCCGCAGGCTCTGGGCGGGCCAGACAGCCTCCCAACTCGGCGAGCATGCGAGCCTGATGGTGCTGCCGCTGATCGCCGTCCTGACACTCGACGCCGACGCCGGCCGGCTGGGCGTCCTTCGCGCGGTGGGGCAGGCGCCGATCCTGCTGCTCTCGCTCTTCGCCGGTGCGTGGGTGGACAGGTGGCGGACCCGTGCGGTGATGGTGCTGGCCGACATGGGCCGGGCTCTGGTGCTGGGCGCCGCCGCCCTGGCCGGCCTCCTCGGCGGGCTCGGCCTGCCGACGCTGCTCGTGGTCGCCTTCGCTGTCGGGGCCCTGTCGGTGTTCTTCGACGTGGCCTACCAGGCGTCTCTCGTACGACTGGTGAAACGCGACCAGTTGCTGCGAGGCAACAGCGCGCTCGAGGGCAGCCGCTCCGCGGCCCAGATCGGGGGCCCCGCCCTCGGTGGATTGGTGGTTTCCCTGCTGGCCGCGCCCATCGCTGCCGCGTCCAGTGCGCTGTTCTTCGCGGCCTCGTTCCTGTCGATCCGCGGGATCCGCAGCCACGAATCGATCCCGGAGCGTTCGGAACGCCCATCTCGGGTCTGGCGGCGGATTCATGAGGGCCTTCGCTTCGTTGTCGGCGACATCTCGCTGCGGACCGTGGGCCTGGCCTCGGCCGCCTTCCAGTTCTCCTTCGCGGCGCTGATGACCACGTACCTGCTCTTCCTGACACGAGAACTCCATTTGACGGGCACCGCCGTCGGGCTGGTCCTCGCGGCGACGGGACCGGGCGCGCTCCTGGGCTCGCTGCTGGCCGCCCGCCTCCCGGGCCGGTTCGGCTACGGCGCGGTGCTGGTGTCCGCGGCGACAATCGGCGACGGCGTAATGATGTGTGTGCCCGCGCTGCACGGCCCTTCCACGGTGACGATCCCGGCTCTCGTGGCGATCAACTTCGCGTTCGGGGCGTTCGGTCAGCTGGTGAACGTCACCGTCATGGCCGTCCGGCAGGCGGTCACTCCGGATGGGATGCAAGGCCGCGCGGCCGCGACCATCACCTTTGTCGGCATGGGACTCACCCCGCTCGGCTCGCTGCTCGGCGGCCTCCTCGCGCAGGAGTGGGGGTTGCGCACCTGCCTCCTGGTGACGGCGGCCGGCATGATGCTGTCCCCCGCCTTGATGGCCCTGTCCCCGCTCGCCCGGCTGGGACGGGAGCCTTCCGGCCGCGCAGCAGGCGCCGCCGACGTACGCCCGCTTTGACGCCGACGAGACGGACCTCCCGCGACACCGGTGCAGCCCGGGCGGGCAGTGACGACAGTGCTGCGTTCCCATGGCATCTGCTCCAGGGAATGGATGCCACCGATTGACACGCAAGTATTTACTTGCCTATCGTGGAGGCATGCCCGACGGCGATGACATGACCAGGGTCTTCAAGGCGCTGGCCGACCCGACCAGGCGACGGCTGCTCGACCGGCTGCACGCGGACAACGGCCAGACGCTGGGCGCGCTCTGCCGCGATCTCGGCATGACCCGACAGGGGATCACCCAGCACCTCGCGCTGCTCGAGTCGGCCGGGCTCATCGCCACGACCTGGCGCGGCAGGGAGAAGCTGCACTACCTGAACCCGGTGCCACTGCACGAGATCCACCGTCGCTGGATCGCGAAGTTCGAACTGCCGGACCTCGACGCCCTGGCCTCTCTCAAGAACGACCTCGAACAGGAGAACGGACTCATGGACAAGCCAAGCCTGGTCTACGTCACGTACATCGCCACCACGCCGGAGCGACTGTGGACGGCGCTCACCGACCCGGAGGTCACCGCGCAGTACTGGGACCACCGCAACGTCTCCGGCTGGGCCAAGGGCGACCGGTGGGAGCACGTACGTCACACCGACGGCGGCGTCGATGTCGTCGATGTCGTCGGCACCATCCTGGAGATCGACCCGCCGCGCCGGCTGACCCACGACTGGGCGAGCCCGGCCGACGCCGACGTCCCGGCCCGCCGCTCGCGCGTCACCTTCGACCTGGAACCCATCGGCGACACCGTATGCCTCACCGTCACCCATGAGGACCTCCCGACCGACCAGTACGACGCCACCGCCCGTGGCTGGGCGAAGGTCATCTCCAGCCTGAAGTCCCTGCTGGAGACGGGACAGGGCCTCCCGAAGCCAGTGCTGTACTCCTGACGTTCCAAGGCCACCCCGCGGCACCCCGGCCGACCGAAGGTCCTCCAACGGGCGGCGGCGCGCCCACACCGCCGCCCGGACCCTCGGGCTCGTCGTCCCGGCCCGCCGAAGCAATCGCCGTCAGGCCAGCGGACTGGAGTCTTCAGCCGTCGAGTGGCAGCGGGACGGGGTGCCGGCGCCGGGCTTTCGGGCGGTCCTTCCACTCCCGATAGCGGCCGTGCAGGTACGCCGTAGCGACCGCATCCGTCATGAAGACCAACACTCCGCCTCGCCCGACGCTGGGCATCCCCTTCGCCGTGCTCTTGCGGCCCCGGATGACCCAGCTGCTCACGAGCCATGCATTGCCGCACCTTCGTCACGGTCAGGTCGGCAAGCCGGACCAGCCCGAGCCGGTCGTTGGTCACACAGCCGTTGACACATTCCGATATAGGCATACGATGGCCACATGGCACGAGCGGCGACAACCTCGGACGCGTTCAATGCGATCGCCGAGCCACAGCGGCGGGAGATCCTGGTGCTGCTGCGGGGCGGCGAGCGACCCGTGACCGAGCTGGCTCGGGACCTGGGGATGACCCAGCCGCAGGCGTCCAAGCACCTGCGGGTGCTCCGCGAGGTCGGGCTGGTGCGGGTCCGTGGGGCGGGCAAGCAGCGGCTGTACGACCTGGACGCCCGCGGGCTGCGGCCGGTCCACGAGTGGGCGGGCGGCTTCGAGCGGTTCTGGAACGAGACCTTCGACCGGCTGGACGAGTACGTGCGAGATCTGAAACAGGCGAGGCAGGAGGAACCACCCGATGACGACGACCAGTAGCGGCGACGAGCCCGACCACGCAGCCGCGGACCGCGAGATCGTGGTCGCCCGGGCCATCGGCGCCGCACGGGAGCTGGTGTTCGAGGCGTTCACGGAGGTCCGGCACCTGTCGCAGTGGTGGGGACCGGAAGGGTTCACGACCACGACGCGATCCTTCGAGTTCCGCGCGGGCGGGGTCTGGGCCTTCGTGATGCACGGGCCGGACGGGACCGACTACCAGGAGTGGATCACCTGGACCGAGATCGTCCCGCCGGAGCGGATCGCGCTGGTGCACGGCGAGTCCCGCGACGACCCCAACGCCTTCCAGTCGGTCCTGACCTTCGAGCCGGCCGGCGAGGAGACCCAAATCGTGATGCGCACGGTGTTCCCCACCAAGGAACTGCGCGACGAGGCGGTGGAGAAGTACCACGCGATCGAGGGCGGCGAGCAGACGCTGCGCAACCTGGCGGCCTATATCGCCGAACTCAACTGGAACGAGAACACACCGAAGGGAGCTGAGGGCTGATGGCCGGGAAGGTGTTCTTCAGCGTGACGATGTCGCTCGACGGCTTCATGGCACCGGAGGCCGTGCCCGTCGAGGACGTCTTCTCGCCCGAAGGTCAGAACGACCCGAGGGTCCAGCGCTGGATGGCGAAGTGGTCGGAGTTGCAGGCGTGGTTGTTCCCGCAGCGGTGGTTCCGGGAGAACCTCAAGCTCGGCGAGGGCGGCGAGGAAGGACTCGACAACGACATCGCTCGGGCGACGTACGAGCGCACCGGCGTGAGCGTCATGGGCAAGCGGATGTTCGACGCCGGCGAGCTGGCATGGCCGGAGGAGGCGCCGTTCCACACCCCGGTGTTCGTCGTGACCCACACCAAGCGTGACCCGTGGGAGCGGCCGGGCGGCACGACCTTCCACTTCGTCAACGACGGCATCTCCAGCGCACTGGACCAGGCCCGCGAGGCCGCCGGCGACCGCGACGTCCGCATCGCCGGCGGCGCCGAGACGATCCAGGAGTACCTGGACAGCGGTCTGATCGACGAGTTCTCGATTACCCTCGCGCCCGTGCTGTTCGGCACCGGCATCCGCCTGTTCGACCGCGTTGACCCGGCCCACCTCGCCCTCGACCAGACCCGCACGGACGCATCATCCCGGGTGACCCACCTGACCTACACCGTCAGGAAGCGGTAGCCGGCGCACCACATCCGGGGCTTGCGCACGAGACCACCACGGTGGTCGATCCGAAGGAAGAACCACCCCGCGCCGTGCACGGATACCAGCCGGGATGGCTCCATACCAGCGCTGACCGGCAGGTTCACCGCACGGTCCTGGTCAACCGGCTGCAACGGACCGGCTGCGGCGGTGCAGCTGTAGTGGCCGAGCACGTTGAGGTTGCGGTGCTTGAGCGGAGAGAGCCGGGCGATGTCCTCGTCGCCGATCTCGTGGCCCTCGGCGCGGAACTGGGCGACGG
Organism: Streptomyces sp. NPDC045021; assembly: GCF_056432645.1. Classification (NCBI taxonomy): domain Bacteria; kingdom Bacillati; phylum Actinomycetota; class Actinomycetes; order Kitasatosporales; family Streptomycetaceae; genus Streptomyces; species Streptomyces sp. NPDC045021. Next base: position 185,433 of record NZ_JBWKIQ010000001.1, read on the forward strand.
CGGCGCGGGTGGTGTGTGTGAACGTCCGAGGTGTCTCGTAGGCTCCGGGCCATGAGCAACGGGGAACCTGGCAGACGGGTCATCGATGGGCGCTTCGAGCTGGAGGCGCGGCTGGGTAGCGGTGGCATGGGTCTGGTGTGGCGGGCGCGTGATCTCGTCCTCGACCGGGCGGTAGCACTCAAGGAAGTACGCCCGTCCGATCCGGGGCTGGCCGAGTACGATCCGCAGGCGGCGAGCCTGTTGCGGGCCCGGGTCCTGAGGGAGGCTCGTGCGCTGGCCCGGGTCGACCATCCCAATGTGGTGACCATCCACCACGTCGTGGACGGCGGTGAGGGTACCTACCCCTGGCTCGTGATGGAACTGGTGACCGGCGGATCGCTTCAGGACAGGCTCGCGCTCGGGCCGATGGAGCCGGTACAGGCGGCCCTGCTGGGCCGCGAGCTGCTGGCCGCGCTGCGGGCCGCACACGCCGTGGGAATCCAGCACCGGGATGTGAAGCCCCCCAACGTCCTGCTGCGTCCCGACGGACGCCCGGTGCTCACCGACTTCGGCATTGCCGCGATCCGCGAATCCACGGTCCTGACCGCCACGGGGTCGATCATCGGCACCCCCGACTTCATGGCCCCCGAACGGATCACCGGGGACGACGGCGGTCCCAGCGCGGACCTTTGGTCCCTAGCGATGATGCTGTACGTGGCCGTCGAGGGCCATCACCCGCTGCGCAAGGGAACCACCCTGGCCACGCTGGCCGCCGTCCTCAACGAGGAGCTTCCGCCGCCGCGCCAGGCAGGGCCGCTGACCGCGGTCCTCAACGCCCTTCTGGTCAAGGACCCTGCCGCCCGGCCGGACGCCGAGGCCCTGGATCGCATGCTGGCCGTCGCAGCCCAGCAGCAGCCGTCCACATCCTGGTCCGGACCCGTGCCCGTTCCCGGACCCGAGGCCACGTCCTTCCAGCTGAGGCCCCCGGTGGCGGAATCCACTGCGCCAAGGCCGGACGAATTCGGGCCGTCCATGCCCCAGGACGCCTTTCCCCAAGGTGCCGGTCCATGGCAGCACGCCCTGCGGGAGCCGGGCACGACGCGGTCGTCCTTCCCAAGCGGGCGGCGCAGGACCGGCACGCGGTGGGTGGCGGTCGGCTCGGCGGTCTGCGGAACCGTGCTCACCGGCCTGCTGGTGTGGACGCTTCTCCCCGAGCACGCCGGTGACAACGTCGCGTCCAAGCCGCCCGGTTCGACGGCCTCCACGCCAAAGACATCGGGCCCGACACCGACGACCACGCAGTCCGCACCGCAGCCGGCAAAGGTTCCGGCGAATGGGAATCTGCTGACGCCCGACGGCATCCGGGCTGCCATCAAGGAGCTGAAGGCGCAGATGGGGACCGACAAGGTCGGCCGCTTCGTCGTGTACCCGGAGTACATCTCCGCCGAAGGCATCGTGAATGGCAGCACCAAACGTTACGACAGCTACGACTACCGCGTCGGCGAGGGCGTGACCCGCGGCTCGATCAGCGGGACACTGTCCGGCGGTGATCTGCCCGTCAGCCTGGACGCCTTCAACTGGGACGCCCTGCCCGCCCTGCTCAGCCGGGCGGAGAAGGATCTGCACGTCCCCAAGCCCACCGCGCGCTACCTCGTGATCCGCCAACCCAACAACATCTTCAACACCCCCGCCGGTATCGCGGTCTATCTCGCCGACGCCTACGACGGCGGCTACCTGGAAGCGGACCCCAAGGGCAAAGTCACGAAGCTGATGCCCGCCGGCGACTAGCTGCTGCGGGAGTTGCCATCGGGAGCCACTCCCCTCGTTGGCAGGCCCTATCGTCCTTAGATGGGTGTCCTACGATGCGCAAGGGAGGTCTACGGGAGGTCGACAACCGATGGCAGCAGCACAACGAACCGGGCAGGAACGGAGCCCACCACACCCCGACATCCGGACGATCAGCCTTCAGCAGGTGCTCGAAGCCCTGGTCGAACCGGTGCGTCGCCAGATCGTCAGCGAGTTGTACGCCGCCCGTGAGGACATCAGTTGCGGCGCGACCGACCTACCGGTCAGCAAGTCGAACGCCACCCACCACTTCCACGTGCTGCGCGAGGCCGGTCTCATCCGCCAGCACTACGTCGGCACCTCCCGCATGAACACGCTGCGCCGCGAGGAGATCGACGAAGACCTTCCCGGACCCTCCGCGCACTGGTGGCCGACCGCGACCGCGACGTGACCCGCCCGCGGACGCGGTGACCCCATAAGGCCCCACGAGGACGTTCCCGTCCCCGCCGATCAAGAGTCGGACGTACCGCCGAAGTCGACGTCCTTGGTCGCGACCGTCCCGGCCGTCCGACCCGGTGCCGATTGGTAGGTCCAGTACAGGTTCGTGTGCGAGATGACCTGGTCCGGCGGCGGAGCGCCCCAGGCCGTCTTGTCCCCCGCCGTGTGGGCGTCGCTGACAAGCGTCGCGTCGTACCCCCTGGCGAACGCACCGTGAAGCGTTGAGCGAATGCACGCATCGGTCTCGGCGCCGGCGATGACCAGACGCCCGACCCCGAGCCCCGACAGCACGGTCTCCAGGGTGGTGTCCTCGAAGGCATCGCCGTATTTCTTCTCGACCAGCTGCTCTGCGTCGCCCGGAGCCAGCTCGGGAACGATCCGCCAGCCGTCACTCCCCCTCACGAGGTGCTCGTCGGAGTGCTGGACCCAGACAACCGGGACCTGTTCCCGCCGCGCCTCCGCGACGAGGCTGCCTACGTTCGCGACGACCGTGTCGCGCTCATGAGCCCCTTCGACGACGTCGGTCTGCACATCGACGACGAGGAGTGCGGTGTTCGGCCGGTTCTCGAGTGTGGTCATGGCCCCTCCTGATCACGCTGGGTTCTGGATCCACCCACGGTAGACCCACCCACTGACAGCGACCCGGAACGAACCTCGGAGTGAGCGCAGGGGGCCAGTTGGGTGCTGGGACTGCTCCATCCGGCTTCAGGGGGCAGTAGAGGTCACCGCGTGCGGGGCAAAGCTCCTTCCGTGCCGGCGTCCCGCCGCACACCGCATCACGTCCCGATGGAGATCCCCCATGAAGTTGCGCACCGCCGCGTCAGCCGCCACGACCACGTTGGTCCTGCTCGCCCTGGCCTCCCCCGCCGTGGCACAGACCGCACCGCCCGCACCGCCCGCCCCGACGTCCCCGGCCGCCGCCCCGACCGCGTGTGCCAAGGAGCAGCTGGCGTACCTCATGGCCGAGGACCAGGTCCAGGTAGCCGCAACCCAGGCGGACTCCGCCAGGAAGGCGGCCGATGCGGCCGACAAGGACGTCACTGTCCTGAAGGAGAGCTCGAACGCGGCAGCCGGCCTGGGGTCGCGGTACGGCTCGCAGGGGCTGCAGGCCGGCATGGCCGTCTCCAAGGCCGCTGACGCGCGGGATGCCGCAGCCACCGCCACGGCCCTCAAGAAGCTGGCGACACTGGCCAAGAGCAAGGGCGGCGCCGACGCCACCTATCAGGCCGACCGGCTGACCCGTCAGGCGGGCCTGGCCCAGAAGGCCACCCAGGCCAAGAACGCCGCCTCGCTCAACGCCACCGCCGACAAGGCCGAACTCGCCGTAGCAACCGCGGCCAAGAGTCTTACCAAGCCCCGCACTCAGCTGGAGGGCTGTCTGAAGAAGATCTCCGCCTGAGTTTCCGGAAGGCAACAGGGTGAGCCCCACGCCCCGCACCTGACGGACATCCTGCCCGTCGCCCGGACACCGTCGGAGCCGCGGTCAACGACGGGATGGGACAACGTTGCGTGCGCCCGTCATCACGGGCGCACGCAACAGCCGTCGGCCGCAGCACAGCACGCCGGAAAGCGTTCGACATCAGCTCGTGGGTCTCTCGCGATCAGCCCGCCAGGCCCTCGCGGCGCCGCAGCTCCGCCTGGCTCGGCTCAGCGGCTTCGAACGACCCCAGGGGTACCACGCCGGCGCGCTCGTACCGCGAGATCACCACACCGCTTGTAGAGGTCTCACACTCCACGAGCCGCAGCCCACCCGCCCGAGTCCCGTCACCGAACATGCGCTTCCCACTCCCCAGGAGCAGCGGGAACGTCCAGACAGTGAACTCGTCCACCAGATCGCGCTCCAGAAGCGTCTGCAGCAGGCCACTACTGCCGTGGACCTGCAGATCCGGCCCCTCCTGCTGCTTGAGCTCCGCCACCGCGTCCCCCGCATCGCCGGACAGCAGCTCGCAGCCGCTCCAGGTCACTTCCTGCAACGTGCGGGACGCGACGTACTTCTTCATGGAGTTCAGAGCCTTCGCGGCCGGGTCGTCGTCGCCGGCGTACGGCCAGTGCGCCGCGAAAATCTCGTAGGTCCTGCGCCCGAGGAGCAGCTCGTACTCCCTCTCGAACGCCCTCCCCATGGCCCGGCCCATCACCTCGTCCCAGAAGGTGACGTTCCACCCTCCGTGAGTGAAGTGACCCGTAGGGTCCTCATGCGGACCGCCGGGAGCCTGCATGACCCCATCAAGAGAGACGAATGTGTTGACGGACAGTGTGCGCATCGGGTGTCCCTTCGTGTTTGCCTACAGGAAGTAAGACCCAGCGGGCCCGAAAAACTCATCGCATCCGTCGATGCCGGCCGCACTCTCGTCCGTCTGGTCCACGGAGTTGCGCGGCAGCCGCGCCATCACCCAATGTTGGCGAGCGTCGCTCACCACCGTATGAAGGCAGAAAAGATGACCACGCAGACAGACCCCGTCGATCACGAGCTGATCCAGGCCGCGGCGCATGTCGCGGCAACCCGCTGCCGGGGCGACAACCACACCATGGCGGCTGCGGCCCGCGCCAAGGACGGCCGGATCGTCACCGCGGTGAACGCCTACCACTTCACCGGCGGCCCTTGCGCGGAGCTGGTCGTCATTGGCGCGGCTGCCGCTCAGGGGGCCTACGACCTGGACACGATCGTCGCCGTGGGAGACCGCGACCGCGGGGTGGTGCCCCCTTGCGGGCGCTGCCGGCAGGTCCTTCTCGACTACTTCCCGGCCATCCAGGTCATCGTCGGCACACGCGACGGTCTCCGAACCGTCTCCATCACCGACCTGCTTCCCGAAAGCTACATCTGGGCGGACCACCAACTCGACGGAGAGCACGACGCACCACTCACCACGGAGTGACGCTCTCAGGGCTCGTCACGGCTGGGCCGGATCGGTCGCGTCGCGCGGCTTACGAGTCCAGCCACGCACCGATCTCGTCCGTGTGCTCTCCCAGTCGCGGCGGGCGCCGGTCGTAGCGCGGCGGGGTACGGGACAGACCGATCGGGTTGGCCACGAGATCCATCGGCCGGCCGTCGGTCGTGATCGTGGCGCGCGGCGCCAGGCCCAGCCGTTCGGCCAGGCCGAAGGCCTCTGCCACGTCGTTCACCGGCCCGCACGGTACGCCCAGCGGTGTGAGGATCTCGAACCAGTCGGCTGCGGTGCGGCGTTCGAGCAGCCGGGTGAGCTGCTCGGCGAGGTCGTCGACATGCGCGACGCGGTCGGTGTTGGTGGCGAACCGGGGATCGGCGGTCAGTTCCGGCGCCTCCAGGCCCTGGCACAGGGCGGCGAACTGCCGGTCGTTCCCGACGGCGATCACCATCGGGCGGTCCGCGGCGGGGTAGACCTCGTACGGCGCGATCGAAGGGTGCCGGTTGCCCATGATTCCCGGCACCGCGCCCGCCAGCGTGAAACCGCCGGCCTGGTTGACCAGACTGGACAGCAGGCAGGACAGCAGGTTGACCTCGACGTGCTGCCCCTCTCCCGTCGCGTCACGGTGCCGCAGCGCGGCCAGGACACCGATCACGGCATGCAGACCGGTGAGCACGTCCACCACCGCCACGCCTGTCTTCACCGGCTCCCCGGGTTCCGAGCCTGTCACGCTCATCAGCCCGCCGACCGCCTGCAGCAGCAGGTCGTAGCCGGGAAGGGCAGCGCCCTCCCCTGAACCGAAGCCGGTGACCGAGCAGTAGACGATGCCCGGGTTGACCGCGCGCGCCTGCTCGTACGAGAGCCCGTACTTGGCCATGGTCCCGGGCCGGAAGTTCTCGAACACCACATCCGCCCGGCGAACCAGTTCCACGGCCCGCCGGCGGCTCGTCTCGTCACCGAGGTCGGCGGCGAAGGAACGCTTGTTGCGATTGACCGACAGGAAGTACGTGGCCTCCCCCGCGGCGTGGGGCGGGCCCCATGACCGCGTGTCGTCCCCGGCGTCGGGATGCTCGACCTTGACGACGTCCGCGCCGAGGTCGGCGAGCAGCATCGTGGCGTACGGGGCGGCCAGCACACGGCCGAAGTCGGCGATCAGAATGCCTGCCAGCGGCAGTCGGGCTACATCTGCATCGTTCACTGGGCACCTGCCTGAGAACCGGGGTGGTGGACGGAGAGCGCGGGGTTTCCGCCGCGATGGGCGAGACGGATGCGACGGGTGCAACGGGTGCGATGCGTCCAACGGTGTGACGGGTCGGACGGGGGTCAGATCAACCCGTGCTGCTGGGCGTAGCGGGTGGCCGCTGCACGGTCGCGGGAGCCGGTCTTGGCGAAGATCCGGTTGATGTGGGTCTTGATGGTGTTGCCGCTGAGGAAGAGTTCCGCGGCGATCTCGGTGTTGTTCCGACCCCGGCCGATGAGGGTGAGGATCTCCGCCTCGCGCGGCGTCAGTCCGTCCGGCAGTTCAGCGGGCGGTGCCTGCTCGACGTGGTCCTCGGGGCGCCGTGGGGCGCCCTGCGCGGCAGCCAGCAGAGTCGCCTGAACTTGCGGGTGCAGCACGCTCAGCCCGGCGACCGCGCTGTGCAGGGTCTGGGCGATGTCCCGCCGGTCGGCGTCCTTCGTCAGGTAGCTGCGGGCGCCGGCCTGGAGCGTGTCGAGCACGGAGCGGTCGTCCACGTAGGTGGTCAGGACGACGATGGCCACCTCAGGGTGCTCGGCGGTCAACCGCCGGGTGGCCTCGATACCGTCCATCACGGGCATGTGCAGGTCGAGCAGGATCGCGTCCGGGCGGTGCCGGGCGACCAGGTCCAGGGCTTCCTGACCGTCGGCGGCCGTGCCGACGACGTCGAGGTCCGGGAGCAGGTCGAGCATGAGCGCGAGTCCTTCCCGCACGCTCGCCTGGTCGTCGGCGACGATCACCCGCAGCGGCTTTTCAGGCGTGCTCATCGGGGCACTTTCGCGGTCACGGTCCAGCAGGTGCCGTCCGCGGCATCGGCGGCATCCGCGGCACCGGCCGTGAGGGTGCCGCCGAGCAACAGCAGGCGCTCCCGCATGCCTGTCAGGCCGTAGCCGGCGTCGAGGGTGGCGAATCCGGGGGCGGCCGCGGTCCCCAGCGGATTGGTGATACTCATGGTCACGTTGTCGTCCCCGTAGGTCAGTGTGAGCGTCACCGGCTGGTGCGGCGCGTGCTTGGCGGCGTTGACGAGCGACTCCTGAGCCGTCCGCACCAGGGCCAACGTCTGATCCGGCGGCAGCTGGGCCGGGTTGCCCTCCACCCGCAGCGCGACCGGTGTGCCGTGGCGCTGCTCGTGGGTGGCGGTCATCCGGGCCAACTCCTCATCCAGAGGAAGGGTGTCGGTGCGCAGGGCGTGCACGGCACGGCGGGTTTCGGTCAGTCCGTCGGAGGCCATCCGCTGAGCCACCGCGAGCACGCCGTCCGCCCGGTCCACATCCGGGGGTTCGGCGAGCAGGGCGCGGGCGGCCTGGATCTGGATCCCGAGCGCGCCGATCGAGTGGGCCAGCACGTCGTGGATTTCGCGGGCGATGCGCGTGCGTTCGTCGAGGACGGCACTGCGGTGCTGCTCGGCCCGCAGTTCCTCGGACTGGGCGAGCAGAGCCGCGCTCTGGTCCGCCCGGAGGCGGTGGGCCCGGCGGTTGAAGCCCGCCTGCAGACCGAGCGCCAGCAGCAGCGGGATGCCGAAGGCTTTAGCGGGGCTCGCATCGGTGATCAGCGCACCGGTCTCGGCGGCGAGCACCCCGGCCCCGAAGACGGCCCAGGCGGTCGTCAACCGGGTCTCGGTGCCCGCGTCCACGGCCGCCATCACGCCGAGTGCGATAAGGGAGGTGACGTCCTGCTGGGTGGAGACTCCTGCTGAGACGACCGTGATCAGTCCGAGAATCAACGGCACCGCGTTCGGCGTGCCACCGCGGTCGGCCACTGCCGCCCACGCCACCAGAAGCGTCCCGCACAGGGCGTACGCCGCGATGGTGACGGGCAGCGCGACCGGCCCCAGCGAGGCACGGATGAAGATGTCGACCCCGATCAGGCCGTACGCCCCCGCCCTGATGAGCCAGGACACCGTGCGCAGCATGAGCTCACGATAGCGGGCGCGATCATCGGCGGCGGCCGTCGTGCGGTCCGCGGTGCGGGCTACGGACGACAGGACGGGGCGGCTGGTCATGCCCGGGCTCTCCCCGAGGCGGGGCGCCACCGCTACCGCCTCGTACTCGGCCGGTCGTTCGGGTTGGACGAGTCGTGTCGGTTGGACAGGTCGTATCGGTTGGACGGGTCGTACGGACGGGAGGGTGCGACGCCGTCGTCGTGGCCCGGGTGCCGCTGATCCGGGTGGCCGGGCCGATTGCCCGTCAGGACGTCAAGGCGGGAGTTCAGGTCCTGCAGGCGGCCACCGAGGAAGACGGAACCGTCCTTCTCCCGGGCGAAGGGGATTCCGGACCGGTGGGCACGCCGGGTGATCATGACGGCCTGGGCCAGCCGGTTGATGCCTAGCATCAGCACGATCGGCGCGGCGGACGCGGCGACATGGGCTCCCATGGTGCTTGCGATCACCATCAGGGTGACGCGCGAGCCGACCAGGGCTGCCCACAGCCACAGGCTGCGCATCGGCATCTGCCCCCACAGCCCACCGTCACGATTGCGGAGCCGCATCATCGATCCCTGCCCGGCGCCGATCGCGGCGGCGATCACCCCGCCGACCACCAGCAGCACCACATCCTCGGGCCTGACCGGGTCGCCGTGCCCGCCGAGCCGGGTCAGTCCGATCACCGCCAGGACGAGGGGCAGCAGGATCACCCTCTTGCCCCGCAGCGGCTCTCCGAGCAACTGGCGTCCGATGACGTAAGCCACGATCGCGATGACGGCAAGCACTTCCAGCATGTCTGCGCCCTCCTTCTGTCGGTCCGGATGGCGGGCCGTTGCAACCCGCCACCTGCGACGTTAGGGAGAGAGCCCGTGCTCGGGCGTCACACGGCGGGGTGAGGTCCGGGGTGACGGCGGCAGGTCCCTGGAACGGGACCGCGGTACCGGCGGTACTACGCGCGTCCGGAGAGCTCATACCTGATCTGGACCCGCGCTCCGATTCCGCCGCGGGCCGAAAGGCCGAAGGTGAAGGCATCGCAGGACCACGAAGCCTTCACCACCAGGGAGCACACCATGCTGTCGGAACTGACCCAGGCAATGATCGTCAACGGCGCCGTGCTGGTGGCCGTCCTGGAGAGCGACCTCGGTGGTCACCGCAAGATCGGCAAGCTGCGCATCCTGCGGCCTGCGCTGATCGCCGGCGGTGTCATCCCGCTCTTCCTCGAGCGGCCGGCCACGCACGGCACGGGCCTGGTCGTGGAGATTGCCGCCATCGCCGTCGGCTTCCTCTGCGGCCTGGCCGCCATCGGCCTGATGCGGGTGTACCGAAGTCCCCGGACGGGCATGCCGGTCAGTCGTTCCGGAGCTCCGTACGCGCTTCTGTGGACCACGGTCATCGGCGCCCGCGCCGCCTTCTCCTACGGATCGGCCCACTGGTTCCCCCAGCAGCTGACCGACTGGTGCGTGAGCCACAGCGTCACCGGGGCGGCCATCACCGACGGGCTGATCTTCATGGCCGTGGCGATGCTGCTGACCCGCACCATCACCCTGGCCCACCGCGCCTACCAACTGCCGGCCGTCGCCACCGCCTGAGCGACACCGAACCCCGGTCCGACCAACAAACCGAACCCCGGCTCCGCTTCGCCCGTGAGGGCGCTGCGGAGCCGGGGTTCGCGGTCAGTCCGCCGCGACGACCTCCGTTGCGTAGAAGCAGAAGTGACCCTTGATCGGAGCCACGTCGTCCTTCGGCTCGAGATATGCCCAGACCAGGTCGGCGGCGCCGGGCACCGACCAGTACGAGGCATCGCCCTTGAACGGGCAGTGGGTGCTGGTGTCGGAAGCGGTGAGCAACTCCGTGCGCACGTCCTCCGGTGGCAGGTAGTAGCGCACCGGACAGCCGGTCTCGCGCAGCACGAGCGGGCGACTGCTCTCCGCCAGGACCTGTCCGTCGTGCACGACACGTACCGCGGTGGTGGCCTCTTCGATGGTGATGCGGTGTCCATTCGTCATACCCATGCAGCGCCCAGGGGCTGCCAGTTCTTCCCGCTGCGGTGGGCCGGACGGCACATCAAGTGGCCCACCACCGACGTCGCTGCAGGGTGGAGCTCACGAACCGGGCAGGGCGGCGAGGGTACCCACACCCTGCTCGCGTCCCCGGGCGGCAAGTACCCGAGCGATCGGGATCTGCCCGACGGCGAGCGCCACGCAGACGGCCGCCAGTCCCGACCACAAGGACGTCGGTCCCGCGCGTTCGAGGATCTGCGTGCTGATGACGGGCGCGGCGACGCCGGCGACGCCCCAACTGATGCCGTAGACGGCCAGATAGCGGCCGGTGCCGCCCGGCGGGGCAAGGTCTGCGACGAGTGCGAAGGCCCGTCCGAGTATCAGGAGATCGCCCAGGCTCCAGATCACCGTGGCCGCAAGGGAGGCCGTCAGGGTGTGCGCTGCCGCGTAGCCGGCCAGGCCGAGCGCGAGCAGGACATAGCCGAGCGCGAGGGCCGCCGGTGCGGACAGCGCCGACAGGCGCTTCAGACGTAGCAAGGGCTGGGCGGCGACGATGGTCACGGCCGAGACCGTGAAGAGGACTCCCGCGTCCGCCGGTCGCATGCCGCGGCGCGCCAGGGACAGCGGTAGCGACATCATGACCTGCAGGTAGACCAGGGCGAACACGGTGCCGGAAGCGAGCATGATGATCAGCGTGCGATCGCGCCACGGCCTGATGTCATCACCACTTTGCGGTGAAGCCTGGTGGAGATCCGCCCGGTCGAAAGCCGCCTGGAGGGCGGCTTGATCCTGACGGCCGGGACGGTCGCCGGGCAGAGCGAGCTGAAGGATGACCGCGCAGGCCAGGCAGCTCAGTGCGTCGGCGACGAACAGCCAGCGCAGGTCCCATCGGCCCAGACCTGCCGCGATCAGACCGGCGCCCATGCCGCCGACGGCGAGGGCCGCGTTGAGCAGACTGTAGGCACGGACCCGCTCCTCGGGTCCCACGGAGTCGGCGATCAGCGCCTGGCTCGGCGGTTCGTACAGCTCGAAGACGAGTCCCAGCAGCACCGCGAAGGTCGCGACCTCCGCCAGCGAGCTCGCTCGGGCGATTCCGAGCTGGGCGACGGCGCAGCCCGTCAGGCCGAGGACGATGGTGCGACGCCGCCCCAGGCGGTCCGCGAGGCGGCCGCCCGCCAGGCGCGACGGGATCGTCGCGAGCCCGAAAGCAGCCGAGACCAGCCCGGCGGTCGCGACGCTCGCTCCGAAATCGGTACCGACGAGGACGGTGAGGAACGGCAGGGAGAAGGCCCCGAGGCGGTTGATCGCCCGAGCGACGAGCAGCAGCCATACGGTGCGTGGCAGTCGGCCACCGCGCGCGATCAGTCCCATGCACATCCTCGTCACTGACAAATCGACTAATGTCAGTGACGGACGTTAGACCCGGAAGGGGTAACTGGTCAAGTGCTATTCGACAGTCACATGGCGGTGCTGCTCGACGCGGCCGTTTCGCTCGTCAACGCGTTGACCGACGGCGAGGCACGCGGCAAACCGTTCACCGCACCGCACGGCGCGGAGCTCCCCGGAGCCGTCGACGCCGCGCTGCCCGCATCGGGCACAGGCCCTCGTACGATCGAGCCGGCGCAGGCCGGCCACCTTGCGCGGACGGCACGGGAGCTGCGGTTGATCTTCGAGGCCGTGAGTGACGCCCGCATCGATGACGCGGCCGCCGCGTTGAACGTGCTCCTGCTCTCGAACGGTGCCCGCCCGCAGCTGGACCGCACCGAGGGTGAGCCCTGGCAGGTCCACTTCCATGGCGCGGACGACTCCCTCGCGGTGGGGTGGAGCGCCGGATGTGCGACCGGGCTGGCCATGGTGATCGGCGGCGACCTCGCCGGCCGCCTCGGCGTGTGCCAGGCGATCCAGTGCGATCGCGTCTACGTCGACACGTCGCGCAACGCCGCCCGCCAGTTCTGCTCGACCGCGTGCCAGAACCGCTCCAAGACCGCCGCTTTCCGCGCGCGCCGAGCGACAAAGTCGTGAACGCACCCGGGGCACCCCCGGAAGTCGTGGACGCACCCGGGGCCCCCTCCGTCGCCTCGGGAAACTCTGCTGTCACTTCCTCACGTGCACTGATCTCTCCATCCGGACCGCGGAAGCCATCCGGACCGCGGAAGCGCCTGCACCCGGCCGGGGCATGTCCCTCGGCCGGATGGAGCACCGTGAGAGGTGGAGCCGGAGGCGTCACCTGAAGCTGGGCACGTGAGCGCGAGCGTCGAACCCGCGCCGAGCTCTTCGGGAGGTACGCACGTGCTGTCACGATCGTCCGGACGCCGCCACCACACCCGCCGCCATGTGTCCGTCGCCGTGGTGATCGCCGCTGCGGCAGCCGGCGGGCTCGTCCAGCCCGCGCATGCCGGGGACGAGGCGCGTCGGCGCCCCGACCAGGCGCTGCAGCGGGGAATCCAGCAGCTGGTCGACACCCCGGGCGGCCCGCCCGGAGTGATCGCCGTGCTCGAGCGTGGCGACCGGACCGAGGTCTATCAGGCCGGGGTCGCCGACATCGCGACCGGCCGGCACCTGCGCCCGACCGACCACATGCGGCTCGCGAGCCTCTCGAAGGCGTACAGCGGGGCAGTGGCCCTGCAACTGGTGGACCAGGGGCGGCTCAAGCTCGACACCACGATCGGCGAGCGGCTTCCCTCACTGCCCGCCGCCTGGTGCAAGGTGACGCTCCGCCAACTGCTCAACCACACCAGCGGGCTGCCCGACTACACCGGCTCCGCCGAGTTCCGGCAGATCCTGGGCCAGGACCCGCACCACGTGTTCGACTCGCGGAAGCTGCTCGACTTCGTCGTCGACGTTCCGCTGGTCTTCCCGGCGGGCGCCCGGTACCAGTACTCCAACTCCGACAACATCGCCGTCGCGCTGATGGCCGAGGCGGCCACCGGCCGACGCTACGAGGACCTCCTCAAGCAGCTGGTGTACCGGCCGCTGAACCTGCGGCAGACCAGTCTCCCTCAGGGCTTCCGGCTTCCCGAGCCCTACCTTCACGGTTACGCGGTCGACCCGCCCGCCCCGCCGGAGGACGTCACCGAGCTCTTCGGCTCCTCCGGCGTGTGGGCCTCGGGCGCCGTTGTCGCGACGCCGAAGGACCTCACCACCTTCATTCGCGGTTACGCACGCGGCAGCCTCCTGTCCCCACAGACCCGCCGACAGCAGCTGACGTTCGTCCCCGGAGGCGCGTCCGAACCCGCCGGTCCGGGCGTCAACGCGGCAGGTCTGGCGATCTTCCGCTACACCACTCGCTGCGGGGTCCTCTACGGTCACACCGGAAACACCGCCGGCTACACCCAGCTGGCCGCCGCGACACCGGACGGCAAACGGTCTCTGACCTTCTCCATCACCACCCAGACCAGCAAGAGCATCAAGCCCGCGTTGCTCGCCCAAGTACGCAACGTCCAGGAGGACTTCGTCTGCGCTCTCCTGCGCCCCTGAGGTCCGGCGGCAACCGGCCGGGAGGTTTCCGCGCAGCGGCCGGCGGTGTTCTCGGCAGCACGAACTGACGCTCCACAACGCTTCGTTCGACTGGACCCGCAGGCCCGCCCCCCGATATGTAGACGAGCCGTGCCGCACGTGCTTCATCTCGTGCGGAAGGCCTGGCGGTAGGCCGTCGGTGAGACTCCGATCGTGGTGGCCAGATGCTGGCGGAGCGAGACGGCCGTACCGAAGCCCGCGTGGGCGGCGACCTGGTCCACCGGCAGGTCGGTGGTCTCCAGCAGTCGTCGGGCGTGTCCGACGCGCTGCTGGGCGAGCCACTGGCCGGGCGGCATGCCCACCTCGTCGCGGAAGCGCCGGCAGAACGTCCGGACGCTCATGCGGGCGTGCTCCGCCAGCTCTGCCAGGGAGATGGGCCGTTGCAGCTGCTGCAGGGCCCAGTCGCGGGTTGCGGCGGTGGTGGCGGCCGAGGGCTGCGGAATCGGGCTCTCGATGTACTGGGCCTGACCGCCCTCCCGCCACGGGGGCACCACGCACAGCCGGGCCACCCGGTTGGCGATTTCGCTGCCGTGGTCCCGGCGTACCAGGTGCAGGCAGAGGTCGACCCCGGCGGCGACGCCCGCCGCGGTGAGGACCTGTCCGTCGTCGACGAACAGCACGTTCGCGTCGACCTGGATCTGCGGGAACGTCCGCTGGAAGTGGTCGGCCTCGTTCCAGTGCGTGGTGGCGGGGCGGCCGTCGAGCAGGCCGGCGGCGGCCAGGACGTAGGAGGCGGTGCAGATCGAGACGATGCGGGCCCCGGACGGCAGGAGCGCGAGAGCCTGGGCCAACTCGTCCGGCAGCCACTCCCGTTCTTCGTCGGGGCCACAGGTGAAGGGCGGGATGACCAGGGTGTCGGCGGTCCGGAGCGCCTCGCTCCCGTGGGCCACGGTGATGGCGAAGTCGGCGCTGGTGGTGACAGGGCCGCCGTCCAGACTGCAGGTGGCGACTTCGTACAGTGCCTCGCCGTCACGCCCGGCCGCGGTGCCGAAGATTCTTACGGGGATGCTCAGTTCGAAGGGATAGACGCCTTCGAGGGCCAGGACGACAACGCGATGCATGGCAAGATTCTTTCAGATGCTGGCAATCTTGCCACTCGTTCCACTGGGCGGAATGCGGAAACCTTGATCCCGACGGGCCGCAGGGGCCCGGCGGAACAGGGGAATCAACGATGCGTGCGATCGGCCAGGACAGCTTTGGCGGGCCCGAGGTACTGAAGGTCATCGAGGTGGAGCGCCCGGAGCCCGGGCCGGCCGAGGTGCTGGTGCGGGTGCACGCCGCCGGCGTCAATCCCACCGACTCCTGGCACCGGGCCACCGGCGGCCTGGCCGGTGCCGTGATCCGACTCGGCTGGGATCTCTCCGGCGTCGTCGAGGCAGTCGGCCTCGGCGTGACCGCCTTCGCCCCCGGCGACGAGGTGTTCGGAATGCCGCGCCACCCGCTCCCGGCAGGCACATACGCGGAGTACGTGACCTCCCCGGCCCGCCACCTGGTCCGCAAGCCCGCCGGACTCACCCATGTGCAGGCCGCCGCGCTGCCATTGGCCGCGCTCACTGCCTGGCAGGCCCTGGTGGACGTCGCCGACGTGCGCCCCGGACAGCGGGTGCTGATCCACGCAGCGGCGGGCGGTGTCGGCCACCTCGCCGTCCAGATCGCCAAGGCCCACGGCGCCCACGTCATCGGCACCGCCCGCTCGGCCAAGCACGACTTCCTGCGCGGCCTTGGCGCGGACGAGTTGATCGACTACACCCGGGCCGACTTCGCGACCGCCGTCGAACCGGTCGACGTCGTGGTCGACGCGATCGGCGGCGAGTACGGGCCGCGCTCGCTGCGCACCCTGCGCGCAGGCGGCACTCTGGTCGCCCTCGCCTCGCCGGCCGAGGCGTACCTGGCGGACCAGGCCCGCCCCCTCGGGCAGCGCGCCGCCTTCATGGTCGTCGAAGCCGACCAGGCGGGGATGCGCGAGATCGCCGCCCTCGCCGAGGCGGGCCTGCTGCGCCCCGAGATCGACACGGTGCTCCCGCTCGAACTGGCCGCCAAGGCCCACGAGCTCGGCGACAGCCGCCGCACCACTGGCAAGATCGTCCTGTCGGTCACCAACTGACCAGCAGGGCCTCCCCCGATGACCACCCGTCCCCATACCCGGCGCCTGGACGGCGCCCGGCACGGCGCCTGGACCTTCGAACCGCTCGCCCTCGGGCACAGCGCGAGCGCGGAGGAGTGAGAACCCCGGTCAGGCCGCCCGGGTCTGGCGCCGGTAGCCCCCCGGGGCCAGGCCGTACTCCCGCTTGAAGGCCTTGGCGAAGGCGAACTCCGAGCCGTAGCCGGTACGGGCGGCGACCGTTGTCAGCGGGGCGTCGGACTCGCGCAGCAGACGGGCCGCGGTCGTCATCCGCCAGCGGGTCAGATAGGCCATCGGCGGTTCGCCCACCAGTGCGGCGAACCGTCGGGCGAAGGCGGCGCGGGACAGGCCGGCCCGTTCGGCCAGCGACTC
Organism: Streptomyces sp. NPDC045021; assembly: GCF_056432645.1. Taxonomy (NCBI): domain Bacteria; kingdom Bacillati; phylum Actinomycetota; class Actinomycetes; order Kitasatosporales; family Streptomycetaceae; genus Streptomyces; species Streptomyces sp. NPDC045021. The sequence goes on from NZ_JBWKIQ010000001.1 coordinate 201,745, forward strand.
GACCGTCCACTGCGTGGAGGGATCGTCGTGCATGGCCGACAGGGCGGGCGCCACCGCCGAGTCGGCCAACGCCGCGGCCCATCCCTGCGCGGCGGCCGGGGGTTGATCGTCCAGCCAGGCCCGCAGGATGTAGAGGAGCAACGAGTCGATCAGCGTGGGCACGATGCCGTCCGAGCCGATGCGCGGGTTCTCCAACTCGGAGCCGAGCAGTTGGACGGCGGCGCTCAGCTCCGGATGGCGTCCGTGCCGGGTAGCCAGATGGATCACCTCGGGCAACTGGCGCACCAGAGGGTGCGGGCGGCCCTGGTCCAGGTGGTAGTTGCCGCACAGCAGGCTGGTCTCGGGGCCATCTCCGCCGAGCGTGACCGAGCCGATCGGCGAACCCCCCTGGAACTGCTCGTCCCTGGGCTCCTCGGCCGGGGTGGAGGGATGGTCGACGAGGATGTGGCCGCGCCCGTCGCGCAGGAAGACCACGTCGCCGGGGCTCAGCGGGATCGGCTTCAGCTGCGACGCCCCCTCGTCGAGGGGGATCAGCCAGCAGCTCCCGTACAGCACCACATGGAACCCGGCGCCGGCGACCGGTGGCAGCCGTAGGCCCCAGGGGGCGCGGCCGTTGGTCCGTACGGACGCCGGGTGCCCGGTGCGCATCGAGGCCAGTGCCTCGGTGAGGATGTCCATCCGGCCCTCGCCTCCCTGGTGCGGCCCGTGGCGGTCAGACCGTCAGGACAATCTTGCCCTGTACGTGTCCCGAGCCGACCAGCTGGTGTGCCTTACCGGCCTCTTCCAGCGGGAAGGTCTCCTCGACGTAGGGGCGGATCCGGCCCGCGTCGACCAGCTCGGCTATCGCTTCGAGCGCGGCGTAGTCCGGTTCGACCGAGATACCGGCGAACCGCCGCCCGGCCGCCTCGACGCGCGCGGCGAGCTCCGGGTCGCCGTGTTCCAGGATGCTGATGAGTACGCCGCCGGGGCGCAGCACGCCGAGTGACAGATCGCCCTGGGCCGTGGAGTCGAGGACCACGTCGACGTCCTTGACGGCCTCGGTGAAGTCGGTGGTCCGGTAGTCGATGATCTCGTCGGCGCCGAGGCCGCGGACGAAATCGTGCCGGGCCGCACTGGCGATGGCGATCACGTGGGCGCCGCGTGCCTTCGCGATCTGTACCGCGAAGTGGCCGACGCCACCGGCCGCCCGGTGGATCAGTACCCGGTCGCCCTTCTTGACGTCCGCCGCCTGCACCAGGCCCTGCCAGGCCGTGAGCGCGGCGAGCGGAATGGCGGCGGCGTGCACGTGGTCGACCGAGGCGGGCTTGCGGGCCAACTGCCGGGACGGTGCGGCCACGTACTCGGCGTACCCGGTGGCGGCGCAGGGGAAGAACGGCATCCCGTAGACCTCGTCGCCCACCGCGAACCTGGCGCCGGGGCCGGCCTCCTCGACCACCCCGGAGATGTCCCAACCGACGCCGAACGGCGGCTCGCCGAGCAGCGGGAAGGCTCCGGACCTGACGGCCACGTCCACCGGGTTGACCGCACTGGCGTGGACCTTGACGAGCACCTCGCCGGACAGCGGCTTCGGCCGCTCGGTCTCCACGACCTGGAGGACCTCGGGGCCGCCGAAGGACTTCTGGATTACTGCGCGCACGGTAACTCTCCCTGAGTTGGGTCCGGTTGATGTCCGGTCCGACTGCCTGCTTGATGTCCTCAACTCTAGGGAGATCGAATGAGCCGCAGAATAGCCTTCCGTCTCGGCTACATGTCCCAGCGTCTTATTGAGTGGTGCTCTGAGCCATGCATGCTCCACCGTCGACGGCACCGTCGCCCGGCGGTGCGGTGCGCGCTCCGGCGCGGGTGGCACCGATACCGGCGACCACCACGAACCCGACACCGACCGCGGACGCCGGTCCCGGGATCTGCCCGAGGATGACGAGGCCCACCGCGAGCGCGATGGCCGGCTCAAGGCTCATCAGGGTGCCGAAGGCAGTGGTGGTGAGCCTGCGCAGGGCGAGGAACTCGAGAGTGAAGGGGAGCACCGGATGCAGCGCGGCCAGTGCCAGTCCTGCAAGGACCAGTGGCCAGGTCACGTTGCCCAGTTCGGTCGGCGCGGCGAAGAAGGTGGTGACGACGGCGGCAACCGGCATGGAGAGGGCCAGCCCTTTCAGGCCGGTGACCTGGTCGCCCACTTTCTGGGTGAACGCGATGTAGACGGCCCAGCAGAGCGCGGCGGCCAGGGCGAAGCCGGCACCCACGAGGTCGATGCCTCCGTGCCAGGGTTCGGTGAGCAGAACCACCCCGATCCCGGCCAGCAGGGCCCAGATCCTGCGCCCGCCCGCGGCGCCGTAGAGGGACAGGCCGAGCGGCCCCAGGAACTCCAGCGCGCTGGCGGTGCCCAGCGGGATACGGGTGACCGCGCACATGAAGAGCACCATCAGGCCGGCTGTCGCCACGCCCAGGACGGTGCACGCGAGGAGGTCCTTCCTCGTGAAGTCCGACGGGCGGGGCCTGATCAGGACGAGCAGGAGAATCCCGGCCCAGGCAAGGCGCAGCCAGGTGGTGCCCAGGGGACCGAGCTGGTCGAGCAGGGGCACCGACAGCCCCAGGCCGAGCTGGACGCAGGACATGGACGCGACGGCCATGAGCGCTCCTCCGCGGGCTCCGTCGGACAGCCGGCCGAGGGCGGAGGGGGCCGCGGGAACGGCCGGTGCGGCCGGTGCGGCAAGGTCTGCGGAGGTCATGGCTCCAGTAGAAGTCCAACGCATCGTTGATGTCCACGTGGCGATCATGGACAGTTCGTTCATGAATGCTGAACAATGAGCGGATGGAGACGCGGAGGCTGGAACTGTTGGCGGAACTGTCCCGCCTGGGGTCGATGCGTGCCGTCGCGGATGTCCTCGGCACCACGACCTCGACGGTGTCGCAGCAGATCGCCGCTCTGTCCCGCGAGACGGGCACCGTGCTCGTGGAGCCCGACGGGCGCAGGGTGCGGCTGACGCCTGCGGGGCGGCGGCTGGCCGAGCACGCCGTGACGATCCTCGCCGCCGTCGAAGCGGCGCGCCTGGATCTGGGTCCCGAGGCGGAGCCCAACGGCACGATAAGGATCTCGGGTTTCGCCACCGCCATCCGCACGTTCCTGCTGCCGGTCATCAGGGACCTCGCGGCAAGCCATCCGCGGGTGCACATCCTGATCCGGGAGCACGAGCCCGCCGAGGCTCTCGCGCTGCTGACCGGTGACCAGGCGGACCTGGCGCTGACCTATGACTACAACCTCGCTCCGGCGAGCGTCGATCCGTCGTTGAAGGCAACACCGTTGTGGACGGCGACGTGGGGTCTCGGCGTTCCCGCGCCCGCGACCGCCCCGGCCGGAACGGCCCAGGAGGTGTTCGCCCGGTTCAGCGCCCACGACTGGATCGTCAACTCCCGCAACACCGCGGACGAGGACGTCATCCGCACCCTCGCCTCCATGGCCGGCTTCACCCCCCGGATCACCCATCAGGCCGACAGCCTCGACCTCGTGCAGGACATGATCTCCGCGGGCCTGGGCGTGGGCCTGCTGCCCACGGGACATGCGACTCATCCCGCCATCCGGATCCTGCCCCTCACCTCCCCCGACGTCGAGTTGCGCTCCTACGCCGTCGCCCGGCACGGGCGCCTGAACTGGCCGCCACTGACGCTGGTCACCGGCCTCCTCACCGATCGCGCCACGCACCTCACCCCGGGCCACGACGGTCTTGGCGCGCCGGGCTCGTGACGATGTCGGCCTCGCCCGCCCCGGAACCGACCGCACCCCGCCCACATCGACGCCCGGTCATCGGCGAGACTGGTTCGGTGATCCGATCCGGACGGCCCAACGCGCGCCCGCGATCTCGGGGTGACGCGGATGCGACTCGACACCCGGGACGACCTCGTCCACGCCCGCCGGATGTACTCCCGGCTCGGCTACCACGAGGTACCCGCGTTCAACGACGACCCCTACGTCGACCACTGGCTCGCCAAGACCTTGCCGTAGCCCAGGTCGTGCCCCGCCGCGCTCTCACCCATGGAGCAGCCGTCACCTTCAGCTTCCTCACAGCACACGGGTGAGTAGCCTTGCACCATGTCGCTGCTGCAACTGCTTCGCCTCGAACACGCCCCGGCTCTCCTCGAGTTCGAGCTGAAGAACCGGGCGTACTTCGCCGCCACGATCCCCGACCGTGGCGACGACTACTTCGCTCACTTCGACGCACGGCACCAGAACCTGCTGGCCGAGCAGGCCACGGGGCTGCATTTCTTCCATGTACTGGTCGGCAGCGGCGGTGAGGTGCTGGGACGGGTAAACGTGGTCTACGTGACGGACGGTTCGGCCGAGCTCGGGTACCGGATCGCCGAGCAGGCTGCCGGACGAGGGTTGGCGACCGCCGCCGTACGTGAGGTCTGCGCCCTGGCTGTCGCGGAGTACGGCCTGACGACGCTGCGGGCCGAAACCACACTCGACAACGCCGCTTCGCGAGCCGTACTGGCCCGAACGGGGTTCACACCCACCGGCGAAGTCCAACTGAGCGGTCGCCCTGGCCTTCGCTTTGTCCGGAACCTGCTGGAAGCCCAGAAGGGCGACCTGCCGGCTGCCGGGCTCTGAGATGCCGTCGGGTGCACGGCGAGGGCGCGCTCACAGGCGGCCGTGGGTTGTGATGTCCGCACTGAACTCCTCGGTCATCGCGGGCGTGACGGTCGGCCGGCACTGGGCGATCGCCGCGAGGTAGTCGCCGGTGCCCGCGCCCGGCGGGCCCGGGGCGCCCGCGCCGCCGCCGATCGACTCCAGGTCCCGTTCGAAGGACGCCTGGGCCGCGGTGCGGGCGGCGTGCTCGATGTCCGCCGGGGTGAACAGCTCACTGGCCACCACCAGCGCCGGCACCTCCACATCGGGGCGGCCGCCGGTGTACCGGGACCAGATCGCCGAGCGGGCGGCGGCGTCCGGGGTGCCGATCGGGATCAGGTAGTCGAAGCGGCCCGGCCGCAGGAACGCCGGATCCAGGGAGCGGATGGAGTTCGTCGCACACACCAGCAGCCGCTCGTCGCCCTCCCGGAAGCCCGGGATGAGCTTGAGCAGCTCATTGGTCACGCCGTGCATGCCGCCCGGCTGCACCGGTTCGGTACGGACGGGGGCGACCTCCTCCACCTCGTCGATGAAGACCAGCACCCGCTCCAGCTCCGCGATGCGGGCGAAGGCGCTGCGCAGCGCGGCGGCGAGGTTGCCCTCGTCCGCCAGCCGGGAGGGCAGCAGCTCGACGAAGGGCCAGCCGAGCTTGGAGGCGATGCCCCGTGCGAACGTCGTCTTGCCCGTACCGGGCGGGCCGAACAGGGCGATGGCGCGTGGCGGCCTGACCCCGTGCCGGGCCGCCCGCTCCGGCTCCGCGAGCGGCAGCACGACCCGCCGCTCGATCAGGTCCTTCTCCGCTTCCATCCCGGCCACCTTGCCCCACAGGTCACCGGGCAGGAACCGGCCGCCGAGATCCTCCAGCAGGCTCGCCGCGGGGCCGTGCGACGGCTCCACCTTCTCGAAGTAGGCCACCGCGGGCTGCCGGGTGTAGCCCGCGTTGAGCAGCCCTTCGCCGAGCAGGTCCTCCTCGGGCAGCACGTAGGCGATACGGCCCACCCTCGCCGCGACGAGCCGCCGCTCCAGCTCCACCAGCAAGGCGCTGGCCAGCCCCCGCCCGCGCCAGACCGAGGAGATCGCGATGCGCATCACCCAGGCGCGCTCGCCGGCCACGCACGCGAGCGCCGCGCCGATCGGGACACCCTGGTGGACGGCGACGACCGCGGGCTGCCGGGACGTCAGTGCGCCGATGCATTCGGCGAGGGAGAAGACCGACTCCTGCCCGAGCTCGGCCGTGGTGTCGATCAGGTGGACAACTGCTGCGAGATCGCTCTCGCGGTAGTCATGGATGAGCCAGTTCACCGGTACCGCCCCTCGTCCGTGCTGTTTGGGTGAGGCTAGGGGCGGGGGTGGGACGGGGCCTGCTCCACGGTGAACAATCCCGCGGCGCGAACGCTACGTTCCGTACGTAGGACGCAGACCCCGTGGCCCGTATGCGGCCGGACCGGCCCCATGCCGGACCGACGGCGTCACCCCTGCGCGGTCGACGGCCCCGCTCCGGCCGGCAGGACGTCGAGTGCGCGCCGTTCGCGGCCGATCGCGTCAGGGTCCCAGCCAGGACGGGGTACCGAGGCGAGCAGCAGCCGGGTGTACGGGTGCTGGGGCGTGGCGAGGAGGTCGGCGACGGGCTGGTGTTCCATGGTCCTCCCCCGGTACATCACCAGGGCCTCGTCGCAGACGTAGCGCACCACCGCCAGGTCGTGGCTGACGAAGACCAGGCCGATGCCGGTGTCGCGGCGGATGTCCGAGAGCAGGTTGAGCACCTGGGCCTGCACCGAGACATCGAGCGCGGACACCGCTTCGTCGAGCACCAGGACAGCCGGCTCGACCGCCAACGCGCGGGCGATCGCGGCGCGTTGGCGCTGGCCGCCGGACAGCTGACGGGGCAGCGCCGCCGCCTCGCGATCGCCCAGGCCCACCTGGGCCAGGAGTTCCCTGACCCGGCGGGCCCGCATCGCGCGGTCACCGCAGCCGTGCAGGCGCAGCACCCCGTCGATGGTGGTCCCGATACTGATCCGGCCGTCCAGGGAGAGATAGGGGTCCTGGAAGACGATCTGTACGGCCTTCGCGCGGGCGAGCCGTGCCGACCTCCCGCGCACCTTCGCGGCGATCGGGGCACCCAGGACGAGGATCTGTCCGTGGTCGGGGCGTTCGAGACCGACCAGCATCCGTGCCGTCGTGGTCTTGCCCGAGCCGGACTCCCCGACCAGACCGAGGGCGCCGCCCGGGTGCAGGCGGAACGACAGATCGTCGACGGCGACGACCTGGGTGCCGCCGGTCGCATAGGTCTTGCGCAGGCCGCTGACCTGGAGCAGCGGTCCTCCGTCCGAAATGGCAGCGGGGGTGGGAGCAGGGGCGGGGGCGGGGGCGGTGTTCAACAGTCCTCCTCGCTGGGTGAGGCGCAGACGGCCGCCATCGGCGGCCGGCCGCCGATCTCATCGGCCAGATGACAGGCGACGAGCGCGGGACCGCGTTGCGCCGAGGAGACCGGGACGTGAGCGGGGACGCGGGCCGGGACCTGGGCCGTGCTCTCGGCCGGGACCGGTGGGACCCGCTCCCGGCCGGGTGCGATCTGCACCAGCGCGGGCGGCGACTGGTCGCAGCGTCCTGGTCGGGCGTGGGGGCACCGGGCGGCGAAGGAGCAGCCCGGTGCGGATTCCAGCAGGCCCATGGGGACACCGCGAATGGGTGTGAGTCGTTCGAGCGGACCGTCCAGAGGCGGCGTCGAACCGAGCAGTCCGGCGGTGTAGGGGTGTCGGGGCGCGGTGAGCAGTTCGGTCGCGGTCCCGGTCTCGACGATTCTTCCGGCGTACATCACGTAGATGCGGTCGCAGGTCGCGGCGGCCAGGTCGATGTCGTGGGTGATCAGGAGCAGGCCGAGACCGCGTTCGCGTTGCAGGCGGCGGAGGATCGCCATGATCTCCGCCTGGGTGGTGACGTCGAGCGCAGTGGTGGGCTCGTCGCACAGCAGCAGCCGCGGCTCAGCGGTGAGCGCTCCGGCGATCATGACGCGTTGCAGCATCCCGCCGGAGAGCTCGTGCGGGTACTGCCGCAGGTGCCGGGCGGGATCCGGCAGCCCGACGGCGGTGAGGAGTTCCAGGGCGCGGGCGTTCGCCCGTGTCCTGGACCAGCCGCCGGCGAGCCGCAGGGACTCGGTGAGGAAGTCACCGACGCGGCGCACCGGGTTGATGCCCGCCCGGGGGTCCTGGAAGATCATGGACGCCTTGCCGGTGCGCACCTCGCGCAGGCACCTGGCATCCGCGCCGATCAGGTCGGCACCGTCGACACGGACGTGACCGCCGATGTCCGCCCCGGCCGGGAACAGGCCCAGTGCGGCACGGGCGGTGACCGACTTCCCCGAGCCGGACTCCCCGACCAGCGCCACGGCCTCACCGGCGGCGACGGTCAGGCTGACGCCGTCCAGGATCGGACGCGCCATGGCCGGCAGCGCGACACTCACATCGCTCAATTCGAGCAGCGGCATCAGGACTCCCTCCCCGCGAGCCGGTCGCCGAGGTTCTCCCCGACGACGTTGAAGGCGACCACGACCAGGACGACCGCGACCGCGGGAACGATCGCGGACAGCGGCTGTCCCTGCAGGACGGCCGCCTGCCCCTGATTGATCATCGAGCCCCAGTCGGGTGTCGGCGGCTGCACGCCCAGCCCCAGGAACGACAGGGCCGCGAGGTCGAGCAGGGCGTAGCCGAAGTTCACCGTCGACTGGGCGAGCACCGTCGGGGTGATGTTGGGCAGCAGCCGGCGGAAGGTGATGAACACCGCCGAGTGACCCTGCACCTGGTAGGCGGCGATGTACGGACGGGTCTTCTCCTGCGCGGTCAGGCCGCGCACCAGGCGGGCGGTGTAGGGCATGTACGCGATGGCCATGGCGAGCACCGGCGCGGTCAGCCCCTTGCCGAACAGGGCCACCGCGAGGATCGCCAGCAGCAGCGCGGGGAAGGCGAACAGGATGTCGAGCACCCGGCCGACCGCGGTGTCGACCCACCCGCCGCGCCACGCGGTGAACAGACCGACGGCGACTCCCAGGGTGGTGGAGAACAGCACCACGGCGAGGGGGCCGGCAAGGCTGGTGCGGGTGCCCTCGATCAGTGCCGAGAACGTGTCGTGGCCACCCAGGTCGGTGCCCAGCCAGTGGTCGGGGCCGGGCCCGGCGAAGGTGTTGCCCAGCTCGCCGAAGGTCGGGTCCTGCGGGGCGATCCAGGGCGCGAACAGCGCGAGCAGGACGAAGAACGCCAGAAGCAGCAGGCAGGACCGCATGAGCCAGCCGCCGCCGGCCCGCCGCAGCCACACCAGCGGGAGACGCAACCGGGACCGCGACGGGGCGGGTGGGTCGACACGGCGGTCGGTCATGGTGGAGGAAGGGGCATTCATCGTGCGCTCCCTGCTGCTGCCGCGACGCGCGGGTCGATCAGCGGATACACCAGGTCCACCAAGGTGTTGACGACCACGAAGGCGGCGACCACCAGCAGCACGATCGCCTGGACGACCTGGAAGTCCATCTCGTTCACGGCCTGCACCAGCAGCGACCCCACCCCGGACATCCCGAACGCGGTCTCGACGATGGCGGTACTCACCAGCATCCCGGAGACCAGCAGCCCCGAGACGGTGACGATGGGCCCGAGCGCGTTGCGCAGCACATGTCGCCGCACCACGGACGACTTGGACATCCCCCGGCTGAGCGCGACCTCGACGTGCTCACGGCGCAGCTCGTCCAGCATCGCCGAGCGGGTCACCCGCGTGACCAGGGCCATGAACGTCACCGACAGGGCGACCGCGGGAAGCACCACATGGTGCATGCGGTCCAGCAGCCCGGTGCCGTTCCCGATCGTCGGGAACCAGCCCAGACGGACGCCGAGCACCGACCGCAGCACGATCGCCGCGACGAAGGACGGCACCGCCGCCCCCACGGTGACCATCAGCAGCACCGCCGTGTCGGTGCGCGTGCCGCGCCGCAGGGCTCCGACGATTCCGGCGCCGACGCCCACCACCGCGATCATCAGCGCCGCCGTTCCCACCAGGAGCAGCGAAGCGGGCAGCCGGGACCGCAGGACCTCGTCGACGCTCTGGTGGAACAGGTACGAGCGGCCGAGATCCCCGTGCAGCACGCCCTGCAACCAGTGCCAGTACCGCTCGGGGAACGGGTCGTTGAACCCGTACTGCTCCCGGATCGAGGCGATCTCCTGCGGGCTCGGGCTGCGCCCGCGCACCAGGAAGCTCACCGGGTCGCCCGGCGCCAGGTACAGCGAGGAGAACACGGCGAACGAGGTGACCAGCAGCGTCACCGCCATCGCGAAGAGCCTGCGCAGCGCCGACACGGCCACGGCGCCGAACCTCCCGGCCCGCTGGGCGCGGTCCACCGTGGTGGTTGCCAGGGCGGCTGTCATCCGCGGGCTCCGATCTCGGCGGCCCACGGGTAGTACAGGTAGGCGATGGAGGGCTGGACTCCGGTGATCCGCTTGCCGAGGAAGACGCTCACCGGCTCGGTGTACAGCGGCAGCCAGGGCAGTTGCTCCATGGCTATCTGCTGCGCCTTCCCGGTGGCGGCGGCCACCCCGGCCGGATCCTGCGCGACGGTGGCCTCGTCGATGGCCGCGTCGAACTGCGGGTTCGACCAGTTGCCGTAGTTGCTGAAGGCGCCGGTCTGCAGCGACCCGTACATGTCCAGCGGGTCGGTGATGGAGGTGTACCAGAAGGTGAGGAACAGATCGATGCCATTGCGGGCGGCCGCGTCGGTGAACAGCGCCGTGTACTTGTCGGCGGAGATGGTGTTGATCTGCGGGTTCAGCCCGATGGCCTTGGCGGCCTGTGCGACAGCCTGGGTGATGATGGTCGTCTGGGAATCCAGCGGGCTGCTCGCGATCACGACCTTCTGCCCGGCCACTCCGGCCTGCGCCGCCAGGGCCTTGGCCTTGACCGGGTCGTAGGGGTAGCTCGGCAGCGCCTTGAGCAGTCCCTTGACGGTGGAGCCGGGCGTGCCGTTCCAGGTGTTCGAGCTGACCAGCGACTCCGCGACATCGGCGACGCCACCCGCTCCCGCCTTGACGATCCCCTTACGGTCGATGGCCATCAGCAGGGCCTGCCGCACCCGGGCGTCACCCAGCGGTCCCTTGAGGTTGTTGACGATCTCGGAGGCGACCGTGGTGTTCCGGCCGAAGTACAGCGTTCCGGCCTGGCTCGCCTTCAGCTGGGCGTAGGCGTGCGGCGGGACCATCCAGCCGCCGTCGACCTCACCGGTCTGGAAGGCGTTGACGCGCGTCGTGGGGTCGGAGAGGAAGACGAACTTCACCTCCGCGGACTTGGGCTTGAGCTGGGGATCCCAGTAGCCGTCGAAGCGCTTGAGCACCAGCGACTGACCCGAGGTCCAGGACCCGAAGAAGAAGGGCCCGGTGCAGTTCACCCCCTTCGCCGGGTTGCCGTAGTCCTTGCCGTCCTTCTTCAGCGTGGCCGCCGACTCCACCGTGCCGGGGCTCGCGGCCAGGTACTTGTTGAAGGTCGAGTCCGGCTGCTTGAGGTTGACGGTGACCTGCGACGGTCCGGTCCGGTCGATCGACTTCACGTTGCGGAACGGATAGGCCCAGTTGCTGGCCACTTCGGGGTCGAGGTTGCGGCGCAGGGAGGCGACGACGTCGTCGGCGGTGAGCGTCGTGCCGTCGTGGAAGTGCACGCCGGAGCGGATCTGGTACACCCAGCTGGTCGGCGTGGGGTGGGTGAACGACGTCGCCAGGCCGGGTGAGGTCGTCAGGTCCGGGTTCCAGCGCAGCAGGCTCTCGCAGACGTTGGCGAGGATCTGGTTCGGCGGGTAGTCGAAGGAGTAGGCGTAGTCGATCGAGGTCGGCTCGGCGAAGAGGGACCAGGTGAACGAGTTGATGGGTCCGGCGGCGGCAGGAGTCTTCGCCGTGAGCTTGTACGCGGCGTCGGCGGTCCCGGCCGGCGGGTGCGCGGTGCCGCTGCAGGCGCTCAGGGTGGTCAGGGCGAGCGCGGCGACAGCGGCGACGGCCGCGGTCAGGGTGCGGCGCACAGGCCGCCGGACGGATCGCCGGGCGGTTCTCGGACAGGCTGCTGGCATGGTGTTCCTCCGTGAGTGGTGCGCCTGAGGGTGCGCGTGGGAACAGCGTTGGGAACGGCGTGGGAACGGCTTCGGCGTTCGGACCCGCAGCTCAGTCGGTCGCGGCGAAGACGAGCCGCCCGTCGATGTACGTCCGCAGCACCCGGGTATCGGCGATCTCCAGCGCGGGCCGCGCGAAGGGATCCCGATCCAGCACCACGAGGTCGGCGTACTTGCCGACCTCGACGGTCCCGGTGACATCGTCGAGGTGGTTCACCCAGGCGCTGCCCGCGGTGTACGCGGTGAAGGCCTGAGCCAGCGTCAGCGCCTGCTCGGGGTAGAAGGGCTTGCAGGGCTCCTGCACGACCGAAGCGTCCAGGCCGTCCGAGCCGTCCGAGACCTCCGAGCGGTCCGAACCGTCCGACGAGCCCATCGGCTCGACAGTCCCGTGCGCGCCTTCGGAAGTGTCAGAGGACTGAGGGGCGTTGGGGGCTTCGGCGGGCACCGACCGGTTGACCGCGACATGGATACCCCACAGCGGGTTGGGGCTGCTCACCGACCAGTCGCTGCCGGCGACCAGCCGGGCGCCGGCCCGCTGCAGGTCTCCGAACGGGTACTGCAGGGCGGCGCGCTCCGAGCCCAGGAAGGGGATCGTCAGCTCGTCCATCTGCGGCTCGTGCGCCGCCCACAGCGCCTGGATGTTCGCGGCGGCCCCCAGTTCGGCGAAACGCCCCAGGTCATCGGGGTGGATCAACTGCAGGTGGGCCAGATGGTGGCGGTTGTCGTTGGTGCCGTTGGCCGCCTTGGCACCGGCCAACGCGTCGAGCGCCTCCCGGACGGCACGGTCCCCCAGCGCGTGGAAGTGGATCTGGAAGCCCGCCTCGTCGAGCACCCGCACGGCGTCGGCCAGCAACTGCGGATCGATGAAACTCAGACCGGAGTTGTCGGTGGCGCAGCCGCAGTGGTCGAGGTAGGGCTCCAGCAGGCCCGCGGTGAAGTTCTCCGCGATGCCGTCCTGCATGATCTTCACCGTGGTCGCATTGAACCGCCCCACCTGGCCGGTGCGCCGGCGTTCCTCGAGCTCGGGAAGTTGTTCCAGGCCGCGCTCCCGGTCCCACCACAGGGCTCCGACCACCCGTGCCTGGAGTGATCCTTCGCGGGCCGCCCGCACATAGACGTCGAAATTGTCCGGGTTGCCCGGGAAGACGCCGATCATGGCGTCCTGCCAGGTGGTCACCCCGAGGGAGAAGAGATGGTCCTGCGCCACCAGCAGGCCGGCGAGCGACTCGTCCGGTGTCGCGACGGGGAGATGAGCGCCGACCAGACCGACGGCACCCTCCTGAAGGGTGCCGGCCGGAGTCCCGTCCGGCTCCCGCTCGATCCGGCCGTCCACCGGGTCGGGGGTGTCCCGGTCGACGCCGGCCAGCCGCAGCGCCAGGGAGTTGACCCAGGCCCCGTGGCCGTCCCTGTTGCTGAGCAGTACCGGCCGGTCCGGCACCACGTCGTCCAGCATCTCTCGGGTGGGGGTGCCGCCTGGGAAGATGTCCATGGACCAGCCGCCGCCGGATATCCAGGCCGCGTCCGGGTTGGCCTTGGCGTACTCGGCGACCACCGCCAGATATCCCTCGACGGAACGCTCCTCGGACAGGTCGCAGCGCAGCATCTGCACCCCGGCCACCGCGGGGTGGACGTGGGCGTCCTGGAAACCGGGGACGAGCAGGCCCCCCGCGAGATCGACGACCTCGGTGTCCCCGTCGGCCAGCGCGCGGACCGACGCCTCGTCGGCGACGGCCAGGATCCGGCCGTCCCCGACCGCGACAGCGGCGTCGATCGGCTCCGACGTGGTCCCGGTGAAGACCCGGCCCCCCACGAAGACGGTGTCGGCCCGCTGCCTGGTGTTCCCCATCGACGTATCCTCCGGCTCGGCGGGCTGGCCCGCGGTGCGTGTTGTTGAGGAGGAGTGAACGGCAGCGCAACACTGTTGTCAACGGTGTTGCGCTCATTCGCCCACGCATCGATAGACTGGCCGCACCATGCCGAACCCACACGCCGCCACCCCCGCCCGGACGAAGCGCGCCGGCGCGCAGTTGACACCCGACGCGATCATCGAAGCCAGCCTGCGCATCGCGGCCCGCGGCAGCGCCGACGCCTTCACGGTCCGCCGCCTCGGCGAGGAGCTGGGCGCCGACCCGACCGCGATCTACCGACACTTCCGCGACAAGGACGAGCTGCTGCTGTCCGTCGCCGACCGGACCCTGGGCGAGGTGCTCGACGGCATCCCCGACGGCCTCGACTGGAAGGGACGGCTGCGCGCCCTGGCCGCCGGCTCCCTGCGGGTCGCGCTCAAATATCCGGCGGTCGCCTCGACCATGGCCAGCCGGACCACCCGGCGCACGAACGAGTTCCGGGTCGTCGAGCTCATCCTCGGAGCCGTCATGGAGGCCGGTCTCTCGGGGCAGGATGCGGCCGTCCACTACCGCATGGTCGGCGACTCACTGCTGGCCCACGTCGGCCAGCGCGCCGCCTACCTGCTGTTCGACCCGGACGTACGGGCCGGCGACGAGTCCTCGTGGAACCGCGAGTACCGGCTGGTCGACGCCCACGACTTCCCCAACATCACCAGACTCAGCTCCCAGTTGGCCGAAGTGACGGACGATCAGGTCTTTGACGCCAGGGTCGAGTCGCTGATCGCCGCGATCGAACTGCGGGCCGAGGTCGTTCGCGGGGGGTGACACCCCCCGCGGGTCCGCGCAAGCACCGGCAATCCACCCCAGAACCGCACACGGCCGGGCCCCATCCCGCCGCGTTGGCGCAACACTGTTGACAACAGTGTTGCGCCAGCGCTTCACTCCCCCTCAACTCGGATACCAGCGGCGGGTTCCACCGCGCCGCCCGAGTCTGTCTGACCTACCGTCAGCCACCCCGACCCCGGGAAGAGGGACTTCATGCACCAGGAACCAGCCGCTCCGCGCTCATCCTCGGTCCCAACCCGCCCTGCCGATTCCCCGCCCGATCGCGTCTCAGGCCGCGTGTCCGGTCGCGTGGTCAGCCGTCGCCGGATCATCGGCACCGCCGGTGCGCTGGCCGCCGCCGTCCCCGGCGGGCTGCTCACCCCGTCCAGGGCCGCGGCCGTCACCGCACCCCGGGTGGTGGTCGTCGGCGCGGGCCTCGCTGGGCTCCGCTGCGCGCACCAGCTGTGGAACCGCGGGAAGCCGGTCGCCGCGACCGTGTACGAGGCGGACACCACCCACATCGGCGGCCGCTGCTGGTCCCTGCGCGGCTTCTTCGACAACGGGCAGGTCAGCGAGCACGGCGGCTCCTTCATCAGCTCGACCGACACCGAGATCCTCAAGCTCGCCGCGAACCTGGGCCTCAAGCGCGAGTACGCCAACGGCGGCGCGCTCGACTCCGGTGACTACGTCGCCAGGATCAACAACAGCACCTACACCGGCGTCCAGCAGCAGAGCGACTGGGACGGCGACGTGTACAACGCCTTCCGCGCCTCGTACGCCGCGGCCGGCACGGCCCGCTACAACAGCTACACCCCGGAGGCGCACCGCCTCGACCAACTGTCCTGCCTGGACTACCTCGACGAGATCGGGCTCGCCCGCGACTCCCGGCTCGGCCAGCTGATCCAGTCCCTCCAACTGCAGTCAGGCGGCGAACCCGCCGAAGCCTCCGCGCTCGGGATGATCGGCTTCCTCGGCGGCTCCTCGGTCTTCGACGGCGGCGGCTTCGACGAGAAGTACCACCTGGTCGGTGGCAACGACCAGCTCGTCAGCCGCATGGCCGAACAGCTCCCGACCGGGACCATCAAGCAGGGGTACGAGCTCATCGCGCTGTGCCGCAACGGTGACGGCAGCTACGCCTGCACCTTCAACCGGTCCGGCAGTACCGTCTCCGTTGCCGCCGACCATGTGGTGCTGGCGCTGCCGTTCAGCACGCTGCGCAAGGTCGACCTCTCCGGGGCGGGCCTGTCGGCACTGAAGCGGACGGCGATCCAGCAGCAGGGCATGGGCCAGAACGCCAAGCTCGTCACCCAACTCGCGTCCAAGACCTGGCCCAGGGCCGGCTACAACGGCATCACCAACACCGGCCCGCTCGGCTATCAGACGGCCTGGGACGGCTCCGTCGCCCAAGGCCCCACGGGATCACCGGCCCTGCTCGTCAACTTCCCCGGCGGCAGCACCGCCCGCAACGCGCTCACGGGCGCGGCGCACGGACCCGCCCCGGCCACGGACGTGAACTGGTTCCTCGGCCAGATCGAACAGCTCTACCCCGGCACCACAGCGGCCTACACCGGCAAGGCGTACGAGGACCACTGGTCCCTCGACCCCTGGCACCTCGGCGCCTATCACTACTACAAGGTCGGCCAGTACACCTCGATCGCCGGCTACGAGGGCATCCAGGAGGGCCGGATCCACTTCGCCGGCGAGCACACGGACGTCGACAACTCCACCCTGAACGCCGCGGTGGCCTCCGGCGAACGCGTCGCAACCGAGATCACGACGCAGATCTGAACCGGCGGAACACGTGAGGTGATCGCGCCGCATCAAGGCCCGACAGGTCCGCCGCTCCCTGCCGAGCGGCGGACCTGCCGTCGCGCACCGTCGCCGAAGTCCACGGGTGGTCTCACTCGCCGGCCTCAGTGTGGTGGCAGATCCGGTAGGCCTCCAACCTTTCGACGAGTTCCTTCGGACGAGCCAGTGCCGGAAGGTGACCGCTGTCCATCTCGTCCGGGGTGAAGCCCAGCCGTTCCTGGACGACGCGGCGCTGGAATTCCGCCGGGAAGAAGCGGTCCTGACGGCAGAGCAGGGACCTGGTGGCCACCTGCGGCCAGCTCCGCAGCGGCCAGGGCTTGAGGAAGGGCGCCTCAGCCTGGTTGAGCGTCCGCCGCGCCATCAGCTCGGCGGCAACTTCGGCGGGAACGTCGTGGAGGAATGTGACGCGCGGGTCGAACTCGGCGTCCGGATCGCGTCCCTCGCGCACGTCCATCTCCCGCCTGGCGCCGGGCTGGCCGGTATTGGCCCACCAGTCCCCCGGTGACTCCCCCGGCGCCGGGACCATGGCCGCCACCAGCACCATCAGCTCGACCGGCACCCGCTCGCAGACCAGCGGGGCGGTGAACCCGGCCATCGACTGCGCCACCAGTACCAGGTCGGTCCTGTCCCCGATGGCGTCCAGGACCACATCGGTGTACTCCGACAACCCCGCTTCCTCGTCCTCGCACGGCAGATCCGGCATCACCACGTCGTGGCCCCGAGCGCGCAGCAGCGGCGCCACCCGGTGCCAGTACCAGGAGTCGGATCCGGCACCGTGGATCAGCACATACGTCGCCATCGCCAACCTCACTCAGCCCGACGGCACGCGAATCGCGCCGCCACAACGGTAGACGTGGCGAGCCCCCGAAACTCATCGCCACGCCCTCGCCGTCCGGGCGGCGCTGCGCGGTCGGGATCGAGCCGATGAATTGACCCATCGTTTCCGCACCGAAATGCACCCTGCACCAGTTCTATCGGCTGACTAGAGTTGTCATCATCAAGCCAAGGAACAACCCCGCGGCAACCGCCCGGAGCAGGGAGTATCACCATGAACGTCACCGCACTCACCCCGGTTCTGACGCGCGCCGCCACCGCTGAGACGACCAGCGACCCGAGCAGCGTCATGACCCTGCTCGCCGACTGCGGTACCGACGGCAGCTCGCTGACCAGTTACCGCTCTCAGTTCGCGAAGGGTGCGGTGGGCGCTCCCGCCCACTTCCACACCCGGGCCTCGGAGCTCTTCTTCGTCATCGGCGGTTCCCTGCAGGTGCTCGTCGACGACGAGGTGAAGATCCTGGACGAGGGCGACCTCCTGCTCGTGCCGCCGCACACCCCGCACGCCTTCGCGGCGGCTCCCGGCGCGGAGGCCGACGTGCTGTTCGTGTTCACGCCCGGCATGCCGCGCTTCGACTACCTGCGGCTGCTCGGCCGGGTGATGCGCGGTGAGGCGAGCCCGCAGGAGATCAAGGACTCCTCCGAGCAGTTCGACAACCACTACGTCGACAGCCCCGTGTGGCGCGCCGCCCTCGACGCGGCGAAGTGACGCGAAGGGCCCGAGTAGGCGGCCGCACCTCTGCTACCGTTGGACGCATGAAGCGCGCTGCTATGACGACGACGCCGGAGAGTGTCCCGGCGCGCTGACTGATGTCTTAGTCCGAAGCCCCGGGGCGAGTGCCCCGGGGCTTCGCCGTGTGGTCACTCGCCCCACTGTCTGCGAGGAGACCACGATGCATGATCACCGCAAGCTCGGCCGCGAGCTGGAGCTGTTCGACACCGACCCGCTGATCGGTGCGGGGCTGCCGTACTGGCTGCCCGACGGTGCGTCCGTGCGGCACGCGTTGGAGGAGTACATCCGCACCGCCGAGCGGCGCGCGGGTTATCGCCACGTGTACTCGCCGGTGCTCGGCAAACGCGAGCTCTACGAGATCTCGGGGCACTGGTCGCACTACAGCGACGACATGTTCCCTCCGATGGACCTCGGCGGTGAGCAGGTCGTGCTGCGACCGAGCCTCTGTCCTCACCACGCGGTGATCTACCGCTCCCGCTCCCGCAGCTACCGCGAACTACCCCTGCGCATGGCTGAGTTGGGAGGCATGTACCGCTCAGAGCAGTCCGGTGTGCTCGGCGGGCTGACCCGCGTGCGGGCCATCCAGCTCAACGACGCGCACATCTTCTGCACCCTGGACCAGGTCGCCGACGAGGCCCGGTCGGCGCTGGAGATGATCCGCCGGGCGTACGAGGCCCTCGGCATCAGCCCGAGCCGCTACCGGCTCTCCCTGCCCGGCCCCGGTGGGAAGTACGTGGCCGCCCCGGAGATGTGGCAGCGGTCCACCGCCCTGCTGACCGACGTCCTGGACCGCTCCGGCCTTCCCTACGAATCCGCCGAGGGAGAAGCCGCGTTCTACGGCCCCAAGATCGACGTTCAGGTGACCGATGGCGCCGGCCGCGAGTCCACCCTGTCCACCATCCAGATCGACTTCCACCAGCCCGAGCAGTTCGATCTGCGGTACATCGGCGCGGACGGCGCGAAACACCGACCGGTCATGGTCCACCGGAGCATCATCGGCAGCGTTGAGCGGGCCGTCGCCCACCTCATCGAACAGCACGGCGGCGCCTTCCCCGCGTGGCTCGCGCCGACCCAGCTCGTCGTCCTCCCGATCTCCGAAGCCGAGGTGCCGCAGGCCGCCGAACTCGTACAGCGCTGCATCGAGCAGGGGCTGCGCGCGGAGTTGGCCGGGCCCGAGCAGGGCACCTTGGGTGCCCGCATCCGGGCCGCTCGGCTTGTTCCGTATCAGGCGGTGATCGGTGCCAAGGAGGCCATCGACGACCGAGTCGCCGTGCGCCTGCGGGACGGGCGCCGCCTCGACGCGCTGCCCGCCGCTGAGGTGCTGACCCGCGTCGCCGCACTCATCGACGCGCACAGCACCGATCTGTGGGACAGCGACACCCGCGCGTAGTGCCCGGCTCGACGCGACCTACGGCGGTCTTGAGGCCCGCCGGATCGGAAGGCCCTGGTGGAGCCCGTCCGATCCGGCGCCTCGGTCCGCCGTGGTCTCCTGCTACCAGGATCAGCGGGTCTACCGGGTTCTGGCGGGTTCAGCGGGTGTCGCCTTCCCAGTCCCAGTGATCCGGGTCGCCCGCGCGGGGGCCGTAGCGGGCGCGGCCTCCCGGACCGAACCTGCCGATCTCGGTGACCAGGGCGGCACCTTCCAGCAGTTGCTGAACCGTCCAGCCAGTGACGTCGAGGAGCAGTCCGTCCAGAGGACCGCCGACCAGCTCCCGGTATGTATGACCCGTCCGTGGCCCCGGATCCGGATCTTCATGGTCGGCACCGTAGACCCGGCGCCAGATGAGTTCACCCATGCCCACGAGCATGGCAGCCCCCACTGACATTGATACTCGTACGCGGCTTCCGGTGGTCGTGGCTCTGCCACTGACTGACGTCCTGCTGGGCTGTCTTCGGGTTCAGTCGATCCAGCGGACGACGAGGACCGCGGCCAGTGCCACCGCGAGCGCCATCACCTGGAAGCCGCTGTCCATGGCTCCGCTCAGGGCCACCGCCGATACCCCGCTGCCGGCCGTGTTCGTGCCCAGTGCGGTGCCCATGGCGGCGACTCCCAGGGCGCTGCCCACCTCGCGGGCGGCGCCGTTGACGCCGGAGCCCATGCCGGCGCGTTCGGCGGGCAGCGCCGCCATGATGCCGCCGGACAGCGGGGGCAGTGCCACACCGATACCGGCGAGGGCCAGCGCCGGGCACAGGATGTACAGCGCGTACGGGGTGTCGGCGCCGACCAGCGAGAAAACCGCGAGGCCCGCCACCAGGGCGGTGAACCCGAGGGCCACCACCCGCTTTGCGCCCCAGCGGCGTACCAGCGCGCTGGACGAACGGGACGCGAGCACCATCGAGATCGCGATCGGAGCCAGCGCGCAGCCCGCCACCGCCAGGGAGTAGCCGTGGGCGACCGTCAGGTACTGGGCGTTGACGTAGAACATCGCGAACGCGCCGGCGAAAGCCACCGTGACACCCAGCGTCCCCGCCCGCAGCGGGCGCAGGGCGAACACCCGGGGATCCAACAGGGGATGGCGCCTGCGCAGCCCGAGGAGCACGTACACCAGCGTGATCACGGCCGATGCGGCGAAGGAACCGAGAACCCAGCCGGAGGTCCAACCGCGTTCCCGTCCTTCGATCAGTCCATGGATCAGCCCGACGATCGCCGCTGCCACCAGCACCGAGCCGGGCACGTCCAGCGGGACCGGCCGCCGAGGTGTCCGCGGTGCCCGCAGTGCGGTGACCGCCGCGAGCAGCGCACCGGCCGCACCGAACACGATGAACAGCCCCTGCCAGGACAGGTATTGCAGCACCAGGCCACCGATCACGTTGCCGAGGATCCCTCCGACGGCCAACGACGCGGTCCAGGTGGCCACCGCCTGCGGGCGCCGGGCCGGCGGAAGGAGCAGCATCAGCAGCCCCAGGGTGACCGGCAGTGCGAGTGCGGCTCCGGCGCCGGCCACCAGCCGCCCGGCGATCAGCAGCGGCACGTTCCCGGCCGTTGCCGCCAGCGCGCTGCCGCCGGTGAACAGGCCGAGTCCCGTGAGCAGTACGCCTTTGCGGCCGAGCCGGTCCGCCAGCGCGCCGCCCGGGATCAACAGGCAGGCGAAGGCGATCAGATAGGCGTCGACGATCCACACCAGCGCGGTCGGGCCCGGGTGCAGCGCGCTGTGGGCGAGCGAGGGGATCGCGAGGTTCATCGCGGCGGCCATCGCCTGCAGCGTCCCCGCGCACAGGGACATCAGGACGAGCATCTCCCGGCCACGCGGGTGCCCCGCGGATGACCCCGCCGGCATCTCAAGTGCCGCCTGGTGCTCTGTCTGTTGCGCTGCCACAGCATCTCCTCGGGACCTCGGGTCAGTACCCGGGAGACGCTAGGAGCGGCCTCACATAACGGCAAATGCACTGCTCTCACAGATATATTGCAGCAAAGGCAACAGTGCAGATGAGAGGTGGCCGTATGACCCGGGACATGGATCTGAATCTCCTGGTCGCTCTCGACGCGTTGCTCGACGAATGCTCCGTCACCGCCGCCGCCGACCGGCTCGGCCTGTCCGCGCCCGCGATGAGCCGCACCCTGGCCCGGATCCGTACCGCGTTCTCGGACCCGATCCTGGTCCGGTCCGGACGGTCGATGGTGCCGACCCCTCGGGCCGAGGCCGTACGCCAGGAGGTCAAGGCCCTGCTCGACCGCTCGCGGGCACTGTTCGCCGAGGGCCGCCCGGTGGACGAGACTCAACTGCGGCAGACGTTCACGATCGTCGCCAACGACCTGCCGTCGACCGTCCTCGCCACCCGACTGCTGCCCCGCCTCCAGCAGCGCGCCCCCGGGGTCGTCGTCGTCCTGCTGCCGGAGAGCCACCACCCCGACGACCGCGTCCTGCGCGACGGGACGGCGGACCTGGAGATCGGGATGATCACCGCACCGGCACCGGAGACCCTCGTCGAGACCCTGTTCACCGACGAGATGGTCGCCGTCGTCCGGCCCGGACACCCCCTCGCCCGAAGCCCACTCACCCCGGCCCGCTTCGCCGGCGCGCTGCACGTCCTCACGTCCCGGCGCGGCCGGCTGCGCGGTCCACTGGACGAAGCGCTCGAGGCCAGGGGACTGCACCGCCGGGTGGTGGCGGCGATGCCGACCACCGCCGCGGCCCTCCAACTCGTCGCCGCATCGGACCTGATGGGCCAGACCCTGGCCAGAACCGGCGCACCGATGATCACCGCGCTCGGCCTGGAGGCCCTGGCCATCCCACTGCCGCTGCAGCCCCTCGAAATCTCGATGGGCTGGCACCCCCGCCACGACAACGACCCCGCACAGCGCTGGTTCCGGGAGCAGGTACGCACCGCTCTGGGCGCGCGGGCATGAGAGGGGGCTTCGTGGGACCGTCTCACCGGACGCGCAGCGACGCACTGATCGCCCGGCCCGTCCGGCGCACCACATCCGCGAGCCGTTCCAGATGCAGCGCGGGATGCGTCAGGACGCAGAGGGCCGCCACCGGGACATCGCCCGCCGCGTACAACGGCACGGCCACGCAGCACACTCCCGCCACCACCTCCTCACGGTCGAACGCGGCACCGCGGTCCCGGATCGCCGCCGCTTCGCGCGGCCAGGACGCGGGGAGCCCGTCCAGCGGGAGGGCCGGGTCCGCACCGGCCACCAGCACCTTGCCCGCCGCGGTGAACCACGGCCAGACCGTGCCGCTTCGCAACTGGGCCAGTGCCGTGTCCTCGCCGGGCGTCCAGTCCAGGACCAGCGTCTGACCCTCCCGTAACGCGCTGATGCCCACGGTCGCGCCGGTCGCACCCACCAGCCGGCGTACCGGCTCCCGCACGGCGGCCCGCAGCCCGGGATGCGGCTGCCACTCCTGGCCCAGCCGGAACATGCGCGAGCCCATCCGGTACCCCCCGTGACACCGCTCGACGGCGTTGAGCGCGACCAACTGCTCCAGCAACCGGTACGCCGTCGTCTTGGGCAGCCCGCACTCCGACGCGAGCCGCGTCAGTCCCGCCTCCCCGGCCCGGTCCACGGCCCCCAGCAACCCGAAAGCTCCCTGCAACACGCCGCGCCCGCCAGCCCACGGCGAAAACCCCGCCATGGCCTCGCCCTCGGACACGCACTCTCCCGGCCGGTTCAACGGCTCGTTCAACTGCCTCATCGATGAGACCCCCGTCTCGATGCGATCACCATGTCGCCGGCGCTGCGCATGGCGTCGTCGACCGACATCCACGGCTCTGCGCGCCGCCCCCTGACCGAACGCCGGCTCGTACCCCGCTCCCCCGGCTTCGCAGGGAATACGGCTGCAGCGGCACTCGAGTTCAGCACCGCGGAGCGTGTGTTCCGTACGCACGGCAACGTGGACGGGTCGTAGTACGCCCGGCCCACCGGATTGAGGCACCGCTCAGAGACATCGCTCAGGGGCAGCGGCGGGGTTCAAATCCCTTGCCGGTCCGCGCGGCGGGTGGAAAGCTCGGGCGATGAGTAAGGATCTTGTCGACTGGCCGTCGATCGCCGCCGCGGACTTCCCCTTCCCCGACGCCGCGTCGGCCGCCGGACTCGGAGACGAGCTGTCGGCCATGCTCGTGTCTCCCGACCCCGAAATCCGGGACGAGCTTGCGTACAACGCCGCCGCAGCCTGGATGCGGGAAGGGCATCTGGACGAGGTCCTGGAGGAACTCGGGGACACCGCCGCGGGCCGCTTCGAGCATCCGGAGATCCAGGCCCGCAGCTTCGCTCCCCTCGTGCTCCGGTGCGTTCTGACGCGAGGACAGGCCGCCCCCGGCACCCTGCCGGAGGCGGCCGTGGAGCGCTGGTACGAAGGCTTCGCATCCTGGTACCCGGCCGAGCGCGACACCCGCGGCTGGGACGACTCCCTCGGCTGGCTGCACGCCGTCGCACACGGCGCCGACGCGGCCGCCGCGTTCGCACGGGCGCTGCCCGCCCGCCGTACCGAACTGCTGGAACTGTGCGCCCGCCGGATGACGGCCGAACACGCCGGCTACCGCTACGCGCAGTTGGAGGACGCCCGCCTCGCCCATGCGCTCAGCAGCATCCTGCTCGCACCTGACCTGACGGCCGAGCAGGCCACCGACTGGCTGAGGGTCGTGACGGACGCCCTCGAGGGTGGAGGCCCCGGCCCTGTTCCGCCGTGGGCCTCCAACACCTTCGCCACCCTGCAGTCCCTCCATCTCCATCTGACCCGGGGCCTGGCCGACGGAGGGGTTCCGCCGCACGCCGCGGTCGTTGCCGCACGGGTCGCGGACGTTCTGCGCCGGCCGTACCGCTGGCTCGCCTGACCTTCCAGGCGCCGCCGGGACGGGCAGTCGCGGTGCGCGGCTGCCCGTCCCGGCGGTTCTTCTACGGCCGTCGCCGCAACGGCCGGGCTAGTGGGTCTGCCGCCCGGGCCCGCAGCACTCGATGGTGCTGGAGGATGCCCCAGGTCAGCTCGCCCTTGTTCGGTCCGGTGCGGATCCGGCGGGGGAACTTCAGCCCGGCGGTCACGAAGGCCTTCACAGTGGCGAACGCCGAGCCGGTCGCGGCAAAGGTCGCGAACAGGTGCCGCAGGGCCTGCCGCACCGAGGCATCGGGTCCAGCACCACACGTTCGGCGTGGTCGTAGACCAGGCCGACGGGCAGTGGCCGGACCAGCTCGCCGCGACGGGCCTTGGACAGCACCCTGCCCCGAAGACGGGCCTTGAGCAGGTACAACTCCGCTTCGGACATGGTGCCTTTGAGACCGAGCAGCAAAGGTCGTTGAAGTTGCCCGGGTCGTCGAGGCCGTCCTCGTCCAAGATCAGGGTGCCCGCGAGCGCGCAGATCTCCAAAAGCCGATGCCAGTCGGTGTTGTTGTGGGCCAGCCGGGAGACCTCCAGGCCGAGCACGATCCCAGCCCGGCCCATGCCGAGCGACTGGTAGCCGCTCATCCCCAACCCTGTCGTCGCCGAGTCTCCCCTCAGCCGGCTGATCAACACCAGCCACCAGGTCATCATGAACGGTCCCAGCTACCGGCTCAACAAGCGACCCAAGACCCACACGGATGAACCTGCCACCAAGATCAAATAGTCCAGAACGGTTCCAAGGCTGGGGAATTACGCCGCCTCAGCCCTGGGGAAATACGCCGTCGTTCACAATCCTCGTGGCACGCGCGCAGTTCGCCGCGATCGAGCACCATTTCACCGGACATGCCCTCACTGTAGTGGTGCGGCCGTCGGCCGTGGAAGCACGCTTTCCCGCCGGGTCAGGCCAGGGTGTCCCACTGCCCTCTGGATGACCGTCACCGTCCGGTGACCGGGGTTCCGGTCACCGGACGGCAGGAGCGGAACGGGACTACGGCGCCCAGGCGGGGGCCTGTCCGGTCCAGCCGAGGACGAGGACGATGTCGTCGATCGCCTGGGAGGCGAACAGCGCGGCGGCGTCGGGGCCGAAGGTGAGCTGCCAGTCCCCGGCGGGAGCGGTGCCGCACAGCGGGACCCAGCCGGCCGCGTTGCCGCGCCGGGTGCTGGCGATCCCACCGGTGGCGGTGGCCGGGCCGCCGCTGGTGCCCCGGGTGAGAGTGACCACGGTGTCGGGCACGGTGTCGCCGCTGGAGAGCTGGACGGCTACCGAGGCGGTGGTCACCGCTTCGAATCCCAGCGGGAAGTCGATGTCGCGCAGCGTGACGGTGACCGTGCGGGTGGCCGGATCGGCCGGGTTGTTGAGGTCGTACCACTGGTCGGGGAAGTCGCGGGCCAGGCTGAACACACAGTCCGCCCCCCGGTCCCGGTTCGCGTTGAGCCGGGTGATCTGCTGGCTGCGGTAGGTGTCGTCGTAGGCGGCGGTGTAGTCGATGGTGAGCAGGACATCGGCGATGGTGGAGAAGTCGAACGGATTGGCCGCCGGCGGCAACTGGAACTCCCAGGTGGTGTCCACCCCGCTCGACTCGAAGGGCAGCAGCAGGTCTGACTGGGCGTCGAGTTCGAACACACCGCTGGCATTGATCGGTGAGGTCAGGGCGACGATCCCGGGATCGGACCGGACCGTGACGTCCTGGAAGGTACCGTCGGCCGCGGTGGTCACCCGGGAGATGCCGTTGGAGTACAGGGTGGCGCGGATGCCCCGGTCGGGCTGCACGAGCGCGACGAGGCTGGTCCGCACCTTGGAGATCAGCCGCATGTAGTGGCCGGGGTAGTCGACGTTGAACAGCGACATCGGCGTCGCGAACGCGAGCGTTCCCGTACGGCGGAACTCCATGAACTCCGCCGGCATCAGCCGGGCCAGCGAGAAGGTCTGGGACACGTTCAGCCGGCGCCGTGCCGAACTGAAGGAGTAGTCGTCGAGGCGGGCCAGGTCCTCGGTGAGCCGCTCCGCGCCGGTCAGGCCGCGGCGGTTGGGCTGGACGGCGTTCGCCGTCATCTCCGCGGGCGACTGCCAGTAGTCGTTGCCGATCAGCGTCCGCACCGGTTCCGCCCGCTCGAAGGCCAGCTGTGCCTGGGCCAGCCGGGCGGTCGCGGTGGCCTGCTGCAGGAAGTACCGGTACACCCCGCCCAGGGTGTTGCTCATCCACTGGTACAGGTCGGCGTTGGTGAACTGGTCGTTGAGGAACTTCAGCATGGCCACCGCCTGGTCGTGCTGCAGACTGGCGACAGCCTGTTCCTTGACGGCGATCGTGACCTGGTCGCGGGCCGTCGCGACTTGCGCGGCGGCAACCAGCGAGTCCTGCTGTGCGGAGATCCCCTGCAGCCGCCATTCGTCCTTGCGCTGCTCGATGCCGGCCTTGATCTGGTTGGCCTGGATCTGGGCGTCGATGCCGTTCTGCAGGATTTCGAGCCCGCCCTTGGCGAGGGTCGCCACGGCGATACCGCCGGCGAAACCCTGCTTGAAACCGAAACTCGTCACGAGGTCGAACATGCTGGATGCCTCGGAGGCTGCCTGCATCACACCGATCGCCGTGTCCGCCACGGCGATGCCGTCCCGGACGTAACGCAGGTCGGAGTACTCGTCGAGGAGGTTCTTCTCGTACAGGCCGGCCGGCGCGGCAACGGCGTCGGCGTAGGCGGCGACCATGGTGTCCGCCTTGGTCTGCTGCGCGACGGCGGCGATGACCGAGTCCTTGGCCTCCTGCACCCGGCTCGTCGCCACCGTGACCTGCGCGGCGGTCAGGTCGATGCCCTTGGTCGCGTCGTACAGGCGCAGGCTCTTGTCGTCGTACTTCTCCAGGGCGGCGAGGAAACCGGCCTCCATCTGGATGGCCTGGGCGGCGAGTTGCCTGGCCCGTTCGAGGATGACCTTGAAGCGGTAGGGGGTCGGCTGGGTCACCGTCGCCGTCGTGGCGATGCCCTGGGTACGGGGCATGCCGGCGATGTTCCGCCCCTGCCTGATCTTGGCGAGCTGCACCTCCGTCCGGGTGCGCAGGGCAGTCAGGTCCGGGATCGCCAGGGCCGGCTCGCCGGTGTTCGTCGGCGTCTGCGGTTGCAGCGCGGCGGTGCCGAGCAGCCGCCGTGCGGTGACGTACAGAGTGCGGGCGTGCGCGACCGATTCGTCGGTCTCCCGGGTGAACTCGGCGTCGGCGTAGTCGAGATGACACCGGATGACCGACAGCAGGGTGTACCGGGTGTACGGGGCCGGCCGGCCGGCCACCAGCCCGAAGGGATCGAGTGCGGTCGTCCACAGGGGCGGGAACCGGAGGTCGGGGCGGAAGACCGTCTCGGTGTTGATCCGGTTGTAGATGGAGACGGGCGAGCCGACGTCGTACGGGTACACGGTCCAGTACCAGTCGAGCGCGGCCTGGTAGTCGCCGGCCGTCTGCAGCCGCTGGGCGAGCAGGAGGGGAACGGCCCAGAAGATCTCCCGGGCGGCCGGCTCCGGCTGAGTCTTCGACAGGTCCCGGAGCGCGGTCTGGTGCGCCGTGGTCCGGTGCGGGTCGAGGTAGGTGAAGGGCATGGTCCTCGCTTGCAGGTACCTGTCCCCCTCCTGCGTGGCCTGGGCGGCGCTGAAGGGACCCGTGCCGCGAATGTTGTCCAGGAGCATCTTCAGTGCCCCGGTGCCCGGGCCGAGCAGGCTCGGGTCGAGATGGCGTTCGGGGAACAGGAAGGCCAGGGTGGCCGCCTGCCAGCTTCCCATCTCGCCCATCCAGGTCCAGGCGCTGGTGAACACGTCGAAGTTGTTGAGGGTCCAGCCGGCCGCCGGATGGTTCGCGGCCAGCTCGCCCGACCTCTTCGCCGACAGCAGGGACTGGACGCTCTCGATGGCCTGCCGGATCCGGGTGGTCCGCAGTGTCCCGCCGGCGAGGATGTCGATGAGGTACCGGGCCGACATCTCCTCGCCGATGTTGCCCGTGGTGGTGGGGGCGAGATCGGCGAGGAGGGCGTCGCGCAGTATCGGCAGGGCGGTCTGTTCGGCCGCCGCGACCGCCTGCGCGCTGGCGTCGATCAGATCCTGGCGCTGGGCGATCCGGTTGCGCAGATCGGACTGCCAGCCGGCGCGGGCCCGGCTGTCGACGCGGTAGGCGCTGACCTTGGGGCCGGTGCCGGCGAGGACGAAGAAGTCGGGGGAGAGCAGGAACGTCGTCTCCTGTGCCCGCCACAGAGGATAGAGCGCCTTCTTGCGGACGCCGGTGAGCACGGCCACGGCGTCGTTCCACTCGGCCGCCGTGACGGTCCCTGCGGTCGCGAGCCGGCTCAGTTTCCTGAGGTACAGGAAGCCGCCTCGGGTCAGCCCCGCCGTCGCGAGGGCGGCACTGATGTCGGTGCCCTGCCCGTCCTTGGTCTCCAGGGCGGCGAGGTCCACTCCGGGCAGTGCCAGCGCCTGCATGGCGGCGAGCCCGGCCGGGGCGTTGGCGGCCTTGGCCCGCGCGTCGTTGAGCGAGGCGACGAAGAGGGTGAGCACCTGAAGCCGGTCCGCCAGTATTTTGCGGATGCGGTCGCCGTTCGGGCCGGGAACGATGTCGGCGGCGCTGATGACATCGGGGTCGGCGAGCGCCGAGTACGCCGGCTGCACGATCGGGTGCTGGTCCCGCTCGGCCCAGGCCAGTGAGAGGCCGGCCAGCTGCCAGGTGAGCAGTATCGGCGTGGTCGGCACCCGGAGCGGGTCGGCCCCGGTGGACGACGGCAGGCCGAAGAGGGCCTCCAGCGATCCCTCGGTGAGTGCGGGGGCGTCAATCAGGAGCCGGTCGAGCTGGTCGGGTGATGTCGCCGACAGCCGGATGCCCAGCCGGGCGGCGAGCGCCTGGCGGACGGCCGGGGCGGCGCCCCGGACCAGCCGCAGTTCCGCGTACGACGTCCCGGCGGCGGCGAGCAGCGCCGCGTAGGCCGCGCTCCGGTAGGCGAGTTCCCCGGCCGCTCCCGGCGTGAGGGGCACGCCGGCGGCGGTGATGGCGGCCCGGAGCAGTTCGACGGGCACCCGTAGCTGATTGACCTCCCGGTTTCCCTGGTCGACGATCGCCGACAGCGGCTGGCTCAGCCGGTCGACCGGCTGGCCGAGGGCGACGACCAGGGTGTGGGTGTCCAGCGGCGTCGCCGGTGTCCCCGGCACCGTCACCTGCTCTTGGGCGAATGACAGCAGCGCGGCGAGATATTCGCGCTCGTTGAGCCGCTCGTCCAGCGTCTGCGGCGTGTACGTGCTGATCACGACGACCGGCACGGCGAGCGGGGCCCCCATGACGTTCCCGGCCTGGTCGGTGGCCCAGACATAGATTGTGTGGGCGCCGAAGCCGGTCAGTGGCACATCGGCGGTCCAGCTGCTGAAGTCGTTGCCCGCCACCGGGTGTGCCAGGGTCCTGGCTCCCGTCGGCGTCTGGGCCCACGCCACCGAGGCGCTGCCGCCGGCGATACCGCTCTGGGTGTCGGACGCGATGCCGTGCATGGCCACGGTCACCGCGCCGTTGACGTCGCCGACGACCTTGGCGAAGGGCAGCGGAAAGTCGACCTGCACATGCGGCGACGCGACATCGCGGCCGGTCAGGGTGCGGGTCTGGGTCGAGGAGACCCCGTCGGGATCGGCGAGGGTGACCGCGAGGGACCGCGCGCCGAGCGGCGTGGGGGCCAGGCTCACCGTCTGCTGGAACTGGAGGGTGCCGGCGGTCATGATCCCGGTCGTCGTTTGGCCGTCCCGGGAGATGCTGACTGTCAGCGGGAAGTACTGACCGGCCGTCGTGCTGAGCTGGACAGTGATCTGGGCTCCGCCCTCGTTCAGGTCGACGGTGGTCCCGTCGGCAGGCGCCGTCAGCGTGAACGCCGGCGGGCCGGGCGCGAAGACCCGGACGCTCACCGGGTCCGACGAGATGACGGCCCCCAGGGTGGTCACCGCGGACGCCATGAGCGTATGCGTCCCGGGGGTCGTGAAGGTCACCGTCTCTGACCCGCCACCGCCCCGGGTGTCCCGGAGCACCTCGACACCGTCGATGCCGACCCGGGTCTCGGTGTACGTGACCTTGGGCTCGTCGTTCCAGCTCTGGTCCCCGGCCAGCCACACCCAGTGCACGCCGCGGTCGGCGGCGACCGAGATGGTGAACGGAACTCCGGCCACCACCCGGCCCGTCAGGGGCCTGATGCCCACCGACGGCGGGACCTCCGGGGGCGCCTTCGGGATCGGCGGGGGCAGGGCGTCCGACTTCTGTGCGCCGGGCGCGGCTGATAATTCGTTGATGGTCACAAGAACTCCAATCCAATAGCTTGGCTGCTCACCTGACTGCTCACCTGACCGGTCCGCGTCACGGCTTCTTGCCGGGCCTGACGGCGACGTTCGCCCACGGCCGGGGGTCCCTGATCGTGTCGACGTCCGGACTTGTACTGATGGCGTCCTTCGGGATCTGTTTGCCGGCGATCTGCGCCGCGACGACACGGTGGTGTCCTTCCGACACCTTTCCGCGGGCATCGACCCGGATGACTTTGGACGCCTCGGTGGGCCACTCAAAGCTCCCCTCCTTCATCTGCTGCGCCATCTCGTCGACGGTTCCCCGGTACACGGCCTTCTGTGTCGGCTTGTAGCGCGATCCCGTCATGACCTCGGAGATATTCCAGTTACTGGGGGAGGCAGGGGCCGCGGCGGGAGCCGGCCCCGGAGCCGTGTTCTGGGCCGGGGCGGCGGGATCGCTCGCCGTGGACCTGAGGAAGGTCGGCTCAGCGGGTGGCCCGGCCGGCGGTTTGCCGCCGGAACCCGGCTTCCCGCCGCCTGTTCCCGTGGACCTCGTTCCGGCCCTGGACAGCGGCGGTCCGTACGTGGCCCCCAGGGGCCGACCCGTCTGCCACATCACATACCCTTGTGCGGCCGCGTGCGCGAGACCGGCGGCCGCGACGAAGTCCTCCTCCAGGCGCTGTGCCGACGGTCCGGCCAGGACGCCCAACGCGGTGGGTGCGGGGGCGCCTTTCACGGCCTGGACCGCCCCCGAGCCGGCCACGTCGGCGCCCATGACCATCAGCGGCGCGCCGACGACGCAGCCAACTCCCAGCTCGCACAGCCCGGCTCCGGCGACGAAGGCACCCGCGCCGACCATCACCTTGGCACCGCCCGCCACCCTCGGGGCGATCCACTCCTCGGTGAACTGCAGCGGTGCCCATTCCCGCGGATCCAGCGTGAATTCCCAGTCCGTGCCGCCGGTGTCGGTCCGGTTGACCGGATCGCCGCCACACATCTGGTACTGGTTGACGCCGCCCGCTGGACCCGTGGGATCGCAGGAGGTCCAGCGCGCCGTCCAGGGGAGGTAGTACCGCCGGCCGTGCTGCGCTGCGCCGCTCTCCTCGTCGCGTTCCTGGCCGGTGAAGCGGTAGCGCTTGCGGGTGTAGCTCCCGAAGCTGGTCTCCCCGTACGGGGTGTATTCCTCACGGTTGACGAGGATGCCCTTGGCGTCGAGGACGGCGGTGCTGCTGCCGAGGTGGTCAGGGAGGTGATAGGCGGTGTCGGGGCCGCGGTCGTCGGGGTGGGCGGGGCCGACGCGGGCCAGGGCGACGCGCCGGTGGTCGTCCATGACATGGATGTGGTTGTTCTCGCCGGCTCCTGGGGTCCCGCTGGCCCAGCGATGGTGTTCGAACGTCTCGTCGAGGTAGTGGGTGACTTCGACCGCGCCGCCCTGGCGGCGGACCAGCTTCTTGATCCGCCGACCGGTCGCATCGTAGAGGTACTGGGCGTGCACGGAAGGCTCGGCGCTCGCGGTCTGGGTCGCGAATGCCTTCAGCTGGTCGGCGTGGTTCCACGCGAAGTGCCGGGACGTGGTCTCGGACACCATGTTGCCGTTGAGGTCGCACGTGTAGTCGTACGGTGTCTTCCCGACGGTCATCCGCTGCAGCCGGTTGCTGCCCGCCGTGCCGGTGAAGACGCGGCTGAAGCCTCCGGTGGCGGTGTGGGTCAGGGTGAGCAGGTTCCCGGCCGGGTCGTAGCCGTAAGACTCGGTGTACGCCTGGGTCTTCGTCACATCGGTGCCGCGCGGTACGTCGAGCCAGGGGTCACCGGCCGACGGCGCCTGGTACTCGCGTCCCGTTGCGGACAACAGCCGGTAGACCGGGTCGTAGGCGAATCGCCGGTCGAGCGCATCGCCGCCGCCGAGCAGCGCGCGCAGTACCGGGTCGGCCGCGCCGAGCGCGGCGGAGCTGCCCGGGATGCCGCTGCCCGGCGCCCGGTCGCGGAGGGTGAGGATGTTCCCGGCGAGGTCGTAGTCGTAGCCC
The DNA here is from genome assembly GCF_056432645.1 of Streptomyces sp. NPDC045021. NCBI lineage: Bacteria > Bacillati > Actinomycetota > Actinomycetes > Kitasatosporales > Streptomycetaceae > Streptomyces > Streptomyces sp. NPDC045021. The sequence goes on from NZ_JBWKIQ010000001.1 coordinate 234,149, forward strand.
TGGTCCTGCACTGGGATCCCGGCCGGATGGTAGGTCACCCCGCCGGTCAGGGTGTAGGGCTCGCTGCGCAACCTGGCGAGCCGGAACGTGTGCGGTTCGTACGCGTACCGGGTCATGACCCCGTTGCCGTACGCGACGAGCGCCCGCTGGCCCTTGGCGTCATAGGCGAGCCGCTGCACGTAGGCCGTGCCGTCGAGGGTGACTGCCTCCAGCGCCCCCGCCCGGTTGTAGGCGGGGCGCAGTTCCCTGCGGCGGCCCTCCACATCGGTCGGGAACAGGTGGGACACGATCCGGTTGAGCGCGTCATAACGCGTCGTCGTGACATAGCCAGCCGTCTCCAGCAGCGTGGCGTCGCGCGCCGTCTGGTCCTGGCCCGCGCCAGGGGTCCAGTCCACCTGGAACGGAACCACCTGCCAGCCTTTGCCCTGCGCGGCCGTGTACGTGGCGAGGACCGGGGCGTCGGCGATCACCCGCCGGGCGGACTCCAGCACGTTGCCCTTGAAGTCGGCCGCCGCGACCGTGACCAGGCCGGCCTCGTCATGGTGGCGTACCGTCCGGCCGAGCAGGTTCAGGGCCCGGGCGGCGGCCCTGCCAGCGGCCGGTTGCGCCGGGTCCCCGCCGTCGCCGTATTCGATCGCCTGACGCAGCGTCACGGTCCCGGCCGTGTCATCGCGCGCCCACACCTGGGCCGGCCGACGCAGCAGGTCGAACACGCAGAGGGTGAGCGTGCCCTTGCTGTCCCTGCTCTCGACCGGGTGCCCGAGCACGTCGAGGACGCTGTCACGCCGCCCCGAGTCGACGCCGTCCACCCGCCAGCGCCGTCGCACCAGGTCGTAGCGGTAGGCGAACGCGACCCGTCCGAGCGGGTCGGCGATCGAGACCAGGTTGCCCTGGATGTCGTACGTGGACCTCGTCGTGAACCAGTCGGCGCCGGTCGCGCCGTTGCGGGCGACGGCGCGCACGGTACGCCCGAGAGCGTCGAACTCGCTGCTGCCCGGGGTGTCCCAGTGGGTGCGGTATCCCGTGGCGGTGTCACCGTGGGTGCGTCCGGCGTTGTCGTTGGTGTCGTAGGTGTAGGACTCCCACGGGGTCGGCTCGTACCGGGCGGGGTCGGTCAGGTCGGCGGGGACGCCGAAGATGGCGCGCTGCTCGCTGCCGTCCGGGTGCGCCGTCCTGACGACCAGTCCGCGCGGGTCGTAGAACACGGCCGTCCGCTGCCCGAGCTGAGCGTCGAGTGCCGGTGCGTAGTCGTAGCCGGTGGAGAAGAACGGTTCGTACTTCTGCACGACCCGGCCCTTGTTGTCGTAGATCTGCCAGGCCGAGACGCGCACGTTGTCCGGGTCGGACGGTGCGCGGGTTCGCCCCGCGGTGTCGCCGACCGGCGCGAGGTCACCGGCCGGGATGACGCCGCCGCCGAACGCCGGGTCGCCGAACAGCGTGTCCTCGGCCTGTGCGCGGGATTGCAGCACCCGCCCGAACCCGTCGGAGTACTCCACCGAGACGATCACCTTGTCGCGCTGGGCGGCCGGGATGTCCGTGTCGGTGTCGTGGTGCACCCGCTTGACGCTGCGCACGGACGCGGGTTGGCCCCGGTCGGTGAACGCGTGCAGGTCGTAGGTCATCCGGGTGTTGGGTTCGGCCTGGTCACCTTCGCCGTTCTTGCCCCGCACGTAGTGGGCGGTGACCAGCCCGGCGGGCGAGAACGTCACGCCGGCGGTGTTGCCGTTCGCGTCGGTCGTCTCGCGCGGATGCAGGACGCGGTAGTCGTAGGCCGCCGCGGTCTTCAGGCCGGCCGGGTCGACGGCCAGGACGGGCAGCAGGTCGTGCTGGTCGTACTCAATCAGGCTCTGGGCACCCAACGGGTCGAGCGAGGCGACCGGCAGCCCGCGCGGCACCCTGCCGGGGACGTGGACGTCGTACCGGTGCCGCGCCGCGGTCACGTAGTACCCGCCGGGCGATCCGGGCACGTCGGTGTCGGCGTAGTGGGCGTAGCCGGCCAGTGACGGCAGCAGGGCACGGAACTGCTGCGGGTACTCGGCCGTCCAGGCGGGCACCCCGCCCGGTGTGAGGTAGACGGGCCGCGGGCCGACCGCGAGCGGGTCGCCCGCGACGTGCAGCGACCCGAGGAAATCGTCGCCGAACGCGAGCGACTCGACCCGGGTCGCCAGACCGTACTCGCCGAGCGTGCCGAGCGGCAGCCCGGTGAACGCGTCGCCGTCGTAGAACGTACGGGTGTGGCCGGTCACCCGCAGCGATACACCGCCGGCGGTCTGCCCCGGACCGGCGAGGACGGCGGCGCGCAGGTCGGCCACCGACAGCTTGCCGTCGTTGACGACCTCGTAGCCGGTCGTCCGGGCGACGCGGCCGACCAGGTAGTGGCCGGCGTCGTCGCGGCGGGCGTACTCGGTGGTCGCGTACGTCGCCAGGTACGGCTGCGCCGTGCCGCTCGCCGCGGCCAGCGGGTCCCGGCCGCGGGGCACCGCGACGGTGAGCTGCCCGGTGGCGAGACCGTAGGCGTCGTAGCCGGTGGGAAAGGCGAACTGCGTCATCGGCTCGGCGCCGCGCTCCCACTGTGTGGTGCGGCTGCCGGTGGTGAACGGGAAGAAGATCCGTTCCCGGTCGGCGTCCGTGGCACCGGCCGCGCCCGGCTCCTCCCGGACGACGGGGACCGACTCGGTCACCGTGTACGGACGGTTCGCGCGGACGGTGTCGTCGAGCGCGTACAACTCCGTGCGCAGCGGCTGCCCGCGCATCGCCCGCAGCGCGGCCCGCCGAGCGCCGCGTGGCAGCCCGGCCAGGAACGCGGTGGTGGCGGCCGGCCGGGACAGCAGTTGCGCGTCGCCGTCCCAGTACTCGTGCCGCAGGTCGAGTTCGGTCCACTCACCGGACTCGGCGGCGGCCACCGGTCCGGGATGGAACCAGCTCTTCGTCAGGGTCGGCGGCGAGAAGTGCCCGGCGGGGGCGGCGGCCGCGCCGGCCGAGACCGCTTCGCCGAAGGTCTCGCTGTCGGTGTGCTCGACCATCGCGAAGCCGCGGAACTCCCGCTCGACACCGTCCCAGTAGCCGTGGTGGTAGCGGTACCCGGTAGTCATCCTGCCGCCCGAGATCCGGTCGGTGACCTCGACCTTCGCGACGACCTGCACGGGGAAGGGCAGCGTGGTCCGCCAGCGGGTGGCCGGGCGGGACTGATCGCGCAGGTACTCCTGGGTCGAGGGCGTGTACGTCACCCGGGTGACCGCGCCGAGGTTGTTGTCCATGCCGGACAGCAGATATGGCTTCGTCCCGCCGGTGAGGTCGAGGAACCGCAGGTTCGCGGATCCCCGGCCCGCACCGCCGGCCGCCCGGCTGAACAGCAGTCCGGCCATTCCGGTGCCGTACAGGTCGGACAGCTGGAGGGAGTCCGTGTCGACGACGGCCGGGGTACCGGTGATCGTGACCGGCTGGGAAGTCCAGGCGTTGCCCGTCCGGTTGCCCCACACCAGCACCCGGCCGCGGTCGACGTACACCAGGTCGGCGGAGCCGTCCCCGTCGACGTCGCCGAGCAGCACACGGCGCGGGTCGAACCCGTCGGGCAGCCGGGGCGAGTCGCGCATCGTCACCTGTGCGCCCCAGCGGTTGTAGCCCAGGTTCGGCCAGTACGCGATGTTCCCGTTGCGGAGCAGGACGAGGTCCTGCAGGCCGTCGCCGGTCATGTCCGCCAGCCGCACCCGGGGATCGGCCAGGTCGACCTGCGGTCCCGTGCCGTTGCTGACGGCGGTGCGCCGCCACGCCAGCCGTGGGTCGGGGTCGTTGAACCAGGACTCCAGCCGGGTACCCGAACGCAGCACGTCCGTCAACCCGTCGCCGTCCAGGTCGACCAGTTTCACCTGAGGGTCGGCGAGCGCGACCGACGGCGACTGCCGGTACGGCTGGAACGCGCGGCGGCTCCAGCCGCCTCCGAAGGACATCGGGAAGTAGCCTGCCGGGGCGCCCGGGGTCCGGCCGCCCGACGTCGTGCCGGGCACGACCAGGTCCGGCCGGCCGTTGCCGTCGGTGTCCATGAACCGCACGCCGGGATCGGCGAGGGACAGCGGTGGCGCCTCCGCCATGGCCCGGGGAAGCTCGAACCTGCCGCCGCCCGCGTTGCGCCAGACCCGGCGCACGGCCCCGAGTTCCACCAGGTCGGGCAGCCCCGCCCCGCGCAGGTCGACCAGCGCCATGGTGGGGTCGCCCAGCGACACCGCCGGCAAGGCCTGCCCGGTCAGCGGTTCGAACCTGCGCCTGGACGGGTCGAAGTCCGTGTACGCGAACGTCAGCGGCGGCAGCGTCTCGACCGCCGGTCCGGCGGCGGCGCCGGTCCGCAGAGAGTCCGGGTCGGGTGTCCCGCCCGGCCCGTCGCTGGGCCCGTCGCCCGGGTCGTCCGTCGTGGCCGTCGTGGCCGGGGCCGACTGGTCGATCCCGGCGGTGATCACCCCGGTGAGCAGGGAAACGCCGTTGAACGGGGCCTGCTCGTAGCCAAGCCGATACTCCCGGGCCACCCGCGCCACGCCGTCGGCCGCGTGGGTGGTCACCCGGACCGTGTCACAGCGCAGCGATGTCCTGATCTCGAAGCCGGACCGGTACTCGGAGAACGGGTCGGGGCGCAGGGAGTACTCGAAGTCGACGGTGGCCAGGAAGGACGGGTCGCTCCGGGCACCGTAGTCGGCGTAGGAGATCCGGGCGATCAGCGGCTGGTCCCAGGTGTGGCCGGGTTCCTGGCCGAGGTCGCGCAGATACGAGTAGCGGACCAGGTTGCCGAGCGGATCGGTGGTCTCGGTGACCCGCCAGGAGTAGACGCGGCCGGGTGCCGCCGGGTCGGCGACCACCGCCGGGTCCCGCCATCCGTCGGGCGCGCCGGCCGGCCGGGGGGTGCCGTACCTGGTGCGGATGCCGTCCTTGGAGCGGACCTCCCAGAAGTTGCCCGTGGCGTCCTTGACGTGCTCGATCCGGGCGAACAGGCCCTCGGTCCGCGGCCGGTACCGGACCCGCCCGGGGTAGGTGCCCTCGACGGGCATCAGATCCTCGGCCCCCGACAGCACGAACACATCGGCGCGCTCGCCGCCCGTACCAGGGGTGCCCGTACCGGGGATTCCCGGGGCGTCGGCGTAGCGGGGCAGTCCGCGTGACGTCTTCCGCGACACGCCGGGCAGGCTCAGCTGCCAGCCGAGTCCGTAGGGTCCGTTCCCGTTCCCTGTGCTGTACGCGAGTGTCAGCTGCGGCTGTATGCCGTGCCGGCCGGCCGGCACGGCGATCGGCACCGTGAAGTTGCCGGTCCCGGTGAACAGGTCGGGCGAGAACTTCTCCCCGAGGCCACTCACCGCGCCGCCCCCACTGGGCAACGAGATCACCGACCCCGCCCCGGCGGCGCCGGTCGTATCCTCAGTGCTCATCTGTCCATCCCCTCACATGGCGTGCGACTTCCTGCCGGGACGAATCCATCGCCCCGTTCAACTCCGTGAAAAACCAGCTGTGTTCGGGCCGGCCGCCGGATCGCGTCTGCCGCTGTTGCGGCCTGAGCGGATCGATGACGGATCTCCGTCGGCCATGGAGCCGCGCCGCCGCTTGGTCCGCGTGCGAACGGTTCCGCGTTCCCCGATCTGTGAGGCCCTCGGCGGACAGCGTGATACACCGGGGACCGGCTGTCGTCTGCTGTTCCGCTCACCGGACCGCGCGCCCGCTCCACAGGGGCTCTTCGGGGTGATCCTGGCCTGCCCCGCCGATGTGACCGATGTGGCCGACGCGCTGATGGCGGGGCGGGGCCCGTCACCAGGCGGAGGCCCTCTTCGTCAAAAACGGCCGCGGGGCTCGCTCCTCAGCCACAGCCCGTCACCGTGTCCAAACTCTGCCTGGAGCAGGCTCAGGCCGTTGGATTGGTGGTGGTGACGGGAGTGTCCCAGTTGATGCGGTAGTTGAACATCCAGGCCATCTTCTCGGGCTTACGGAGTTTCGCGACGATTCGCATGATGAGGGCGTGGCGACTGGCATCGCTGCCATCGGGCAGTGTTCGCGCGGCGAACAGGCCACCGACGCCGACGATCAGCGCGTAACCCCCGTAGATGGCAACGAACGCGGCCGGCCCGAAGGGGAGCGAGAGCGCCACCGCTGCCAGGAAATAGCGTCGCCCCCCGACCGGCGACCGGTACCGGTCGGCATCCGATCGGATCATTCCACGTGGCACGGATCAGCGCGGCTTGCGGTCCTGCACCGGATACGGCACGAGCGTCTTGCCGGGCTCGCCCCAGGCAGATCGTGCAGTCAGCGCATCCGCGGCTGATCACCGAGATACCCCGGGCACCGCCGACGGGAGCGCGCGGGATTGGGCTTAGTGTTCGGCTCATGGAGTCCTACACCATTGGTCAGGCCGCGAATCTGCTCGGCGTGAGCGTCGACACGGCGCGCCGCTGGGCGGATGCGGGCCGCTTCCCCACGCGCCGGGAGAACACCCGCCGGTTCGTCGACGGCCCGGATCTGGCGGCCTTCTGCGTCGAAGTCGCGCAGGAGGCGGCGGCGGAGAACGGCGAGGCGTACACATCCGCGCGCAACGCCTTCGCCGGCATCGTCACCGCCGTCAAGCTGGGCGACGTCGCCGCGCAGGTCGAGATCCAGGCCGGGCCCCACCGGCTGGTCTCGCTCCTCACCCGCGAGGCCGTCGAGGAACTGCAACTGAAGGTCGGCATGCAGGCCACCGCCCGGGTGAAGTCGACCAGCGTCCACATCGACCTCGCCTGAACCCGTCCTGCCGGATTACCCGCGAGTCGTCGCCGTACCGGTCTGCTGCGTCACGTGCGGCTGGAACTCCGGAGGTGCCAGCAGCCGCACCGCCGCATGGACAGCAGGCTCCCTGCGCCGCAGAAACCGCGCACCCGCAGGCAGTCGGCACGCAGATCGGCTCCGCGCACTCCAGCCGCGTCCAGACACCGCCGCCACGACCGCACAACGTCCCCGAGTCGGCATTGCCCAAAGTGTTGATTCGAGCGCAGACAGTATCAGCAGGGCAATCGCCTCCCTCGCCGGTGGCCGCCGCGGAAAGTTCTCAGGAGAATTCGGAAGGAGCTGTCGATTCGGCCGTCTCCCGTTCGACGCACAGGTGAGAGCGGGAACAGAGCCGCCTCCCGGTCCGGGCGCCATCCAGGCACCCACCGGCTTCGGAACGAACCAAGGAGAGGGCCATGCCCAAGCTGCGCGCACACAACATCACGATCACCCTGGACGGCTACGCCACCGGCACCGACCAGCGACTGGAGGCACCCTTCGGCGACGGTGTCGACGGATTGCACGATTGGATGTTCGACGCGCTGCGCGACCGCGAGGACGGCAAGTCGGGGATCGACATCGACTACGTCGAGCGCGGCGACGAGAACATCGGCGCCACCATCATGGGCCGCAACATGTTCGGACCCCAGCGTGGGCCGTGGCAGGACGAGTCGTGGACCGGCTGGTGGGGCGACAACCCGCCCTACCACCACGACGTTTTCGTCCACACGCATCACGTGCGGCCGTCGGTGTCGATGGAGGGTGGGACCACCTTCCACTTCACCGACGAGCCCGTCGAAACGGTGCTGCGGCGAGCATTCGAAACGGCGGCGGGCCAGGACGTCCGCCTCGGCGGGGGCGCCGCCACCGTCCAGGAGTACCTGCGCGCCGGGCTGGTCGACGAGCTCCACCTCGTCATCGCTCCGCTGCTCGCCGGCAAGGGCGAGCGTCTGCTCGACAACTGGGGAGACGCGATCGACGGCTACAAGGTGGCAGAGCAGGTCAGCTCCGCAACGGTTACCCATGTCCGCCTGATCCGTCGCTGAGGTCCGACCCGGCAAGGCCCGCCTGACCTTGCAACTGCCTCCTGGCCCGGAAAGGACCGCCCGGCCGGGAAGGACCCTGCCGGATCACACAGCCGACCTACTTCCGCAGCCGCGTGATCGGAAGCAGACAGTGGGCGGCGGTGGAGAACGTCCTCTCGTCCGCCACGAAGGCGTTGAGCATCTCCTCGCTCACGGTGCTGCCCGGGGTCGCTTCCGGCCACGGGCGGGTCGCGAACAGGAAGTACACCTGCTGGTACTCCGCCACCGCCTGGAGCCAGTCCGGCGGGGCGTCGCACTGGGCGGTCAGATGCGGCATGCTGAGCGCCCACTGGCCGCCCTCGACGAGGAGCCTGATCGGAAGCGCGGGCATCCGGGCGCCGTCCAGCAGCTTGCCGCCGACCGACAGACCGGTCTCCTCCAGCAACGCCCACGCGGCCGCCTCCCCCGCCTCGGGCCCGCCCTCCCCGTCACCGAGCGAATAGGCGAGCAGGTAGGGAATGGTCTGCCCCTGCTCAGGACCGCCGGTCCATCCGAGCACCGAGAGCGTACCCAGCATGCTTCGCTGAATTCGGCTCTCCACAGTCTGCGTTGACGTCATGGCACGGCACCCTAGTGGCCTGGTCTGCCCGCCCCTCGGGTTCATTCAGCCGCACGGACGAATCGTGCCCGAATGGCTCAGCGACGGCCGGAGTTCCGTGCTCACTTGCGGCGGGACAGCGACACCAGGACCAGTACGAGAACGCCGACCAGCAGCAGAACCCCCACCACGGTGAGGACGACATGCCCGCCCGAGGAGGGCGGGTCGGGAGCGACATCAGCCAGTAGAGACACGTGTGTTCTTCCCTTCGGCGGGCCCAGGGACCGGAGCGTTGACCGACCCCAGTCCCAGGATGAACATCAGCAGGACCGGAAACTCCAGATAGGCGTGGTAGCTCGCGACCGCCGCGTACAGCGCCTTCCCCTGCGCGTAGTCGGTCGCGAACAGCGAAGCGAGGGCGGCGGCCACGCCCAGGCCCAGAGCCCAGGCCCGCCAGCCGCGCAGCGCCGGCACCCGGCGCTCGAACGACCGCGTCGCGTCGGGCGCGTAGCGCGGCAGGAACCAGACCCAGACCACGTAGTGCATGGTCTGCAGGAAGGCGAACACCGCGACGAAGCGCAGACTCACCGCCGAGTCCAGCCAGGCCGGTGGGGTGTACGAAGCGGACAGCCGGTCCGTCCAGGCCGTACCGGCGGCCAGCCAGTGGTCGAACGCACCGGCCATCAGCAGCGCGGGCGCCACCAGCACCCATCCGCACTGCACCGCGCGAAAGGCGGCCCGTCCCCGCGGCAACCGGCTCGACCACTCCCACAGGAAGAGCAGGGGCACGATGTTGTGCAGATGGGTGAGGACCACGAAGTGGTAGGCGGGGAAGGCGAGTGAGGTGCCGGCCGCTGCCGCGAGCACCGCGGCAGCGGCCGTCAGCAGCAGGGGGCGGGAGCGCAGGGCGTGCCCGCACGCGGTGGCCAGCAGCCCGTACGCGAGCAGGATCTCGCCGGTGCGCGTCGCCGTGGACGGCGGCAGCAGGCGGCACACCACGATCCCCGTGATCAGCAGGCCGAGCAGCCGCAGGAACGGCCCCCGCAGGACCCCTTCGAAGCGACCGGCCACGTACCGCAGTTCCAGCACGTTGTGCAGGATCCCGAACGTCGCGAGCCCCACCACGGCCGTCCCGGCCGGCAGCCGCAGGGCCGCCACCAGGGCGACGGCCGCCGCGCACACGAACCCCACCACCGGCGCGGCACCCAGCCCCCGCACGGCGGGCAGGCCCGCCGCTTGCGCGCTCGCCATCCGTCCCCTCCCCGTGACACGATCCCGCCGTGCCGTACGTGTTCGCCCTCGCCCTGACCCTGCTCGTCGAGGTCCCTGTCTACGTCGCGGCGCTCACCGTACCGGCTCGCGTCCGACCGGCCCGCGCCGGCGTCGCAGCCCTGCTGGTCAACTGTGTGACGCACCCGCCCCTGTGGTGGTTCCTCGCCCATGTCCCGGCCGCCCACTACTGGGGGTACTTCGCCCTGGCCGAGGCAGCCGTCTGCCTGGCGGAGGCGCTGCTCCTCCGCCACATGCTGCGGCTGCGCGGCCCGGTCCCGTACGCGGCGTCCGTGACGGCCAACGCGGCATCGGTCATCGCCGGGATCCTGCTGATCTGACTCGTGCCGCCCACCTCCCGAACAGCCGCTAGGGTGCGGCTGTGACCGGTTCCGTGCAGCGTCCACTGCTGTTTCTCGATGTCGACGGGCCGCTCATCCCCTTCGGGGCGACAGCGCGGGATCTTCCGGACGGCTATCCGACGTATCGGACGGGGCCCGGACCGCAGGGGGCCGCATCGAATCCGCTGATGGCGCGGATCAATCCCGCGTACGGCCCCCGCCTGGCGGCGCTGCCGTGCGAACCGGTCTGGGCCACGACCTGGATGGCCGACGCGAACGAGTCCATCGCGCCACACCTCGGCCTGCCGGAGCTTCCGGTGGTGATCTGGCCCGAGCCGTCGGACATGGACGACCAGGATGAGCGTGCTGGAGTGCACTGGAAGACCCGCACCCTCATCGACTGGGCCGCCGGCCGCGCATTCGCCTGGGTCGACGACGAGATCACCGACAATGACCGGGCCTGGGTCTCTGCACATCATCGGGGACGAGCCCTCCTCCATCGTGTCGACCCCCGATGGGGTCTGACCGACGCGGATTTCGCCGCCCTCGACAGTTGGCTGCGCGAGACCGCCGGGATCGCCCGACAGCGCTGACGACTCTTCGTGGCAGGATGGGCGGATGGGGTCGCGGCTGCCGTTCGGGGACGAGTTGCGGAGTGAACTGGGCTCGCCCGGTCGCTCGCGCAGACTGAGCAGCAGCCCCCGCTCCCGCGTGTGGCGCATCGAGCTGCCCGGAGCGTCGGCCGTGGTGAAGCAGTTCGTGGACGGCCCCGATGCCGCAGACCGCTACGCACGTGAGGTGACCGCTCTGCGGCTCGCCGCACGAGCCGAAACACCCGTGGTGCCCGCGCTGCTGGCCACCGATCCCGGCGAGCGCGTGTTGGTACTGGAGCACTGGGACCACCAACGCCCGGCCGGCGACTGGATCGTCGACTACGCGGCCGCCCTGGCCCGGCTGCACGCCACCACCGGTCCGCAGGACACCGGTGCGCTTCCCCGCTGGCAGGGTCCGAGTCAGGCCGACATCGACTCGTTCCTCGGACTGGCCGTGGCTCTGGAGGCTTCGGTCCCACCCGGCGTGTCCGGTGAACTCGAGGCCCTCGTCAGCAGGCTCGGTCAGGCACCGGGGCACGCCCTCCTGCACGGGGACCCGTGTCCCGGCAACGACCTGCACACCACGGCGGGGATCAGATTCATCGATTTCGAGCAGGCCTCGCTGGGCAGCGGTCTGATGGAGCTCGCCTACCTGCGTATCGGCTTCCCCACCTGCTGGTGCGTCACCTCGGCCGCCGAGCCGCTGTTGGACCGGGCGGAAGCCGCATACAGAACGGCCTGGCGCGAAGCGACCGGTTCCGAGATCGCGATCGACCTCACCGACGCGTGCGCCGGCTGGCTGATCCGCGGCGATGCGCTGGTCCAGCGGGCACACCGGGAGAGCATCGACCATCTGGCGCGTATCCCGAAGCGGGACTGGAAGTGGGGTACCGCCACCGCCCGGCAGCGGTTGGTCCACCGGCTCGGTGTCGTCAGCCGGATGGCAGCGGGCCACGCCTCGCTCCACGGCGTGAGCACCCTCAGCGCGGACCTGCGTCAGCGGATGCTGACCCGCTGGCCGACCATTCGGCCGGTCCCGACCGAGCGACCGTAAGGGCCGGAGCACTTCGAGCGGCGACAGGCGTGGGTGCCCGGTCGGCGCGAAGCCGGCCGGGCACCCGCGAGGCGCTGATGTGTCGGTCAGGTGGCGAGGTGCCACTGCTGGTTGGCGGCGGAGCTGTTGCAGGCCCAGATCTGGAGCCGGGTGCCGTTGGCGGAGCTCGGGCCTGTGGCGTCCAGGCAGCGGCCCGATCCGGTGTTGACGAGGGTGCTGCCGGCGCCCGCGGTCCACTTCTGGGCGGCGGTGCCATTGCAGTCGTAGAGCTGGATCTTGGTGCCGTCCGCGGTGCCCGCGGCGGTGACGTCCATGCACTTGCCCAGCGCCCGCAGTGAGCCGTCGGACGAGGACGTCCAGGCCTGTGCCGCCGTTCCGTTGCAGTCGTAGAGCTGTACGGGCGTGCCGTTGGCGCTGTTCGACGCCGCTACGTCGACACATTTGTTGCCGTAGCCGGTGATCGGGTGGCCGGTCCCGGTGCCGCCGCCCGTGTCGCTGGTGGTGACGTGCACGTAGTCGACGACGAGCTGCTGCGGGAAGGTGGTGGCGGAGTTGGGGTCACCGGGCCAGTCGCCGCCCACCGCGAGGTTGAGGAGCAGATAGAAGGGGTGGTCGAACACCCAGCGGTTGCCGTTGAGGTCGGCGGGGGTGCGCGTCTCGTAGACGTTGCCGTCGACGGACCACTTGATGGAGTTCGGAGCCCAGTCCACGGCGAAGGTGTGGAAGGCGTCGGAGAAGCTCTGTCCGCCGGGGAGCGTGTAGCCGGCGCCGATGCCCCCGGCGCCGGAGTAGCCGGGGCCGTGGATGGTGCCGTGTACGGAACCGGGCTCGAAGCCGACATTCTCCATGATGTCGATCTCACCGCTGTTGGGCCAGCCGGCCGTGCCGATGTCGTTGCCGAGCATCCAGAACGCGGGCCACATGCCCTGGCCGCGCGGGAGCTTCATCCGGGTCTCGAAGTGGCCGTACGCCTGGGTGAACTTGGCCGGCGTGGAGAGCCGGGCGGAGGTGTACTGGCAGGTGCCGTACCAGCACTGGTAGTTGGCCGGGTTCTCCTTGCGGGCGGTGATGACGAGATTGCCCTGGCCGTCGAGGGCCGCGTTGTGGTTGCCGCTCGTGTAGTACTCGCGCTCGTGGTTGTTGACGTTGTCGCCGGTCTCGTAGCCCCATTTGGAGCTGTCGACCGCGCTTCCCGCGGCTCCGTTGAAGTCATCGGTGAAGGTGGCGGCGGCCGCTGCGGGAGCGGCGCTCTCAGCCCCGTGGGCCTGCGGGGACAGAGCCTGCTGAAGGCCGCCGCCGAGCAGCAGCACGGCGGCGGCGAACAGGGCGAGCTTGCGGGGGCTTGTACGTCGGGTGGGGGGTGGCGCCGACATGACGGGCTCCTCAGTGGGGGGACGGCGGAAGGCCGGAAGGAAGTCATGCTCCTCACGGGTGGAGGGCTGTACAGGGCTTGCGGTGAAGGGTTCCTCGGCGCACATCGATACACGCGGGCACGCGTGTGCGAAGGGAACAGCTCAGGCGAGGTACCGCTTCCGGCGCCCCGCAGCGTCGGAACAGTCGGTACGAGACAGGCCCCAGGCGGATTCCCACGGTCGGTGTGCGGCCGGTCGGTGTGCGACCGAATCGTCGGCGCGGGGTCCTGAAACGCTGTACGACCACGACCATGCTTGGACTAGACCACGCCCCTGTCAAGACCACCGCGGACTCTTCCGGTCATTCAAGCGGTATCGGCGCAGTACAGCGCACCCCTGGCCCGGGCAGGCTCTCGACAACCGTCGGCGAGCGACAACTGCCGGACGCGTACGAGGTCTTGACGGGACCGTGTCCCCTCGGTTAAATCACCACCTGGATTAAGTCGTGAACAAAGTGAAGCCTCCTACTGATACTCCGTCAGGAGAGCCGCACTCCCGAGTGCGGATCCCCAGTAGGCCGCGACCGACCCGCATCGGCCGCGGCCACCGATCCCGTTCGGCAGACGATCCGCCGATGCCCACCCAGGTCTCTCCGCACGATCCCCCCACCGTCATTCCGCCGTGCCCAGGAGGAACCCCGTCCCATGGTGCAAACCCGCACGGCACGTCCCGTGCACCGCGTACTGATACGACTGCTCGCGCTGTGCATGCTCCTGCTCGGCTTCACCACCGTCCCGGACTCCGGCACCGCGCACGCGGCCCCCACCTTCAAGGTGTTGGCCTTCTACGACGGCACGTTCGACGCGGCACACATCAGCTTCGTCCACGAGGCCAACCAGTGGTTCCCGCAGCACGCGGCGGAGAACGGCTTCTCGTACACATCGACCAACGACTGGAGCCAGCTCAACACCGCGAACCTGGCCAAGTACCAGGTCGTGCTGTTCCTGGACAACTACCCACAGACCGCCACCCAGCAGAGTGCCTTCAAGGCGTACATGGACAACGGCGGCGGCTGGATGGGCTTCCATGTCTCGGCCTACAACGACGCCACCCCCAGTGACTGGTCCTGGTACCACAACACCTTCCTGGGCACCGGCACCTTCAAGAGCAACACCTGGGGCCCGACGGGCGAGACGTTGAGGGTCGAGGACCGCGCCCACCCGTCCATGGCGGGTCTGCCGGCCACCATCGCGTCCTCGGTCAGCGAGTGGTACAGCTGGAACAACGACCTGCGCCAGAACCCGAACATCGACATCCTGGCCTCCCTCGACCCGTCCACCTTCCCGGTCGGCACCGACCCCGCGCAGACCTGGTACAGCGGCTACTACCCGATCATCTGGACCAACCGCCAGTACAAGATGCTCTACGCGAACTTCGGCCACAACGCGATGAACTACGACACCAACACCGCGCTGTCGTCGACCTTCGCCAGCGCCCAGCAGAACCAGTTCCTCCTCAACGGCATCAAGTGGCTCGGCGGTGGCGGTTCGTCGAATCCGGGCGCCGGCTTCACCCTCGGCGTCACACCTGGCTCGGGCACCGTGGCGCCGGGCGCCTCGGCCACCTCCACCGTCACCACGGCGGTCGCGTCCGGCGGTACGGCGCAGACCGTGGCGCTGACGGCGAGCGGCGCCCCGTCAGGTGCGACCGTGTCGTTCAGCCCGGCGTCGGTGACCTCGGGAGGCAGTTCCACGCTGACCGTGGCCACGACCTCGGCGGTCGCGCCGGGTATGTACCCCATCACGGTCACCGGCACCGGTTCCTCGGGCGCGCAGACGGCTACGTACACCCTCACTGTGACGGGGGCCGGAGGCGGCTCGGGGGCGATCACCGGTTACGGCGGCAAGTGCGTGGATGTGGCGGGCGCGAGTGCCACGAACGGTGCCGCGGTGCAGCTGTACGACTGCAACGGCACCGCCGCGCAGACCTGGGCGGTCGGCTCGGACGGCAGCGTGAAGGCGCTGGGCAAGTGCATGGACGTCACCGCCGCGGGCACCGCGGACGGCACCAAGATCCAGCTCTACGACTGCAACGGCACCGCCGCCCAGAAGTGGACCGCGGGCGCCGGCAGCACCCTCGTCAACACCGGATCGGGCCGCTGCCTGGACGCCACAGGCCCGAGCTCCGCCAACGGCACCCGGCTCCAGATCTGGGCCTGCAACAGCTCCGCCGCCAACCAGCAGTGGCACCTCCCCAGCTGAACACGCTCACCCGCCGGCGGCACCGCCCGCGCTGCCCTCCTTGCGAAGGCGCCGGCGGCTGTGTCCGGTACGCCGTCGGCGGGCATTCGGGGGAACGCATTCCGGTATCGCTGCCGAAACTGCACGACTCGCGGCATATGACCTGGAACATCGTCGTTTCTGCATGATCCCCTGCGCCAATGAACACCAGAAGCAAGCTCGCGCTCGCGACCGCCGTCACCGCCGCCCTGGTGGCGGCAGGTCCGCTCTCCGCCTCCGCGAAGTCCAGCCCGGAGACAGGCGCACCGGCTCTCGCGCCGCTCCACATCCCGGCCTCGTCCGCCATTCCCGGCCAGTACATCGTTCAGCTCAAGCCCGCGGCCAACGTGGCCGACGCTGTGACCAAGTCCGGGGTGCCCTCTCTCTTCCGGTTCAGCAAGGTGCTGCGGGGCTTCGGTGCCAAGCTCACCCCCGACCAGCTGACGAAGGTCAGGACGAACCCGAACGTACTGGCCGTGGAGCAGGACGCCGAGTTCAGGGCCCCCGAGTCCGCCGCTCCGGCGAAGGAGACCGCGGTCAGGGCCATGGCGCCCGCGGCGTCCTGGGGACTGGACCGGATCGACCAGGCCAACCTGCCGCTGGACAACAGCTTCACCGCCACCGCCACCGGCGCCGGAGCCACCGCCTACATCCTCGACACCGGCATCGACTACAACCACAGCGAGTTCGAGGGCCGCGCAGTCCCCGGTTTCGACGCCTTCCCCTCCCAGGGGCGCAACGGAGCGGACTGCGAGGGGCACGGAACCCACGTCGCGGGCACCGTCGGCGGCAAGACGTACGGCGTCGCACGCCAGGCGACCCTGGTCAGCGTCCGAGTCCTCGACTGCCAGGGCGCGAGCACCAGCCTCAAGGTCATCGCCGGACTCGAATGGGCGGCAGCGGACCACGCGAAGAACCCCGGCCGGCCGGCTGTACTCAACGCCTCGCTCGGCGGCCCGCAGGCCCCCCTGGTCAACACCGCCGCCACCGAACTCTCCAACCTGGGCGTCCTGCCCGTCATCGCCGCGGGCAATGAAGCGGTCGACGCCTGCACCGTCTCCCCGGCATCCGCAGAGCGCGTGGTGACCGTCGCCGCGAGCAACCGCTTCGACGAGGAGACCGACTTCTCCAACTACGGCCCGTGCGTGTCGCTCTACGCCCCCGGCGCCGGCATCGTCTCGGCCAAGCTCGGCGGCGGCAGCCTCGCCCTGGACGGCACCTCCATGGCTTCCCCGCACGTCGCCGGGACCGCTCTGCTCTACAAGTCCACCCACCCGGCCGCGACCGCGGAGGACATCGCCGCCTGGCTCGACGAAAGCAGCACGAAGGACGCACTGAGCTCCGTCAGCAAGAGTTCGCCCAACAGGATCCTCTTCACCAACGGCCTCTGACCCCGCCCGAGCCTGGACCCACGCCGGGCGCCGGCGAACCGGCGGCTTCAGTCCTCCTGAAGCCGCCGGCCCCATGTGGCGGCCGCGACTCCGACATTCGGGATGTCCGTCGATGGCCGTTTCGCTACGATCCGCTAGGGATCGTTCACCTCGGGGTGTACATCCCCGCTCACGCTCTGACCGGATTCGCGAGAGGTAGGAACGTCACGATGCTCACGACCGACTTCACCACCGGCGCACCCAACTGGCTCGACCTCGCCAGCCCCGACACCGCGGCGGCGGCCGCCTTCTACGCGGCGGTCTTCGGCTGGCACTTCGAGTCCGCGGGCTCCGATGCGGGCGGGTACGGCTTCTTCCAGAAGGACGGCAAGACGGTCGCCGCCCTGGGCCTCCTCACCGAGGAAGGCGCCAGTTCGGCCTGGACGGTGTACTTCCTGACCCCGGACGCGGACGCCACCACCAAGTCGGTCGAGCAGAGTGGCGGGGCGGTGCGGGTCGAGCCCTTCGACGTCATGGACGCCGGACGGATGTCCTGCCTCACCGACCCGGGCGGCGCCGAATTCGCCGTCTGGCAGCCCGGCACCGTCAAGGGCCTGGAGAAGACCTCGGAACACAACACGCTGCTCTGGGTCGAGCTCCACGCTCCCGACACGTCGGCAGCACTGTCCTTCTACCGTTCCCTTTTCGGCTGGCGGTCGAACGAGATGGAGGGGCCCGGCATGACCTACACGGTGCTCTCCACCGCCGACGGCGACCAGGAGGACGCGTCGTTCGGCGGCCTGGTCGCGGCGCAGGAAGGCATGGAGCCGCGCTGGATCCCGTACTTCGACGCGGCTGACGCGGACGACATCGTCGTCCGCGTGCAGGAGAACGGCGGCTCCGTTCTGATGCCCGCCGCGGACGTGCCGGACGTCGGCCGGATCGCCTGGCTCGCCGACCCCTTCGGCGCACCCTTCGCCGTCCTCAAGCCACGCCCCCGAGCTGCCTGACCTTCCGGGCGGGCCCGTGCAGTCAACGCGTCATCATCGTCAGCGGCCGTGATCCGCCGGTCGTTCGCCTTGCCGAACGACCGGCGGACGCCGCCAACAGCAGGTCGCCGTCCCGTTGCACGCACCTGGCGCGCCATGGACCGGATCAACCATGATCAGCGGTGTGAGAGAGCAACTGGACCTTGATCTGGCCGCGGCGAAGCTCGCCGAGCGTTCGGCCCAGTGGACAGCGGCCGGGCTGTCCGTGTCCCCGCTCCTTTGGAGACGCGGAACGGACACCTATCCGGTGGCCGACCGCGGCATGGTCAATTCCCCGGACCGGCTGGCGGTGCAGGTCATCGGCGCGGGCTGGGAGGTCGGATTGTTCGTCGAGCTGGAATGCGAAGGTTGGGCCCACCTGGGGCTCCTCTCGGAGTCCGGCGAGTCATGGGGGCGCAAGCGGGTGGCATCCATCGACAGCTGGGCCGCCCTGTTGGACGACGCGGTGGTGCGGGCGGCTCGCATTCACGTGCAACACGCCCAATTGGTGGCACGCACCTGCACCACGGGGTGGCTGGACTGGATCCATGGCGAGCTCTGGTTGACACCGACGTGCCTGATCCGTGCCCGCAGCGGGTTCCTGGACACCATGGCGAACTCCACCGGTCCGGGGCTCGCGGCGCGGACTCCGGGCCACACCGTCAGCTACGACCCGACGACCCTGCTTGCCGCACACCGCACGAACAAGGTCATCCCCTTCGACAAGATCGCTCACGCCCGCCTCCACGGCGGTCTCAGCACCTCCGGTCTGACAGTGGAGATGACCGACGGCACCAGCCACAAACTCCTGTGGCTGTCCTCCGATCCGGCCCGACGCCTGCTGACGGACCGCCTGCTGCCGGTACTGGGGGAACGCCTCGTCCGGTGAGCGGGGCGGCTTACCCCGCGTCCCAACCTGTCTGAGCAACGGGCCGGGGCGGTCCCGGAGCGTCACCCGAAGCTGACGCGCTCCAGCCAGAAGTCGAGCAACTGCGCGTCGCCAAGGATCTCGATGCCCTCGGTGCGGGCCGGGAGCCGTTTGTAGATGACCAGCAGGAGGTTTGACAGGGGGCCGCGCACGGCGACTGCTGACTTCTCGTGGGCGCGGCGCCAGGCGATGCTGTCGCCGGTGAGATCGACCACCCACTCCGCCCCGGCTTCGGGCGCGGTGTCGGTGGCGTGGAAGTGCAAGGTGCGGCCGGGGCCGAGGAGCTCGCGCATCCAGGGGTGGACCTCGAAGTGCATCGGCAGTGAGCCGAGCTCCATCCATTCGTCGACGGCGTCAAGAGCGACGTCCTCCTCGACCGTGAACTTCGCGCCGATCGCCAGGGTCGCGTCGGCACGGTGCATGACCGTCTCGTGCAGGAAGCGGCGGGCGTAGAACGCGGTGGTGCCTCCGGTGACGGGGGTCCACAGCTTCGCGGCCGGCCCGACGCCGCGCAGCGTTTCCGCCAGCTGCTCGGCGCCCTCGACGAGCCAGGGACCGACCACCGCCGGGTCCTCGTGGGTGTAGGCGTCGAGATCACGGAAGTGGTGGTCCGGAAGCGGCTGCGTCACCCGCTTCCGGACCACCTCCTCGGCCCAGCGTTGGCCGCCGCCGAGATGCCGCACCAGCTGGCCCGCGTTCCAACCTGGGCAGGAAGGCACCGGGACCGTCAGGTCCGCACCCTCGATGGAGGCCTTCAGCAGGCGACTCTGCGCAACGATCTCGGAGCAATAGCGGTCATAGCTCAAAGCGGTCATGACGTGACGATAGACCGCACCGCTGACAGTGGTGCCGCTTTACCGCTGACGCGTCCGCCGCCGGGCGGGCCGGGCGGGCGGGCCGGGTCAGGCGTAGGTGTAGCGGGAGGTGTGGTCGAGCAGGTCGGCCGGGGTGATGTCGTTCCACGGCTTCATGGTCTCGCGCAGGTCGACGACGTCCGGCGTGCCCGCCGCGGGAAGGTACGGCGAGGTCGGGTGCAGGCGCTGCCAGTCCGCCCACAGCTTGTCTATGAAGCAGTGGTGCAGCCAGAACACCGGGTCGTTGGGAGACACGCCGGTGCCCATCTGGCCACCGACCCACACATGGACGCGGTTGTGCAGGTTCACTCCCCGCCAGCCCTCCAGGTGGTTGCGGAAGCCGTTCGACTGGCTGTTCCACGGTGCCATGTCGTAGACGGGCATGGCGAGGACGGAGTCGACCTCGGCCCGGGTCGGCAGGGGTCGGCCTCCGCCGCCGAGCGTGCGGCGCAGGTAACTGCGGGAGTCGACGCGGACGTTCACCGCCCACCGTCCGGAGTTGAACGCGAACGGTCCGGTGGTCACCTGGGCGTCGCCGGCGCGCCCGTCACCGCCGAGGAAGTCCGCGGCCCACAGGGAGGCGGACGCCGTACGGTCCCGGGTCCAGTCCCAGTACGGCAGCATGATCTCGGAATTGACCGACTGGAGCGCCTGCTCGAACTCGAGCAGGAATCTGCGGTGCCAGGGCAGGAAGGACGGCGAGCGGTGCCCGACCCGCTCCCCGTTGTCGACATCGGACATGATGAAGCCGTTGTGTGTGGTGACGAAATCGTCGTACCGGCCACTGCGCTTGAGTTCCAGTACGGCGTCGGTGAAGGCCCGCTTCTGCGCGGACGTGAGGTTCGCCTGGTTCTGACGGACTGCCATGAAGAGTCTTCGTCCTGTTCCGGTGGTTCGCGTTCCGACGGATCGGCTTGCGGTGGGCTGGTTCGGGTCAGGCGACCGGAACGAGCGCGGCGCCCTGCAGCTCGAGCACGGCGGCCCGTGCCGCGGCGCGCGGGGTGGCGAACGTCTCGTAGTGGTTCACCACGCTGATCCAGGAGGAGTCGGCGTTCTGCATCACATGCAGTTCCTTGCCGTCCACGAACACCGCGTAGCCCGGCCCTCCGTGGCGGTGTCCACCGCCGGTCCGCGGCTTGCCCTGTATGCGCCGGCCCCGGTAGGTCTCGTCGAACGCCTCAGGGCCGGTGGTGTGCGGGACCGACTCCGCGGCGTTGTCGATGTCGTTCCCGGTGCGCCGGGCGGCCAGCGCCACCGGCAGGCCCAGCGCGACCCCGGTGAACGCCGCCGCGGCGGCGCCGGTGACAGCGCCCCGCAGCACGCTGCGGCGAGTGAGTTCGGACATGTGCAGCCCCCATCTCTTCGCCTTCGGGGCACAACGGCCCCAGAAGGCAGGATTCCCAACGGGTAGTCACATTTCGTGATCTCCCGACCGGGATGCTTTCAGGCAGCCGCCGCGCGTGGAAAGGAGCGTCTTATGGGTTGGCTCCTTACCGGACATTCCCTCGCAAGATGTGGAAAGTTGAACAGAGTGGATCTTGCAGAACGTCCGTCCCCGTTGGGGATCAGACGCGAAACTCTCCGGAATAGCGCCCCTTGGACGACAAATCCTCGGGTTGTACGGGAAGTATGGTGATGTCCCCCACCAAAAGATCACGACGCAAAGTATGCGGAGGCGGACCGACGCAGACGGCCGGGTCCCGCGGCGCACGATCACGCCGAGGGACCCGGCCGTGGGCCGGTCCTCAACCATCACACCTGCCCAAGGGCGCCCGCGTTGATCAGAACCACGGGGTGCAGCGTGCCGTCCTGTCGTTGCCGGCCTGCACGCAGACGCGAGTCAGCGCGGGGCTGTTGGCCGGCAGGTAGATGCTCTCCATGGTCCGGTGGGGTCGACCCAGATCATGTTCTGGAGGCCGTAGAAGTGGTTGGTGTCGCCGTACTCCGCTCAGTCCATCCAGCCCACGCCCATGCCGGGCCGGCACGTTGGAACGGGAACCCACCGAGGACGTGGAGGTTTGCAGGAGGGACGCACGACCGGGGCGTGGCGCACCCTGCGCCCGTGCCCTGTGCCGGGTGTCTACGTGGCGTCTGCGCCCTCCTGCCGCGTTGCCGGAACGGACCGCCGCCTCACGCCACGAGCCGGGCGGGCATCGTGCGGTCGACGTCGTTCAGCGTCAGAACGCACTGCGGCACGCTGGAGCCGAACCGCGGTTGGTGGATGCGAATCTGGAACGGCTGGGCAGGGTCTTCCGGCAGCTCGGCAGCCAGCACGCTCAGTCCGGCGCCGCGCACCCGCTCGTGGGCGACTTCTTTGCCATCGACCAGCACCTCCACGTCACGGCTCACGCCGGCTCGGATGTTGACGGTGATCGAGTGGCCGAGATGATCCAGGTGGAAATGATGTCGTCGGGGCACAGTGCACCTCCGCAGCGGACCTCACCACCAGCGTAAACCCGTCCTGCCGCTCCTGCTCTTCGCCGGTCGGGGGATACCGGGGCGGTCTGCGCCCGAGGCGATCCGCAGCCGCGACGCGGATCTCACCGGTGTCGCGCAGGGTGCTCCACCGACTGCGCTCCGACAGCGGTCGTGCATGATGGCCCCCGGGTGAACTGCCGACGAATTGTGGCCCACCCGGAACCCCCGCGACCGATCGGGCCGACCGGGATGCCTAGCATGAACGGCGCCGTCATCCCGCTGCCGACACCTTGGAGGCCCGCTGTGCCCAGCCCCGTCTCCGACCCCGGCCAGGACACCGACGAGCTCGCGGAGCGGGTCGCAGTCCCTGACCGGCCCGCATGGCGCGAGCGCCGTCGTCGGCAGGTGTGGGTGGCGGGAGGCGTGGTCGCCGCCGCGATGGCTCTGATCGCGGGGGTCGCCCTATGGGCGGGATCCCCGGACGGCCCGCACACGTCGAACCCGGCGCCGCCGCAGGCGGCCGACGGGCTGCGGCACACGGCCGTGGAGGTCTCCCGGAGCAGCTGCGGAAGTGGCTGGGTGCGCCCGCAACCGGGTACGCAGGTGTTCGACCTCCGCAACACCTCCAGCGGGGCGACCGAGGTCGATCTGCTGGATCCGACGACCGGCGCGGTCTACGGCGAGGTGGAGGGGCTGGCTCCCGGCACGACCCGGCCGATGCGCGTGGTCCTCGGGAGCGGTGCGTACGCGTTCAAGTGCCTGCCCGACGACGCGGACGCGGTCACCGGTCCCACGGTCCGGGTCAGCGGGTCGGCCGCTCGCGGACCGGCGGCTCTGCCCGTGACCGAGCACGATCTCATCCCGCCGACGCTGGCCTACCAGCGGTGGATCCAGGCAAGGACCGTCGAGCTGGCGGAGCGGACCGATGCGCTGCGGGATGCCGTCGCCGCCGGCGATCTGGCGACGGCCCGGCGCGCGTGGCTGCCCGCGCACCTGGTGTACGAGCGGATGGGGGCGGCGTACGGAACCTTCGGGGACGCGGACTCCGCGATCAACGGCACCACGGCAGGACTGCCCGCCGGCAGCGCCGACCCCGGCTTCGCGGGCTTCCACCGGGTCGAGTACGGGCTGTGGCACGGAGAGTCCGCGGCATCGCTGCGCGGTCCCGCGAACGCTCTCGCACAGGCCGTGCGGGCGCTGCGCGACGGATGGCCGCAGCAGCGGGTGGATCCGGGAGAGCTGGGGCTGCGCGCGCACGAGATCCTGGAGAACACCGTGCAGCGGGAACTGACCGGGCGCACCGACTACGGCAGCGGCAGCAACCTCGCCACCGCCCGCGCCAATCTCGACGGGACGCGTGAACTGCTCGGCCGGCTGCGGCCTCTGCTGACGCCCCGGTTGCCGGAACTGCCGCAACTGGACTCCTGGTTGGACCGCACCCAGCACACCCTGGACTCCTTCGACCGGGACGGGACGTGGGCGCCGCTGGGCACGCTGGCTCGCGCGGACCGGGAGCGGATCAACAGCGACATGAGTGAACTGGTGGAACGGTTGGCCCCCGTGGCGGCCCTGTGCGACGTGCGGAGAACGACATGAGCGAGGTGCGGCGACGCGGCTTCCTGCGCGGTGCGGCCGCCGGAATCGGGACGGCGGTGGCCGGGGCGGCGATATCGGGCGCCGAACCCGGAGCGGCCACCGCCGCTGCCGGCTCCACGGACACACCCGCCGGTGCGCCTGTTGATTTCCACGGCGTGCACCAGGGCGGAATCCTCACACCGACCCAGCGCGCCACGACGATGGTCTCGTTCGACGTGACCGCCGGGGACCGCCGGGAGCTGACCGAGCTCCTTCGCACGCTCACCGACCGGGCCCGGTTCCTGGCCACCGGCGGGACCCCGCCCCCGGTCGGGATCACCGCACCGCCGTCCGACTCGGGGGTGCTCGGACCGCAGGTCCCGACGGGTGGTCTGACCGTCACGGCCGGGGCAGGAAGCTCCCTGTTCGACGACCGCTTCGGGCTGGCCGGCCGGAAGCCGCTGCGGCTGGGCGTGATGCCGTCGTTCCCCGACGACGATCTGGACCCGGCCTGGTGCCATGGCGATCTGAGCCTGCAGCTCTCCGCGAGCAGCCCCGACGTCGTGCTGCATGCCCTGCGCGACATCGCCCGCCACACCCGCGGCGGCATGCAGGTCCGCTGGCGGATGGACGGCTTCACCAGCCCGCCCCGCCCGAGCGGTACGCCTCGCAACCACCTGGGGTTCAAGGACGGCACGGCCAACCCGGACACCTCCAAGGCGGCCGAGGCAGACCGCTTGCTCTGGGTGGGCGCGGGGGCCGAACCGCCATGGACCACCGGCGGCACCTACCAGGTGGTGCGGCTGATCCGGATGTTGGTCGAGTTCTGGGACCGGATCTCGATCACCGAGCAGGAGCGGATGTTCGGCCGCAGCCGGGACACCGGCGCGCCGCTCGACGGCTCCGACGAGTTCGACGCCCCCAAGTACCCGCAGGATCCCAAGGGCGATGTGATCCCGCTCGACAGCCATATCCGCCTCGCCAACCCCCGCACCCCGCAGACCGAGGGCCGGCGAATCCTGCGCCGCGGCTACAACTACGACCGGGGCATGGACAGCAACGGCAACCTCGACATGGGGTTGATCTTCTCCTGCTACCAGCAGGACCTGGTCCGGCAGTTCGAGACCGTGCAGAAGCGCCTGGCGGGTGAGCCGCTGGTGGACTACGTCAAGCCGTTCGGCGGCGGCTACTTCTTCGTCCTGCCCGGAGTGCGGGACCGCGCCGACTGGCTGGGCCGGACCCTGCTCGCCTAGAAGATCGGATTTGCGCCCATAGCGGAGCAACATCCCGCCGGGAACGGTCAACGATACGTCAAGCTTTGGCCTGTTATTCCTGACCGGCTGTTCACCCGCACGACACTGAGTGGCTGTCAGGGTGTCGCGGACCGCACGAAAGATCGCGTTCCGTAACGTACATCGCGACCGGTCGACAGCGGAGGCTGACAGAGCATGGGCAACACAGGAAGAGCGACGGGACCGGGGCGCCGGGCGGTGCGCTGGGGAGCATTCGCCGGTGCCGCGGCGCTCACCCTTCTCGGCGGGGCCGGCCCCGCCCGGGCGGACTCCGCCGACCACCACGCCGGCGGCGGCACGACGGCCACTCCGGTCAAGCATCTGGTCGTCATCTTCCAGGAGAACGTCTCCTTCGACCACTACTTCGGCACGTACCCGGTGGCGGCGAACACCGACGGAACGCCGTTCACCGCGGACAAGCACACGCCGAAGAACATCGACACCCTGCGCACCGCCGGTCTGCTGACGAAGAACCCGAACCAGTACGCGCCCAAGCGCCTCACCCCGCAGCAGGCCATGACCTGCGACCAGAACCACAACTACGGCCCCGAGCAGTACGCGGCCAACGGCGGCAAGGCCGACCAGTACGTCCAGAACACCGACTCCGGCAAGTGTTCCGGCAGCCTGTTCGGCGAGCCCGGCCTGGTCATGGACTACTACGACGGCAACACCGTCACCGGGCTGTGGAACTACGCCCAGCACTACTCGCTCGGCGACAACTCCTACGGCACGACCTACGGGCCGTCCACTCCCGGGGCGCTCAACCTGGTCTCCGCGCAGACCCACGGAGTGATCTCCGTCGACCCGGCCTCCGGCACCGAGCACCCGAAGCAGACCGCGACGCCCGACCCGTACACGGTCGTATCGCCCGACGCCAAGGGCGTCGGCACGCTGATCAACGATCCTGACCCGGCCTTCGACGACTGCTCGGACAAGGACCACACCAGCAAGAACGCGCTGGCGGTCATGCAGGGCCGCAACATCGGCGATCTGCTCAACAGCCAGAAAGTCAGCTGGGGCTGGTTCCAGGGCGGCTTCCGCCCCAGCACCACGTGGGACGGCCAGCAGGATCACTACGCGCAATGCTCCGGCAGTACCCACACCAACGTGGGCGGCGCCTCGGTCGTCGACTACAGCCCGCACCACTCGCCGTTCCAGTACTACAAGTCCACGTCCAACCCGCACCACCTCGCGCCCGCCAACGTCGCCGAGATCGGCCACGACGGGCAGGCCAACCACAACTACGACCTCACCGACTTCGACAGCGCGCTGAAGGCCGGCAGCCTGCCCGCCGTCAGCTTCCTCAAGGCGCCGGAGTTCCAGGACGGCCACGCCGCCTACTCCGACCCGATCGATGAGCAGCACTTCCTCGTCGACCAGATCAACAAGGTGCAGCAGTCACCGCAGTGGAAGGACACCGCCGTCGTCGTCGCCTACGACGACTCCGACGGCTGGTACGACCACGCCTACGCCAAGCCGGCGAACGGCTCGAAGAACACCGCGATCGGCTCCAACGGCAAGACCATCGACAGCCCCGCCTGCCAGGCCGGCCCCGCCGCGGCCGGCGGCTATGCCGACCGCTGTGGGCCCGGGACCCGCCAGCCGCTGCTGGTCATCTCCCCCTACAGCAAGGTCAACTCCGTTGACCACACCCGCACCGAGCAGGCCTCGATCACCCGGTTCATCGAGGACAACTGGCACACCGACCGTATCGGTGACGCCTCCTTCGACGCCCGCGCCGGATCGCTCACGTCTGCCTTCGACTTCAAGCACCCCAACGGCAAGCAGGTCCTGCTCAATGCGGACGGCTCGGTGAAGTCCGTCAAGGACATCCCCAAGAACCCGGCGCCTTCCGCCGACCCGTCCCCGTCGACATCGACATCGACGAGCGGCAACAACAACACATCTCCGCAGACACTCGCCGACACCGGTTCCTCCTCGGCCGTCCTGCCCCTCGGCATCACCGCCGGAGCGCTCGCGGCCGGCGGCGCCGGCATCGCCTTCATGCTCCACCGCCGCAAGACACGTACGACCACCGCCGGATAGGCAACCACGAACGACGGCCGCCCCCGGGGAGACCCGGCGGGCGGCCCGACGTCGCTCAGCCCGTGGGCGGCGCGGTGATGAGCGGGGTGAGTTGGTGGATGTCGTGGCGGGCGCGGATCGCCGCGATCTCGGCCGGGTCGGGCGGACCTCCGGCGCCGAGCGCGTCGGCGACCTCCTGGAGATAGGTCTCGTGGCCGGCCGGGGAGACGAGGAAGAGCATCCGTGCGCGGCGGCGCGTGCGGTGCTCAGTCAGTTCCGGGTGGCTGTCGGGCAGCAACCGGACGACCCGCGATTCGCCGTCATGGTGGCCGAATTGACCGAGGCCAGCCCGGAATTCCGGGCCTGGTGGGCGGAGTACCCGGTCCGCTCCTTCCGGCCTACGACGACCGAGATCGATCACCCCGAGATCGGGCGGCTCGCCCTGGAGATCTTCCAGGTCCGCCCGGTCGAGGATCCCGACCCCTGCTCCTGGTGCTGCAGGTGCCCGTGGACAAGGACGGCCTCCAGCGGGTTTTTCTCGCTGCTCGACGGCTCCTGAGAGCGAACCCGGCGGGTCGGGCGGAGCGGGCGGCGTCAGGCTCGTCAGGCGGGCCGAGCCCCGAGGGCGCGCAGCAGGAACGGGCGCAGCTCGCGGACCATCGCCTCGCCCGTCGGCGCTTCGTCCTTCGGAGCTTCCTCCGTCGGTACTTCCTCGGTCGGTACGTCGTGCGGCGATGCCGGGCCGGGCGTCAGGAAGACCCGGCTGACCATCGCTCCCACCACCAGGTCGGCCAGCACATGCGTGTCCTCCAGGGGCGGGATGTCGCCCCGCGCGACCGCGCGCCGTACCAACGCGGCGGCCCGGTCGCGGACGGGCTGGACGACGGCGTCGTCGAGGACGCGGGCCAGCGCCGGGTTGTGCGCGGCCTCGCCGATCAGGACGTGCAGCAGCCGGCCCCCCGGCCCGTCCAGTGTCCGGGCCTTGTCCCGCAGGAGCGCGGTGAGGTCTCCGTCGAGGGTGCCGGTGTCCTCGCCCGGTCCGAGATCGCGGGCCCACTGGGTGGCGGTACCGATGACCAGGTCCTGCTTGGAACTCCACCGGCGGTAGAGCGTCGCCGTGGACACGCCCGCCCGCTTGGCGACCTCGGCCGTCGTCAGCCCGCCGTAGCCCTTCTCGTACAGGACCTCCAACGTGGCTTCGAGCAGGACCCGGTCACGGCCGACGTCACGGCGCCTGCCGCGTACGGGGGAATCGTTCTCGGTGTGATCGGTCACGTCATCAGAGTATACGAAACGAAAGCTTTTCGTTTTGTGTACCGTGGGGTCTCATGACACACCATGACGAAACCCCGGATCTGGACGCCGCCGGCCTCGTGAGCCGGCTGCGCTCGACCTTCGCCACCGGCCGCACCAAGCCGACGGCCTGGCGCCACGCCCAGCTCGAAGCCCTGCGCACCCTGCTCGTCGACAACAGCGACGAGATCACCGCTGCCCTGCGGGCCGACCTGGGAAAGGGCCCCAAGGAGGGGTACCGGACCGAGGTCGGCTTCACCATCAACGAGATCGACCACACCCTCGAGCACCTCGACAGCTGGCTGGCCCCGCGCCCCGCCGCGCTTCCCGACAAGCTCCTGCCGGCGCAGGCGTACGTCGTCCGTGACCCGCTCGGCGTAGTCCTGGTCATCGCGCCGTGGAACTATCCGCTCCAGCTCGCCCTGACGCCGCTGCTCGGAGCGCTGGCGGCGGGCAACTGCGTCGTCGTCAAGCCCAGCGAGCTGGCGCCCGCGACCTCCGCCGTGATGGCCCGCCTCCTCCCCCACTACCTCGACACCGAGGCCGTGGCGGTCGTCGAAGGCGCGATCCCGGAGACCACCGCGCTACTGGAGCAGCACTTCGACCACATCTTCTACACCGGCAACGGTGCGGTCGGCCGGATCGTCATGACCGCCGCCGCCAAGCACCTGACCCCGGTCACGCTGGAGCTCGGCGGCAAGAGCCCCGTGGTCCTCGACCAGGACGCCGATCTGGTGGCCGCGGCGCAGCGGATCGTGTTCGGGAAGTTCCTCAACGCCGGCCAGACCTGCGTCGCCCCCGACTACGTCCTGGCGATCGGCGACACCGCCAAGGCCGTCGAGCCGCATCTCGCCTCGGCCGTGCACGATCTGTACGGCGCCGATCCCGCCGCCTCCTCCGAGTACGGGCGGATCGTCAACGAGCGGCACTTCGACCGGCTCACCGGGCTCCTCGACAGCGGACGCACCGTGGCCGGCGGCACGCACGACCGCACGACGCGCTACCTGGCGCCCACCGTGCTCGCCGATGTCTCCCCCGACTCCCCTGTGATGAAGGAGGAGATCTTCGGCCCGGTCCTCCCGATCGTCTCCGTACCGGACCTCGACGCCGCGATCGCGTTCATCAACGGGCGCGACAAGCCGCTCGCGCTGTACGCGTTCACCGCGTCCGACGACACCAAGCAGCGGCTGCTGGCCGAGACCTCGTCCGGCGCGCTCACCTTCGGGATCCCGGTGGCCCATCTCACCGCCCCCGAGCTGCCGTTCGGCGGCGTCGGCGAGAGCGGGATGGGCCGGTACCACGGCGAGTACTCGATCGACACCTTCAGCCACAGCAAGGCGGTGCTGGACAAGCCGCTGTCCTGAGGGAGAGTGAGTGTGCGGCTGATCGGGCCGGGCAGGATCTGACGGCTCAGGCCCGATGATTCTGTGCCGCAGCGGGAGTCCTACCTCTGACCGCACACTCGAGAAGGTGGACCGATGACGAACCTGCACGACATCCTGAAAACGCACGTCAGCGATGGACCGGTACCGGGCGCGGTGGGCCTGGTGGCCCGCGGTGATCAGGTCGAGGTGCAGGTCGTCGGTTCCGCCGACGTCAACGGCACCTCACCGATGGCCAGGGATTCGATCTTCCGCATCGCCTCGATCACCAAGCCCGTCGTTGCCGCGGCGGTCATGATGCTGGTCGACGACGGCCGGATCGCGCTGGACGACCCGGTCGAGCGATGGCTGCCGGAACTGGCGTCACCGACGGTCGTCCGGACGCCGTCCAGCCCGGTCGACGACGTCGTCCCGGCGGCCAGAGCGATCACCGTGGCCGACCTGCTCGCCTTCCGTGCCGGTTACGGCTTCCCTTCCGACTTCTCGCTGCCGGCGGTCGGCCTGCTGTTCAGCGAGCTGAAGCAAGGACCGCCGCAGCCGCAGCTCACCGCGGCGCCGGACGCCTGGATGGCGGTGCTCTCCCGCATTCCGCTCCTCCACCAGCCGGGCGAGGCCTGGCTGTACAACACCTGCTCCGACATCCTGGGCGTGCTGATCGCCCGGGTCGCGGGTCGCCCGTTGCCCGAGTTCCTGGCCGAGCGGCTGTTCGAACCGCTCGCCATGGTCGACACCGGATTCGAGGTGCCGGCCGCCAAACTCGACCGGTTCACCAGCTACTACCGGGCCGATCCCGCGGGCGGCCTGGAACTGGTCGACGCCCCGGACGGGCAGTGGAGCAGCCTTCCGGCGTTCCCGTCCGGCGCCGGCGGCCTGGTCTCGACCGTCGACGACTGGCACTCCTTCGCCCGGCTGCTGCTCGCCGACGGCACCGTCGACGGCCGACAGCTCCTGTCGCCCGAATCCGTGCGCCAGATGACCTCCGACCACCTGACCGCGCCCCAACGCGAGGCCGGCAAGCTGTTCCTGGAAGGCCAGGGCTGGGGCTTCGGCGGATCCGTCGACGTCGCGGCCATCGACCCCTGGAACGTCCCGGGACGCTACGGCTGGGTCGGCGGCACCGGAACCACGGCCCACATCACCCCGTCCACCGGCGCGGTCACCATCCTGCTCACCCAACTCGAAATGACCGGACCGACCCCGCCCACCGTGATGCGGGACTTCTGGCGCTATGCGGCCGACGCCTGAGCGTTGGAAGCAGGCGAGGGGGAGCGGACCCGTTCGTCCCGCCTCCGCAACACCGTCGCTGCGCCGGTTCTGCCGCCGACTGCCAGAATCGGCACATGCTGAGAATCGGCTCCATCGTGCTGGGTGTCTCGGACGTGCCGCGCGCGGCGGCCTTCTGGACGGAAGCCCTGGGATACGTCCCGCGCGAGGAGATGGAGGACGACTGGGTGGTCCTGGTACCGGCGAAAGGAGTCGGGGCACAGCTGTCCCTCGGCCTCAGTGAGACGCCGGTCCAGGACCGACCGCGTATCCATCTCGACCTCTACGCCGGCGACGCGGCCGACCAGGCCGCCGAGGTCGAGCGCCTGCTGTCTCTCGGCGCCCAGCGCGTCGACTGGGATTTCTATCCCGACGACGCCGACTTCATCGTGCTCGCCGACCCCGAGGGCAATCGCTTCTGCGTCATCGACACCGCCCATGGCTGACGCGCCACGCGCGGCCGTGGGGGTCGTCAGACGGCCAGTTCGGCGGGGACAGCCGCCAAGGCCGCCTGGATGGCGGCGACCAGGTGGCGGGCGGATTCTGCGGTCAGCTCCAGGGCGACTCGGGCCGAGGGGCCTTTGGACGGGGCGGCGAAGTCGATGTTGAGGGTGTGTTCGGCCATGGCGTGCACGGGGTGGTCGAAGTACACCGTCACATCGGTGACGTGGAACCAGGAGCCGTTCGGCCCCTTGGCGCTGCCTTCGATGGAGTCCTTGACGGTGGTGTAGGTGCACATGCTCAAGCCCCCAGGTGGGCGGCGTAGAAGGCGGTGATCCGTTCCCAGCCGTCGTTGGCCGCCGCCACGTTGTAGGCGGGGCGGTCCGTCGAGAAGAAGCCGTGGCCCGCGCCCGCGTAGCTGTGGAACTCGAAATCCTTGCCGTTGGCGGTCAGGATCTTCTCCAACTCGGCCACCTGCTCGGGGCTGGGGTGGCTGTCCTCGGCGCCGAACAGGCCCAGGAGTGGGGAGCGCAGCCGGGGCAACTGGTCGACCAGGTTGGTGACCCGCAGGGGGAAGCCCTCCGGCACGGTGCCGGTGACGAACGCGCCGTAGCAGTCCACCGCGGCGTCCAGGTCGAGGTGGCACGCCACGAGCACGCTCTGCCGGCCGCCCGAGCAGTAGCCGATGACGCCGACCTTGCCGTTGGAAGTGGGCAGCTCCCGCAGGTGGGCCGCGGCAGCAGAGACGTCCCCGATCACGCGCGCGTCCGGCGCTCCGCCGTTGGCCCTTGCCACGGCGGCCGCGTCGTCGGGGGCGGCCCGCGGCGCCTCGCGGAAGAAGAGGTTGGGGCAGATCGCGTCGTAGCCGAGCTCGGCGAAACGGCGGACGATCTCCTTGCTGCCCCGGTCGTAACCGGGCATGTGGTGGATGACGATGACGCCACCGCGCCGCTCCTGTCCCTCGGGCCGGGCCAGATACGCCTCGATCTCGTCGCCGTCGTGACCGGTGATTCGGATGGTTGACGCGGTCAGGGAATCACTCATGGGACAGCTATATCAGTGGCCCTGGATCCCGACCAACCGGGCGTCCCGCCGCGTCCGCACGAAGCGGCGAGAGGCCGCAAGCCGCCTACCGTGACCAAAATTGCCTGGTCACGGCGGGTGAACCCGTCGATACTCGGGCGTGTGTTCCTGACGATATCTCTCACCGGCAGCGACGAGCGTCCCGCGACGGACCTCGGCTTCCTGCTGCACAAGCATCCGGAAAAGGCTCAGGCCTTCTCGACCTCCTATGGCGACGCGCACGTCTTCTACCCCGAGGCGTCCGCACAGATCTGCACGGCCGCGCTTCTGCTGGAGGTGGATCCGGTCGCGCTGGTGCGTCGCGCCAAGGGCAAGGGCAAGGACCGGGGCGGGGCGCCCGACGCGGCGCTCGCGCAGTATGTGAACGACCGGCCGTACGCGGCCTCGTCGCTGCTGGCCGTCGCGTTGCGCACGGTGTTCTCCAGCGCGCTGCGCGGAGAGTGCCGCACGCACCCCGAGCGCGCCGCGGCCCCGCTGCCGCTGCGGATCGAGGTGCCGGTGCTGCCCGCCCGTGGCGGCGCCGATCTGGTGCGGGCGCTGTTCGAGCCGCTGGGGTGGACCGTCGGAGCCGAACCCATCGCGCTGGACCCGCAGTTCCCCGAGTGGGGCGACTCGCGGTACGTACGGCTGACGCTGGAGGGCGAGCTGCGGCTGTCGGACGCGCTGCGCCACCTGTACGTCCTGCTGCCGGTGCTGGACGACTCCAAGCACTACTGGATCTCACCCGACGAGGTCGACAAGCTGCTGCGCTTCGGTGAGGGTTGGCTGGAGAACCACCCCGAGCAACAGCTGATCGCCAGCCGCTATCTGTCGCGCCGCTGGGCCCTGACGCGCCAGGCCATGGAGCGCCTGGAGCTGGCCCGGCTCGCCGACGCCGACGACATCGAGGTCGAGGAGATCGACAACGCGGTCGACGAGAGCGCGGACACGGAGGAGAAGCCCGTACCGCTGGCCGCCCGGCGCCGCGACGCGATCCTGGAGGCACTGCGCTCCGCGGGCGCGGCCCGCGTGCTGGACCTCGGCTGCGGCCAGGGCCAGTTGGTCGGCGAGCTGCTGAAGGACGTCCGCTTCACCGAGATCGTCGGTGTCGACGTGTCCGTGCGGGCGCTGAACGCGGCGGCCCGTCGGCTGCGCCTGGAGCAGATGGGCGACCGCAGGGCCGCCCGCGTCAAGCTCCTGCAGGGCTCGCTCACGTACACCGACACCCGGCTCAGGGGCTATGACGCCGCGGTGCTCAGCGAGGTCATCGAGCACCTCGACCTGCCGCGGCTGCCGGCCCTGGAGTACGCCGTGTTCGGCGCGGCCCGGCCCGAGACCGTCGTCGTCACCACTCCGAACGCGGAGTACAACGTGCGCTGGGAGACGCTGCCGGCAGGACACGTCCGGCACTCGGACCACCGGTTCGAGTGGACCCACGCGGAATTCCGCGACTGGGCGGACCGTGTCGCGCGGCGGCACGGGTACGACGTGGCGTACGTCCCCGTAGGGCCCGACGACCCCGAGGTCGGCCCGCCGACCCAGCTGGCGGCCTTCACCCGAAGCACCGGGAGCACCCCAAGCACCGGGAGCACCCGGAGCACCGCACAGCTCGACGAGCAGCCCGCCACGGACTCGGCGCACCCGCAGACCGCGCACACCCCGCCGACCCCGAAGGAGGAGTCAGCCGCATGACCAGCAAGCGCACGCTTCCCGTGACCGACCTGTCCCTCGTGGTCCTCGTCGGAGCGACCGGCTCCGGCAAGTCGACGTTCGCGGCCCGCCACTTCAAGCCCACCGAGATCCTCTCCTCCGACTTCTGCCGCGGCCTGGTCAGCGACGACGAGAACGACCAGAGCGCCAGCCGTGACGCCTTCGAGGTGCTGCACTTCGTCGCGGGCAAGCGGCTCGCCGCCGGACGCCTGACCGTCATCGACGCGACCAGCGTGCAGAGCGAGAGCCGCAAGCAGCTCGTCAACCTGGCCCGCCAGTACGACGTGCTGCCGATCGCCATCGTCCTCGACGTGCCCGAGCAGGTCTGCGCCGAGCGCAACGCCGCGCGCCCCGACCGGGCCGCCATGCCCAAGCACGTCATCCAGCGCCACCAGCGCGAACTGCGTCGCTCCCTGCGCGGGCTGGAGCGCGAGGGCTTCCGCAAGGTGCACATCCTGCGCGGCACCGAGGAGATCGACAGCGCCGAGATCGTCCTGGAGCGCCGCTACAACGACCTGCGGCACCTGAGCGGACCGTTCGACATCATCGGTGACATCCACGGCTGCCGATCCGAGCTGGAGACGCTGCTGACCAAGCTCGGCTACGCCCTGGAACGGGACGCCGCGGAACGTCCGATCGGCGCCGCGCACCCGCTCGGGCGCACCGCCGTGTTCGTCGGCGACCTCGTCGACCGCGGTCCCGACAGCCCCGGCGTGCTGCGCCTCGTCATGGGCATGGTCGCCGCCGGCTCGGCGCTGTGCGTACCGGGCAACCACGAGAACAAGCTCGGCCGCCATCTCAAGGGCCGCAAGGTGCAGCACACCCACGGCCTCGCCGAGACCATCGAGCAGCTGCAGAAGACCGCCCAGGAAGAGCCGGAGTTCGGCGCCCGCGCGCTGGAGTTCATCGAGTCGCTCGTCAGCCACTACGTGCTCGACGAGGGCAAGCTCGTGGTCTGCCACGCCGGTCTCCCGGAGAAGTACCACGGCCGCACCTCCGGCCGGGTCCGGTCGCACGCGCTCTACGGGGACACCACCGGCGAGACCGACGAGTTCGGTCTGCCCGTCCGCTACCCGTGGGCCGAGGAGTACCGGGGCCGCGCCACCGTCGTCTACGGGCACACGCCCGTTCCCGACACCTCGTGGATCAACAACACCATCTGCCTCGACACCGGCGCGGTGTTCGGCGGGAAGATGACCGCGCTGCGCTGGCCCGAGCGTGAACTCGTCGACGTTCCGGCCGAGCGGGTCTGGTACGAGCCGGCGAAGCCGCTCGTCACGCAGACACCGGGCGGCCAGGACGGCCGGCCGCTGGACCTCGCCGACGTGGCGGGCCGTCGCGCCGTCGAGACGTCGCAGCACGGCAGAGTCGCGGTCCGTGAGGAGAACGCGGCGGCCGCGCTGGAGGTCATGAGTCGGTTCGCGGTCGACCCGCGGCTGCTCGCCTACCTGCCGCCGACGATGTCGCCCTGCGCGACCTCGCAGGAGGAGGGCTATCTGGAGCACCCGCACGAGGCCTTCGCGGCGTACCGCGCCGACGGCGTGCGCCAGGTGGTGTGCGAGGAGAAGCACATGGGCTCGCGCGCGGTGGCGCTGCTCTGCCGTGACGCCGAGGTGGCACGGGCGCGCTTCGGTATCACCGAGCCGGGGGTGAGCGGAGCCCTGCACACCCGCACCGGGCGCCCGTTCTTCGACGACCAGGCCGTCACCGAGCAGATCCTGGCGCGCCTGCGGGAGGCCGTCACCGCTGCCGGGCTGTGGGACGAACTGGACACGGACTGGCTGCTGCTCGACGCCGAGTTGATGCCCTGGTCGCTGAAGGCGTCCGGCCTGCTGCGCCGGCAGTACGCCGCCGTGGGCGCGGCCTCGGGCGCGGTGTTCCCGGGCGCGATCGCCGCCCTGGAGGCCGCTTCGGCACGCGGCACGGGGGTGTCGGAGCTGCTCGCGCGCCAGCGCGGCCGGGCCACCGACGCCGCCGCGTTCACCGACGCGTACCGGCGCTACTGCTGGCCGACCGAGGGCCTGGACGGGGTGCGTCTGGCGCCCTTCCAGATCCTGGCGGCCCAGGGCCGCAGCCTCGCCGCGCTCCCGCACGACGAGCAGCTGACCCTGATCGACCGTCTGGTCTCCAACGACCCGACGGGACTGCTGCAGTCGACCCGCCGGCTCGTCGTCGACACCACCGACGAGCAGTCGGTCGCGGCGGGCACCGACTGGTGGCTGGAGCTGACCGGCGCCGGCGGCGAGGGCATGGTCGTCAAACCGCTCCAGGCTCTGGTACGTGGTGAGAACGGTCGGCTCGTGCAGCCCGGCATCAAGTGCCGGGGCCGCGAGTACCTGCGGATCATCTACGGTCCCGAGTACACCCGGCCGGAGAACCTCGCCAAGCTGCGCTCCCGGTTCCTGGGCCACAAGCGCTCGCTCGCACTGCGCGAGTACGCACTCGGCCTGGAGGCCCTGGACCGGCTCTCGGCGGGCGAACCCCTGTGGCGGGTCCACGAGGCGGTCTTCGCGGTGCTGGCTCTGGAGTCCGAACCGGTCGACCCCCGGCTGTGATCCCGGATCCGGGCCCCGCCGGCGTCCTGTCTCCAGGGCGCCGGCGGGGCGCACAACCGATGGCGGTGCCCCCCGGATCCGCTCCACTGATCCGCTCCGCGCCCGCGCCCGCGCCCGCGCCCGCGCCTCCGGCCAAGCGGACATATCCCTTGACCGGTGCACATCACGCCCTTAAGGTTCTCCCGTCTGGCTTGATCCACTAGGACGGGCCACATCAGTCCTATGGGGGGACGAAATGCACTACTACCTCGATGTACTCAAGAAATACGCCGTATTCGGCGGCCGCGCGCGGTGCAGGGAATACTGGATGTTCACCCTGATCAACACCGCCATCTGGATTCCGCTGGCGATCCTCGACTTCGTGCTCGACACGAAGCCGTTGCTCGAATTGGTGTACCTCGTTCCCACGTTCCTCCCCGTCCTGGGAGTCACCGTCCGACGGCTGCACGACTCCGGTCGCAGAGGCTGGTGGGTGCTCATCAACCTCATCCCCTTCGCGGGCCTGATCTGCATGCTGGTCATGCTCAGCTCCGACAGCGAGCAGCAGACCAACGCATACGGCCCGAACCCCAAGGCCGTCCCGGTGCAGGACGCCCACTTCGCCTGACCACCGGCCGCCGAGGCACAGCGGAGAATGACGTTCCGCTGACCGCCGGCACCCGCACTCCCCTGACTGCCCACCGGCCCCGCCGGTGGGCAGTCGGCGTTCCGGGTCCGGCGAGCGGAGCTCCGGCCCAACGGCCGCAAGCCCATTGCGTCGCCATTTAAACGGTTGCTCTCCGGGTCAGGCGTCTGCTGCACTTCCCTGTAACACCCCCATCAATCCAGGAGTCCCGATCATGTGCGGATCGTTCATGTCCATCCAGGAGGGAATTGCCATCTATCTCGAGGACATGACACCTAGTGCACACGCTGAACCTGGGAATCCTGGCGCATGTTGACGCCGGCAAGACGAGCCTGACCGAGCGGCTGCTGCACGCCGCAGGCGCCATCGACACGATCGGCAGCGTCGATGACGGCAGTACCCTGACCGATTCCATGTCGTTGGAACGGCAACGCGGCATCACCATCAAGTCCGCCGTCGCCTCGTTCGTCGTTGACGACATCACCGTCAATCTCATCGACACACCCGGTCACCCGGATTTCATCGCCGAGGTGGAGCGGGTGCTGAACGTGCTCGACGGGGCCGTGCTGGTCGTCTCCGCCGTTGAAGGCGTGCAGGCGCAGAGCCGAGTGCTGATGCGGACGCTGCAACGGCTGGGCATTCCCACGCTGATCTTCGTCAACAAGATCGACCGCGGGGGCGCCCAGTACGAGAACGTGCTCCGCGGCATCGCCGAGAAACTGGCCCCCGCGAGCCTTTCGATGGGACCGGCCACCGCGCTCGGCACGCGCGGCGCAACGTCCCGGCCCCACACCGCCGATGACGCCGACTTCACGTCCGGACTCGTCGATCTGCTGGCCGGCCGCGACGAAGCACTCCTGGCCGCGTATGTCGACGACGAGGCCGCGCTCTCCTACCCCCGGCTCCGTGGCGAACTCGCGGCGCAGACCAAGCGCGGCCTGGTGCATCCGGTGTTCTTCGGCTCGGCGATCACCGGGGCGGGTGTGGATGCCCTGGTCTCCGGGATCACCGAACTGCTGCCCACTGCCGACGACCATCCCGACGGCCCGGTCGCCGGCACCGTCTTCAAGGTCGAACGCGGTCCGGCCGGGGAGAAGATCGCCTACGTCCGCATGTTCGCGGGCACGGTACGCGTACGGGACCGCCTGCCGTTCCGCGGGGACGAGGAGGGGAAGGTCACCGCGCTCAGCGTCTACGAGCGCGGCTCGGACGTCCAGCGGGACGCTGTCTCCGCGGGGCAGATCGGCAAGTTGTGGGGAATCGGAGACGTCCGTATCGGCGACGCCATCGGCGTTCAGCGCACCACGCACCCGGACAGCCAACACTTCGCCCCGCCGACCCTGGAGACGATCGTCGCTCCCGTTCGACCCGCCGACAACGGAGCACTGCACGTCGCGCTCATGCAACTCGCTGAGCAGGACCCGTTGATCAACCTGCGCCAGGACGACCTCCGGCAGGAAACCTCCGTCTCGCTCTACGGGGAGGTACAGAAAGAGGTCATCCAGGCCACCTTGGCAGGCGACTTCGGGATCGATGTCACCTTCCGCGAGACGACGACCCTTCACATCGAACGTCCGGCCGGCACCGGTTCGGCCGTCGAGGTCCTCCATGCCGACTCCAATCCGTTTCTCGCGACCGTAGGACTGCGCATCGACCCGGCGCCGGTCGGCAGCGGCGTCGAGTTCCGTCTGGAGGTCGAACTCGGCTCGATGCCGTACTCGTTCTTCAAGGCGGTCGAAGAGACCGTCAAAGTGACGCTGGAGCAGGGGATCTACGGCTGGCAGGTCACCGACTGCACGGTCACCATGACGCATTCCGGCTATGCGCCACGGCAGAGCCACGCTCATGCCGTCTTCGACAAGAGCATGTCGAGCACCGCCGGGGACTTCCGCAACCTGACGCCGCTGGTGCTCATGAGCGCGCTGGAGCAGGCGGCGAGCCGGGTGTACGAGCCGATGCACCGGTTCAGCCTCGACATCCCCGCGGACGTGTTCGGGCTGGTGCTGCCCGCGCTCGCGCGACTGCGCGCCGTGCCGCAGTCATCGGCGGTGCGGGGCTCGTCGTACGTGGTGGAGGGAGAGATCCCGGCGGCCTCGGTGCACGAGCTGGAGCGGCAACTGCCGTCGCTGACCAGCGGCGAGGGGGTGCTGGAGTACACCTTCGACCACTACCAGCGGGTCCGTGGCGCGGTCCCCACCCGGCCGAGGTCGGACCACGATCCGCTCAACCGCAGGGAGTACCTGATGCGGGTCTCGCGCCGGGTCTGAGGAGGAGTCAGCCGGTGTGGGACGTCAACCGGGTGCGGGCGAGGGCGTGGGCGCGATCGACGGCGTCGGAAGCGGCGCAGGAGACGTCCGGCTGCACGCCGGTGCCCTCCCAGTCGGTGCCGGAGACGGGGTTGATCGCGCGGCCGGTCGGGATGCTGGCTTCCAGATGCGGGTGCACCGTCCAGCCCTCGCGCGGGTGCGCCCCACCGCATGTCACCTCGCCGACGACAACGGCTCGGCCCAACTGCTGCAGGTCGTAGGCCAGTTCCTCGGCAGCGGAGAAGG
This sequence comes from Streptomyces sp. NPDC045021, assembly GCF_056432645.1. NCBI lineage: Bacteria > Bacillati > Actinomycetota > Actinomycetes > Kitasatosporales > Streptomycetaceae > Streptomyces > Streptomyces sp. NPDC045021. The sequence goes on from NZ_JBWKIQ010000001.1 coordinate 273,804, forward strand.
TGCTGCCGCTGGTCAGCACGTACAGCGGCTTGGTACCGCCGAAACGTGCTCCGGGGACGTACGGCTGGCTCCAGGACTGCTCGTACCGCTCGCCGTCACGCCAGTACATGGTGTTGAGGTGGGTGCGTTCGTCGAGCAGGTAGCTGCAGATGAACGCGACGGTATCCGGGTCCCCGCCGCCGTTGGCGCGCAGATCCAGAAGGAGGGCGTCCGCCCGGGAGACCAGGGTGAGCGCGGCCGCGAGCGGTTCGGCCGCCCAGGCCAGCGGGAACAGTGCCGGGGTCAGCTCCAGTACGGCGATCCCGCCGTCCCGCAGCTCCACCCGGGGAACGCCGCCCAGCGAGGCGTCGAACTTCCTGCGCATGGCCGCCAACGTGGCAGCTCCCTGCTCCGGCGGCACCGGTTCTGCGTGAAAGAGCAGCCGCAGATGCCGGTCGTCGTTGACCGACTGCAGGTCCGCGGTGACGAGCCGGCCGAGGTCCTCCGCACTGCCGACGTCGTACGCCCCCGCGGCGAGGCGCCGCCGCAACAGGGCCGCGAGGTGCTCGGCCACTTCGGGGAAGACGTAGTGATCCAGGACGAGTTGGGCCGTCTCCTCGACGACCGGGACAGTACTGATCTGCGTCAGGGTTGTTGTCATGGCAGGGAGTAGAACACCACCCTTCCAAAAGCGTCAAGAGTATTAGACACTTAACCCATGCCCGAGCAACCGCCCTACCCGCCGACGCCGCATGAAGTCCAGGAGATCGGCTCGCCCGAGCAGTTCGCGGCGCTCGCCCACCCGCTGCGCCAACGGCTGCTGTTCGCCCTGGGCCACCGACCCGCCACCATCAGCCAGCTCGCAGCACAACTCGAGACCGCCAAGGGCAACGTCGCACACCACCTGAAGGTGCTGCGCACGGCCGGTCTCGTCCACGTCGCCGAAACCCGCCAGGTCCGCGGCGGCACCGAGCAGTACTACCAGCGCGTCGCCCGCCGCATGATCGTCGCCGAGCCCGAGGCGGCCGGAACGGCGGCGATGCTCGGCGCGATCGCCCAGGAGTTGGACCGCTCCCCCGCCGAGACCCACCTGACCCTCCGCCACCTGCACCTCAGCCCCGCCAAGGCGCAACGCCTGGGCGAGACCCTGGCCCGGCTGATCGACGAGACGGAGGAGGACGCCCAGGACGAGCCGGTGCACGGCATGCTGTTCGCCCTGTACGAGCACGCCCGGCACACCGAACCGGGCACTCCGGCATAGCGCCGCCGCGCTCAGGATCTCCGGCGGGTGCCAGAACGCCAGGCGTCGCCCACGACGGCCCGGGCCACTGTCACAACCTGTCCCACAGCCACCTGACCGCCGCGCCCAGGCCGACCACGAGGGCGATGAAGCCCATGAAGTACAGGAACTCCCAACCACGGGTGTGCCGGTGGGTAGCCGACCCCAGCCACCGCGCCACCGGGACACCGGCCAGACACAGGCATGCCGTCAGCGCCCGTCCTCCGAGTCCACCGACCTCGCGGTCCCGATTGCCGCCGACAGAGTCGTCGAACTCCCGGTAGTTTGCTGAATCACTGCTCCACCGCTCGGACCGCGACCACCGGTCCTCGTTGCCTTCACTGCGCATCGGACCGATCCCCGCCCCCTGCGTCAACTGCACGTCAGCCCCGCACCCAACCACAAAGCAATGACCGGTACAAGACCCCTTCGCCGGCAGGGCGAGTGTGTACCGCATCGCCGATCGGGATACCGCGCGTGCCGTCGGGGCCGAACGGTGCTGTGCTGGGCCGCGAGGCCCATGGCGCTACACAGCGGGGTCGCCGTGCGAGGTCGGCTCCAGGCGGGACGGGCCTTCTTCCGGCCCGCTCTCGGCGGTCTGCGCGGCGACGGTGAACAGGGTGCCCTCCGGATCCCTGAGGAGCGTCGCCCAACCCGGCGCGCTCTCGTCCGGCGCACTGACGATCACGCCTCCCGCAGCCTCCGCGCGCTCGGCGGCCATGACCGGATGGGGGGTTCTGAAGGTGACCTGCCAGCGGGGGCGAACCTTCGGATCCGGGGCTTCCTCCACCGCGCCGCCGTGCAGGGCGGCCACCGTGCGGCCGTCGATGTCGACGAACACCTGATCGTTCTCGTACCGCAGGGTGCAACGCTCGGGGGGTTCGGTGTCCCAGCCCAGGGCTTGGCTGTAGAAAATCGCCGCGGCGAAGACATCCCGGGTGTGCAGCTCGATCCACAGGCCGCGACCGGCGCCCCTGGGGGACCAGTGCGGTTCCACGGGGCCTTCCCACAGGGCGAACGGCGCGCCTGCCGGATCGATGGCCCAGGCCACCCGGCCGGGGCCGAAAGCGATGGGGCCGACGGCGACGGTGCCGCCGCGTTCACGGATCCGCCCCGCGGCTCGGTCGGCGCTGTCCACCGCGAAGTGCACCGACCAGCACGCCGGGGTGCCCAGGGAGTGCCCGGTCGGGCCGAGGCCGGCGATCGGCTCCCCCTCGCTGATCGCCACGGCGTACTCGTCCAGCCCGAATCCGGTCCGGTACTGCCAGCCCAGTACTCGGCTGTAGAAGGCCTGGCTCGCCGGCAGGTCGGCGGCGGTCAGGCTCACCCAACACGGCGCTCCCTGGACCGCGCTTTCAGAAGAAGCCATCTCAGCAGCCTCGCTTCGCGCATGGGGACACCGATCACTTTGCCACCGTTTACTCGGTATCGCGCTCGTTGACACCCTTATGGGCCGATCAGCGTGAGCACGGGGACCGGAGGACCCGTTCCGGCCGGCGAAATGTCACGCAGGGTGATCGCCCGAGGGCGCTTTCCGGGAGCGTGTCCACTCGAGGAGCTGGGGCGCGGTCCAGGTGTTGACGACCCGCTCGGCCGGCACCGCGCAGGTCTCGGCCCGTGCGCATCCCAGGATCTGCCAGTCGAGCTGACCGGGAGCGTGGGCGTCCGTGTCGATGGCGAAGAACGCTCCGGAGGCGACGGCCTGGAGCAGGAGGTCACGCGGCGGGTCCAGTCGTTCCGGTCGGCTGTTGATCTCGACCGCCGTTCCGGCCTCCGCGCAGGCCGCGAAGACCTCGGCCGCGTCGAACTGAGACGGCGGGCGGTGCTTGCCGGACAGCAGCCGGCCGGTGCAGTGCCCGAGGACGTCCACCAGGGGGTTCTGTACCGCATTGATCATGCGTCGCGTCATGGCGGGAGATTCCATCCGCAGCTCGGAGTGGTTCGAGGCGACCACCAGATCGAGCTGGTCGAGCAGGTCGGGTTCCTGGTCGAGGGAGCCGTCGGAGAGAATGTCGCACTCGATACCCGTCAGCAGCCGGAACGGGGCCCAGCGCTCGTTCAGCTCGCTCACCACCTCCAGCTGCCGGCGCAGCCGCTCGGCCGACAGACCGTGGGCGACGGTCAGGCGGGGCGAGTGGTCGGTGAGTACGGCCCATTCGTGTCCGAGCTCCGCCGCGGTCCGGCCCATCGCCTCGATGGGGCTGCCCCCGTCCGACCAGTCCGAGTGCAGGTGGCAGTCGCCGCGCAGCAGGGCGCGCAGCGCCGTTCCACCCTCCACGAGCGGCGCCGCCGCCTCCGCCTCCAGCCGTTCGAGGTAACCGGGCACGCTGCCGGCCAGCGCTTCCTTGACGACCTGGGCCGTCTTGGGGCCGATGCCCTTCTGCGCCTGCAGCGTGCCGGCCGCCGAGCGTTCGGCGACCTCCTCGGCCGTCATCGCCTCGACCACCGCGGACGCCGTACGGAATGCCTCCACCCGGTACGTGGCCGCTTGGGAGCGCTCCAGCAGAAAGGCGATCCGGTCCAGCGCCTGCACCGGTTCCATCGCGACCTCCTCGGGACGACCGCCCTACCGCCGACCGCCGGCCGCCTGCCTCACCGCGGGGCGGGCGCGGGGCACGTCGGCGGAGCCCACGCACTCCTCCACTCTCGCCCGGCACCGGTGCCGGCGCACCCCGGAAGCCCTCCGCGCCCCATCACACCGTTCCGGGCGGTGAGCGCGGCGCGGCAGGAGGGGACCGCGCTTCAATGTGACCGGGCAGGAGACCGATGGCTGGTCCGACGCCCTCGAGCGGTACCCCTGGCCGAGATCGCGCAGGAGCCCGCTCGCCCACCAGATCACCTCAGGCGCTTCGATGACCCTGCAGGGCCTTGACGTTGTTGCCGAACGTCCACCCCTTCGAACCGTCCCAGTTGATCGACCAGGTCATCAGGCCCTTCAACCCGCCGTTGTACTTGTTCCAGGCCTGCGACACCAGGTTCGGCGCCATGTAGCCGCCCCCGGCACCCGGTTGCGCGGGCAGTCCCGGGACCTGCTTGTCGTAGGGGACCTTGATGGTGGTGCCCTGGACGACCAGCCCCTTGTTCAGGCAGTCCGTCTGCGCGGTGAATCCCGCGACCGTACCGGCGGAGTAGGAGTCGCCGGAGCACCCGTACATGCTGCCGTTGTAGTACTGCATGTTCAGCCACCAGAGCCGGCCGTTGTCCGCGTACTTCTTGACGATGGGCAGGTACGCGCCCCAGATCGATCCGTAGGCCACGCTGCCGCCGGTGACGTAGGCCGTTTCCGGCGCCATGGTCAGACCGAAGTTCGAGGGCATCTGGGCGAGTACGCCGTCGATGATGCGCACGAGGTTGGCCTGCGAGGCGGACAGCTTGGTGATGGTGCCGCTGCCGATGAGACCGGTCTCGATGTCGATGTCGATGCCGTCGAAGTTGTACGCCTTCAGGATCGGTACCACCGTCGCGATGAAACGGTCGGCGACGGCTGAGGAGTTGAGGTCGATCCCCGCCGCCGCGCCACCGATGGACATCAGCACCGTTTGACCGGCCGCCTTGGCCTGGCACATCTCGGCCGGGGTCGCGACCTTCACGGTCGAGTCCATCCCGTCCTCCCACAGGACGGTGCCGTCCGAGTGGATGACCGGGAATGCCGCGTCGACCACGTTGTAGCCGTGATCACGTATGCGGGTGTCGGTGATCGGGATCCAGCCGAGCGGGGGGTGCACACCGTTCGCCGCGCCGTCCCAGTTCTCCCAGTACCCCTGGAGGACCTTGCCCGCCGGCTTCGACTTGACCGCGCACACGGTGGCCTGCGGTGCGCTCGGCGCCGCGGCGACCAGCATCTGGACGACGAACGCCGTTGCCAGGCCGACCCCCAGCAGACGTGATGACCGACCGATCATGTTTCGCTCCGTCTCTCCATGAACACCATCACCGAGTCCACGTGGCGTCCATGAGGGCAGGACAGTGGGTGAGTTGGCAGAAGGCACAGGTCTCGTCGCGAGCGTCGCCCACGGTAGATTGGTCCAGACCTACCGTCAATAGGTCTGGACCAACTTCACCTGCGCCTGCCGGCAGCCCTCAGGCGCGCAGCACCCGGACGCCGCACTCGACGATGGCCTGTTCCCGGGCCTCGTCGAGTGCGTCGTCGGTGACGAGATCGTCGATGTCGCCGAGCGGGCAGATCTCCGCGAAGGTCACCCGACCGATCTTGGTGCTGTCCGCGACGACCACGGAGCGCGCACTGCTGCGCAGGAAGGCCCGGTCGGTGTGGGCCTCCATCTCGTCGTGCGTGGTGCAGCCCTCGCTCGCGGTCAGGCCGTCCACACCGATGAAGGCGATGTCCAGGTTGTACTGGGCGAGCATCCGCTCGGCGGCCGGCCCCACCAGTTCGTAGCTGGCGGTCCTTGCGTTGCCTCCGACGACCACGAGACGGATCTCGGACCGGGCGATCAGATCAGCGGCGATGTTGACCGCGTTGGTGACGACGGTGATGCCGCTTCGATCGGACAGCGCATGGGCGATCTCGGTGACCGTGGTGCCGCCGGTCATGCCCACCACCGCCCCGTCCGGTACCAGGCGGGCCGCGGCGAGTGCGATCCGCCGCTTCTCGGCCTGCTGGCGTCCCGCACGGTGGCGCAGCGGCAGTTCCAGATTGAACGTGCCGGTCACCGCGCCGCCGCGGGTGCGGTGGAGGAGTCCCTGCTCGTGCAGCGTCTGCAGATCGCGCCGGACAGTCGCCCCCGACACACCGAGCAGCTCGGTGAGCACATGGACGTCGGCACTGCCCTCCTTGGAAACGTGATCAAGGATGCGGGCGATTCTGTCAACTTTGAGCATGAGGGGAGTCTAGCTCCAGGTCAGAGCAGCAAGATGAGCAATCCTGCCGCCGGCACGGCGGGCGGCAGGAGGGGTCCGCGGCGTGGGACATCGCCGCGGACCCCTCAGTCGGATCGGTGTCAGGTCAGGAGGCGGGCGGAGTGCTGAAGGGAGCTGCCCAGGTCTGGTTGGTCTGGAGCGAGCCGGGGGCGGTTCCGCAGGCGTACAGGTCGACGGGCGTACCGCTCGTGGTTGTCGCCCCTCCGTAGCCGTCGAGGCACTTGGTGGTCCCGCTGAGCTTGAGGTTTCCGTCCCGGTTGTACGTCCAGGTCTGGTAGCCGGCGGCCGAACCGCACGGGGCGACACCCACCCACTGACCGGACTTCCCGTTGATCGCCCCGGTTGTCGTACCGCTCTGGGCGGTCAGGCAGAGGTTCGAGGTACCGGACTGCAGCAGCTGGATCGTGCCGTCGGAGTTGCGCCGCCACTGCTGGTTGGAACCGCCGCTGCAGGGATAGAGATCGACCGGGTTGTTGGTGGCGGTGCCGGAGCGGTAGTTGTCCAGGCACAGGGACGCCTTGCCCCAGTTGTCACGCGACGCGGTGATCTGTCCGCTCGGGGTGAAACTGCCGCAGCCGGCCTGCGGAGCGATTTTGAGCATCGCGTTGTCGTGCGCGCCCAGGGTGAGGGGCACCGAGCCCGTCGAAGTGCTGCTGCTGTGCGCCCACAGGTCGCGGACGTCGTAGCCGCAGCCGGTGGTGTTGAAGCCCAGGCCGGCGAGGGAGAGCGAGTAGCTCGTGGCCGCGGAGCCCTTGTTGAGCACGACGACGGCCTTGCTGCCGTCGGCGAGGGGCTTGAGGACGACATCGACACCACTGGCGGCGGCCGGGGAGCCGTCGGCGTTGGCGGCGCCACCCGAGACGCGGTAGCCGCCGGCGCCCAGCGGGTCCTGGTCGACGGCGATCACTTCGGTGTTGCCCAGAATCGCGACGGACGCGTTGAGGTGCGCCGCTTCCGCGGGGTGGGCGGCGATGTACGACGGCTGGAACTTGCGGGCGTCGGTGCTGATCACCAGTGGCGCGGCCAGTGCGGAGAACAGCGCCATCTGGCTGCGCTCCTCGGCGGTGGTCATGCCGTTGTCGCCGATCAGCAGCATGTCGGCGTCGTTCCAGTTGCCCGGTCCCTGGTAGCGGCTCAGCTCCAGGGTGTTGTCGAAGCTCTGGTACGCGCCGAAGTTGTAGCCGGCCAGCGGCACGTTCCACGGATTCTTGCCGTCGCCGTAGTTCCAGATGTCCGGGCCCACCCGCCAGAGCTGGCCGAGCCCGCGCACCCAGTTCATGGAGTCGAACTTCGTGGAGCCGTTCCCGTATCCGGCGGGGGCGGAGATGTTGAACGTGATGTTGGGCGTGGCCTTGCCGCCGTTGGCCGCCGCAGTGACCGCGGTCCGCAGGTCGTTGGACATGCGGGTATCGAGTGTCCGGACCGGCTCCTGGTCGCCGCAGTTGTCGTACTTGAGCTGATCGACACCCCAGGAGACGAAGGAGTTGGCATCGTTCTGCTCGTAGTACTCGCTGCCGTTGGGCAGATTGGGTGCCGTCGGTGTGGCGGTGCTGCAGGTGTGGGTGCCGGACGTCTCGTAGATGCCGAACTTCGCGCCGAGGCTGTGCAGGTAGTCGCCGTAGGCGGTCAGCTCGTAGTCGAAGCCGGGCTGCTTGGTGGTGTCGCGGACGTCGGTGGCGCCACCCCAGTTGAGCCCGCCGTGCAGGTAGCCGGAGCTGTTGCGGTACATCCAGCAGTCGTCGACGGTGATGGTCCGGTACCCCTTGGCGATCAGGCCGGTGTCGGACAGGCCCTTGGCGTTGTCCTTCATGTACTGCTGGAAGGAGTAGTTCAGCCGGTTGGAGCCGTCCAGCGGTGCCTGGGGCGCACACGTCGCACGGGACCAGTTGTTGAAGCCCATCGGCGGGAGAGCGGCGATGGGCGTGCTGGGCGTCGCCGCGGACGCGTAGTTCGCCGCCGGCTGGCTCACGCCGTCGTTCGCGGCGGCCGGGCCGGTGCCCAGGAGACAGCCGGCGGGTATCAGGGCCGCGGTCAGGACCGCGGTGAGCGGTCTGCGGAGGAGTCTGGTTGCCACGGTGGGTGGGCTCCTTCGGGGTGGGGGGATCGCCGTACGGCACGGGTCGGCGAGGGCGCTACGAGCGATTGACATAATCTGCTCAGAATTGCCATCGCGTCAACAACTGTGCGCACGCGAATGCCGTTCGCCGTACCGGCCACCGAGCCGACGCCATCGACCGGCCGCGCGCCGCCACATCCGGCCACATTGCCGTCCCGGCCTGCCTATTCGCAACGGTCGGGTAACGGCGACTGGACCTGAGCCGCCGGCTCGTGAATACTCCGCGACACCAGCCGAGTCGTTCATATTTGCTCGAACAGGGCATAATTGAATCATCTTCGATCACTCACCGTCCGAGTGCCGCCGTCACCACCTCTGAAGGAAGCGTCGTATGCCCAGCGCCACCCCCTCCCGTACCTCCGTCGAGATAGCCACCCAGCCCGCCTGCTGGCGGCAGGCGGCCCGATCGCTCCCCGACCATGCCGCCGCCCTCCCCCGCCGGGGCGAGCGCGTGGCGGTCGTCGGCTGCGGCACCTCCTGGTTCATGGCCCAGTCCTACGCGGCGCTGCGCGAGAGCGGCGGCCACGGCGAGACCGACGCCTTCGCCGCCTCGGAATTCCCGGCCGGGCGCCGTTACGACCGGATCCTCGCGATCTCTCGTTCCGGCACCACGACCGAGGTGCTGGACCTGCTCGGCCGGGCACGCGATGCGGCCGTGCCCACGTCCGCGATCACCGCCGACCCCGCGACTCCCGTGATGACGGCGGCCGACTCCGTGGCCGTCCTGGACTTCGCCGACGAGGAATCGGTCGTGCAGACCCGGTTCGCCACCACCGTGCTCGCCCTGCTCCGCGCCCACCTGGAGGCCGAGGACGCGCTGCCGCCCGGTGTACGCACCGTCGCCGAGGCCGCCCGGGACGCCGAACGGGCCGTCGCCGCAGAACTGGCCGACGATGTGTGCGGAGCCGAGCAGTTCACCTTCCTCGGCAGCGGCTGGACCACCGGTCTGGCGCTGGAGGCGGGGCTGAAGATGCGCGAGGCCGCGGGCGCGTGGACCGAGGCGTACCCGGCCATGGAGTACCGGCACGGGCCGATCAGCATCACCGGACCGGGCCGCGTGGCGTGGATGTTCGGCTCGCTGCCGCAGGGTCTCGCGGACGATGTCGCCCGGGTCGGCGGCATCCTGGTCGCCCGGTCCCAGGACGGTGCCGAGGACTTCGACCCGCTCGCCGACCTCGTGCGCGCCCAGCGGCTGGCCGTCGCTGTCGCCGAGTCCCGAGGCTGCGACCCGGACCGGCCGCGCAACCTCACCCGGTCGGTCGTCCTGGAGGGCCACCATGCGTGAGGGCCACGGAGCGAACGAGTGCGTGATCGCCCTGGACGTCGGCGGCACCGGCATCAAGGGGGCGCTCCTGGACCGGGAACTGCTGCTGGCCACCGTGCGCCGGCCGACCCCCCGGGCCGCCGGACCGGAGGCGGTGGTGGACACGATCACCGAGACGCTCCGAGCCCTGAACGGGCAGGCCCGCGACGAAGGACTGCTGGTCCGGAGGGTCGGCGTCGTCGTCCCCGGCCTCGTCAACGAGGACGTCGCACAGGCCGTCTACTCCGCCAACATCGGCTGGCGCGACCTCCCGCTCGCGAACCTTCTCGAACGGCGCACCGGACTCCCCGTGACGCTGAGGCACGACGTCCGTGCCGGAGGGCTCGCCGAGTGCGTCCTGGGCGCGGCCCGCGGCGCCCGCGATGTGCTCTTCGTGGCCATCGGCACCGGCATCGCCGCCGCCGTCATCAGCGACGGGCGGCCCGTTCAGGCCGGCGGTCACGCGGGCGAACTGGGCCATGTGGTCGTCGATCCCGGCGGCGCGAAGTGTCAGTGCGGGGGCCGTGGATGCCTGGAGACGGTGGCATCGGCCGTCGCGATCAGGGCGGCCTTCACCGCGCGCACCGGCCGTGCGGTCAAGGGCGCCGACGAGGTGGCCGCTCTCGTGGCACAGGGCGACGCCGACGCCGTCGCGGTCTGGGACCGTGCGGTCGACGCGCTCGCGTCGGCCCTGGCGACAGCGTCCTCGCTGCTCGGCCCCGAGCTGATCGTCCTCGGCGGCGGCCTCGCCCAGTCGGGAGACGTTCTCCTGAAGCCGGTCCGGGCCCGCCTGGCCCAGCGGCTGACGTTCCAGCGCCGTCCGACCATCGTGCGGGCGGCACTGGGCGACATGGCCGGCTGCCTGGGCGCCGGTCTGTACGCGTGGCAGGCCGTGGACTCCGCCACGCGCGGTGTCGGTACCGGCACCGGAGCCGGCTCCGGCCCGGTGGAATTCGGCATCCGCGGCGCCACCGTAGGCTCTGCGGGGGTCGGGTCACGGTGATCCTGACGGTCACGCTCAACGCGGCCCTCGACGTCACCTACCTCGTCGACAGCCTCGTGCCCCGAACCTCGCACCGCGTCGACACCGTGTACGAGCGCGCCGGCGGCAAGGGCATCAACGTCGCCCGGGTACTCTCCGCCCTGGGCTGGCCCGCGGTCGTGACCGGGCTGTCCGGCGGCGACACCGGCGACCGGCTGCGCGCCGAACTGCGAGCGGCCGAACTGCGGGACGAGCTGGTTCCCGTCGCGGGCGAATCACGGCGCACCCTCACGGTCGTCTCCCGCGAGGACGGTGACGCCACCGTGTTCAACCAGCAAGGACCACTCGTGACGGCCGACGGGTGGGAGTCCTTCACCACCCGGTTCACACGGCTGCTGCGCGACGCCGACGTCGTCGTACTCTCCGGCAGCCTTCCGCCGGGCCTGCCGATCGACGCCTACGCACACCTCGTGGCCCTTGCCCGCGAGGCAGGCGTCGCCACGGTCCTGGACACGAGCGGGCCCGCACTGCGCGACGCGCTGGCCGCCGGCCCCGACGTGGTCAAGCCCAACGCCGACGAACTCACCGCCGTCACCGGCCGCCAGGACATCGCGGCCGCCGCGGCCGGCCTGCGGTCGATGGGCGCCCGTACCGTCGTGGCCTCCCGCGGTGCCGACGGGCTGCACGCGATCACCCCGCAGGGCATCTGGCGTGCCACGCCGCCCGAGCGGCTGACCGGCAACCCGACCGGTGCGGGGGACGCCTGCGTCGCAGCGCTCGCGGCCGGGCTCGCCACCGGCGCACCGTGGCCCGCCGTCCTGTCCGAGGCCGTCGCCCTGTCGGCGGCAGCCGTCCTGCGTCCCACGGCAGGCGACTTCGACGCCGACGCCTACCGCCGTTTCCGTACCGCCGTTCCCGTGGAGGAAGTCCATGCCGCTCACAGCCACCCATGAGATCGCAGCCGACGCGACCACAAGGACCGTGGGCGTAGGCGCTTTCAACGTCGTCCAGTTGGAGCACGCCCAGGCCATCGTCGCCGGCGCCGAGGTGGCCGGGCGTCCGGTGATCCTGCAGATCAGCGAGAACACCGCCCGCTACCACGGCTCCCTCGAACCGATCGCCCTCGCCTCGCTGGCCATCGCGCGGGCCGCGAGCGTCTCGGTGGCCGTCCATCTCGACCACGCGGAATCGGCCGACCTCGTGCACGAGGCAGTGGAACTCGGCTTCACCTCGGTCATGTTCGACGCGGCCAAGCTCCCCTATGCCGACAATGTCGCCGCCACCCGCGAGGTCACGGCGCACTGCCACCGCCGGAAGGTGTGGGTCGAGGCCGAGCTCGGCGAGGTCGGCGGCAAGGACGGCGCACATGCTCCGGGGGTCCGCACGGATCCGGACGAGGCGCGGGAGTTCGTGGCCGCAACCGGGGTCGACGCGCTCGCGGTGGCGGTGGGCAGTTCCCACGCGATGCACACCCGGGACGCGGTCCTCGACTTCGACCTGATCACCCGTCTCCGAGACGCCGTGAGCGTCCCTCTCGTCCTGCACGGATCCTCCGGAGTCGGCGACGCGGACCTCGTCCGGGCGGTGGCGGCGGGCATGACGAAGGTCAACATCTCCACCCACCTCAACAAGACGTTCACCCGGGCGGTCCGGGCGTATCTCGACGCCGACGCCGGGGTCTCCGACACCCGCAGGTACCTCGGGCCGGCCCGGGACGCGGTCGCGGCGGAGGTCGCGCGCCTGCTGAAGGTGCTGACCGGCGGATCCTGAGCGGAGTACGGCGGTCTGTTCCAACAACCTGTGAACTGATGACGTCCGTGAGTGAACAGGAGCCCGGCTCGGCGTAGTTGGTGTTCAAGAGTTGAAGGCTGCGCACCTTCTTGACGGTTCGGCATTGCCACTTGAAACTGCCTAACGGATCCAGCACATCGGCGTTCCACAGATTGAGAGCGTTTTCAATAGGTTGATTCAAAGGCCTGTGGAGCGATGGTGACCCCTAAAGCGCGGTATCGAGGCCGATCCACCTCATCTTCGACGCTGGCCCGGTGTTCACTTCGCGAAACCAGGCGAAAGGACCCCCCATGCGCAGAACCGTCCTTCCCGGCCGCATGCGGCCCCCGCCACATCTCCACCAGCGCACCGTCGCCCTGTTGAGCGCGCTGGTGCTCGCGTTGACCGGGCTGCTCGGCCTCACCCAGCTCGCCGGTCCCGCCTCGGCAGCCGCGGCCGACTACACCCAGAGCGTCACGCAACTGAGCGCGACGCAGGCACAGATCTTCTTCACGCCGACCACGGCCGCGCTGTACGTCGATGTGCACTACCTGGTCAACAGCGCCAACCAGCAGAACGTCCGCATGACCAACAGCGCCGGCACCTGGACGCAGACCGTCGGTTCCCTCACCAACGGGACGGTCCTGGAGTACTGGTTCACCTACGAGAAGAGCGGGCCGCAGTACGACACGCCGCACTTCACGTACACCCAGGGCGGTGGCGGCACCGGCGCGGTGGCGACTCCGACCTTCAATCCGGCGGGTGGCACCTACACGTCGGCCCAGAGCGTGACGCTCTCCGACACGACCTCCGGTGCGGCCATCCACTACACCCGTGACGGCTCCACCCCGACGGCCGCGTCCGCCCTGTACAGCGCGCCGATCAGCGTCACGGCCACCACCACCGTCAAGGCCGTCGCGGTCAAGTCCGGCCTCACGGACTCCGCCGTGGCGAGCGCGACCTACACCATCGGCACGTCTGCCGGCTGCCCCACGCAGTCGGACACGCCGAACTTCGGCCCGAACGTTCACATCTACGACCCGAGCATGTCCAGCGCCACCATCCAGGGGCAGCTCGACGCGCAGTTCGCCCAGATGAAGGACACCAACACCGCGCAGTTCAGCTCGAACCGGGTGGCACAGCTCTTCAAGCCGGGCACGTACGACGTCAACGACAACGTCGGGTTCTACACCTCGGTAGCCGGCCTCGGCCAGAACCCGGACGACGTGACGATCAACGGCCATGTCACCGTGGACGCCTTCAACGCCTCCGACGCGGGCAACGCGACGCAGAACTTCTGGCGTTCGGCCGAGAACCTCGCCATCAACCCGGTCGGCGGGAACCGCTGGGCCGTGGCCCAGGCCGCCCCGTTCCGCCGGATCGACGTCCACGGCGATCTGCAGCTCTACCCGGCCAGCTACGGCTGGGCCAGCGGCGGCTACATCGCCGACACCAAGGTCAGCGGCCAGGCCGCGTCCATCTCGCAGCAGCAGTGGTACACCCGGGACAGCAACCTGGGCAGCTGGGCCGGCGGCGTGTGGAACATGGTCTTCTCCGGCACCACCGGTGCCCCGGCCAACACCTTCCCCAACCCGCCCGAGACCACCCTGGCCACCACTCCGGTCTCCCGTGACGTGCCGTACCTGTACGTCGACGGCACCGGCAAGTACCGGGTGTTCCTTCCGTCGCTGCGGACCAACGCCTCCGGCGCGAGCTGGGCGAACGGCAGCACTCCCGGCACCTCGCAGCCGATGAGCCAGTTCTACGTGGTCAAGGCGGGCGACACCGCCGCGACCATCAACAACGCGCTCGCCCAGGGCTGCAACCTGTTCGTCACCCCGGGCGTCTACCACCTCAACCAGACGGTCAACATCACCCGGGCGAACACCGTCGTCCTCGGCATCGGCTACCCGACCTTCGTCCCGGACAACGGCGTCAACGCGATCCAGGTCGCCGACGTGGACGGAGTCCGTCTCAAGGGCCTGCTGATCGACGCCGGCACCACCAACTCGGCGGCGCTGCTGACCGTCGGCCCGGCCGGATGGTCCGCCAATCACGCGGGCAACCCGACGACCATTCAGGACGTGTTCTTCCGGATCGGTGGTCAGATCGCGGGCAAGGCGACGACGAGCCTGATCGTCAACAGCAACAACGCGATCATCGACCACATCTGGGCCTGGCGGGCCGACCACGGCAACGCGGGCACCATCGGCTGGACGACCAACACGGCGGACACCGGCGTGATCGTCAACGGCGGCAACGTCCTGGCGACCGGACTGTTCGTCGAGCACTACCAGAAGCACGAGGTCATCTGGAACGGCCAGAACGGCAAGACCATCTTCTTCCAGAACGAGATGCCGTACGACGTGCCGAACCAGGGCGCGTGGATGAGCGCGGCAGGGGTCAACGGGTACGCCGCCTACAAGGTGGGCGCGGGCGTCACCACTCATGAGGCGTGGGGGCTCGGGAGCTACTGCTACTTCAACGTCAATCCGGCGGTGAACAGCTACCACGCGTTCGAGGTGCCCAACACCCCGGGTGTGCGGTTCCATGATGCGCTGACCGTCTCACTCGGCGGCGTGGGCACCATCACCCACGTCATCAACGACACGGGGGCGGTGACCGCGTCGAACACCACTCCCAGCAATGTGGTCGCCTATCCATGAAGCAATGACCTGAGATGAAAGCAGGCCTCCGGGCTCCTCGCCACGGCGAGGAGCCCGGAGGCCGCCGTTACCCCCTCGGGCAGACGCTAGTAGCCCCAGCGCCCGCGGCTGCCGTCCTGGCGGCAGTAGATCATGCGACCGTTTCCGGCGTGCGTGGACTGGCCGATGTCGGCATTGCGGCAGTACTGGCCCGCGTTGTAGCAGTTCCCCGCGTTGGAGACGATCTCGCACTCGACAGCCGCGGTCTTGGTCGGTGTCGGCGTCGGGGCCTTGGTCGTGGGCTTGGGCGTGGACCGGGTCGGGGAGGCGCTGGGCGTCTCGTGCTTCGCGTCGACGGTGGGAGTGGGAGTGGCCGTCGTCGGAGTCGGCGACGGTGTCGGTGTCGGTGAGGGGGAGACCGTCGTCGGGAGCGCCGAGGCAACGGTCGAGGGCGGGGAGACGACAGGACTGTCGCTGTCTGCCGGACCGCAGGCGACGGCTATGCCTGCCACCAACAGGACAACCAGCGCCCGCCGGACGGGACCCCCTACACGTCTTCGGTCTGTGCGGCTGTTGCTCGTGCCGCTGTTCCTGGTGCGATCGGCGCTGTGCATCGGTACCCCCACCTGAAGCCGTTCAGAGGCGGCACATCATATGAACAATCGTCCAACTTTGCCGGGTTTCGACGTTATCCGACCCGCGCCCGTTGACGGCGCAGCATGATCTCGACGGCGGGACTCTCCGGAATCGGCGGTCAGGACCATCGGTTGAGCTCGTCCGCCTTGTGGGCGAATTCCCGCAGGGTCATGACCTCGGGACAGAGGGTGTAGTACATGTCCTCGAACCTCTGGTGGCGTACGTCGACCGCATCCATCCGGCCCTCCCGGGAGGTGTCGCACAGCGTCTCCAGCACCGACAGGTCGAAGGGCTCCTTGCCGCGCTCCCGCGCATCGGATCGCGCCTTGGCCAACCGCTTGGCGCGGATCCGTTGAGCCCGGGCGCCGATCCGCGCACTGAACTCCTCGGCCTCCCGTCCGGTGAGTACGCGCCGGAAGCACTCAGCTTCTGCCCGCGGCTTCCGCGCACGCGGCGTGGCCCCAGCCGCCGGCCACCTTGGCGATCAACTCGCCCTTGGCGTAGGTGCCGGAGCAGTGGCACCTGCCGGGGAACCTCGCCTCGATGGTGCCGGACGCGCCCTTGCCGGTCCGCGGCTTCGACGCCGCAGCCTGACGACCCGAGCCGGAGCCGGAGCCCTTGCCACCCGGGGACTTGGCTCCGGCGTCCGGCACCGGAAGGTCGGCCCCGGTGCCGCCGCTCGCCTGCTGGCTGATCGCGGCGTCGCTGGCGGCCTTGTCGGCGATCGCGTTGAGCGGGTCCCCGTCCACCTGGTGCGCGGGAACGTAGACGAACTCGACGTCGCGGCCGGTCAGCAGGGCGTCGATGCGCTGGATGATCTCCCGATTCGCCACCGGCTTCCCGGCGGCGGTCTTCCAGCCGTTCTTCTTCCAGGCGACCAGCCACTTGGTGGCGGCGTCACGGGTGTAGGTGGAGTCCAGTCGGACCTCCAGGGGTACGGCCGGATCCGTCGCGGTCAGCAGTTGCTCCAGTGCCGTCAGCTCACCGACGTTGTTCGTCGAGTGTCCCAGCGGCCCCGCCTGCCACCGCTCCGGCCGCCCCTGAGCGTCCGCGACCACGAAGGCCCACGCCGCCGGGCCCGGGTTGCCCTTGGCGGCTCCGTCACATGCTGCAATAACGCGTTCCATGCCCTGATGATGTCAGGTGCCCCGCCGTCCCGTGGCCGGCTACTCGGTGCGCAGAGCGGTCGCCGTTCGGGTCTTGGCGGCCCATCCGGCGGGGAGCAGCGCGCCCGCGGTCGCGATGACGAGACCGCCGAGGAAGAGCGGGACCAGGACGCGGAGGTGGTAGACCGCGAGGTCCTGCGCCGGGAATCTCGTGCCGGCCGCGTGGCCCATGACCGGCAGCACGTAGTCGTGCAGCGCGATACCGGTCGGGACCCCGATCACGCCGGCGACCAGCCCGATGCCGGCGACCGAGGTGATGACCATCGCGATCGTCTGCCTCGGCGACATGCCCAGGGCTTTGAACACCCCGAAGTCGTGGACGCGTTCCCGGGTGTCGAGGACGACGGTGTTCAGGACGCCCAGGCCCGCCACCGCGACCAGCATCAGGGTGAGCAGCGCGGCCAACGTGTCCATGGCGACCACCGTGCTGCTCGTCTGGGTGGAATTGCGTTCGGCGGTGGTCCCGAGCGGTTCCAGGGCGGTGTTCAGCGAGCTCAGATAGTCCTGCGGGTCGGTCCCTGGCGTGAGGTCGATGGAGAACTGGATCGACTCCGGGACGACAACGGCGCCGAGGCCGGTCAGGGAGGAGGCGTCGGTCAGGATGCTCATCCCTTCCTCCCGCAGGTCGAGTGCCTCACCGACGATCCGCACCGGGGCGGTGCGACCCTCGTTGGTCAGGGTGATGGTGTCCCCGACATGGGTCCCGGTGGCGTTGAGGAAACCGGACGGGACGACCGCCTGGCCCCGGCCGCTGAACCACGAACCCGAGATCATCCGGTACGAGCCCCAGGACGAGTCGCCCTGGAAGGAGATCACGGTCGTCCGGCCGGCGAGCCCGGCGACGCCGGCCCAGGTCTGTCCGGTGCGGAAGTAGCGTCGGGTGCCCGGTTGCGCGGCGATCTTCGCGGCGATCGCGGCGGGATCGGCCGGCCCGCCGCGGGGTACGTTGGCCGTCCCGCCCTTCGACCCGCCCGACGCCCCTGCCGGTGCCCCGTTCACTGCCCCGGCTGTTGGCCCGTCCGATCCGGGAGGGGAGGGAGGCGGTGCGCCCATCGTTCGGACCAGGACCGCACCGGCCGTCCTGCGGTCGAGGCCGCTCTCGATGCCGTTGAGCGACAGAGCGAGACCGACTCCGAAGGTGACCCCGACCGTTCCGAAGATCACGGCAGCGGCCAGCGTGCCCGACCGACCGGGCCGGGCGAAGGGGTTGGCCAGGCCGAGGCTCACCGCGCGGGGCAGCGGCAGCCGGCCGAGGAGATGCCGGATCACGCGCCCGCGCCCGGCGCGCGGGGCACGGCCGACGGCGATCGCCTCGACGGTACGCAGCCGGCCGGCACGCAGCGCGGGTGCCAGAGCGGTGGCGATGACCGCGCCGAGAGCCGCGGAGGGAACGGCGAAGTCGATCCACGGAGCGACCGTCATGGTCCCGGTGCCGTAGGCGCTGCCCTCGATTCCCATGACCGGAATCGCCAGCAGGTTGCCGAGGACCACACCCAGCACGGCGCCGACGGTCGCGGGGATCAGTGCCTGTCCGACGTAGGCACGCACGACCTGCCCGGGGGTGAAGCCCAGGGATTTCAGGATGCCGATGCGCCGGGTGGCGGCGCCGACCGCGCCGCTGACCACGATGCCGATGATCAGCACCGACATGAACAGGCCGAGCATGCCGAAGGCGACCACGAACGGCACGAACGTCGCCGAGGTCCGGTCCGCCGCCAGCTTGATCTTCAGATACGACGCCGCTCCGGTCATCGATCCCGGCGGCACGGCAGCGGCGACCGCGGCTCGATCGGTGTTGATCCGCGCGTCCGTGCCGGCGTCGGCGAAGCGGTAGAGCATCTGATACTCGGATCGGGCCCCGGGCGCGGTCAGTCGCGCGAGCTGCGCCGGTGTCACCCACGCCTCGGCGCTGTCGCCCACCGAGGTGGCCATCCCGACGACGGTCAGCATAGGAGCGCCCGGCAGATCGGGAAAACTCATCCGGTCGCCCACACCGAACGGCGAGTCGAGGGTGCGCAACACCACCTCCCCCGGGCCGGTCATCCACCTCCCTTCGACGAGGTCGAGGGCGTCGACCGGCCCGCCCGCGTCCGCACGGCCGACGAACGTCAGCGGCGGCATCCGGTCGCCCTGCGGCATTCCGGAGTTGTTCGCGCCGATGCTCGGGCGCAGCGATCGGACGGGAAACGGGCCGTAGACGGCCGTCACACCGTCGACGCGCGCGGTGGCCGAGAGCTGCGCGGCGGTGACCTTCGCCCCGTCGAACTGGGCGGTCAGGTGTGCGCCGTTCTGGCGGGCGAAGGCGTGGTCGAACGGCGCCTGGGACGCCACCAGAAGCCCGGCCGCCAGCACCGACGCGGTGACCGCCATCATCGTGGTCAGCACCATCACGACGGTCTGGACCCGGCGCCGTCCGACGCCGGCGCGTACCACCTTTCCCAGCGCGCTCATCGGACGGCCCCCGCGCCACGGTTCCGGTCGAGGGCGACATGCCCGTCGACCAGATGGACGGTCCGGCCGGCGCACGACTCGGCGAGATCGAGGTCGTGGGTGACCAGCACGATGGTCTGCCCGCCCCGGTGCAGATCGACCAGCAGCTCCCGCACGTCACGCCCGGACGCCATGTCCAGGGCGCCCGTCGGTTCGTCGGCGAGCAGCAGCGCGGGACGGTTGATCAGCGCCCGCGCGACCGCGACGCGCTGGCGTTCACCACCGGACAGCCGGCCCGGGTAGGTGCGGGCGTGCTTCTCGATACCCAGCGTCTCCAGCAGTTCCCGCGCGCGGTCCGCCGCCTTCCCCCGGGCCGTTCCCGCCAACTGGGCCGGAAGCAGGATGTTGTCCATGACCGTGAGGTCGTCGAGCAGATTGAAGAACTGGAACACCATCCCGATCCGCTCGCGGCGGAACCGGGCCAGCCCGCCCTCACCGAGGTTGTCGATCCGCGTGCCGCCGACGGTCACGGTGCCTTCCGTGGGCTTGTCCAGCCCGGCCACCAGGTTCAGCAGTGTGGACTTGCCACTGCCCGACGGCCCGGTGACGGCGACCGCCTCGCCCTGCTCCACGGTGAGCGTCAGGGGGCCGAGCGCGGGCCCGTCCGCGTTGTCGTAGCGTTTGACGACGCCACGCAGTTCGATCACATTCCCCATGGGGTTGCAGGTCCTTCCGGTCGCAACGGCCGCGTCCCCGGGGGACTCCCCGGGCGGTCCGCCGGCAGCACCGAAGCTAAGTGCGGCCGCTTCCGCGGCGCGTCGGCCGCCGCACCGACATCCGGTCGCCCGCGAGGAGGACTCGGCTGCGGTGTCATCCCTGCGAAGTACTCCGCTCGGCCGGAGTACTGATCGCCGAGACGGATGTGCGCCGAGTGGGCGGCGCCGACAATGTGCTGGTGGAAACGGACGAGGACGAACGACACGGATGGCGCCGGCAGGTGCGCGACGCACTGCGCCCGGACGGCCGGGCTCCCCGGTTGTCGAGGCGGGCGGTCGTCGCCGATGCGGTGCTCGCGCTGGCCCTGACGGCAATCGTGGTGTTCGCCGTCTCCAGACTGCACTGGGACGCCGGCTGGCCGCCCGGCACCGATCCGGCCCTGGAGCCCTGCCCACCGGCCCTGCCCTCTCCTCCGGACGCGCCTCTCGCGCCAGGGCCGCCCTACCCGGGGGCCGAGTTCCACCCCGGCCCGCAGGTCTACGTCCTCTGCGCGCTGACAGCGCTGCCGCTGGCGGCGCGGCGGCGTTTTCCGCTCGCCGCCTTCTGGGTGGTGATGTGCGCGACGCTGGCCGGCCCCGACTACACGACGAGGGCCACCTTCCTGGTCTGCCTCGTCGCCGCCTACAGCGCCCTCGTCCACAGCCGCAATCTGACGCCCACGATGGGCAGTTTCGCGCTCGCGGCCGTGCTCGCCGCCACCTTCGACCGGACCACCGACCCGGAACTGCCGTTCTGGTCGAGTCGGCTCTTCGTCCTGCTGATCGTCGCGCTGGTCGCGAGCGTGATCCGCTACTGGCAGCTACGGCTCAAAGCCACCCAACTGCGCTTCTCCGAGCTGCAACAGGCCCAGGAGAAGGCGATGCGCGAGGCCATCGACGAGGAACGCTCCCGCATCGCCCGCGAACTGCACGATGTCGTGACCCACAACGTCAGCGTGATGGTGATCCAGGCCGGGGCGGCCCGCAAGGTCATGGACGCGGCGCCCGCGCAGTCGAAGGAGGCCCTGCTCGCGGTCGAGGCGAGCGGCCGGGCCGCGATGGCGGAACTGCGCCATGTCATGGGCCTCATCGCGGCCTCGGGCACCGGACCTTCCGAAAGCACCGGCGACGCGCTCGAACCGCAGCCGGGACTCGACCGGTTGGACGACCTCGTGGAACGGGTCCGCGCCGCCGGGCTGCCGGTGACCGTCACCCTGTCACCCCCGCCGGAACCGCTGCCCCCCGGCGTCGATCTGGCCGCCTACCGCGTCGTCCAGGAAGCGCTGACCAACGCCATGAAACACGCCGCCGGCTCGACGGCGTCCGTCACGATAGGCCACGACGACGGGTGGTTGGAGATCGAGGTCACCGACACCGGCGGAGCGCGGGGGACGTACGCGCAGAGCGGCGACGGCCGCGGGTTGATCGGACTGCGCGAGCGACTCGCGGTCTATGGCGGAACCGTGGTGGCAGGGCGCAGAATCGGCGGCGGTTACAAGATCGAGGCCCGAGTCCCGTGGAGAACCGTATGAGCCGGCAACCCCTGCGTGCCGTCATCGCCGACGACCAGGCACTGGTACGCACCGGGTTCCGGATGATCCTCGCCGCCGACGGCATCGAGGTGGCGGCCGAGGCCTCCAACGGAGCCGAGGCGATCTCCGCCGTCCGGCGGACCCGTCCCGACGTGGTACTCATGGACATCCGGATGCCGCAGATGGACGGCCTAGAAGCCACCCGGCAGATCCTGAGCGACGGCGCGGACGGGACCCGCATCCTCATCCTCACCACGTACGACCTCGACCACTACGTCTACGCCGCGCTCACCGCGGGCGCCAGCGGCTTCCTGCTCAAGGATGTGTCCCCCGAGCACCTGGTGGCCTCGGTCCGTCTGGTGCAGTCCGGCGACGCGCTGCTCGCACCGACCATCACCCGCCGGCTGATCGAGCGCTTCGCCCACCGCGACGAGGCGAAGTCCGCCGTCCACCGCGACCTGTCCGGCCTCACCCCACGCGAACTCGAGGTGCTGCGCCTGCTCGCCACCGGCCTGAGCAACGCCGAACTCGCCGACCGGCTGACCCTCAGCGCGACGACGGTCAAGACCCATGTCGCGCGCATCCTGTCCAAACTCGGACTGCGCGACCGGGTCCAAGCCGTCGTCCTCGCCTATGAGACGGGCCTGATCTCCCCGGGCGCGGCGACCTCGTCCGACTGAACGAGGCCTGTGCGGCAGTGCGGTGGCCGGCCGCGGATGGGCCGCCGGGCAGGCCACCAGAGCGACGATCAGCCCGGCAAGGCCGGAGACTCCGGCCTCGCGGTGTCAGGAGATGTCCCCCACCCACGCCAGCGCGTCGGCGGAGTTGCCCTTGCTGTCGACCCAGTCGCGATCAAGAATCAACTTCATTTTGCCCGTGCTCTCCTCACGGCTGGTGCTGAGCACGTACTTGACGGTCGCGGAGGCTCCAGGGGCCAGTGTGATGTTTGACGACCCCAGAGTCTTCCCGCCGGCAAATCCTGCCTGCTTTCCAGTAGTGGCGGATTCGGCCTTGTCGTACTCGAAGTCCTTGAAGGTCTCGACGGGTTTACCGCTCGCATTGGTGACGGTCACGTTCGCCGTAACGGCGACTTCATCCCCCTGGAGGCTCAGATCCTCGCCGTCGAGGCGATTCCCCTCCACCTTGGTGAAAGCCCCGACCTTGATCGCCACCCCGTCCTCGTAGGTGTACGTGGCGCCCGCTGCGAGAACACACGGAAAGGTGCCTACTTGGCCGCCCACGGGTCGCTTCTGGCTCGGAGGTTGGCCACCGGCCCGGACGCAGGGATCGGAGCCGGCCGGATTTCCAGCGGCGGTGGATGCGCCGGTACCCGGCTTCTGGGCGGTCCGGCCGTCGGCGACCTTGGGTTGGGCGCCGTCATCCGCGATCAGTTGGACTCCGCCGTAACCCGCGAGGGAGAGCAGCGCAACACCCACGACGCCCAGGCCGACCAGCGAGAACCGGGCATTGCGCGTGTTGTTGACCGTCAACGGCCCCAGCGAGATCGGGCTGTTGCGCACCTTGGCCGCACCGCCGATGACCACACTGTGCGTGTAGGCGTGCGGGCTCTCCTGCGGTGGCGGGCCGGCGAGCGCGCCCGCGAGGCGCGACCGGAAGTCGCTGTCCGCCTGCAACTCCCGCTCCAGCAGCGCTCGCAGCGCCTCGGCGGCGGCCGCATCCGCAGGACCGGCGGCCACCCCGGCGAGTGCCGTCCGACCTTCCGGGGAAGAGCTCAACCGCTCGCGTACCAGGTCAACGACTGCCGTCCCCGCGCTGCTTCCCAACGCGCCGGCCGCATTACTGGCCGCCCCGACCATGATCTCGACAACCGTCGAGAGCAACCCTGTTGACTCCATACGCCCCCTTCAATTCCCGTGTGCGCCGATCTTTGCACGCAGCCACTGCCCGCTGATCGCGGAATCTGCGAACTGGACGGGATTCCGCGCGCGCATGTGACCTGTGTGCGAAAAGGGTCGGCTGGGGCCGGTGTGAAACCTGGGGTCGTGAGGTGAACCGCGGACTCGGAACGGGTGGGTTTCGCGCTCGGGCGCCAATGCAGGGCCGCACAGATTGAGTTCCTGAGAATATCCGGCTGTTCCCATAACGTCCGCATGGGTTTTGCGGGACACTCTGAGCAGCCACGACGGCGGGGCGCGGACTGCCTGTGGCGAGCCAGGGACGGAAGCCGTGAACAGGGGGCGGAGTGCGGACTCCGATAAGTGATCCGCTAATGGTGGGGCCTTACCGCATTGTCGGTCGGCTCGCCTCGGGCGGCATGGGGTGGGTGTACCTCGGCAGGTCGGCGAGCGGTCGAGCGTTGGCCGTGAAGGTTGTGCGTCCCGAGTTCGCCTCCGACGCCGAATTCCGCCTCCGCTTCGCCCGCGAGGTCGACGCGGCGCGTGCGGTCAGCGGGGCCTTCACCGCGGCGGTCGTCGACGCAGATACGCAGGGCGATCCGCCGTGGCTCGCCACGCTGTACGTCCCCGGCCCCTCGCTCGCCGAGGCGGTACGGGCGGACGGACCGCTGCCGGAGGCGGCGGTCCGGCTGATGGCCGCCGGTCTGATCGAGGCGTTACAGGCGATCCACGCCGTGGGCGTCGTGCACCGTGATCTCAAGCCCGCCAACGTCCTGCTGGCCGAGGACGGTCCCCGGGTCATCGACTTCGGGATCTCGCTGTTCGGAGCCGCCGCGAACACGATCACCCAGGTGGGAACGGTGATGGGTACGCCGCCGTTCATGTCGCCCGAGCAGTTCAGGGGCGAAGTGGCGAAGCAGGCCAGCGACGTCTTCTCTCTCGGGGCGGTCCTCGCCTTCGCCGCGACCGGGGTCCCGCCGTTCGGCTCGGGCGTCGGCGTGATGTACCGGATCATCCATGAACAGCCCGCGCTGGACGGTGCTCCGGAGGGGCTGCGCCCCCTGTTGGCACGCTGTCTGGCCAAGTCACCACAGGACCGACCCGAACTCGCCGCGCTGTTGGACGAGGTTCTCCCCCGCGAAACCGCACCCGAACCCGCGCCGAAACCCCTACCCGCACCCGCTCCCGCACCGGATCCCGTTCCACCGTGGCCGCCGCCCGCCGTCGCCGAGGGCATCCGGCTGCGCACCGACGACCTCAACGCCCGTAACCACAGCAGGGGATCGGTGATGTCCGTACCCTCCTGCCTGCTGCTCCACGCACAGACCCTCCTCGACGCCGGGCTGACCGACCGCATGGTGGCAGAGGCGGTGGGCCGTGGCGGATTCTGAGGCCACGCCCACCGGCGAGATGGAGCTCGGGTCCAGCTGGCGGACGTTGGTTCGTGCCTGGGCCGAGCGCAGCCACTACCGGTCGGCCGAGGACGACGCCGCGATCTCGCTGGAATTCGACCTGGCGGGGTCGGATCACCCGGTGACGGTGCGGTTCATGGCGACGAGGGATCTGCTGGTGGCCTTCATGACAGACGGTCATGTTCTCAAGACCGACCAACTGGCCCTGGCCGCCGCCGCTTCCAATGCCTGGAACACCGAGCAGCTGATTCCCATGCTCTCGGTCTGGGACGTACGAGGTCCGGGTCCGTGCCTCGCCGGCGTCTGCACCCTCCCGCTCACCTGCAGGATGACCCATCAGCAGTTCGGCGTGCTGGCCACGAAGTGGGCCGAGCACGCACGCCAGATGTTCACCCGGTGCCACCGGGTCTTCGAGCTGTAGCACTCCGCGAGAACGCAAGGGCTCGCCTACGTACACAACGCGATCACGCGGGAAGACAAGTACGCGAGAAGAAGGAGCTGGGGAGCCTCTCGTGCCATCCGACACGGTGCAGCGCGGTCGTCCGATCGCCATGATCCTCACAGCGGTGCTGCTGGCCGGCCTCTCGGCGGCCGCGCCGGCAGCAGCGGCACCCGCCGACCCACCGGCGCACTGCACGACGGCCACAATGCTGCCCGCCGAACCGAAGGCACCCTGCCCGACCGTGTCGCCGACCTGCGTCACGCCGTCCGCCGGCCCGAATGGTCCCAGGACCACGGCTCCCGCCAAACCGCCCAGCAGCAAGCCGACGACCGGCACATCGGTTTCCAAGAAACCGTCCTCCGGTCCCACGAGCCCCTGCCCCGGCCCGAAGACAACGGTCGGCCACGGCACCAACTGGCTGCTCATCGGTTCCATCACCGCCCTCCTGCTGGTGCTCCTCGCCCTGCTCGCGGTAGCGGTCCGCCGTTCGGGCACCGGCCGCCACTCCGCCCGTTCCCCGGCACCCCGCGACGCCCCGGCCGCCCGGCACGACGCCGATCCGGTGGCACACCGCTCCCCCGCCAAGCCCGCGCATCTCCCGGGAGCGCGCCGCGCACCACGGCCGGAGAACCTGCGTCCTGCCACGGTCGCCACCGACCTCCATCCGCAGGGCTACGTCGACATCGACGAGTGCCTCTACCGCGCGGTGTGGTCCGAGCCCGCGGAACCCCCGCCGGGTCCGGGCGAGCCCGTCGACGTGGCACGCCCCGACCCCCATGACGAGACCCACGACCCGCACGTCCTGCTCGCCTTCCCGGCCGACACCCGACGGAGAGACCATGCGCGATAACACCCACCCCATGACCGTGCGCGTGAACCAGCAGGCCAGCACCCTGCCGTACCAGTACGCGGACATCGAGATCGAGAACAACGCGCAGCGCCTCCCGCTCGTCCTGTGTCTGGACACCTCGCACTCGATGCTGGGCGCGCCCATCGCGTCGCTCAACGAGGCCCTGCGCGAGTGGACCAGGGAACTGCACGACGATGTGAGTCTCAGCTACAGCGTCGAGGTCGCCGTGCTGACCTTCGGCGACGCCGGGGTGAGCGCCTGGCAGGGCCCCAACCTGCTGCCGCACAACAGCCCGGTCAGCCCGTTCGTGCCCGCACACCTGTTCCAGCCACCGCAACTGAAGGCGGCCGGCGTCACGTTGATGGCCGAGGCACTGGAGCTGTCGATGCAGATCGTCGCGGCCCGGAAGGCCGAACTCAGGCAGCTCGGCCTGCAGTTCTACCGTCCGCAGATCTGCCTGGTCACCGACGGCCTGCCGACGGACACCACCGGGCATCCCACAGAAGCCTGGCGGCGCGTCGTACCGGTGCTCACCGAGGAGCAGCGCGCCCGGCGGTTCCGGCTCTACGCGATCGGCGTCGGCGGCATCACCGATCGGGGTGAGGAGGTCCTGCGGGCCTTCGCTCCGACGTTCAACGCCCGGCTGCACGGGTTCCCGTTCCGCGAGTTGCTGCAGATGATGTCGGCCAGCGCCAACGCCGAGCAGCGGGGCGCGGGCGACGAGGTCTTCGAGAAGATCTTCAGTCAGTTCAAGACCCAGCGGCCGGCCTGGGAATCCTGATCCGGACGGGCACCGACGGGAACTGACAGGTACTGACGGGTACTGGGGGAAGACACATGGACGAGGCCAGCAGCGGCGGTTCCGGCGCCCGGTGGCGGGTCCGCGGCGTCAGCGTCGAGGGGTACCGCCACCGGCGGACCGGCACGCCGTGCCAGGACTCCTGGCTGTACACGGTCTCCGGACCGCCGGAGCAGTCGGTGACGGTACTGGCGGTCGCCGACGGCGCGGGCAGCCGCGCACGCTCCGACGAGGGCTCGGCCCTGGCGGTACAACTGGCCGTCGACTGCTTCACCCGGCGCGCCACCGAGCTGCCGCCGACCGCCTCGGGAGTGCGCGCCGCGCTGCACGAGGCGTTCCTCGACGTTCGCGAGGAGTTCCTGCGGCGCACCGGCCAGGATTCGAACGACTTCGCCACCACGCTGACTGTGGCGGTGCTCACCCCGAAATGGATCGGCTATCTCAGCGTCGGCGACGGCTTCGTCGTGCTCAGGGCCGGAACCGTGGACGGGGTGCGGCAGTTCCATCTGCTGCCGCAACCGGCCGCGGCCAGCGAGTACAGCAACGAGACCGTGTTCCTCACCTCGACGGACGCGGAGCGGTGGGTCCGTACCGCCTGCGTGCGCGACCCCGAAGTGGACGGTGTGCTGCTGTCCACGGACGGACTCGCCCAGATCGCCCTGACCTGGGTGGACGGTCAGCCGCAGCAGCCCAGGGCGTCCTTCGTCGCGGCGATGCTGCGGACTCTGGACTCCCCCGGCGAGGACCCGGACGAGGACGACGAGGCGCTGGCGGTCCTGCTGCGCTCGGACAAGCTGACCGCGGTCAACGCCGACGACAAGACGCTGCTGAGGGCGGTGCGCCCATGACCGGGCACAGGATTCTGTTGAACGGCATGCCGGTGGAACTGTCCGAGCAGCCGCTGAAGAGCGGTGGCGAGGCCGCCGTGTACACCGTCGTCGGCCACGACGGGATCGTCGTCAAGCTCTACCGGGACACCCCTGGACCCGAGCAGGAACGACGACTGGCCCGGATGCTGACAATGACGCCGCTGGGCGGTCGGCCCACCGACCGGGCCCAGCCGTCCGAACTGGCCTGGCCCACGGCTCCGGCCCGCAGCCCCGGCGGGGAGTTCCTCGGCTACGCCATGAACAGCTTCGGCGAGCCCGAACACATCCGCCTGGTCGGGCTGTTCACCCGCGCGCAGCGGCTGCGGCTCTTCCCCGAGCGGGTGGACTGGCGGTTCCTGCTGGGCGTCAGCTGGAACCTGGCCTTCATGACCGCACGGATGCACCACGAGGGCCTGGTCGTCGGAGACTTCTCCAGCAACAACGTCGTGGTGGACGCGAACGGCTTTGTCACGTTCCTCGACTGCGACTCCATCGCCTTCACCGACCCCGCGACCAGCGAGTACTTCCCCTGCCTGATGCAGACCGCCGACTACTGTGCCCCCGAGCGGCAGAAGGGCGGACCCGCCACGCCCGCCAGCGACGACTTCGCGCTCGCGGTGCTCGTCTACCAACTGCTGACGGTGGGGAACCACCCCTTCGGGGGTGTGCCGCACGACAGCGACTCGCAGTCGACGGTCAAGGACAACATCGCCGCCAGCTGCTCGTACGTGGTCCAGCCGGAACGCATCATCGTCCCGCGCGGTGTCATCGACCCCGCGGTACTGCCACCGGCACTGCTCCATCTGGCCCGTGCCGCCTTCGGCCCCGGCGTGACCAACCCGCAGGCCCGCCCCTCCGCCGAGGACTGGCTGCGGGCGCTGGACCAGGAACGCGGCCGGGTCCAGAGCTGCCCCGTCCGGCCCCGCCACACCTACAGCTCGCATCTGCCGACCTGCCCCTGGTGCGAGCGCGCGGGCCGCACCGGCCAGGACGACTTCAACGTCGTTCTGCCGCCTCCACCGCAGCTGCCGGTTCCGAAGGAGACCCATGCCGTACGCAACTCCATGATCGTCGTGGCGGTGCTGATCGTCCTCCTGATCCTGCTGGGGGCGCTGGCGCAGTGACCTCGTGATGTGATGTGGCACAGCAGCGGGCCATGCCGGAACGGGCCAGGGTGAATGCTGCCGTGTTGATCGCAATGCAGGGAGAGTCGATGGCAAGCCGGGTCCACCAACCGATGGAGAACGAGGAGTTCGACTTCATTCTCGCGAAGGCCGACGGACCGGTGCTCGCCTACTTCTGGGGGATCTGGTCCCAGCCGTGCAAGGAGATGGACCCCATCGTGCGCGACCTGGCCAACGAGTACGGTGACCGCCTCACCACCGTGAAGGCCGACATCACCCGCTGTCCCGCAGCCACGAAGCGCTACGGGGTAACCGGCGCGCCCACCATGCTCCTGCTCGTACAGGGCGAGGTGACGGCAACCGGGACCGGGCCGATGACCCGCGAGCAGCTCAAGGCGTTCCTGGACGCGCACCTCTGAGCGCCCCACAGCCGGGCCATACTGGTGGGCGGGCAGCGCCGGGTCCCTACGCCGGACATCACCGGCCACGAACGGGAGGGCGACGAGTGTCGCGCTATCGCGAGATGAAGTTCCGGACCGTCACGTCGTTCCAGCGGCGGATCGGCAACCCGCTCCTGGTGCGGCTTCCGACGCAGACCGTTCTGGAGACGACGGGCCGCACGTCCGGCCTGCCGCGGCGTACACCGATCGGCGGACGCCGCATCGGACGTGAATTCTGGTTCGTCTCGGAGTTCGGCGAGAAGTCGCAGTACGTCCGGAACATCCAGGCCCATCCGCAGGTCCGGGTCCGGATCAGGGGGAAGTGGTACGCCGGCACCGCACATCCGATCCCGCAGGACGACGCTCGTGCGCGGCTGAAGTCCCTGCCGCCGCTCAACAGCGCCGCGGTCCGAACCGTCGGCACGAACCTTCTGACGCTGCGGGTCGACCTCACCGACTGATCCCGCACGCAGGCGCGCCTGTCCGCCCGGAGCGCGCAGCGCTTCCGGGCGGACAGGGTCCGACAGTTTCCCTGACGCCGCTCACGCGACGCCGATGGGCCGGCCGATGGGCCGCGGTCGGCTACTGGCGGCGCTGGCGCCGGGTTGCCACGACGAAGACACCGCCGGCGAGGAGGCTGGCGGCCGCGGCGATCTCGAGCCCCAGCTGGTTGTCGCCCAGACCCGTGTCAGCGAGCCCGCCGGTGGTGCCACCGTGCGTTCCGCCGCTGGTTCCACCGTGGGTGCCGCCGGTGGTCCCACCATGCGTTCCGCCGGAGGACCCACCCGTGGTCGAGGTGCCACCCGAGGTCGAGGTGCCGCCCGTGCTCGTCGACCCGCCTGTGCTCGTCGATCCGCCCGTGCTGGTCGATCCGCCCGTGCTCGTCGACCCGCCCGTGCTGGTCGATCCGCCCGTGCTCGTCGACCCGCCCGTGCTGGTGGTCTCACCCGAGGTGTTCCCGCCTGTGCTCGAGCTGCCGCCCGAGGAGGAGGTACCACCCGTGCTCGTGGTGCCACCGTGCGTACCGCCGGTCGTTCCACCGTGGGTGCCGCCGGTCGTTCCACCATGCGTTCCACCGGTGGACCCACCCGTGGTCGTGGTGCCGCCGGTCGTCCCACCGTAGGAACCACCGCTGCTCCCACCCGAGGTGGTTCCGCCGTGGGTCCCGCCCGTGGTTCCACCGTGAGTCCCACCTGTGGTCCCGCCGTGGCTCCCGCCCGAGGATCCGCCGTTGGACCCGCCGGACGAACCGCCGGACGATCCACCCGTGGTGCTGCCATAGCCACCGCTCGTGGAGCCTCCGGTGCTGTGGCCACCGGTGCTGCCACCGGAATCGCTGCCGTAACCGCCCGACGACCCGCCCGAGGACCCGCCCGTGGTGCTGCCGTAGCCACCCGAGCCGGAGCCCCCGGTGCTGCCACCGGAATCGCTGCCGTAACCGCCCTTGGCGTGCTCGTCCTTGTGACTGTCACCGGCGTGAGCGGCGGGACCGCACGGACCGTGGCCGCATTCCTTCCAGAGGTTCCAGTCGCTCCACCCGTACCAGTCGGTCCACGAGGTGTCGCCATGGCCGGATCGGGGGAGCACGCTGCTGTGTCGAGGGGAACCGGAGTCGGTGGCCAGGGGTACGGCGAGGGCCACGGTGGGGGCCATCGCCACAGCGGCAGTGAGACCCAGGAGGAGGGCACTTCGAATTTTCTGCATGCCAGACCTTTGCTTTTGTGCCGTATGGGCTTCGGCGCTGGACGGTCGCATCGACACGGGCCGTCGAGCGGGCAACGTTCCACCGCCACACACACCCGGACCACGAACGGGGCGAGGCGCACCCGCATGCAGGGCAGATTTCACCCGTACAGACCAGCCGTCGTGACATTCGACGGGCCGCGGGACCGTGGCTCCGACCCCTCGTCAACTCCCGATCGTCCCGCGGGAACACCACACGACAACTGCCGTCCCACCCGTCTTCGCATACCAGGGAACCGAGGTGGGACCAACGAGAATTTCAGCCGCACTGTGCGGCCCTGACCAGGGACGTTGCGCGCTGCGACCCGCGGGCGGCCGGATGGCACCTCCTACCTCTGTGCCGGGCGGGAATTCTGCGGCAGGCTAAGCGCATGAACTCTGCCAGACATGCCAGGGAACGGCTGATGAGCTGGCCTGGTCTCACCGGTGGCCGGGCCAGTTGCGGCAGCGAGTACTGCGTGCGCACAGGCGCCCAGGAGATAGTCCATTTCCACGGCGAGCAGGAAGCCGACGTGCACCTGTCCCGCACCATGGTCGCCAAACTGCTTCCGGCACTGAGCGAGTCCACCGCGCTGAGGCTGCGCGACGGCTCCGGTTGGGTGACCGTGCGGCTCGACTGCGGCACCGACATCGACCTCCTCATCACCCTGGTCAGCGCCGCACTCCAAGCCGGCCCGGCCGTCGCGGCGGAAGAGCTCTCGGGACTTGCCGCCGATCCCTGCAGCCATCAGGGCCAATACGCCGCCTGAGACTCCGCGCCGCCCGCGAGGCCGCACCCACACCCCCGGGGACCCCTGGGACTTGAACCCCAAGTCCCAGGGGTCCCTTTCGCTTGCCTCCATACGAGTGAAGCCCCATAACCAAATCCGTGACGGGCAGTTGATCAGGCAGACCCGGTACCAGGTCAATTTCGCACAAAAGGGATTATCATGATCAAGAAGTTCCTCGCCACGGCGGCCGTCGCAGTCTCCGTCATGGGCGTCTCCGCCGCGGTGGCCGCGCCGGCGATGGCGATCGGCGACAGCGGCGGGACCAGCACCACCAACGGCAACGGGGCCGAGCAGTCGTACGGCAACACCTACACGAGCGGCTACATGAGCCCCTCGTTCGGCCTCATCCAGGGCTCGCTGAACAAGCCCTGCATCGGTCTGCCGGCCAAGGCCAACGTCGGTTCCCTCATCGGCGTGGTGCCGATCACGGTCCAGGACATCAACGTCCTGTCCTCGCCGCAGAACCAGCAGTGCACCGAGAACTCGTCGCAGATCAAGGGCGACGAGCCGCTGTCGCACATCCTGGACCAGATCCCGGTCCTGTCCGGCAACGGTGTCGCCAACCACTGACACACCCCGCTCGAAGGTTCTGGCCGCCGGTGCCCACCGGCGGCCAGTGCCGTTTTCGGGGCCCCGGGCCGCCGCGACCCCTGCGGCGACTCGCGGGACCGCCGAGCGTCAAGGCGCCCTGCCCCAGGAGCGCGATCATGGGCGACGACGCTGTGATCGCCCAGGCGCCGGCGATCACCCGCTCCCCGCCCCTGACCTGGCCAGTATCCCCGGACATAAGCTACACATAAGGACGATATAGGCGCACAATGGATTCGCGGTATATGCCGCAAACGCGGTCAGACTTGCATAAGCCGAAGGAGGCGAGTCGTATGGCCGACGTGTCACACCGCCCGGGGGATATCTCCGGTCACCCAGACGTATCGGAAATGCGGGACCGGTATGCCCGCGTACTCGGAGGCCGGGGGATCGTAGGGGTCGACGGACTCCTGCTCCTGGCCGGGCTGTACGCCGCCATATCGCCCTGGACGGTGCACTTCGCGCCCACGTCCCCGCAGCTGGCACAGAACAACCTGATCATGGGCATCGCGGTCGCCGTGGTGGCCCTGTGCCTGACCATGGCTCCGGAACGCATGCAGGGCCTGAGCCTGGCCTGCTCGGCGATCGGCGTCTGGCTGATCGTTTCCCCCTGGGTGGTCATCCGCCACCCCGAGACCGGCGCGATGTGGAACAACATCATCACCGGTGCCGTCATCTGCCTGCTCGGCCTCGCGGCCGCGGGAATGATGATGAGGAACAAGAGAGAGGTCTGACACCGGAACCACATCCGGCGCGGACAGGTGCCGATGGCCGTTCGGGGGGCCGGCGAGAGCCGGGGACGGCCATCCGTGCGTGCGGCGGGTGCCGGCCCTCATCGACCCTGACGCCCGGCCTCGGCCGGGCGTCCATTCGTGGGGACGTGGCGTCCCCGGTGGCGTCCGGCCCGGGTTTGCGGGTACCAGCACAGCGTGAGTGGATGCAATCAGGAGGTGTCGCCCACCATGACCGCTTCATCGCAGCAGGACCCCGGGTCGCAGGACCACGCGTCGCAGGAGACCTTCCACGGACCGCACGAGATCGGCAAGCGCGGGGCGGAATTCGACGCCGAGGTCAAGAAGCGCCGGCACGACGAGGCGCAGGCGCACGAGATCCACACGGTTGCGGTGGACGCACTCGTCGCCCGCAGCCGCGCACTGCGGGCAACCCTGCAGAAGATGCACCGGGTCCCCTCGGGCGCACCGGAGGGCCTGCCGGCGTTCCGGGAAGCGTTCGAGGACCACTACCTGGCGAAGCAGGCGACCATCCACCCGCTTCTGGAGCGGCACGACAGGGCCTCCGTCGCGGTGGTACGCGATCGCGAGGACGGCGCTCAGCTCCTGCGACGCCTGGACGACGTCATCGCCGGCAAGGTGGCCGTCGAGGGCATGCCGCTCACCACCCAGCTGGTGCTCGGCGAGGTCGACCAGTACCTCCTGCACGAGGAGCGCGATCTCGTGCCGTGGATGCAGCGCACTCTCCTGTAGCCGCCGGGCTCCTCCGTCATGTGGTGGTTCGGGCGAGGGCTTCCTCGCAGCCGGTCCACAGCCGCCGCGCGTCCACCTGACCCAAACGCGGACTTACTCCAAAAGTGAAGTCATTGCGTTTTTTACAGTGGCTTCATTCTGGAATGGCGGGCGCGCGACTCGTCACCGCACCGCCCGCCCGAACGCCCGAACGCCCGAACGCAGCACGGCACGACCGATGAATTCCGCCGCGCCACGCCGTCTACCTCTTCGTTGCCCCTCATACCGAGAACCCGCGCCGAAGGAGTCCCTCTCATGACAGCGATGCTCGACCTCGGTCCCGCCGCGCAGCGACTTTCCGACCTGCTGGGCGCAATCCCCGACGAACAGCTCACCGCGCCGACCCCATGTTCCAAATACACCCTCGGCGATCTCCTCGAGCATGTCGGCGGACTCTCCCACGCCTTCATCACCGCCGCCCGGAAGACTCCGCTCCACGAGACGTCGCCGGCACCGTCCGGCGACGCCTCCCGCCTGGGCGACGACTGGCGCACCCGCATCCCCGAGCAGCTCGCCGGCCTCGCCGAGGCCTGGCGCGATCCCGCCGCCTGGGAAGGGATGACCGAGGTCGGCGGTGTCAGGATGCCCGCGAGCATGATCGGCAGGGTGGCGCTCAACGAACTGACCATCCACGGCTGGGACATCGCCCGCGCCACCGGGCAGCCGTTCACCGCCGACACGCAAACGCTGGAGGGCTGCCGGGAGTTCGTGGAACCGATGTCCGCACCGGACCAGGCCACCACCCGCCAGGGCGTGTTCGGCCCACCCGTCCCCCTCCCCTCCGGCGCCCCCCTCCTCGACCGCGTCGTCGCCCTCACCGGACGCGACCCCGCCTGGGCCGCGGCCTGAGGCGGAGTCCAGAGCGGGCGCCGGACTGGCCCTAGCGGGCTGGGGATACCAGGCCGAGTTCGTACGCGATGATGACGAGGTGGACGCGGTCGCGGGCGTTGAGTTTGGTGAACAGCCTTGCGACGTGGGCCTTGGCGGTGGACACGGTGATGACGAGTTCCTCGGCGATCTCGGTGTTGGACAGCCCGCGGCCGACCAGCGTCAGGACCTCGCGCTCGCGGTTGGTGATGCCGTCCACCGCGACAGGGCGCGGGGCGGCGGGCTCGGGGCGGCCGGCGAACTCCTCGATGAGGCGGCGGGTGACGCTCGGGGCTATCAGGGCGTCACCGGCGCCGATGACGCGGATCCCGTCGAGGATGGACTCCAGCGGCATGTCCTTGACGAGGAAGCCGCTCGCCCCGGCGCGGAGCGCGGCATACACGTAGTCGTCGTCATCGAAGGTGGTGAGGACCAGGACGCGCGTCTGCGACCCCGGGTCCGCGGTGATGCGTCGCGCGGCTTCGATGCCGTCCATGACGGGCATGCGGATGTCCATGACGGCGACGTCGGGGCGCAGTTCCGTGGCCACGGTCACCGCCTCGGCGCCGTTCGCGGCCTCCCCCACGACCTCGATGTCGGGGGTGTCGGCGATCAGCACACGCAGGCCGGTGCGGACCAGGGGCTGGTCGTCGGTGAGGATGACACGGATCATCGGGCGACCGCCACGGCCGCCGCGGGCACCGGAAGCCGTGCGGCGACACGGAAGCCGCCTTCGGGCCGCGGTCCGGCGCTGAAGTCGCCGTGCAGCAGACTGACCCGCTCGCGCATGCCGACGATGCCGAACCCCGCTGCTCCCCCGTCGCCGCCGCAGCCGAGATCGACGACCTCGATGGACAGCTCCTCGTCCCGGTAGTCGACGCTCACGCTGCAGTCACGGGTGCCGGAATGCCGCACGACGTTGGTGACCGCTTCCTGGATGATGCGGAAGGCGGAGAGGTCGATGTCGGACGGGACGGGTCTGCGCTTCCCACGCCACCGGACGTCGACGCGTACGCCGGCGTCCTTTGTCTTCAAGACCAGCTGTTCGACGTCGGCCAGTCCCGGCGCCGGCTCGAGGGACGCGGAACCCGGGTCCGACTGGCGCAGCGCGCGCAGCGTCCGCCGGAGCCCCGACAGTGCGTCGCGGCTGGTGGCCTCGATGGCGTCGAGGGCTTTGCGGGTCTCGTCGGGCTGGGTGTCCATGACCCGGCTGCCCATGCCCGCCTGGATGGCGATGATGCCGATGCTGTGCGCGACCATGTCGTGCAGCTCGCGGGCTATCCGCAACCGCTCGGCGGTGACCGCCTGTTCCGTGGCCCGCGAGCGCAGCGTCTCGGTGTTGGCGCGGCTCTGGTGGATCGTGTTGCCGATCAGCCAGGCGATGAGCGCGGTCGATGCGAGGGCCGCCTGCCCCGAGATCCCCGTTGTCTCGTCGCGCACCAGTCGGGTGACCGTGAAAGCCGTCACCAGAACGACCGGCATCATGACGGCGAGGATCGACACACGACGCGACCGGGTGGACGCGATGTAGCCCACCACGCTGTCGGCCAGCAGGAAGACCACGATCGGCGCCTCCACCACCCACGACTCGAGGGCGACGACAAACCCCGCGAGCGCCACGGCGAGAGACACCAGCGGAGCGCGGAACAGCAGCAGGGCGCCGAGGGTGGTGACGACAGCGACGATCAGCAGCGGACCGCCCTCCATGTTGCCGTCGAGCTCGACCAGACGCACCCACTCGTCCGGCCGTTGGAACGAGCGCACCAGGACGATCGTCGCCCAGAGAGCACCCACCCACACGCCCATGGGCAGGCGTTTCAACAGCGGAGGACGGGGAGTGACGGTCATGGCCCGATCGTAAGCCACCGCCCTCACCAGCACATTGGCCCGTGGACGTACTCCCCAGGACCACAGACCCACCCGCGGATGGTGGTCGGCGGCCCGATGTGGGACCGGTTGTCGGACGGGCACCGTTGGCATCGTGATTGAAGCCAACCAACTGACGAAGCGGTACGGCGACACCGTCGCCGTCGACAACCTGACCTTCACCGTGCGGCCCGGTCAGGTCACCGGGTTTCTCGGCCCGAACGGTGCGGGCAAGTCCACCACGCTGCGGATGATCCTGGGTCTGAACACCCCGACGGGCGGGTCCGTCACCGTCGACGGGATCCCGTTCTCGAACCTCCCGCGCGGACTGCGCCATGTCGGCGCGTTGCTGGACGCGCAGGACGTGCACGGCGGCCGCAGCGCCGCGGCGCACCTGTCCGCCCTGGCTCGCACCAACCGCATCCCGCTGCGCCGCGTGGACGAGGTCCTGCAGGAGGTCGGACTGGCCAAGGCGGCGCGCCGCCGCATCGGCGGGTTCTCCCTCGGGATGAAACAGCGGCTGGGTATCGCGGGCGCACTGCTCGGCGACCCTCCGGTGCTGCTCTTCGACGAGCCGCTCAACGGCCTGGATCCCGAGGGCGTGTTGTGGGTGCGCGGGCTGTTCCGGCGGCTGGCCTCCGAGGGCCGCACCGTGTTCGTCTCCAGCCACATGATGGGCGAGATGGAACACACCGCCGACCAGCTGATCGTGATCGGCCAGGGGCGGCTGATCGCCGACCAGCGCCTGGAGGAGTTCTCGGCCCGCAGCACCGGCATGGGCGTGACCGTGAACACGCCCCAACTCGACGCGCTGACGGCCGTGCTGACCGCCGAGGGCGCGTCGGTGCGCCAGGAGAACGGCACGGTGGCGAGGGTGACCGGGCTGGGTGCGGCCAGGATCGGCGAACTCGCCCACCTGCATCGCATCGTGCTGCACGAACTCGCGACCAAGAACTCGTCGTTGGAGACAGCGTTCATGGAACTCACCGCCGACAGCGTCGAATACCTCGCAGGAGATCCCCGATGAGCACACTGGTGTCGACCGTCGACAGGCCGGCCGCGCGGACGGCCGGGCCCCCGGCGCGGTTCGTGGACCTTCTCGCGGCCGAGTGGATCAAAATGCGGTCGCTGCGGTCGACCTACTGGGTGCTCGTGGTCAGCGCGCTGGCCGCCATCGTCATCAATCTCAACGCCGTCCACACCGACCTGACCTACATCGACCGGCCGAACCCGCCACCGGGAATGCCACCCTTCCAGTACGACCCGCTGTTCCACGGCCTCAACAGCATCGCCGTCTACCTCATGATGCTCGCGGCAGCCAGCGTCGGCGCCATCTCGATCTTCGGCGAGTACGCCACCGGAATGGTCCGTACGACGTTCGCGGCCGTCCCCGACCGCCGCGCGGTGGTGGCGGCCAAGGTGGTCGTCGTGGCGGCGGTCACTCTCGTCCTCGGCGTGATCATCTCGACGGCGTCCTTCTTCGGCACCAACGCCATGCTGGCGTCGCGCCATGTCGGGCTCTCGATCAACGACCCCGGCTGCCTGCGCGCCGTCACCGCGTACGCGCTGATCGTCCCGGTGTCCGCGCTCATCGGCATCGCGTTCGGCGCCGTCATCCGGCACGCCACGGCCACGATTGTCGCCCTGGTGACCCTGCTGTTCATCGCACCGCTGATGTTCGGCGGCGACAGGTACAAGATCCTCAAGGAGATCGGCCACGCCCTGCCGATCGCCGCGGTGGACCGGCTGAAGGAGAATCCGGGCAACCCGTACATGGACCCGGGCAAGTATCCGGCGACGGTCTCCGGATCGTGGATCGCGCTCGCCGGCTGGGTGGTCGTCTCGGTGGTCGTCGCCATCGTCGTCGTGCGGCGTCGGGACGTGTGAGGAGCACTCCCGCCGTGCGGACAGGTGCGGAGCACCCCGGGTGAGGACGTGTGAGGAGCACCCGGGGTGAGGACGTGTGCGGAACGCCCGGCGTGGTGGGTGTCGGAGGCGAGTCCTGCCGGACGGGGCTCGGCCGGACGGGGCTCATGCGGACGGAGCTCAGCCGGCCAGGCGCCGGAGTTTGAGGGTGTTGTCGGTGCGGGTGGCCGGCTGCCCGTCGGGACCCGTCATGCCGCGCTCGTGCACGTCACTGAGGAGCACTTCCCACTGCCGGGCCGGGAGTTCGAGGTCGCGGAAGACCTCGTCGGTCGTGGGGAAATGCACGTCGTGGCCGTGATCGGTCTCCCAGGAGGGGAAACCGGCGTGCCCGACGACCAGCAGCACGCCGCCCGGGGCGACGGCCGCCGCGGCGCTGCGCAGGATCCGCTCCCGCGGCATGTCGACGGGAGAGTGCAGGAAATGGGCCGAGACGAGATCGAAGGTGCCGACGGGGAAGGACACCGCGAGGTCGTGCCGCTGCCAGTCGATCCGATCGGCGACGCCCGCGGCCGCCGCATGTTCGGCCCCGCGCTCAATGGCCTTGTGGGAGATGTCGACGGCAGTGACCTTCCAGCCCTGCTGTGCCAGCCACATCGCGTCGGCTCCCTCACCGCATCCGAGGTCCAGGACGCTGCCCGGGGTCAGACCGGTCGCTTCGCGGACCAGGACGGCATTCGGCTCACCGCTCCAGATCTGGTCGCTGGAGCCGTAGCGGGCGTCCCAGAACTCTTCGGCCGAGGCGTGGTTCAGGTGGTCGGTCATCGAGGCATCCTTCGTCAGGGTCATCGTCGGTGTCTGTGGTGCAGCATCTGCCGCGTCAGGTCTGCGGGTCGCAGGGTCTACGTCATCGAGTGCGTGCGGTGGGATCACAGGCCGTGCCGGCGGTCGCCGAGAACGCGTTCGCACATCTCGCGCTCCATGCGCTGCGAGAAGGGGGCTCGGCGGGCGGCGACGGCCCGGTCGGTCTCCTCGGACATCAGGTCGGCATTGATGGCCGCCCCGGCTCGCACTCCCGCGGCGGCGGCGCCGATGACCTGCTCGGCCAGGTTGGTGACATTGCCGGCCACCCACACGCCGGGGACGGCGGTGGCGCCCATGGGGTCGGCGGCGACATGGCTGCCGATCACATGGCCGCCCATCTCCTGCTCGGTGGTCTCGAGGCCGAGGCCGACAAGGA
This sequence comes from Streptomyces sp. NPDC045021, assembly GCF_056432645.1. Taxonomy (NCBI): domain Bacteria; kingdom Bacillati; phylum Actinomycetota; class Actinomycetes; order Kitasatosporales; family Streptomycetaceae; genus Streptomyces; species Streptomyces sp. NPDC045021. The sequence continues at coordinate 313,527 of NZ_JBWKIQ010000001.1, forward strand.
TTCCCGAGCGGGCGGTGAAGCGCGGAGCGATCGCGAGAGCCTGGCAGGCGACCTCCCGGCCGTCGGCCAGCCGTACGGCGGAGAGGCGATCGGCGGTGATCGCCAGGCCGGAGACTTCGCCGGTGACGACCGCGATGTCGCGGGCGGCGAGCTTCTCGTACTCCTCCTCGCCCGGTTCCGGTGCGGTGTGCAGGAAGAGGGTGACGTCGCTGCTCCACTGCCGCCACAGCAGAGCCTGGTGCACGGCGAGGGGTCCGGTCCCCAGAATGCCGATCCGCTGGTCGCGTACCTCCCAGCCGTGGCAGTAGGGGCAGTGCAGCACCTCGCGTCCCCACCGCTCGGCCACGCCGGGGACCGCGGGCAGCTCGTCGACCAGGCCCGTGGTCACCAGGAGCCGATCCGCCAGGACCGCGGTCCCGTCGGTGAGGACGACCCGGAAATCCCCGCCGGTCCCGGCGGTCCCGGCAGTCCCGCCGGTGCGGCGCTCGGCGGTCGCCGCGGTGCCCGACACGATCTCGCCGCCGTAACCGGTCACCTCGGCGCGGCCGGCCGCCAAGAGCTCCGCGGGTGGCGTGCCTTCGCGCGCCAGATAGGTGTGGACGCCTGCCGCCGGGGCGTTCCTGGGCTGTCCGGCGTCGATCACCCGTACCGAGCGCCGTGCTCGCGCCAGGGTCAGGGCCCCGCTCAGTCCCGCGGCGCCACCTCCGATGATCACTACGTCGTAGCGCCGCTCGTCGTCCGTGGCAGCGGTGGTCGTCGTCTGCTCTGCGTGTGTCGTCATATCGCTCGCCTCCGTTCACCGCGATCGTCAACCCATCACCGCCCGCTTGACAAAGTTTCTTGCCGAGATGGCAAATAGTGGGATGGCAGACGACGACATTCCCGGTGTGCTGACCGCTGTGGGACCCCGGCTGAGGGCGCTGCGGAACGACCGCGGTACCACCTTGGCGCAGCTGAGCGAGACAACCGGCATCTCGCTCAGCACTCTCTCGCGCCTGGAGTCCGGGAAGCGCAAGCCGACCCTGGAACTCCTGCTGCCGCTGGCCAAGGCCCATGGCGTGGCGCTGGACGAACTGGTCGGCGCACCGGACACCGGCGATCCCCGTATCCACCCGCGCCCTTTCACCCGACACGGCCAGACCTTCGTGCCCCTGACCCGGCACCTCGGCGGCCTGCACGCCTACAAGCAGATCCTCCCGGTCGGCAAGGCGGCCGACGCCCGCCCTAAGCAGGGGACACACGAGGGCTACGAATGGCTCTACGTCCTGTCCGGCCGGCTGCGGCTGGCCCTGGGCGAGCACGATCTCGTCCTCACCGCCGGCGAAGCCGCCGAATTCGACACCCGCACCCCGCACGGCTTCGCCAACGCCGGAACGCGCCCGGTCGAGTTCCTCAGCCTGTTCGGCGCCCAGGGCGAAAGGATGCACGTACGGGCCCGCCCCACCAAGACGTGACGGGGCAGTGGCGCCGGGCGGGCAATCCGGTTGTCGGCATGCGAATGCCCGAATATCAGCCTTCCGCCGTACCTTTCCTGGTTTCTTGTGTCACGGAGTAGTAACTATGAGTACTGGGTGACACAAGGGACGCGATGCTTCAATCCTCAACTTTTTGAGACCTTGGGGGCATCGTGACGTATCAGCAGCCACAGGGCTGGGGCCCACCGCAACAACCGCAGGCACCGCAGGCACCACCGGCCAGGCGCAAGAGAAGCGGCTGCCTGACCGCCTTCATCGCGGTCGCAGCGTTCTGCGTCGTGATCGGTGTGATCGCCGCGGTGGCCGGCGGTGGCAAGGACGCCGCCGACAAGGCCGGTACGGCGACCGCGTCCGCGCCGGCCGCGGCGCCCGGATCGAAGAAGTCCGCGGCAACCGGGGGCGAGGCGGCGCCCACGTCGAAGGCCCCGGCCGCCGAGAAGAAGGCAGCCGCGGAGACGGTGACCTACCTGGTGGAGGGCAGCGCCGCGGAGGTCACCTACGGACCAGCCGGGTCGAGCTTCTCGGGAAAGGTGCCCCTGAAGGTGACCAAGCCGCTGGGGACTCCCATGTACTACTCGATCACCGCGCAATTGCAGGGCGGTGGCCACGTGAAGTGCACGATCCTTGTCAACGGCAAGGTGATCTCGAAGGCCGAGGCGTCGGGCAGCTACAACATCGCCATGTGTCAGATCAGCCAGGACTTCGGGGGCGACGGCTGGGTCAACACCAACGGATGAGCGGCACGCGGCAGCCCCCGACCGTTCTGCGCGGTCGGGGGCTGCCGGTGTACGGGTCGCTGCGGCCGACGGGTGGGCACGGGCGCCGTGCGCCGTGACGCGGGAGGCGCGCGACGGACGCGCCCGTCGGTCGGTCAGTGGAGGATGTCGTCGAGCTCCTGCAGGAGTCGCCGCTTCGGGCGGGCCCCGACCATCGACTTCACCGGCTGTCCGCCGCTGAAGACCATGAGCGTCGGCATCGACAGCACGCCGTAAGCCGCCTGCGTCTCCGGATTCGTGTCCACGTCCAGCAGCACCACCTTGAGCCGGCCCGCCTGCTCCTCGGCCACCGCTTCCAGCACCGGGGCGATCATCCGGCACGGCCCGCACCAATCAGCGGTGAACTCCACCAGCACCGGCCCCTCGGCCCCCAGCACCTCCTCGGCGAACGTCGCATCCGTCACCGTGGCCAATCCTGTCGCCTGCGCCATGTCAGCTCCTCTTCCCATCGTCGTCCGGGTGCCCGGCCCATTCACACCGCGGCGGCGAGCTCTCCGGCGTGTGCGCGGTGGCCTCCACCTCCGCGCGTGCCAATTGCGCCCCGACCTGCTCACGCACCTCGCGCAGCCGCGCGATGCAGTCGTCCAGCTCGGCGAGCTTGCGCCGGTAGACCTCCAGGGAGGCGGGACACGAGTCCCCCTCCGGATGCCCGGCGCGCAGGCATTCGACGAACGGGCGGGTCTCTTCCAACCCGAAGCCGAAATCCTGCAGCGTGCGGATCTGCGCCAGAAGGCGCAGATCGTCGTCGCCGTAGGACCGATATCCGTTCCCGGCACGCCGGGCGGGCAGCAGCCCGAGGGACTCGTAATACCGCAAGGCACGGGTGGTCACACCCGCCCGCTCCGCCAACTCACCGATCCGCATGCCCCGACGGTAGACCTTGACCCTGACGTCAAGGCCAGAGAGCAACCGGAAGCCGGACCGCCGGATGCGCCCCGTGCACCGTTCCGGCCCAGCGGGACAGTCTTGACCTGCAGACTTGCGCCCCCATAGGTTCTAGCTCCCGCCCCCTGGCTTGCTCCGCACGGACAGGCGCCAACGCTGTCCTTGGAGGACGCCATGCACTGGTATCTGCAAGCCTTCCGGAACTATGTGAATTTCGGCGGGCGCGCGCGCCGCAAGGAGTTCTGGTACTTCTACCTGATCACCACGATCATCACCTGCGCGATGCAGCTCGGCGAAGCGTCGCTCGGCGTGGATCCGTACGTCTCTTCGGCGTACCAGATCGTCAGCTTCCTGCCCGGCATGGCCGTCGTCTGGCGCCGGCTGCACGACACCGACCGGTCGTTCTGGTGGCTGCTCCTGACGATCGTTCCGCTCGTCGGCGCGATCTTCGTGCTTGTCTTCCTGGCGAGCGACAGCCAGCCGTACGAGAACTCCTACGGCCCCAGCCCCAAGCCCGCCCCGGCGCTGGACCATGAATCGTCCGCATGGGCCTGACCACACCGGACGGCCGCCAAACCGGGCCCCGAGGCGTGGTCCATGAGCGCGTCGGGCCGCCGTTCGGCGAGCGGCCACCCATCTGCCGCGCCGGATCGTCGGCGCGCTGATGAAGGCGGCAGCGACCATGCTGATCTCAGCACCGGACTTCCGCCCCGTGGATCTCCTGGCGGTCGAGCTTCCCTGACCCCGCCGGGCCGCGGAAGCCGGTACAGAACCCGACCGAGGCCGGAGGACCCAGGGCATGCACAGGACCACGGTCGTCAATCTCAAGGGCCACCGCGACGACCCCGAATACGCGGACGTCGTGTACGTCGGGCGTGCCATGAACCGGGGCGGCTGGCATCTCAAGGGATCCCCCTTGGCCTGCCCCTTCCGGCCCGGCCCGGACGGCACCCGCGAGGAGGTCGTCGAGAAGTACCGGGACTACCTGCTGGGCCGACCCGAACTCCTCGCCCTTCTCCCCGACCTGCGCGGGCACCGGCTCGGCTGCTGGTGCGTTCCCGAGCTCTGCCACGCGCAGGTGATCGCTGAACTCGCGGATTCCGTGGAGACCAAAAAGAGCCGCTGAGTCTCCTCGCGGATGAAATTCCAGGATTCCCGCACCGGAAATCGCGCCGACGGAGCGCGTAATACGTACGGTGCGGGCCGGGGGCCAATTCCCAGCAGGTCCGGCTTCGCATCCACCGACGACTCCATTCGCCGCGATCGAAGCCCATGGGAAGCCGACGGAGATGCCAACTGCGGCTCTGACATGCCCTCTTGACTGCCACGCTTCTGTACGTTCTGCACCGAACGGGCGTACGCGGGCCGCCCATCCACACCTCACGCGGGGCCGGACTCGGCTTGGTACAGGCGTTGTTGACTTTCCCTCAGGTGGCGGCTTCACTATTTGTTGTTCCGATCTGACAACGTTGTCACCCAATGGACGGACAACTCACAACGCTGCCTTCGGTATGTGCGCACGTATGTCACCTAGAAGATCCCCAATCGTCTCCTGGAGCCACGTGATGACACGATATGGGCGCACTGGCGCGCCCGTCCTCCGTACCGCCTTGGCCGTGTTCTCAGCGGCCGTACTGGTGGCGCTGCCGATGCAGGCGCTGGGCGCGCCGGCGGCCCACGCGGCCGGACTCGTCGACGACCCCGCCTCGCTGGTGAACCCGATCATCGGAACCTCCGGCGCGGTCGACACCTTCCCGGGTGCCGACGCGCCGTTCGGCATGGTCCAGTGGAGTCCGGACACGACCCCCCACCGGCCTGACGGCGGCGGCTACGAGTACACCGACAAGAAGATCTCCGGCTACAGCCTGACGCACCTGTCGGGGCCCGGCTGTCCGGCCGCCGGCGATCTGCCGATCCTGCCGTTCACCGGTGCGCTGACCGGCGATCTGGCCGCGACCTCGGTCGGCTTCGACCACGCCAAGGAGACCGCGCAGGCGGGCTACTACGCGCTCACCGACGGCTCAGGGGTGAGCACCGAGCTGACGGCCACCGCCCGCGCCGGCATGGGTCGCTTCACTTTCCCCAGCGGGTCCGACGCCCATCTGCTGCTCAAGTTGAGCGGTGGCGCCACCAAGATCGACGGCACCCGGGCGCAGGTCGTCAACGACCATGAGGTGACCGGGGCGATCGACAGCGGCCACTTCTGCGGCGCGAACAACACGTACACCCTGCACTTCACGATCAGCTTCGACCGGCCCTTCAGCAGCAGCGGCACCTGGATCGGCAGCACGGTCGACCCGAACGCCAAGGCGTTGAAGCTGGGTGCTCCGCAGCAGCAGCTGTCCGCCGCCACCACCCGGGCGGCGACGCCCGAGGCGCACTTCACCCTCCCGTCGAAGAAGCAGCCGACGACGCACGGCGGCGCTGCCGACGCGTCGACGGCGAAGGCTGCCGCCAATCCGCCGGTGGTCGGCGCCAACGGTGTCTATCTCGGCTTCGACACCTCGAAGTCGGCGACCGTCACCGCCAAGGTCAGTATCTCGTACACCTCGGACGCCAACGCCGCGGGCAATGTCGCGAGCGAGATCCGCGGCTGGAACTTCAACACGGTGCGGCAGGCCGCCCACAGCTCCTGGAACCAGACCCTCGGACGGATCAAGGTCGGCGGCGGCAGCACCGACCAGCAGACCCAGTTCTACACCGCCCTCTACCACTCCCTGCTGCACCCCAATGTGTTCTCGGACAGCAACGGGCAGTACATGGGCATGGACCGGCAGATCCACACGACCGCCAAGGGCCACATCCAGTACGCCAACTACTCGGGCTGGGACACCTACCGGTCGCAGACCCAGCTGATGGCCATGGTCGCGCCGGCCGTCGCCTCCGACGTGGTGACGTCGATGCTCAACGGCTACCACCAGATCGGGATCCTCCCCAAGTGGGCGCAGAACAACGGTGAGAGCTATGTGATGGTCGGCGACCCCGCCGACGGCATCATCGCCGGTGCGTACGCGTTCGGTGCCCGCGGCTTCGACACCGGCGACGCCCTGAACGCGATGACCTGGCAGGCCACCCACGCCAACGGCGACCGTCCGGGTCAGGCCGTCCGTGACGCCAAGGGCTATCTGCCGATCGACAACAGCACGTGGGGCTGCTGCAACTTCTACGGTCCGGTCTCGACGCAGCTGGAGTACGACAGCGCGGACTACGCCATCGCCGCCTTCGCCAAGTCCCTCGGCAAGAAGGACCTCTACTCCACCTTCGCCGGCCGGGCCCAGGACTGGCAGAACGTCTTCAACCCGCAGACCGGCTACCTCCAGGCGAAGTTGGCCAGTGGCGAGTTCGCGGCCGGATTCACCCCCGGCACGTCCAACGGGTTCGTGGAGGGAACCTCGGCCCAGTACACGCCGATGGTTCCGTTCAATCTCCAGGCGCTCATCCAGTCGCGCGGCGGGGCCGCCGCCTACAGCAGCTATCTGGACGGCCTGCTGTCCGCTCTCACCAAGCCCGACAGCACCCACGCGGATCTGAGCAACGAGCCCAGCGTGGAGATCCCCTGGGAGTACGCCTACCTGGGTCAGCCCTGGAAGACGCAGAAGGCGGTGCGGGACGTGCAGCAGCAGCTGTACTTCAACGCCCCGGTCGGCTCCTTCGGCAACGACGACCTCGGCGCCATGTCGTCCTGGTACGTCTGGTCCGAGCTGGGCATGTACCCGGAGACGCCCGGCGCCGACACCCTGGTGCTCGGCAGCCCGGTCTTCCCGACCGCGAAGGTGACGCTGGGCAACGGGCGCACGGTGACGATCAACGCTCCCGCCGCAGCCACCGGCAGCCCGTACGTGCAGGGGCTGAAGGTCAACGGCGCCGCGTGGAACAAGCCCTGGACCAGCTTCAGCAAGCTGTCGGGCGGCGCGACGCTCGACTACACCCTCGCGGCCACCCCGAACACGTCCTGGGGCTCCGCGGCCTCCGACGCACCGCCCTCCGACAGCACCGGACAGCGCGACGTCATCGCCGCGACCGGGCCGTCCGGCGCCGGACTCGTCCTGGCACCGGGCGCGAGCGGGACCGGAACGCTGAACCTGGCCAACATCTCCGACACCCCGGTGAGCGTCGCGTGGACCGCCGCGCCGCCGAGCGGAGTCACGATGACGACCACCAGCGGCACCCTCACCGTGCCGGCGCACTCCCCCGCCGAGCAGCAACTGCAGGTGACCGCGGGCAGCACCGAGGGCGCCTACTCGATCCCGATCAGCCTCAGCAGCAGCGACGGCACCGCCCTGCCGTCGACGGCACTGCATGTGGCGGTCGCCGCGCCCGGAGCGCTGTGGCCGTACGCGACCGGGACCGGCGTGTATCCCGACGGCAAGACCTTCGGCGGCGGTTTCGACGAGCAGGGCTGGGCCTACTCGCAGAACGCGCTGGACGCCGCCGGAGTGAAAACGGGTGGCACCGTGACGTCCGACGGCATCGCCTACCCCTGGCCGGGCGGCACCGGCAAGCCGGACAACATCGCGGCCGCCGGCCAGACCATCCCGGTCGCCGCCCCGGCGAACGCCACCGCGATCGGCTTCCTGGGAGCCGCGATCAACGCCCCGTCCAAGGGAACCAGCGGCGCCGTGACCGTCACCTACACCGACGGTTCGACGGAGAAGGTGACGCTGGCCATGTCCGACTGGACGCTCAACGCCGGGGCGAGCAAGCCGCTCCCCGGGACCGCCACGGTCGTCCAGACCCCGTACCGCAACGTCGGCGACGGTTCCAAGGACACCGTCGGAACGTACCTGTTCAGCAGCAAGCTCCCGCTGACCGCGGGCAAGCAGATCGCCAGTGTCACTCTGCCGGTGACCGACGACGGCACGCTGCACCTATTCGGCATCGGCTTCGCGAGCTGACCGGCCGCGGGCCCGCGGCCTGAACCGGGGCGGACGGCGAGCAACTCGCCGTCCGCCCCATCGCGTTCCCGTTGGCCGGCCCTGGGCGACGCACATTGATCTACCAAAACGAACACGAATGTGTTAGACCTGGAGGCATGAGTACTGCGAACCGTCTCGACGTCACGCTGCGCCTGGTCCAGGGGGCCGAGCGGATGGGTGTCGCCGAGTTGGCCCGGCGGCTGGGTGTGTCGGAGATGACCGTGCGCCGGGATCTGGACGAGCTGGAACGCCAGGGGATGGTCCGGCGGGTGCACGGCGGCGCGGTCGCGGTCGGCCTGCCCGAGCAGGGTTCCGGGTTCGCGGCGCGCGAGCCCTGGCAGGCCGCCACCAAGGACCGGCTGGGTGCGGCCGTGGCCGAGCTGGTGGAACCGGGCGGGACCGTACTGCTCGACGCGGGCACCACCACCGTGCACGTCGCCGCGCATCTGATCGCACGCGCCCCGTTGACGGTCGCGGTCCTCAGCCTGCAGACGGCCGTGCGGCTGGCCGACCAGCCCGGTATCCGGCTGCTCGTGCTGGGCGGGGAGTCACGCCCCGCCGAGCGGTCCCTGGTGGGACCGCTGGCGCTGCGCGCCGTGGACGGGTTGGCCTTCGACTGTTTCGTCATGTCGATCGGCGGAGTGCACGCCGATCACGGCTGGTCGGAGTTCTCCCTGGACGACTGCGCCGTCAAACAGACCGCTCTGGCCCGCGCCACCCGCACCATCGCGGTGGCCGATGCCACCAAGCTCGGGGTCCAGGCGTTCAGCCGGGTCGCCCCTCTGGACGCGGTGGACACCTTCGTCACCGATGCGGCCGGCGACGACCCGGACACCCACCCCGCCGGACCGGCCACTCTCGCCGCACTCCGCGAGGCCGGCGTCAGAACCCAACTGATCTGACCCACGCCCGCAGCAGCATGTCTGCCGGACCGCGCCCGCCGCACCACACCTGCCGCACCCCACTCTCCGACGAAAGGCTCCCGATGCCCGCCCCGCCCCACCCCTTGATGATCCTTGTCGCCGGCCCCTACCGGTCCGGCACGGGCGACGACCCGGCGAAACTCGCCTCCAATGTCGAGGCCATGAACCGGGCCGCGCTGACGTTGTTCCGCGCCGGGCACCTGCCCGTCACCGGCGAGGCGCTCGCCCTTCCGCTGATCGAGGCCGCGGGCTCCGCCGGCATCGGCGATCCGGACTTCGACGAGATCTTCCATCCCGTCGCGGAACGTCTGCTGGTCCGGTGCGACGCGGTCTGGCGCATCGGCGGACCCTCCGCGGGGGCCGACCTGATGACCACCCGGGCAGAGGCCCTGGGCAAGCAGGTCTTCCACCACCTCGACGAGATCCCCGCCGCCCGATGACGGCCGGCATCGACACGCCCGACCGCCGTGGACGGACCCGACTGGACCGGGCCGGACTCGAACTGACCGGCAATCCCCGGGTCGCGGTCCGTGGGGTCACCCTGCTGTCGTGCCACTGGTACGTCCTGCGCACCACCACGTTCGACTACCAGCACTCCGACGGTCACTGGAGCACCGAACAGCGCGAGACCTACGACCGCGGCAACGGCGCCACCGTCCTGCTCTACGACCGCGACCGCGCCACCGTGCTGCTGACCCGCCAGTTCCGCTACCCCGCCTACGCGAACGGCCATCCGGACGGCATGCTCCTGGAGACCGCCGCCGGTCTGCTCGACGAGGACGGTCCCGAGACGGCGATCCGGCGCGAAGCCGCGGAGGAGACCGGCCACACCATCGGTGCGGTGGAGCATGTCTTCGATGTCTACATGAGCCCCGGATCGGTGACCGAACGTCTTCACTTCTACGCGGCGCCGTACGACTCCGGGACGCGCAATACGGACGGCGGCGGGCTCGCGGAGGAGGGCGAGGACATCGAAGTCGTCGAACTCCCTTTCACCCGGGCCCTGGAGCTGGTCCGGTCCGGCGACATCGCCGATGCCAAAACCATCATGCTGCTTCAATGGGCGGCCCTGGACGGCCCATTCGCCCCGGCACCGCGTGAAGGTTAATTCCGGACCCGCCCGTCCGGCTGTCGCTCATTTCAGGAGGAGCTCGCGCCCTTGAGCTCGAACCAGACGGATTTGCCGCGGTCGGTGAGGTCCACACCCCAGTCACTGGCGAGTTGGTCGACAAGGGCGAGACCGCGGCCGAATTCGTCGTCGGGCCGGGCGTTGTGCAGCCGGGGAAGCAGGCGACTGCCGTCGTCGATGTGGCAGCGCAGCGCGTGGCCGCCCCGGGCGGTCAGATGGATGGGGCCCGGCGCGTAGCGCACCGCATTGGTGACCAGTTCGCTGACAAGAAGCTCCGCGGTATCCGTCAAATGCTCCATGCCCCATTGCCGCAGCACGTCGCGGAGCGCCGTCCTGGCCTGGCGACACGCCGTCGGCGTACGAGGCAGCGGCCAGGGACCGCCCGTCAGGAGATCCTGCCTGGGCACCACCGGCACGGACGGATGCCGGTGCGGGGCTGGGCCTTCGTGCTGCCGCCCGCCACCCGGCTGCCCAAGCAGATGTGCTTCGGCGGGGGCGCCCGTGAAAGGGCGAGGTCGGCGCATAAGGGCCTCCACTTGGCCCAGGCCGCCCTCGCTGTGGGGCGGCCCGGACACGGGATGGGGCCACTTCCCAAGGGGAAGTGGGTCGAGCCGAGTGCGGCATACCTATTCGCACTCGAATGATCTTGACGGTTTTACCGCACCAGGCAGCATTACCGCGAAGTAAAGCCTATGTCGACTTTACCGTGGAGTAAAGTGCCATTCATGATCGATGCGGGGAGCGCCACACCATCGCCGGAAGACCTCTCCGTAACCGGACGGCGACGCACACGCGCCGCGTCCCATTCCAGAGAATCGGTCATGCTGGACGCCGCGTGCGCCGTGTTCGCGGAGGCCGGCTACCTGGCCGCCACCATGGAGGCCATCGCCACCCGCGCCAATTCCACCAAACCGACGCTGTACTCGCATTTCGGAAGCAAGGAAGACCTCTACAAGCACTGCAGCGAACGGGCCGCAGAGAACCTGGCCCGGCAGCTCTTCCAGGCCCAGGTCGCGGCCAAGGGCCTTTCGCTGGAACAGCAGGTACGGGCCGGGACCCTCGCCTTCTTCGACTATGCCGCCGAGCATCCCCATGAGTTCCGGCTCCTGTTCGGCTCGGAGGCCTCGGGCACCGTCCCGGCCGCCCGGCACCGCCTCATGACCGCGGCCACCGACCGGATCGCCCACCTGATCAGGGAATTCGCGGCATCGCACGGCCGGCCGCCGTGGGGAGCCAGCGCGACCTTGTGCGCTTCCTTCATCGTCGGGCTCGCCGTGGAGGGCGCGCGCTGCGCCCTGGGCGCCGGCTCGCTCAGCCCGCGGGTGGCGGGTGAGTTCGCGACGGCGTTCACGGTGGCCGCGCTGCGGCACATCGATCTCTCCCTGGCCGCGGCCGTCGACGCCGAGTAGCCGCCCCCGAGCACCGCGGCGAGCGCGGGTTCAGGCCTCGAACCGGGCCCGCTCGGGAAGCCGGAACGACAGCAGCAGGGCGCCGGCGAGCGGCACGCCGGTCAGGGCTGTGGTGCCCGCGAGCGCGGTCGTGGGTGACCTGCCGTGGTCGGTGAAGGCGGAGTAGGCCGTCACCAGCAGGGCGACGCCGACAGCGTTGGCCAGCTGCTGCACGGCGTTGAGTACACCGGAGGCGGAGCCGACCTCGGCGGTGGACACATCCCAGGATCACGCCGAACAGTGGCGGGACGACCATTCCCATGCCGAGCCCGGCGACGAAAGTGCCGGGCAGCAGCTGCCAGGTGTCGACGGACTACCCCGACCCCAGGGCGGTGCCGCCCAGCTGGGCGGCGGGGCCGTGCCGGGACGGGACGGCGGAATGGAGAGTTCCACGACGGGGGCTCCTCGGGTTCGACGGGCCGCATCTCCCGGCCCCGGAGTAACGAACACCGTTCGTCGCGAACAGTGTTCGTGTCAAGTGCTAGCCTGGGCCCATGACCGCCCCTCACCGCAGCTCCAGGACCCGTCCGGCCAAGGCCCCGCTGAGCGTCGAGGCGGTGGTCACCGCAGGGCTGCGGGTGCTCCGGCAGGAGGGCCTGGCCGCCGTGACCATGCGCCGCGTGGCAGCGGAGCTGGAGACCGGGCCCGCCTCGCTCTACGTGTACGTGGCCCACCGCGAGGACCTGCTCCTGCTGCTGCACGACGCCGTCATCGCCACCGTCCCGCTGCAGCCGATCGACGCCGGCCGGTGGCGCGCGCAGTTGACCAGCACCATCACCGCGGCCGTCCACGCGTTGAACGAACACCCCGGCATCGGCCGGGTCTCGCTCGGCCACATTCCTACGGGCCCGGCGTGGGCGGCGATGTTCGACCGGATCCTCGGTCTGCTGCTGGCCGCCGGTCTACCCCGGCAGAAGGCCGCCTGGAACTGCGACCTCATCGCCATGTACATCGGCGCGGTCGCCTACGAGGCGAGCGTCCACGACTCCCCCGCCACGCCGCGGGACCCGCTGCAGCAGGCGCAGGACCGCCGCCACGCCGACTCCGGCATCGAAGCACGACTGGCCGCACTCGACCCCGATCGCTACCCCCATCTCGCCGCCAGCGCCACCGAGTTGACCACCGGTTCGGCCGCCGAGCGGCTCGCCAACGGCATCGACGTCCTGATCACGGGCATGGTGGCCGGCTGAGGCGGCTGGTCAGCACCCGCCCGGCCGACAGCCCGGCCGAAATCCCGGCCCACCGGCCACGGGGACGGCCGCGTCAGGTGCGGTTCGGCGTTCGGCCCCGGACCGCCCACGCGCGGGCGGTGAGCGCGATCGATCCGTCCCGCCGGGTCGGTACGGCCGCGCGGAGCGTCTCGCGCAGGCGGTCCCGAGCGGTCGGGTCGAGAGTGGCGACGAAGCCGGGGGCGGGTCCCTGGCCGGCCAGGAACGGTTCCCACAGGTCGGCGAAACCGGTGAAGACGGTGGGGACGTCGATCGGGGCGACGGCCACATCGGCCAGTCCCGCACCCGTCCACAGCGCGCGCAGCGGATCCGGGCGGCAGACCGGGAAGCGTCGGCCCTCGTCCAGTGCGGCGGCCGACGGATCCACCTCCACCGCGGCATCCCAGAAATGACGCAGGAAGGCCATGCCCTCGCCGTAGTCCCACACATACGCGGCGACCAGCCCGCCCGGACGCACCGCCCGGACCGCCTCGGCCACCGCCGCAGCCGGCTCGGCAAGGAAGTTGAACGCCAGCCCGCTGACGGCCACGTCGCAGGCCTCGTCGCGTACGGGGAGCGCGAGCGCGTCGGCCACCACGAAGCCGGCCGGCGCCGGAGCGGCGGCACGGGCCGATGCCACGAACCCGGCGGAGCGATCCAGCCCCAGCACGGTCCGGGGACGGCACCGGCCGACCACCGCCGCGGTCAGCGCCCCCGTACCGCAGCCCACGTCCAGCCATCGCAGACCGTCCTCGCGGTCGAGCCACGCCACGAACCCCTCCGCGACGAGACGACTCCACCGGCCCATGTACCGCTCGTAGGCATCCCCGGCCGCCCACACCTCGAACCGCTGCTCGTTCATGCCCACCACCATCCCCGACCGCAGCCCGGCGGACCGCCGACACGCGCGAGCCCGGTCACGGGCACCGCGACACCGCTCAACCGCCCGCGGCGACCTGGCTCGGAGCGTCGTCGCCGGCCCCCAGCGGCGAGCCGAAGCGCGCGAGGCAGTGCCAGACCTTCTTGAGCGCCTGCGTGTCGTAGCGACCGGTGCGGGCGGCGTCTCCGATGATCCGCGGGTCGAGCCGGCCGTCGACCGCGATCACGGCGCCCAGGTCGACGTACTCCCGGCCGCGGAAGTCCGGGTGGCGCCGCAGCCGCTCGACGGTGAGCCGAAATCCGCCGTGCCATTCGACGGGACACGGAAGCTCCGAGGCCGCGGCTTCCACGGCCGTGCCGCGATAGCTGGGATCGAGGACCAGCGCCTCCACATCGCGGTCGAGCCGGACCGGTCCGTGGATCTGCGCCTCGACATGGCCGTCCAGAGCGTCCAGGTCTCCGGCCGTGGCCAGTTCGACGAGTGCGCAGCTGGTGGCGACGCCGAAGTCCGACGGCTCGGTGGAGCTGTCCGGATAGCAGAACGTGGCCCGGGTGACGGCGTCGGCGGTCAGCCGGAAGTGCGAGGAGCCGAACCGCGGCGCCGCACCGATGTGCTCGCGACGGAAGTTGAGCGCACCGTACACCGGGCGCTCATGGGCGGCAGCGCCGTCGTAGGCGCCGCCGAAGATCCGGCTCTCCCAGCGCCACCGGTCCCCGCCGGGGTGGGCGGTCAGACCGCCGTTGCTGGTGCCGGTCACGAACTGCGAGTAGTAGACGCCGTCCCGCGCCAGTCTGCGCAGGATCGGCAGGCCGCCCGCGTCACGGTCGGGATGCAGGTTCATCGTCACGCGCAGCCCGGCGTCGAGCGGTCCGCCCACGGATCGGTCCGCGACGTGCCGCAACGCTCTCGCCTGGGGCGACCGGGAGGTGTCAGCGCACATCCGTGCAGTCTGCGCGAAGGCGATCCGCCGGCGCATCCGGATTGAACGGCCTGTCGGCGAGCAGGCCGTAGAGGAGATCGTCCGTCCACTCGCCCTTGAGCCAGGTGAACGCCGGACGCCGCCCCTCGAGCCGGAATCCGAGCCGTTCCAGCAGGCGCGCCGAACTCAGGTTGCGGGCGTCGCACTCCGCCGACATCCGGCGCAGACCGCCCGCGAACCGGTCCTTCAGCACAGCGCTCACCGCCTCGGTCGCGTATCCGCGGCCCTGCCGGTCACGAGCGAGGGTGAACCCCAGGTCGGCCTGCATGCGGTTCTCGTTCAGGTTCACCCCGACATCGCCGATCAGACAGCCCTCGTCCTTGAGCTCGATCGCGTACTGGAACCAGCCGGGCCGGGCCGGATCGCCGTTGAACTTCGAGATGAGCGAGGCTGCCGACTCGACGGACACCGGGGCGGACCAGCCCTGGTAGCGGGCCACATCCGGGTCCGAGCGGTATGCCGAGAGCGCCGCCGCGTCGGCGGGCCGAAAGTGCCGCAGGCGGAGCCGAGTCGTGTCGAGAAGCATGCGAGGAGCATCTCACGGGGTGGGCCGAGGCCTCCGGCGAGCCCGGGTGGTCGGCAGTCTCCCGCAGGCGTCAGATCTGCGGGTGCAGCACCGCTTCGGCGATCTGTCGCACCCGGTCCATGGTGATGCCGGTTCGCTGTTCCACCGCGAGCGGGTGGTCCGTGGGCTCGAGTTCCACGCGGGGACGCCGGCCGACGGGGCGGGTGTGGGCGTTCGTCTTGAGATCGGTGGTGCTCTCCGGATACAGGCTGATCTCCGTCGACAGCCAGCCGAAATAGGGTCGTTCGGTCTCCCGGCCGGGGGTCTCCCACAGCTCGCTCGCCCGCGTGAAGCTCTCACGGCTGAGTGAGATCCACACACCCCAGGCGAAGACGTCCGTGGTTCCGATCACCGGTATCTCGATCAGGCCGCGGACGAAGAAGGCCTGATTCCTGATCACACACTGGTCCGACGACAGGACGCTGTCGGCGTCGTTGGCGAAGCCCGGCTCCCAGATGTCCGGAGCAATGGTGGAGTAGCTCATCGGGAGTTCCTCGTGGTGCTCGCCACAACAGGAGCAGGTGAAACCGAGATCGACTGACATGGCGGAGACAATATCCGCTCCACCACGGTCCGGATCCGCGCAGGGTGCCGGCCGGGCCACCGCCGAGCATGACGCCGGTGGAGGGGCGTAGGTTCGCCGTAGATCTTCTTCGGCGTGACGGAAGGGGCGGTGCTCGCGGATGCGCTCGACGGATGACGTGACGGGCGGGGAGAGCGCCGCGCCGCCGGCCGTCCTGCTCGGCCATCTCGGTTACGGGCTCGGGGCGTCGAAGGCTGTCGTGGTGGTCCTGCCCGACGGTCGCGCGCCGCAGCGGGTCGAGCTGCTGGCCGCCGACGCGACCGTCGTGCGGCAGCTCATAGCCGGTCCCGTCCAGGCGGTGCCCGGTTGGCGGCACGGCCCGTTCGCGCGCGTCGAGTTGCCGCAGGATCTGCGGCCAGGTCGGTACACGGTCCGTGTCGTCGGCGGCGACGGCCACCGCACCGTCTCGGACGCGTTCGAGATCGCGGCGGACCTGCTGCAGCGCCGGACGATGTCCGACGTGCTGGCGTACTTCAAAGCGATGCGATCCAGCGGCGAGATCGACCGGAAGGACCGGCGCGCCGCGCTGTGGGGCGACGACACCGGCCGGGAGGTCGATGCTCGCGGCGGCTGGCTCGACGCGAGCGGTGACACCAGCAAGTTCCTCAGCCACCTCACCTACACGCGCACGATGAGCCCGCAGCAGATGCCGTTGTGCGCCTGGGCCATGATGGCCGCCCGCGACTCGATCGCCGAGCGGCACCCCGCGCTGGTGCGTTCGCTCGGCGCCCGGCTGCGCGACGAGGCGCTGTGGGGCGCGGACTTCCTCGTCCGCTTCCGGGCGCCCGAAGGGTACTTCTACACCGGCATTTTCGACGCGCTCACCAAGAAGCTCGACGAGCGCGTCGTGACCGCGCCGCTGGCGGAGTGCGTTCGTACCGACCGCTACCAGGCCGCGTACCGGCAGGGCGGTGGTCTGGCGATCGCCGCCCTGGCACGCGCCGCGACGCTGGACGACCACGGCGACTTCACCGGCACCGAGTACCTCTCCGCCGCGGTCCAGGGGTTCGTCCACCTCGAAGCCCACAACCTGGAATACCTCGACGACGGCACCGAATCGATCGTCGACGACTACGCGGCCTTGCTGGCCGCGACCGAACTCGTGGCGGCGGACGCGGGCGAGGAGACCGAGGCCCGGGACGCGGCCCGGCGGCGAGCGCGGTCACTTCTCTCCCGGTACGTACGACCCGCCGACGGCCCGGGTTGGTTCAGCGCGGACGCGGCCGGACGCCCGTTCTTCCACGCCGCCGAGGCCGGACTGCCGGTGCTGGCGCTGACCCGCTTCGCCGCCGTGCTGCCCGGCTCACCGGAGGCCGCCCCGGCTCGGGCGCTGGCCCTGGAAGCCATGCTCGACACGCTCCGGCGCACCCACGCGGTGCCCAACCCGTTCGGCTATCCACGCCAGCGGGTGCAGCCCTCCGGCGCGGCGGCCCGGGACGCGTTCTTCTTCCCCCATGCCAACGAGACGGGTTACTGGTGGCAGGGGGAGAACGCCACCATCTCCTCGCTGGCCGCGGCCGCCTGCGCGTGCTCCGCCCTCGACGACGCCGGCGAGGACGACCGCGCCCGGCTCGGTGCCTTCGCCGACGACCAGTTGGCGTGGATCACCGGCCGCAATCCGTTCGACGCGTCGATGATCCAGGGCCGCGGCCGCAACAACGTCGACTACGCGTCGGACTTCCCCAACATTCCCGGCGGCATCGTCAACGGCATCACCTCGGGCTGGTCCGACGAGGAGGACATCGCCTTCCTTCCGCCCGACGCCCCGCCGGGGGACGCCTGGCGGTGGGCGGAACAGTGGATCCCGCACACGGGTTGGTTCCTGCTCGCCGTCGCTTCGGCCCGCTGATCGCCGCACCGACCGGACTCCCATGACGCGCCGCACGGTCACCGCTCCTCGGATCCCAGGCTGTCGACCAGTTCACGGGGTAGCCCGTGGGTCTCGTGCAGATAGCTGTAGTCCTCCTCGCGCAACGGCCTGTCGAACCCTTGCCGGGACAGCACCAGCCGGCCCCGCTCCAGCAGCTTCGAGAAGCGTCGCTCCTCGTCGAGCAGCACCTCTCGTACGTGTCCGACCTCGCTCGTCTGCTGGAAGTGGTCGAGCGTGTGCTCCAGCAGCTCGGTGGGAAGGTCGGACAACGTCCGCGAGGGGTCCTCGCGCCACAGGGTGGTCAGCAACCGGCGCGTCAACCGGCGCAGGACGTAGCCACGTCCGGTGTTGGAGGGGAGAACGCCGTCGCCGATGACCACGATGCTCGACCGCAGATGGTCACAGACGACACGCAGCGACTCCTCGTCGGTGTCCCACAGGCCCGGGACCGTTCTCATCCACGGGTCGAAGATGTCGCACTCGAACACCGACCGCTTGTTCTGCAGGACGGTCAGGAGCCGTTCCAGCCCCAGCCCGGTGTCGATGCTGGGCCGCAGCAGCGGTTGGAGGCTGCCGTCGTCATGGCGGTGGTAGCGCATCTTCACGTGGTTCCACACCTCGACCCAGCGCGGGTCGCTGCTCGGGGTGCCCTGCGGTGGAGTGTCCCCGGTCCATACGAAGATCTCCGAGTCGGGACCGCACGGCCCGGTGGGACCGTTGGACCACCAGTTGTCCTCCCGGGTCAGTTCCACCGGCACCCCCAGTTCGTTCCAGGTCCGCAGGGAATCGGTGTCGGGGCCGACCTGGTCGTCGCCGCCGAAGACGGTGACGTGCAGTTGGCCGGGTTGGATGCCGAAGCCGTCGTGCAGCAGCTCGTACCCCCAACGCAGGCTCTGCGAGCCGCCGTAGTCACCGAGTGACCACGAACCCAGCATCTCGAAGACGGTCAGGTGCGTACGGTCACCGACCTCGTCCAGGTCGGTGGTGCGCAAGCAGCGTTGGAGGCCGACCAGGCGCTGTCCGAGCGGATGTGGGCGGCCCAGCAGGTACGGGGTGAGCGGGTGCATGCCGGAGGTGGTGAACAGCACCGGGTCTCCGGGTGGCCGCAGGAGCGAATCGCCGGTGATGCGCCGGTGTCCGCGGTCGCGGAAGAAGTCGATGAACGTGCTGACGGTCCGGTCGGTGTTCATGGCAGTGGTTCCTTCGGGTCATGGGGACCGGAAGGGACCGTGGGCACGGACTGCGAAACAGGAGTCGTACAGCGCACCGGCGGCCGTTTCCGGTCGCCGGGGATGAGGAGTGAGGTCAGGCGGCGGCAACCGACGAGCTGGTAGCTCGCGCGGTCGCGGCAGTGATGCGCCTGGTGATCTCCATGCCGCCAACGGTAACAGGGGGCCCGGTGACGTGCCCGGCATTTCTCCCGGCGGCTGCCGGGCCCTGACCTGGCCGCGGCCCCTACTCCGGCGCGGTGATGTGGGCCACACGCGGCGGCTCCCTGTCACACTCCGGGTCGCCCGCGAGCTCTCGGGAGGGACAGGGAAACAGATCCGCCCCGCCGACTCTTCAGAGGACGACTCGCCATGATCATGGTCACCGGAGCCACCGGAAACCTCGGCCGCCCGCTCGTCGCGGAACTGGCCGCGCAGGGAAAGAAGGTGCGGGCGCTGACCCGCACACCCGAGCACGCGGACCTGCCCGCCGGGGTCGAACCGTGCGACAGCGCCGCACCCGACTTCGCGGGCGTGAGCGCACTGGTGCTGAACATCGCCGGCGCGCCCGACAGCACCGCGGCCCTGCTGAACGCCGCGAAGGAGGCCGGCGTGCGCCGGGTCGTCACCCTCTCCTCGCTGCTGGTCGCGACGGACGGCGAAGCCGCGGTCGAGGGCAGCACCGCCGCGATCCACCGGAACCTGGAAAAGGCCGTGGAGGCGGACTTCCCGCAGTGGACCCATCTGCGCCCCGGCGCCTTCGCTTCGAACGCCCTGCAGTGGCAGGCGCAGCTTCGGGCGGGCGACGTCGTGCACGGTCCGTACGCCGGTGCCTGCACCGCACCGATCCATGAGGCGGACCTCGCCGCAGTCGCCGTCCGGGCCCTGCTGGAGGACGAACTGCTGGGACGGGCCCCCTCGTTGACCGGTCCGCAGGAACTGACCATCGCGGAACAGGTGGAGATCCTCGGCGCCGCTCTGGACCGTCCGCTGCGGTATCAGGAGATCTCCCCCCAGGCCGCGAAGGCGGCGATGCTCGCCCACACCACTTGGGTCCAGGAGGAAATGATCGATTCGCTGCTGAGCTTCCTCGCGGACACAGTCGGACGTCCCGCCCTGGTGACCGGAGAGGTGGAGCGGATTCTGGGCCGCCCCGCCCTCACCTATGCCCAGTGGGCCGAGTCCAACGCCGCCGCCTTCCTGAACTGAACCAGACCAGGTCGCGGGATCGGTGCGCCCCGGGGCCCGGATCAGGTCCGGGGCACATCGGTCCGGGCAGATCGGTCCGGGGCACATCCACCCCCGGCGCGTGCCTGTCGGCTCCCTACAGCTGGGCGCTCGCCACCGGGCTCAGCAGGGACCAGCTTCTGGCGTCTCCCCAGAACGACGCGTCATCGACATACGGACGCAGCAGTCCGGTGAGTTCCGCGTCGCCCCGATGATTGAGTTCGTCCGACGCGATCTTTCGCGCCACACCGGCGAGGAAGTCGGCGAGTTGAATTCGGGCATCCGAGCGCGAGCTGACAAGTGTCACACTCGTCAAACGGCCTTGCGGCAGAGTCCCGGAAAGAGCTGGGCGCGGCTTGCCGAATATCTCTTTGAGCTGCGCGATCCGTTCTTCTGTCAGCGTGTTGTTTCTGTCGTGAACAATGGAGACGGGCCGCGTTCCGTCACTCCAGTGCGCGACGGTCCTGACGATCGAAGGGATCAGCGGGTCCAGCGCGGGAATCATCGTCGGATCGTCGAGAAGCCGGGCCCGGAATGCATCAGCGTGCGACCTGGCCCCCGCGAGCCGTCCCAGGATGTCGTCGACCCGGCCGTCCGGACCGGTCCTGCGCAGGTCGTCGACCGTACGGAAGAAGGAGTCGACGGGGGTCCGCGCACCCCAGAGATTCTTGGTGCGCATCAGATTGTTGGACGATTCCAGAAATGCCTGCCACTGTTCCGGCCGGAACGACCGGGGGCCCTCGCGATACAAGGCGACGGCCAGGGAATGGGCTTCCTCGTCCTGCCACAGGCCCGCACTCGCCGCGTGTACGGCGCCCCCGACCAGCAGATCGACAGCCCTGCCGACGACGAAGAACGCCTTGTCGGTGAGGTGGACGTGCGCATTTCCGTGGAGCGGCCCCAGCGGCCCGAGCAGCCAGGTGAGAACCGGACGATGTTTCTCACGGAGCAGATGATTGGCTTTGTACTCCTGCGCCGGAGAACGAATTCTGTTCCGTATTTCCTGGATACTGTCCGCCGCTGCTTCGACATCCCACTGCACGCTGGCATGTGCGAACACATCGGTGTTGCCGCCGAGGAGATTCTCGCCGTCCGAGCCCGACTCGTCGCAGGCGACCTCCAGGAGCCGGTCGGTCGTTGCCGCCCCGAGAGCTTCCTCCCGATCGCCTGTCACTGCCTGGTCCTCCCACGGATGGACATGTTCGCCATCATCGGTGATCAGCGCGGGATCCACCACAAATTTTCCGGCTGCCGTCACCCGGTAGCGCCCTCCGGTCCGGCCGGGCGGGCGGCATTGCGCCGCAGCTCCTCGGTGGCCTCGTGGTAGGCCGTCGCGGCGTGCTCGAAGTAGTCCAAGAGGACGTCGAGTTGCTCCGGGGTGTACCGGGCGAGGACCTCGCCGACCCGGCGACGGGCGGGCCCGGCCACCGCTTCGACATCCACACCACCGGTGGCTCCCGCCACCGGCTCGATGATGACCTTGCGCCGGTCCGCCGGATCGACGGCCCGGCGCACCAGGCCGCGGCGCTCCAGACGGTCGATCAGCCGGGTGGTGGCGCCCGTGGTCAGTCCGGTGCGCTCGGCGAGCTCACCGGAGGTGAGGCTGCCGGCCAGATCCAGAATGCTCAGGGCGCGCAGGTCGGTGGTGTGCAGACCGGCGATCTCGGCGCCCGCCTGCCCGTTGAGGACCACCGCGTCCACGTAGCGGCGGTAGATCCGATGAGCGTCTTCCCGGCGAACGGTTGACATCCCGAGCCGCCTCCCCTTCACTAATATCTGCACGCATGCAGATACTTCAGTCGTGCAGATTCTTTGACAGTGTAACCAACGGGAGGACCGACATGGCCACCAATGGCACCGACCGCACCGCTGACCTGCGGGACATCACCGCACTGTTCGAGGGGATGAACGAGGCCTGGGGCCGTGCGGACGCCGACGCCTACGGCGAGCACTTCACGTCGGACGCCACCTACACGACCTTCGCCGGCACGCTCTACCAGGGGCGGACCGACATCGTGGAGGGGCACCGCGCGCTGCTGGCCACGTTCCTCAAGGGCACCCGGCTGGCCGGCGAGACCACCGACATCCGGTTCATCGGACCCGACACCGCCGTAGTGCTCTCCCGGGGCGACGTCCACAAGGGCAACAAGCCCCCCAGGAAGCTCAGGAAGGTGCAGACCTCCACGGTGATCCGCGACATCGACGGACGGTGGCGGGTGGCCGCCTTCCACAACACCAAGCGGCACCCGGTCATGGAGGCCGTGTCGTTCCGCTTCTCCCCCGCCACCAGGCCGCTCGCGCGCCAGTAGACCGGTCGGTCGGCCCCGGAGGGAATCGTGCGCGACCCTGCCGGCGGAACCCGGAACCACCGGGCTGAAGATTGCCAAGTACACCCACCGCGCGGGTGGTTGTGAGCACACTGGGGCCGTGACCGACTTCTTGGAGTTCGCTTTCGACGACGGCACCGTCGTGGCTGTTCAGGCTTTCGCTCCCGCCGTCCAGGAAGGCACGGCAGCGGAAACGGACGGTGCGGAGCGGGTACCGGGGTTCGGACCGTCACGTCCGGTCGCCGCGGGAGGGCGGTTGGCGCGGGTGACGGGTCGTACGCTGCGAGGAGTACTCGCCCCGCTGGTGCCCGTACTGCAGAGCGTGCACGACACGGTCGCCTCGGCGGCGACGCCGCCCGACCAGCTCACGGTGACGCTGGGGGTCCGCATCGGCAACGATCTCAAAGTCGCCGTCGTGGGCGCTTCCGGCGAGGTGAGTCTGGCCATCACGGCCAGTTGGAATCTCACCCGCGCGCCGGAAGAACCAGCCGCCGGTCCCGCCGACCCGAACGCGGGACCGTGACCCGTGGCATGGTTCACGCCCTCCGCCGCGTCCGACGGCGGTGCCCGGCCGTCGCTGGCGACCGTCCTCGACGCCGCTCGGGGCACACCCGCCGGCGGTGGTGTCCTGGTGGCTCCCGGACTCGTGCTCACCTGCGCCCATGTCGTCAATGACGCCCTGGCCCGCCCCATGTTCACCCAGGAGCCGCCCGCGCGGGCGCGGATCCCGATCTCCTTTCCGCACCTCGCGCCGGCCGGCCCGGTATCCGCCCGCCCGGTGGTATGGGTTCCGCCGCGGCAGGCGGGCCCGGACCGGCGTCCGGCCGGACCGCAGGACACCGTGTGGTGCGGGGACCTCGCGCTGCTGGCCCTGGACGCACCACCGCAGGACGTCCCGCCGGTGATGTGGAAGCCGATGGCCCGGAGCCAGTCCGTACGGTCCTGGTACGGCGGCGGCCAGTCGTTCACCTTCGCCGACGGTGTCGTCGAGGCCTACGACGCCGATCTCGGATTCGTCGACGGCACGCTGCGCGGAGCGGCCGTGGGGCCCGGCTACAGCGGAGGCCCGGTGTGGTGCGACGCCGAACAGGCCGCGGTGGGCCTGGTCGTGGCCGTGATGCGGTCGGCGTCGGCCGGGGCCGTCGCGGACTCCGTGCTCCGCAGGACCGTGGTGCTTCCGTGGCAGGCAGTTCGCCGGGAACTGGAGTCCGCGGCGCGCGCGACAGGCGTGGAGCTTCCCTTCCCGTCCCCGGCGGGCGCGCCCGCGGCGGCCCCTGGCGGCAGCGCGACCCGGTACGCCCTGGCCGCCGTGGTGGCGGACGTCCTTCCCGACACCGGTTCGCGCCGCGAGGCCGGGAGATACCTGGCCGGGGAACTCGGGCTGCCGGTGGGATCCAGCGAGGCGCCCTCCAGCGACGAGCTCGTGGACCTGGTGCTCTCCACGCCCCGGGCGATGGCGGCCCTGACCGAGTGGCTCGCGCCCACCCGCCGGGCGGAGTCGTTCCGGCTGCTGGCGGTAGGCCGGGCGGCGCTCGTACCCGGCCTGCTGTCGGTCCGGGAGTACCAGTGGCTCGTCGAACTGCTCAAGGACCGGGTCGTGCTCGGCTTCCTGCCCGGCGCGGTACGTGCCGCGCTGCGGTACACCACCGTCTGGGACGAGACGGGCACGACCGGGGACGCGAACGGGACGGGCTCGACGGGGACCGTCCCCACCGGATCGGACCCGGCCGACACGACGCCGGTCGAGGAGTCCGGTCCCGGCGCCGCCGAGACGTCCTTGGAGGCGGCGTTGCGGCTGGTGGAACGGCTGGAGGGCTACTGGGGCGACAGCGCCCCGGTACCGCCCGGCACACCGCGGGTCCCCGCGCTACTGCGGGCCGTCGTCTTTCTCGCGGCCCTCTGCTCCGCTGCCCAGGCAGGTCGGTTGACGCAGTGGTCGGACCGGGTCGCCCGCCGGCTCGGCGTGACGCAGCCGGCGCTGGACGAGCGGCAGGTCGAAGCCGCGGAATGGGCCGCGTCCCAGCCGGCGGCCTCCGCCACCGGCATCCCGCGCCTGAGCGTGAAGGTCGCGCCGCACGGGGACGACACCTACCGCTGCACCGCCTGGTACGACCCCGGGGACGGGGAGGCCAGAAAGGTGCTGGACGACGACGATCCGAAGACGCAGGACCGCCTGGCCCGCATCCTGCACCGCCTGCTGGTCCGCGAGAACAAGGCCGCGCACGGCCGCCACCAGGACACCTCCGTCATCGAGTTCATCCTCGACGCCGACGAACTCGACCTCCCCGTGGACCAGTGGGGTGACGAGCCGGAGCCGGCCGACGTTCCCGTGGTGCTCGGCGCCGAGTACGCCGTGGTCATCCGCTGCCCGCAGCTGCGGGTGCGGGCCGAGGACCACCCGCTGAGCTGGGAGCGGCGCTCGGCGGAGATCAACCGTGGCGGGTTCCTGCGACTGGACCGCAAACACATGTCGTCCCGGCAGATCTACGGGCTGCTCAAGGCCGACCTCGGGGTGCCCCGGGTCATCCTGGACTGCGCCGAGGAGCACCGGGCGGCATTGCGCGCGGTCTGCATCCTGATGGGCGTCCCTGTCGTGCTGTGGGAGCGCGGCGCGGAGGAGGGATCGCGTGACCGGCTTGCGGCCCTGATGCTCAACGGGCCGGCCCGTACGATGCCTTACCGCGTGCGACAGCAACGCGCCCGCGCGCTGGGCGAGGCGGCGGATGCCGCCACCGGACCCGTCGTCATCTGGGACGACATCGCCAGGCCGGTGCCCGAGGACCGGTGGAGCGACCCTTCGTTCAAGGAGGCCTGTCCGTGAAGTTGTCCCGCGAGCCCGAGCCGGAACCGCGCTCGGACCCGACACCTGAGACGCACCCGCACGCCGAGGGTCCCGCGGACGGCTGGCGGCTGTTCCACGGCGACGGACGGCCGCGGGACATCAGCATGCCGGAACCGCCGCCCTGGCGCCGCTTCCACCCCCGGGACGAGGACGGATCCGAGGCCGGCGAGAACGCGGATCCCTACCGTCCCTATCTCATCAGCCGGCCCCAGGCCGACGTCGTCAACGCCGCCCTCCACCTGCGCCGGCCGTTGCTCGTCACCGGCCATCCCGGTACCGGCAAGTCGTCGCTGGCCTACGCGATCGCCCATGAGCTGCGCTTCGGCAAGGTGCTGCGCTGGCCCATCAACAGCCGCTCCACCCTCAAGGAGGCTCTCTACCAGTACGACGCCGTGGGCCGGTTGCGCGAGTCGAACCTCGGGACGGGCGCCGGCCGCCCCGATCCCTACATCGGCGACTTCATCCGCCTCGGACCGCTGGGAACGGCGTTCACCGCCACGGACCGGCCACGCGTCCTGCTCATCGACGAACTGGACAAGGGGGATGTCGATCTTCCCAACGACCTGCTCGGCGTTTTCGAGGAGGGTGAGTTCGAGATCCCCGAACTGACCCGGCTGCGGTCCGGCGAGGAGCACATCGAGGTGCACAGCGCGGACCGGGGAGCGCCCGTGCCGGTCCGGGCCGGGCAGGTGCGCTGCGGCGAGTTCCCGGTGGTGGTCATCACCAGCAACGGCGAACGCGACTTCCCGCCGGCGTTCCTGCGCCGCTGCCTGCGGCTGGACCTTCCCGAACCGGACGAGCAGCGGCTGCGCGCCATCGTGGCGGCGCATCTGGGTGACGAGGCGCTGGACCGTGTGGAGGACCTGATGGTGACCTTCCTGGCCCGCAGGGCCCCGGCCGAGCTGGCCACCGACCAGCTCCTCAACGCGGCCCATCTGCGCCTTGGAGGCGTGGACCTCGACGCCGAAGGGCTACTCGAAGCGGTGCTGCACCGACTCGGCGGAGCCGTGTAGCGGTGACCGGCCGCCTGTCCAGGCTCTCCAGGATCCTCGCCGACCCCGACGCCGCGCAGGGTGGCTCGGCGCTGAGCCACGAGGAGCTGGTGGACATCCTGTGGCTCGCCGAGCGTATGCCGGTGACCACCGATGCCGCACCCCTGGCCCTCGCGCTGGGCCTGGGCCCCGCGGCTTCGCCGGAGAAACCGGGACGTACGGCGGACGACCCCGCACCCGCCGGCGGCCTTCCGGAGCGGCGCCCCGCCCTTCCCTGGCGTCCGGCCGCCACCACCGATCCTGCCGAGGACACCGACAGCCCGGCGGAGGGCGGCAGCACGCCGGCATACGCCGCGCCCGCCGCACCGGCCGACGACGGCGCACCCGCCGAGGACGCGAACGCGCTCGGCGACGACGACCCGCCGCGAGGCTCGGACGGCCCGCAAGGACCACCGCCTCCCCCGCCCCGCGCCCAGCCG
This sequence comes from Streptomyces sp. NPDC045021, assembly GCF_056432645.1. NCBI lineage: Bacteria > Bacillati > Actinomycetota > Actinomycetes > Kitasatosporales > Streptomycetaceae > Streptomyces > Streptomyces sp. NPDC045021. Next base: position 340,239 of record NZ_JBWKIQ010000001.1, read on the forward strand.
GTCAGGATCCCGCAGCCGCGGGTCCTGCGTACCCCGCTGATCGCGGCCCGCGCGCTGCGCCCCCTCAAGCAGCACCGGGCGGACATCGAGCGCCAGGAACTGGACGAGGCGGCCACCGTCGAACACATCGCGCAGACGGGAACCCTGGACGTGGTCATGGAGCCCGGCCGGCAGCGGTGGCTGGACCTGGCTCTGGTCCTGGACGACGGCATGTCCATGCAGCTGTGGCGCTCGCTCTGCTCCGAACTGCACACCCTGATGCGCCAGTTGGGGGCGTTCCGGCAGATCCGCGTCTTCGCCCTGCGGTTGGAGAGGGACGCACCCCCGGCCCTCACCAACCATCCCTTCGGGAACGCCCAGTCCACGCTGCCTCCCGCCGTACTCGCCGACCCCTCGGGCCGGACCATGGTCCTGGTGGTCACGGACGGCGCCAACCCCCTCTGGCACGGCCGTCAGGTCACCCGGGTCATCGCCCAGTGGGCGGCGTGCGGTCCCACCGCCCTCATCCACGCCCTCCCGCCCCGCATGTGGGCCGGCTCGGGTCTGCGCACCCGCCGGTGGCAGGTACGGGCGCCGCGCCCCGGGGTGGCGAACACCCGCTGGCACGTCCAGGACCCGCTGCTGCCGCCGGAACTCGCGCCCTGGCAGGGCATACCGGTCCCGGTACTCGAACCCGACGCGACCGCGCTGATCGAATGGACGCGGGTCGTGGCGTCTGCGGCGGCCACGGCGACGCTTCCCCTGTGGGCCCCGGAGTCCGGCTGGGCGCAGGGGACGGACGAGGCCCCGGCCGGCGCCCCGGACGCCGCGTCGGCCGGGAGCCCGGACACCGAGGAACCCGCACAGGACCTTCGCCGCTTCCGCCGGTCGGCGTCGCCCGAGGCGTACCGGCTCGCCTGCTATCTCGCGGCGCTGTCCCCGCTCACCGTGCCGGTGATGCGGCTGGTCGCCGATTCGGCGCCCACACCGACCACGACCGCCCATCTGGCGGAGGTCTTCCTCGGTGGCCTGTTGCGTCCCACCGCCGCACCCCCTGCCACCCGCGCCCCTGACACCCCGGACACCTCGCCGGCCGGGGTCCGTCGGCTCTACCTGGAGAACCAGGTCTTCGCCTTCCCCGAACCCGTGCGCAATGTGCTCCTGGACGCCGTGCCCACCGGAGAACTGATCCGCACGACCCGCCGGGTCTCCGACAAGGTGGCCGACCTCATCGGGCGCGCACCGGACTTCCCCGCCTGGCTCGCCCACAACGAGGGCGCCGACCTGCTGCCCGCCGACGCCCAGGCCTTCGCCTGGCTGGGCGCGCCGATGCTGGAACGGCTGGGGCTGACCGGCCTGGTGACGCAGCCCCCCGCCCCGCCCGAAGGCCTCTCGCCGGAACTGCAGCAGCCCGGGGGCATCCCCTGGAGCGAGTACATGGCCCTGCCCCCTTCGGCGCCGAGTACGCCCCGCACCACCTCCCGCCGCCCGACCACCGGCCGAAGGCGGATCTGGTGGCCGCCCAGCGGCGACGACCCCAAGGCTGTCGGCCCGTTCACGCTCACCGCCCCGCTGGGTCTGCAGTACGAGGACGAGGACGACCCGCTGTACGCGGGCCTGGATCCGGACGGCCGGTGGGCGGCGATCCGGCTGGGCGCCGTACGCCACCCGCGCCTGCCCCCTGGCGAAAGGGCGCAGGACGCCGAATCGCTGGAGCTCGACGCCAGGGTCCGCAACGAGATCGAGGCGCTCGAACGCTGCTCGCATCCCTGCGTTCCACGGCTGCTGGCCGGCGGACGGAGCGACGCGGACGGCACCGTGATGCCGTGGGTCGCCATGCAACTCATCGCCACCCGCGACGGACACCAGGCCCGGCCCCTGTCTCTCCTGGGGCACCAATCGCTCGCCGTCATCCTTCAACTCGCCTACCGGCTGTCCCATGCGCTGGCTCACTGCCACGCCGCCGGCGTCGTCCACGGCAGACTCACCGCCGGAAGGATCCTGGTCACCGCCGAGAACCCGTTCATCATCGGGTGGTCCGGCGCCGTCGTCTCCGCCCCGCAGGCGGACGCACCGGACCGCGGCGCCGGGCAGCCGGCCCTACCGCCGGCAACGGACGATGGGAGGCCGACGCAAGGGGACGATGTACTCGCTCTGGGCCGGCTGCTGGAGACCGCCTTCAACGTCGGGTACTACGCCCCCGCATACTCCTTGTTGCGGGCAGTGATCGAAGGGTGCACGGAACCCGATGAGACGCGGCGGGCCACGGCTGCCGACATCGCAGCGCTCCTTGAGCACCGCTTGCCGCGAGGTAGTTCCGCGCTACCGTTCGAAACCTTCCTGACCCGGGAGAACCGGGCCTGGGTCGACGAGGGCACAGGCAGTCTGCGGCTGGTGGCCCACACTCCCGCGGTACCTGACGTCCCCGTCCCGTACCCCCAGATCCCGCTGCATCCGGAGGCCGCCGCGCTGGTCGCCCCCGCCGGTCCTGGTTCCCCTGAGGCACCGCGCACCCACGCACTGTTTCCCGGCAGCCCGCCCCGGCGTCGCCCGCGGCGTACACCGCTGCTGCGCCCCGGCTCCGGCCCCGCCGGACGGTGTGTCGCCGTCCTCGGCCCCGAGGACTCAGCGGCGAGAAGCGTGATCGCGGTGCAGCTGGGATCGGCGCTCGCAGCCTTCCAGCGCCGGGCCGACCCCCCGCATGTGGTGATGACCCCGCTCGACATCCGCCCCGCGACGCTCGGCTACCAACTCCTCGTGCATCCGGACTCGCCCCAGCCCGTGGGCGCCGTCCTGGACGGGGTTCCGGTCCGGTCCGGGACGCAGGACGCGGACCGGTGGGTCACCCTCCGGGACTCCAACGGCCTGCACGTGCTCTACCAGGAGACCACCACCCCGGTGGCCGCTGTGCCCGGCGCTTCCGCTCTGCGCGCCATGGTCGATCATCTGCGCGGAATCGGCACCGTCGTCGTGTCGACGGGCGACAGCATCCTGCGTCCCATGTCCAACGTGAGAGGCGTACTCGGAATCCGCGAGCAGGACCGGATGGTCATCGCGACCACCCTGCGCCCCGCGGACCTGCAGGTGGCCGCGGCCCAGCTCCGGGCCCTGCGCATGTCTCCCTACACCCGTTTCAGCTACCGATGCGTCGTGGCCGCGTACGACACGGACGGCTTCATCGCGTCCCGGGAGGGGCTGAGCCCGTTGGTGGAAGCGTTCGGACAACCCCTTCCCCTGGTGTTGATCCCGGACGCCGCGGCACTGCGCACGCGCGGGCTCGGCGACTTCGGTCAGCTCCCCCGGCAGACCCGTGCGGCCTTCAACGAACTTGCCCGCGTCGTGACCGCGGACTGACCGGTTTGATCCCGGCGGGGCACCCGGCTCGGTTGGCATGATGACCCGATGCAAGATCACGAGAGAACCCAGCCGCCGTGGGTCGCGGACGAGCGGGCGAGCCTGACCGCTTTTCTGCAGTACCAGCGTGAGACGCTGACCATGAAGTGCACCGGCCTGACCACCGAACAGCTGAGGCAGAAGGCGGTTCCTCCCTCGGAGCTGTCCCTGCTCGGGCTGGTCCGGCATCTGGTCGAGGTCGAGCGGGGCTGGTTCCGCAAGATACTGAACGACGACAACGTTCAGCCCTACTGGCCCCGTCCGGAGCCCGGCCGGTTCAGCGAGTGGGACGTCGACTCGGCCGATCCCGACGAGGCGTTCCGGGTCTGGCACGAGGAGTGCGCACGCTCCCGCGCCATCGTGGACGCCGCCACGTCCCTCGACGACACCGGGCACTACGGCGACGAGGTGTACTCGCTGCGCTACATCCTCACCCACATGATCGAGGAGTACGCGAGGCACAACGGCCAGGCCGACCTGCTCCGGGAGTGCATCGACGGCACGACCGGGGAGTAAACCGAGGTGACCGGCGGGTGGTCGTCTCCTACGCTCGGCAGCATGGACAGCGCCGTGGGACTGTTGAACGTCATCGATGTCGAGGCGACCTGCTGGGCCGGCGAACCGCCTCCAGGGGCGGTGAGCGAGATCATCGAGATCGGACTCACCGTCGTCGACCTCGACACGGGCGAGCGGGTCGCGCGGCACGGCATCCTGGTGCGGCCCGAACGGTCCGCCGTCAGCGCCTTCTGCACCGAGCTGACGGGCCTGACGCAGGCCGAGGTGGAGACCGGCGTCGGCTTCTCCGAGGCCTGCCGGCTGCTGGCCGCCGAGCACCGGGCCGGGAGCCGGCCGTGGGCCAGCTGGGGAGACTACGACCGGCATCAGTTCACCCGGCAGTGCCTGGCCACCAACACCGAGTACCCCTTCGGGCAACGGCACACCAACGCGAAGCTGGCCTTCACCCAGGCGCACCGGCTGCGCAAGCGCCCCGGAATGGCGCAGGCCCTGCGTATCGCGGGACTGCCGCTGGAAGGGCGGCGCCACCGCGGCGAGGACGACGCCTGGAACATCGCCGCGCTGATCCTCGCCCTGGCCGCCGAGGGCGCCTGGCCCGGCTAGGACTGTCCGGCCGGAGAGGCCCTAGGGTCCGTGATGCCGCAGGTGGGTGCCGCCCCGGTCCGGCAGGTACGGCGGAATGTCACGCCCCGGCTGGTAGTGCGCGCCCTGGCGGATGTGCCGGCCCACCACGATCAGATCCACGATGGCCACCGCTCCCACCACCGCGAACGCGACCGCCCACGCCATATGGCCCGCCACCGCGAACCCCACCGCGCCCACCACCGCCCAGACCAGCCCGAACGCGGCCAGCCCCAGACGTAGGCGCAGCGGACTGCGTGCGGTCAACGGCTCACTCCCAGTACGCATGGCGACGCATCTCCTCCCCTCCAGCATCCACCTTTCGTGGGCCGGCCGGGGCCTGTCAGCCGCCCGAACCGAAGACCGTGTTGGCGCAGGTGTCCTGATCCGCGGAGCGGGCGTCGGCCACGACCGTGGAGGGAAGCGCGGTGGGCGTTCCGGTCGGCTTCGCCGAATCCTGAGCGAATGGGTCGTCCTTGTCGCCGGCGCCCGCACCGCCGGTCCCGGTCGTCGGTGCCGAAGCGGGCGGGGACGACGACGGCGACCCGGCCGGAGCAGTGGTCTGCGGCCCGGTCCCGGTGGCGTTCTGCCCGTCGATGGTCCGGTCGGCCTTGAGGGTGGCCCACAGGGTGTCGACCGCGGGCTGGACCAACTCGACGCGCTCGCCGCTGAAGCGCCACGGGGTGGTCAGGAACTTGAGGTCGTGCAGGTCGATGTTCTTCAGCGACGAGCCGAACTCCAGCAGCTTCGCCACCGAGCCGAGACCCGGATCGACGATCAGGGACTTGGTCGCCGCGTCCGCGAGCGGCAGCAACGTGGTGGGGTTGATCCCCTGCCCCTTGATCTTGGACACCAGCGAGCCGAGGAAGGCCTGTTGGCGCATCATCCGGCCGATGTCGGATCCGTCCCCGATGCCGTGCCGCAGCCGCACGTAGTCCAGGGCCTGCTGGCCCTGGACGTTCTGCTTGCCCTTGCCGAGGAGCACATTGCCCCTGGCGCCCAGTTTCGGATTGACGTCGCCCTCGTAGATGTCGTTCGGGAGGCAGACCTCCACCCCGTGGACGGCCTTCGTCATCGCCGCGAAGCCCTCGAAGTTCGCCACGATGGTGTGGTCCACCCGCAGGCCGGTGAGCTTCTCCACCGTGTTCTGCGTGCAGGCCGGGTTGCCGGCGTCGGTCTCCCCCACCGAGAACGCCTCGTTGAACATGGTGTGGGTCCGCTCGTTGGTCCAACTCCCGTCCGACAGACGGCAGGCGGGGATGGTGACCAGGGTGTCGCGGGGGATGGAGACGCCGATCGCGTGCTGGTGGTCGGCATAGACGTGCAGCAGGATCGTGGTGTCCGAGCGGGCGGTGCCGCTCTCTCCGCCGCCGAGGCTGCTGTTGGCGCCGCCACGCGAGTCGGAGCCGATGAGCAGGACGTTGACCGGGGTGTTCCCGGTGGCGTCGGGTACGGCGGCGGGCGGGCGGTCCCTGCTCATCGCCTCCGCGGGGAAGCTCTGGATGTTGCTGTTGAGGCGGTAGTAGATCGCGCCGCCCGCGACGACCAGCAGTACCAACGTGCCGACTGCCGTCCAGGCGACGATCTTCCGTGCTCGCCGGCCGGTGCCGCGCCCTGTCGGGGCGGCCGGGCCGTCGGCCGTGGCCTCGGGTATCTCCTCCGGGGCGGCCCCGTCATGTTCGTACGTCTCGTCCCGCGCGGCTGGCATCTGCGTCCCTCTCCCCTGGTGTGCGGGGCCTGAGCCGCACATCGAGGATCGTTGCAGACAGATATGAGGAAAATGTTAGATCCTTCGAACAGTTCCGAACAGTGACGAAAGGCCTGGTGACGGTCTGACAGCGGGCCGGATCGGGCCCGCCGTCAGGTCCTCGGATCAGTCGTCGGATCAGGTGTCGGATCAGGTGTCGGACCGGACCGTCGGATCAGAACGGCCCCTGCTCGACGCAACTCACCGGGTGCACCGCAGGCTCGTCAGGTCGACCGAGTCGGCCATCGCCTGCATGCCCTTGTCGTTGGGGTGCACATGGTCACCGCCGTCGAAGACCGGAAGCAGCCGCTCCTGGTCGTACGGGCTGCGCAGCAGCTTGTCGAAGTCGGTGACGGCGTCCAGCGCGCCGCTGTTCCTGATGAAGTCGTTGACACCCTGGCGTACGGCCTCGCCCGCGGGATCGAATTCGGGCCACCCCTTGAAAGGCAGGACCGTCCCGCCGACGACGCAGGCGCCCGCCGCGTGGGCCCGGTCGATGATCTGCCGGTAGCCGGCGGTCAGATCGGCGACCGTGACGCCGCTGTGCGCCTTGATGTCGTTGATGCCCTCGAAGAGGAACACCGTGCGGATCCCGGGCTGGGAGAGCACGTCGCGCTGCAGCCGCGCCAGGGCGCTCTGCCCGGCACCGTCGGCCAGCACCTTGTTGCCGGAGATCCCCTCGTTGGCGACTCCCTTGATGCCGATACCGGTCGTGCCCTGGAGCCGCCGGGACAGGTAGTCGGGCCACCGGCGGTCGGTGTCGGTGCTCGACTGCCAGCCATCGGCGATCGAGTCGCCGAGAGCGACCACGGCGCCGGTGTCCGCGCCGGTCTCCACGCTGACCGCGTCGAGGTAGAACCACGATCCGATCCGCTCGGTCCAGCCGGCCGCGCCCTCCTCACCTGCGTGGTCGCCGGCCGCCGCGTAGGACGTCTGCATCGCCATGCCGTGGCCCGTCGCCGGACCTTCGGCGGCCACCACGTGCAGGCTGACCACAAGCTTGCTCTGCGCCGCCAACGATCCCGGCAGCGGATCGCTGTACACGGTGGCGCCCGGCGGCACCGTGACGGACTGCCCGCCACCGAAGGTGAGTCGGCGGTTGCTGCCGGAGACGAGTTGGGCACCGTCCTTCTGCAGTCCGGCGCGGACGCTGTCGAACGTCACCGGGTGGTCGCCGAACGCGTTGGACAGCCGGATGCGCATGTTGCCGCCGCCGACGCTGGTGCGGACGACCAGCCGGTAGCTGTGGTCGGCGGCCGCCGTTCCCATCCGGTCGGCGCTCGCGCCCCACGTCACCACCTGGTGGGAGGGTGCGCGCGCCACAGTCGTCGCTGATGCCGGTGCCATGGAGGCGGGTGCGCACAGCGCGACGACCAGGGCGCAGACGAGTCCTGCCGCACGGCCACGGTGCGGGAACCACGGACGGCGGCTCACCGGCTGAAGTCCCGCAGGGTGACGGAGCCGCCCGGTTTGAGGCTGAGTTCGCGGGCCACTCCCCCGTAGGACACGGTGGTCGTGCGTCCGCCGACGCTGCGCAGCCGCGCCTCGGTCACCTTTCCGTCCCGCCAGCGCAGGTCGATGACGAAGCCGCCGCGTACTCCGACGCCGGTGACCGATCCGGAGCGCGCCCAGGCCTCGGGGAGCGCGGGCAGCAGCTCGATGTGGCCGGGGCGGGAGTAGACCAGCATCTCGATCATGGCGGCCGAGGTGCCGAAGTTGGACTCGATCTGGAAGATGCCGCGGCCCTTCGACACCTCGTAGATGTCGAACAGGTTCATCGCGGTGCCATTGGTCCCGCCGATGGAGGGCCGCAGGTTGTTCACGACGAGCTGGTACGCCTTGTCCGCGTTCTTCAGCCGCGCCCAGCACAGGCTCCGCCAGGCGTTCGCCCAGCCGAAGCTCTCCATCCCGCGCGCGGTGAGCAGCGCGGTCGCGCCGTCGACCAGGGACTTGGGGGTTGAGCCGTCGGGGCGGATCCGGTCGCCGGGGAAGAGTCCGATCAGCGGGGAGAGGTGCCGGTGGGTGGTCTCTCCGAGGTTGTCGGGTGACATCCACTCCTCCAGCCAGCCCGTCTTCGGGCTGACCTGCGGCAGGTACAGCCGCTCCTGGAGCGCGCCGATGGTCTTGCTGTGGCCGCTGTCCCTGCTGAGGACGGAGCACGCGGTGCGGTAGTTCTCGAAGAGCGACCGCACCAGTTCCTGCGCGTAGGTGATGCCCTTGGCGTCGAACGGCCCGTGCTCGGGTGACCAGTCGCTGTCGGCGATCAGGACCTCGCGCTCCTTGCCGGTGGCCGGGTCGGTGACGGTCGTGGTGAGCAGCCGCGCCTCCCAGAACTCGCAGGCACCCTTCAGGAGCGGGTGGATCCTGGCGAGGTAGGCCGCGTCCTGGGTGTACTCGTAGTGCTCGAAGAGCGAGTTGGACAGCCAGGCGTTGCCCGCCGGGTGCCACCACCAGCCGCCCCCGCCATGGATGTTGGTCGAGATGGCGACGGTCCAGCCCGCGATCTTCCCGCTGGAGTTGCGGTAGCGGTTGCGCGGGTCGTTGAAGAGGGTCCGCGTCAGCTCGGTCCAGGAGGGGAGCTGCGCCAGACAGTAGTCGGCGTAGGCGTCGAAGCTGCTGGACAGGCCCGCCCGGTCGGCCATCCAGTAGTTCATCTGGATGTTGATGTCGGTGTGGTAGTCACCCATCCAGTCCGGGTCGTTGCCGTCCAGCCACAGCCCCTGGAGGTTGAGCGGCAGACTGTCGCGCGATCCGGCGATCATGAGGTAGCGGCCGAACTGCAGGTATGACGCCTCAAGTTCGGGGTCGGCCTCGCCGTCCCGTGCGCGGGCTCGTATCCGCTCCCAGGTGTCGAGTCCGCGCTGTACCGAGGACGACGCGCCGAGCGAGATGTCCATCCGGTCGAACAGCGCCCGGTGGTCGGCGACATGGGAGTAAAGAAGGGTCGTGAACGGGTGGCGGGCCGCGGTGAGGACCTTGCTACGGGCCAGCTTCTGCGGATCGAGGGCGGGGTCGCGGTAACCCGCGGACGCGTCGGGCGCGTAGTTGGTGCCGCCGCTGACCACGACGGTGAGGTCCTTGCAGCCGGCGAAAGAGATCCGGGAACCGTCGGTGGTCACCGTGCCGGTGCCGCTGTACGCGGTCACCGCGGCGCCGTAGCGCAACCCGCCGTCCGGGAAGGCGGCACCGAACGAGGCGTAGGTACGGGCCCGGTCCGCGGTCGTGGTCTCGTCGTGCGTGCCCGCCAGGGTCGCCGTTCCGGTGTACCGGCCGCCGCCGCGCTGGGAGAAGTGCAGAACGATGGCGTCGTCCGGGTGGCTGGCGAAGATCTGGCGCTCGTACGTCACTCCTGAGCGGACGTACGAGGAGCTGACGATCCCCTGGCTGATGTCGAGGTCACGGCGGTAGTCAGAGACCGCCGACAGGTCGTGGTCGGGGATGTCGACGGTCAGACGTCCCAGCAGGGTGAAGGAGCCGAAGTTCTCCCGGGCGTACGGGAACTGGCCGTCCGCGTCGAGAACGGCGTTGCGGTCGCCGGTCCACAGGGTCGCGTCGGTGAGGAGGAGCAGTTCGCGCGACGGGTCGTTCCCGGTGAGCGCGCCCAGCCGCCCGTTGCCGATGGGCAGACCCTGTTCGATCATCGCGGTGTCGGAGGCGGGCGCCGGGTACCAGAATCTGGTGGTCGACGCCTCGGGAAGCATCGGGGATCCGGCCGGGCGGACCGCGGGCGCGGAGGCCGCGAAGGCGGGCAGGCTGCCGAGTGCGGTGAAGGCACCCGCCGCGGCGGCGAGGGAGAGGATGTCCCGCCGACTCGGTCGGCGGGGGGATGAGTCGGTGTTCTGGTCGTCCACGGTGCACTCCGTATTGTGGCGGGACGTTGTGTGGGGCGGGACGTTGTGTGTAGGGGGGTGCGGACAGGGGGTGCGGAGCCCGGAGGAGGTCGGGCCCCGCACCCGGTCGTCACGACAGCGTCGGTACGTCGATCCGGTCGATGTCCGGGGCGTACCCGTCGCCGCTGTCGAAGGTGACGGTGTTGCTGCCCGCCTTGAGCGTCACGGGCACGCCGACGGTCTCGACAGTCCCCCAGTCACCCGTCGACGGGAACTTCAGGCCGGTGGCTCCGTTGCCGTTCGCGGAGACCTGGGCCGGGCGGGCGTCACCGCTGATGTAGGCCACGTCGATGATGTAGCGGCCGGCCTTCTGCACCACGATGTTGTTGAACTGGAGCTTTCCACCCTGGTAGAGGTTGCCGACCTTGTGGCCGCCCGAGCAGGCCGCGCAGTCGCCGACGCCGGCGTTGCCGCTGAGGGTGTTGGCCGCCGACTCGGCCTCGTAGCCGGTCTTCTGCTGCGCGGGTCCGTGCGGTGTGACGGTGAACAGCCGCGAGCCGTGGGCCGGCAGTGCCTGCGTCACCTTGTCCTTGTACGAGCCGAGGTTCTGCTGGTTCCACAGGTCGCGGACCGCGCCCTGCCCGGAGAAGCCGAGGGACGACCAGTCGGCGGTCACGGCGGCGGGACCGCTGCCGAGGTTGAACAGGGCGACGGTGTAGCTGCCGTCGGCGTTCTTCGCGCTCCAGACCTGCTGGTCGCCGGCGGCGGTGATGGGCCGGGCGGGCGGGGTGCTGCCCTGGTTGAGCGCGATGACCTCGCGGTTGGTCAGCAGCGAGACGCCGTAGTCGTCGAGGCGGGTGAGGTCGTCACCGGTGTAGAGCGGGGACTTGGCGATGGCCCACAGCGTCACGTAGCTCTGCCGCTCGGCCTTGGTCAGGCCGTCCATCTCTCCGTTGCCGACGTCGAGGGAGTCGAGGTCGTTCCATCCCCCGGGTCCGGCGTGCCCGGTCCACCCGGCCGCGTCGTCCCATCGGTCGTCGACCGAGTTCTCCCACGACACCAGGGTGTTGCAGTAGCACTCGACATCGGTGTCGATCCGCCAGCCGTTGGAGTACTGCTTCCAGTCGGCGGCGTGGTTGATGTCCAGCGACCAGGAGAGTTCGAGGTGGATCGGGCGCCCGGCGGTGGCGATCGCCTGCTGCCAGGCGGCGGCGTCGGCAACGTTGTTGTAGTTGTCACCGCTCTTGGAGGAGCCGGGTCCGACACCGTCCAGCTTGAGGAAGTCGTATCCCCAGTCGGCGAACATCCGGGCCTGCGAGTCGATGTACTTCTGCGCGCAGGGGCGGGAGAAGTCGAGTTTGTAGGCGCTGTCCCAGCCGTTGGTGGTGCGCAGGTCGCTGTAGACGATGTCGGCGGTGGCACAGCCCGGCGCGTTCCAGACCGGGACCTTGCCCGCGCCGTACGCCTCCTTCTCCAGCCCAGCGGGAAGGTAGATGCCGGCCTTGAGACCCTTGGCGTGGATGTCGTCGGCGACCGGCTTCATGCCGCGCGGGAACCGGACGGGGTCGGGTGCCTGCCGGGCGTACGCGTCGAACTCCGGCTTCCAGGTCGTGTCGCGCCACCAGCCGGCGTCGATGTTGACGTACTCGTATCCGTACTTCTTGAGCTTCGACGCCATCGCGCCGGCCTGCTTGAGGACGTTCTTCTCGGTCAGGTAGCTGTAGTCGCCGTCGGGGTTGAGCCCCGGGTACTTTGAGGACTGCATGCTCCAGCTGGACCAGCCCATGTACGGCTTCTGGGCGGGGGCGGTCGTGACCGTGGGGGGAGCGGTGGGGGACGTGCCGCGGGGAGCGGCGGCCATCGCGGCGGGGACGGCGGTCGTCAGACCGACGGCGATGGCCAGGGCGAGCACGGTGCGGAACGAGGATGACCGCATGGGTCGGACCTCCCTGTGTGGGGGCATGGGCGTGCGCTGGGCGGTGTGGGGGGATCGGGGGACGTGGGTGCGGCGGAGGGGCCGGTGGCTCAGCCCTTGCCCGAACCGATGGTCAGCCCGCTGATGAACTGGCGCTGGAGCGCGAAGTACACCAGCAGCGTCGGGATCGCGGTCATCAGTGCACCGGCCGCGATCAGATTGGGGTTGGTGAAGTACTGGCCCTGGAGGTTGGCCGGCGCGGAGGTGATCGGGCGCTTGTCCCCGGTCTCGATCAGGGCGAGGTACCCGCGGACCACGGTGCGGCGGCTGTGTTCGGTGGCATGCGTCAGGGGGCGGCTCTGCAGCGTCATCGCTACTCCTCTTACGTGTCTATGCCGATGAAGGACTGGATCGCGGTGGCCGCGGCCCCGCGCGCCCACTCCTCGAAGGGCAGTGGACGTGTCATCACGTCGCACTGGGCGGCGGTACCGAAGGCGGACGCGGTGAAGGCGTCACGGATCTGCTCGGCGAACAGGTCGTACGCCGCCAGCCCCTCGCCGGAGATGATCACTCGTTCCGGTCCGAGGACGTTGACGACGGCCCCGATGGCCCGGCCGATCGCCTCCCCGGCCCGCGCGTACACCTCTCGCGCGCCGGGGTCGCCCTGGTGCGCGAGCTCCAGGGCCTGCGCCGAGTCGGTGACCGGCAGACCGGTCACCTCCCGGACCCGGCGGATGATGGCGGCGTCACCGGCGATCGCCTCCACGCATCCGGTGTTTCCGCAGTGGCACAGCGGCCCCAGCGGGTCGATGGACAGATGGCCGATCTCGCCGGCGACGCCGTGCGCGCCGGAGACCACCCGCCCGTGCACCACGAGCCCGCAGCCGATACCCGCGCCGACGGTCACCAGCGCGAAGTCGGAGACTCCGGCCCCGGCCCCGAACCACTGCTCGGCCACGGTCAGGGCGCGTACGTCGTTGTCGACGGTGACCGGCAGACCGGTCACGGTGCCGGCCAGTTCCGCGAGCGGAACGTCGCGCCAGTCGAGGAACGGTGAGTAGCGCACCACTCCGGCCGCGCGGTCCACATCACCCGACACGGCCAGTCCCACCCCGCTGACCTGCACACCGAACCCTTCGGCCTCCGTGAGGAGTTCCTGTACGAGTCCGGCGATGGAGGCGAGCACGGCGCCCGGGTCACGGGCGGTGAGACGGACGTGCCGGGCCACCCGGATGCGGCAGCACAGATCGGTCAGCACCGCGATGATCTCGTCCCCGGTCACCTTGACGCCGATGAACAGCGCCCGGCCGCCGTCGACCCGTACGGGGTTGGCGGGCCGTCCCAGCGAGGCCCGCGCCTCCTCGTCCACGCCTTCGACGAGATAGCCGGCCGCCATCAGCGGCCGTACGGCCTTGGTGACCGCGGCCGGCGACAGTGCGGTGCGCCGGGCGATCTCGATCCGGGTGAGCGGGCCGTGGGACAGCACGGTGGTGAAGACCAGGGAAGCGGCCGGCGTCGCTGCCGGGACCACCTCGGTGCGAGGGGACGAGTGCATGGCCGAAACGTAAGGGGGTTCTTTTCCACTGTCAATGAAAGAAGTACGCTCCTTTCAAGATGTCGCTCCATGCGGGTCAGAACCTCCAAATACAGGCTCAGCCATGGGTATTGACAGGTGATCGCAAGAAGGGTTGGCTGCCGACTGCTCTCAAGGCGCTACCTGACCGTAAGGATCAATGCCTGTGATCTCCTTTGCCCCCGACACCGGGGTCTGGCTGCTCCGCACCCCGCGCACCTCGTACGCGCTACGCGTCGACGGGACGGGAGCGCCCGTCCACCTCGCCTGGGGACCGCGGCTGACCCTTGCGGAGGCCCAGGAGCTCGCCACTCCCCCACCCCCGCCGGCCAGCAGTTTCGAGGGCCTGCCGGCCGTCGGTGAGGAACTTCCCGCCGACGGCGGAGCGCGGTTCGGGGCGCCTTCGCTGCAGGTCCGCTTCGCCGACGGCACCCGCGCCTTGGAATGGCTGGCGGCGGGCCACCGCGTCCACGAGCGGGCGCCCGGTTCGAGCGAACTGGTCCTGGAGTTCCGCGACCGGCACTACCCCCTGGAGATCGCCCTCCACTACCGCGTCCACGACGACAGCGATGTGATCGAACGCTGGACGGTGCTGCGCAACACCGGCGACGACACGGTGGCGCTGCCCCGCGCCGACTCCGCCGCGTGGACCGTCCCCGCCCGGGAGGACCACCGGCTCAGCCATGTGACCGGCCAGTGGTCGGCCGAGACCCAACTCCACCGCGACCGGGTGCCGTTCGGCGAGACGACGCTCACCAGCCGCAGGGGCATCACCAGCCACCACGCCAACCCCTGGGTGATGCTGGACGCGGGCGACGCGACCGAGGACCACGGTCAGGTGTGGAGCGCCGCCCTGGCCTGGAGCGGAAGCTGGCGCATCACCGTGCAGCGGTCCCCCGACGGCCGGGCGGGCTTCACCGGCGGCGTCGGCCACGACGGGACGGTCCTGCCGCTCGGCCCCGGCGAGGAGTTCACCACTCCACGGTTCGCCGGGCTCCACGCGGACGGGGGTTTCGGTGCGACCAGCCGGGCCTGGCACGCGTACACCCTGGCCCACGTACTGCCCCACCCCGACGAGACCCGGCCGGTGCTCTACAACTCCTGGGAGGCGACCGCCTACGACGTCGACGAGCCGGGCCAGCTGAAACTGGCCGCCCGGGCGGCGGCGCTGGGTGTGGAGCTCTACGTCATGGACGACGGCTGGTTCGGCGCGCGCCGCAGCGAACAGGCCGGACTCGGCGACTGGACCCCGTCCCCCGACCGCTTTCCTGAGGGACTCACACCGCTGGTGCGCGAGGTGCACCAGCTCGGCATGCGTTTCGGCCTGTGGGTCGAGCCCGAGATGGTCAACCCGGACAGCGACCTCTACCGCGCACACCCGGAGTGGGTGCTGCACTTCCCGCACCGCACCCGGACCGAACTGCGCAACCAGCTGGTGCTCAACTTCGCCCGCCGGGACGTCGCGGACTGGGCGTACGGCTGGCTGACCCGGCTCGTCGGCGAGCACGGCATCGACTTCCTCAAATGGGACATGAACCGCGCGTTCAGCGAGGCCGGCTGGCCCGGTCGTCCGGACGGTGCCGACCGGGTGGGAACGGCGTACGTGCACCACCTCTACGAGGTCGTCGACCGGCTCCGCGCCGACCATCCGGACCTGCGGATCGAGACGTGCAGCGGTGGCGGCGGCCGGGTGGACCTCGGCATCCTCTCCCGCACCGACCAGGCTTGGACCTCGGACAACACCGACGCGGCCGACCGGGTGCTCATCCAGCACGGCTACGGCCAGATCTACCCGTCGCGGACCATGGCCGCCTGGGTGACCGACGTGCCCAACCAGCTCACCGGCCGCACGGTGCCGCTGCGCTTCCGCTTCCATGTCGCGATGGCCGGGGTGCTCGGCATCGGCGGGGACCTCACCCGCTGGTCGGACGGAGAACTGACCGAGGGAGCCGCCCTGTTGGCGCAGTACAAGCGGGTACGTCATCTCGTCCAGCACGGCACCCTGCACCGGCCGCGCGGTCCGGTCGACGACGGCCCGGCCGCCGTGCAGTACACCGCGGCGGACCGGAGCGAGGTGCTGCTCCTGGTCTGGCAGCGCACCCCGCGCCACGGCGGCCCGCGGCTGCCGCTACGGCTGTCCGGTCTCGAACCCACCGCCCGCTACCGCGACGCGCACAGCGGCTCCGTCCACTCGGCGACGGTGCTGAGCGAGTGCGGCCTGCTGCCCGAACTGCCGCACGGCGACTGGGCGAGCACGGCGGTGCACCTGATCCGGATCCCCTGAGCGACGGGCCGCCCGGGCCCGGTCACCGCCGCCTGCACCGCACCGGTCAGGCGTTCCGCTCGCTGTTGCGGCCGCTGCCGCCGTCGGAACCGTCCTTCTCGACCCAGTAGTCGCCGTACGCCAGGTTGCGGGACGGTGTGCGCTTAGCGGCCTGCGCGGCGGCTTCCGTCCGGTCACCGTCGTCGCGGGGTCGGGCGGGGGCGCCGGGCAGCCATTCGTCGTCGACCTCGCCCAGCGGGTGGCCCGTGGGCAGAGTGAAGGAGGCCTCTACGGCTCCTTGGCGACGGCTGCGCTCCGACATGACCATCCGCTCCTCACAGCAGGGGCTACCGAGCCGATCCTCGCCCGAGAGCCACGATCGCGCTACTTCGGCGGGCCAAACGAGGGACACGGACCACCCGTGCGGCGGACGGCGGGCGGACGTACTGATGGGCCCGGAGGGAGCCCGGGCCCACAGCTGGACCAAGTGTACGGAAGCGCGCCGCGGCTATCAGGGATACCGGCGCAGGGACGTGGCCGGTTCCGGAGCATGGCCGCCGGGGGCCGTCCTGCCTCGTGAAAGAGCCGGCCGGAACCGATCAGGAATCGAGAAGCGCCGTCACCGAGCCGCGGCTAGCGTGGCCGCCATGGACCGAACGGGTCCCGCACCGGGTCGATGCGACCCTCTACGTCAGGAGCGACCATGACCGACTCTTCCAACCAGGGAATCAAGACCGTGCTGCATCCCGTGTCCGACCTGGAGAAGGCCAAGGCGGTGTATGCCGCACTGCTCGGCGTGGCGCCGACGAGCGACTCGTCCTACTACGTCGGCTTCGAGGCCGCGGGCCAGCACATCGGACTGCTGCCGGGCGGTGGACCGCAGGGCATGACCGCACCGGTCTGCTACTGGCATGTGCAGGACATCGAGGCAAAGCTCGCCGAGGTGACCGCCGCGGGCGCCACCGTGAAGGAGCCCGCTCACGATGTCGGCGGCGGCCGTCTGGTGGCCACCTTCACCGACCCCGACGGCAATCTCCTCGGGCTGCTCCAGGACCAGTGAGACAGCGGACCCTTGCTCCGACCGCGCCGACGAAGTAGAACCGGACGTACTGTTCGCGGCTGGTCGGATCAAACCGGGCGACGCCGACGGAGACCGCGACTGCGGTCTCCGCGAAAGAGATGGGGAAACGACAAGCATGGCCACGAGGACGGACACGCAGTCGCCTGCGCCGCATGCTGCCGACAGTCACGATCTGATCCGTGTGCACGGCGCGCGCGTGAACAACCTCAAGGACATCAGCATCGAGATCCCGAAGCGCCGGCTGACGGTGTTCACCGGCATCTCGGGCTCGGGCAAGAGCTCGCTGGTCTTCAGCACGATCGCCGCGGAGTCGCAGCGGCTGATCAACGAGACCTACAGCGCCTTCGTGCAGGGCTTCATGCCGACGCTGGCGCGGCCCGAGGTCGACGTACTCGACGGACTGACGACTGTGATCACCGTCGACCAGCAGCGGCTGGGCGCCGACCCCCGCTCCACCGTCGGCACCGCCACCGACGCCAACGCGATGCTGCGCATCCTCTTCAGCCGGCTCGGGAAGCCGCACATCGGCTCGCCCCAGGCGTTCTCCTTCAATGTCGCCTCGGTCAGCGCGAGCGGTGCGTTCACGGTCGATCGCGGTGCCGACAGGACCAAGGCCGTGAAGAAGACCTTCACCCGCACCGGCGGCATGTGCACGCGCTGCGAAGGCCGCGGCTCGGTCACCGACTTTGATCTCACACAGCTGTACGACGACAGCAAGTCGATCAACGAAGGCGCGATCACGATCCCCGGCTACAGCATCGACGGCTGGTACGGGCGCATCTTCAGCGGCTGCGGCTTCTTCGACCCGGACAAGCCGATCCGCAAGTTCACCAAGAGGGAGCTCCACGACCTGCTCCACAAGGAGCCGACCAAGATCAAGGTCGACAACATCAACCTCACGTACGAGGGCCTGATCCCGAAGATGCAGAAGTCGTTCCTCGCCAAGGACGTCGACGCGCTGCAGCCGCACATCCGGGCGTTCGTCGAGCGGGCGATCACCTTCACCGTCTGCCCCGAGTGCGACGGCACCCGGCTCAGCGAGGCCGCCCGGTCGTCGAAGATCAAGAGGATCAACATCGCCGACGCCTGCGCGATGCAGATCAGCGACCTCGCCGAGTGGGCCCGCGGCCTCAAGGAGCCTTCGGTGGCGCCGCTGCTCGAGACGCTGCAGCAGACGCTCGACTCGTTCGTGGAGATCGGCCTCGGCTACCTCTCGCTCGACCGCCCTTCGGGCACGCTGTCGGGTGGCGAGGCGCAGCGCGTCAAGATGATCCGCCACCTCGGCTCCTCGCTCACCGATGTCACCTACGTCTTCGACGAGCCCACCACCGGTCTGCACCCCCATGACATCCAGCGGATGAACGACCTGCTGCTGCGGCTGCGGGACAAGGGCAACACGGTGCTCGTCGTGGAGCACAAGCCGGAGACGATCGCGATCGCCGACCACATCGTCGACCTCGGCCCCGGCGCCGGTACAGCGGGCGGCGCCGTCTGCTTCGAGGGCACCGTCAAGGGGCTGCGGGCCGCCGACACCATCACCGGCCGCCACTTCGACGACCGGGCCGTTGTCAAGGAGACGGTGCGTGAGCCCACCGGCGCGCTGAAGATCCGCGGCGCGGTGGCGAACAACCTGCGGAAGGTCGACGTCGACGTCCCGCTCGGGGTGCTCGTGGTCGTCACCGGCGTCGCCGGCTCCGGCAAGAGCTCGCTGGTGCACGGGTCGATCCCCGCCGGCGAGGACGTGGTGTCGGTCGACCAGGGCGCGATCCGCGGCTCGCGGCGGAGCAATCCGGCGACGTACACCGGGCTGCTCGACCCGATCCGCAAGGCGTTCGCGAAGGCCAACAGCGTGAAGCCGGCGCTGTTCAGCGCCAACTCCGAGGGCGCCTGCCCCAACTGCAACGGCGCCGGCGTCATCTACACCGACCTGGCGATGATGGCCGGAGTCGCCACCCTCTGCGAGGAGTGCGAGGGCAAGCGGTTCGAGGCGTCGGTGCTGGACCACCACCTCGGCGGCCGCGACATCAGCGAGGTGCTGGCGATGTCGGTGACCGAGGCCGAGGAGTTCTTCGGCGACGGCGAGGCGCGCACACCGGCCGCGCACAAGATCCTGACCCGGCTCGTCGACGTCGGGCTCGGCTACCTCAGGATCGGCCAGCCGCTCCCCACGCTGTCGGGCGGCGAACGGCAGCGGCTCAAGCTGGCCACCCACATGGCCGAGAAGGGCGGCGTCTACGTCCTCGACGAGCCGACCGCCGGCCTCCACCTCGCCGATGTCGAGCAGCTGCTCGGCCTGCTCGACCGGCTGGTCGACTCCGGCAAGTCGGTCATCGTCGTCGAACACCACCAGGCGGTCATGGCGCACGCCGACTGGATCATCGACCTCGGCCCCGGCGCAGGCCATGACGGCGGCCGGATCGTCTTCGAGGGCACACCCGCCGATCTCGTCGCCGCCCGCTCCACCCTCACCGGCGAGCACCTCTCGGCCTACGTGGGCGCCTGACCGGGTCCCCGCGGACGCCGGCGTTCGTCCTGCGCTCCGTACAGCCGTTTGTGGCAGGATTTCGCAGGTGACCAGTAGGCCCGCCGCGGAGCAGCACCTGAACGACCTCGCGCGGCTGCGCCGCGTCCGGGACCGGATCGACCGGGAGTACGCGCAGCCGCTGGACGTCGAGGCGCTCGCCCGCGGGGTGAACATGTCGGGCGGGCACCTCAGCCGCCAGTTCCGGCTCGCCTACGGCGAGTCGCCGTACGGCTACCTCATGACGCGGCGCATCGAGCGGGCCATGGCGCTGCTGCGCATCGGCGACCTCAGCGTCACCGAGGTCTGTTTCGCGGTCGGCTGCTCGTCGCTGGGCACCTTCAGCACGCGCTTCACCGAGCTGGTCGGCGTACCGCCCAGTACGTACCGACGCGAGGCCGCAGACGCCACGGCAGGGATGCCGTCCTGCGTCGCGAAACAGGTGACCAGACCGATCAGGAATCGAGAAGCGCGGTAACCGGGCCGCAACTAATGTGACCGCCATGGACATCACCATTCACGCGAGCTACCTCCCGCACGACGACCCGGAGGCCTCCTTGGCGTTCTACCGCGACACTCTCGGTTTCGAGGTGCGCAACGATGTCGGATACGGCGGGATGCGCTGGATCACGGTCGGCCCCGTCGGCCAGCCGGAGACGTCCATCGTGCTGCACCCGCCGGCCGCCGACCCGGGCATCACCGACGACGAGCGGCGCACCATCACCGAGATGATGGCCAAGGGCACCTACGCCAGCATCAACTTCGCCACCGCCGACCTCGACGACACCTTCGAGCGGCTGCAGGCCGGCGACGCGGAGGTCGTCCAGGAGCCGACCGAGCAGCCGTACGGGATTCGCGACTGCGCCTTCCGCGATCCCGCGGGCAACCTGATCCGTATCAACGAGCTGCGCCGAGCGGCCCGGCCGGCATAGCCCCGCACCGCGAGGCCGTGGCACTCACGTGGGCCGCCGCACGGTGAGGCACGTCCTAACCGAACACCAGGTCGGCCCACACCCGCTTGCCGACGTCGCGAGGAGCCACGCCCCACCCGCCGGACAGCCGCTGCACCAGATTCAGGCCGTGTCCGCCGGGCCGGTCCGGCCGGGCAGGCCGTAGTACGGGCAGGGCCGGGGAGGCATCGTCCACGGCGATCCGCAGCCGCCGCTCGTCCCACATCAGGCGCAGACCCACGGCGCCGGAGGCATGCCGAATCGCGTTCGTCACCAGCTCCGACACCAACAACGCCACCACGTTGCGGTCCGGCCGCCAGTTCGCGGACCAACCGAACCCTTCCAGTTGGGCACACGCCCAGGCCCGCGCCTCCGCGACGCCGCCCGTCGCGCAGGAGACCTTCAAGAACCGCTCAACCATCATCGAAAACCACCCGTGTAGCCCTTCTCCCCGAGACCGGCGAATCCACCTTCCAGCGCTTCCCGGCCATTTCACGCCTGCCCTGCGCCTGCCCGCCCTCGCGCGATCCACCGCGGCCGCGGTTGATCGCGCTGCCGACGGCCGTCCTGTCGGGATCCTTCAGCCCGCCGGACAACGCCCCCGGCCGGCACACAGCGGTATCGACCGCGAGGTGCCCGGGTCAGCCGATGATGCCGGCGGCTGTCGCGGTGGCGATCCAGGAACCGAACTCCAGGGTGAGCCGCCGGTAGAGCTCGGCGTCGGACAGGGCGCGGGGGTCGACCCCGGCAGGGAAGAATCCGGCGTTGTCGACCACGCGCTTCGCCGGTACCGGCAGGTCGTCGAGCTTGCACAGGAAGTCGAACCGGCTGTCGTCCGGGTTCCCGAAAGCCACGAACTGCCAGAAGATCGGCAGGCGTGCGGCGGTGCACAGCACATGCTCGGCGGCGGTCCGGGAGCTGGGGCTGCCGTCGGTCTGGAAGATCACGAAGGCCGGGTCGGTGGCGCCCGAGTCGGCGTAGTGGTCGATGACGGCCTGCATCGCCAGGTGGTAGTTGGTGCGGCCCATACGTCCGAAGCCGGCGTGCAACGCGCCGATCCGGCCGTCGTAGTCGGTCAGGCTGAGGTCGGCGACACCGTCGACGTCGGTGGAGAAGAACACCACCGGCACGATGCCGTCGTCATCGAGGTTCGCGGCCAGGCCGAGCGCCTGCTCGGCGAGATGCTGGACGGTGCCGTCCTTGTAGTAGCGGCGCATGCTGCCCGAGCGGTCCAGGACCAGATAGACCGCGGCACGCTGCCCGGCCATCCCGGCCTTCTCCAGCGAGACCCGGGCCGACTTGTACAGATCGACGAGACGCGGGGCGCTGGCCTGGACTTTCACGAGATCGATCGCCGGCGCGGGGGCAGCAGGGCGCTTGGTGTAGTCGATGGCCATGAGATTCCCCCGTGCGAGCTGCGAAAGCGACGTTGGGAGAACCGTACGTCCAACCGGTCGGGCTCCCGGTGCGAAGTGCGGCAGGCCGAACCCCACGGCTACGACGAGTGACAGGCGTCAGTCGCAATCCTCGGAATGTTCACCCACAGTGACGGCTCTTTTCACCTGAAGAGGTGAATCAACCCCGCAAAGGGTGTTCCCGCCAATCCGGGCAAACAGACTGCAACGAACACCTATTGGTGATCGAAGCGGCGATCGGCCCCTTGTGTGCGGACGCCGCGCACAGCGGGCGCTGGGCGTTCGCTCTTCGTCACCGGGCTGTCCGCCGACTCCTTTCGGGTCACGTCATGCAGGCGGAACGGTCCGGGCGCCGTCCCCGCCCGCCGTGGCCGGGGCCGGCGTCACACCGCCCTCCCCGAATTCTGGAGCCCTTCATGTCCACCGACACCGCACCTCCTCAGGACCGTGGGGCGGACCGGCTCGGCGCCTCCGCCACCGCCACCCTCCCCGGACAGGCCCCGGCGGCCCACGGAGTCCTGGGGGTCCAGGGGGCGACACCACCGGTCCGCGTGGAGGAGCGGGATCTGACCTTCGACGGCTTCCGCTTCACCTGCCGCATCGTGCGCCAGGGCACTCCCCGCACCGAGCCGGTCCTGGTCCTCGGCGGATCGTCGCAGGACCGCAACTCTTGGGTGCGCCACGAGAAGTGGCTGGCCCACCTGGGCCAGGTGATCACCGTGGACCTCCCCGGCTACGGCAGCGCCGACTTCCTGCCCGCCAAGTACGGGGTCGACTTCCTGGCGGCTGCCGTCCGCCATCTCGTGGAAGAGCTCGGGCTGCCCCGGATCAATCTCGTCGCCGCCTGTTACGGCGGGGCCATCGGCCTGCGCTTCGCGCAGCACTACCCCGCACTCGTCAAGCGCCTCCTGCTGGTCGGCATGACCACCCGTATCCCGGCCGGCTACGCCGAGGCCATGGAGCGCTGGTCCGGCATGATCGAGCGCGGGGAGACGGAGCCGATCGCCCGGGAGCTGGCGGACCGCTTCATGTCCCCTCCGGGCACCGGCCATGTCCGCAAGCACGCCGCCGTCTCCCGGCTGGTCTACCAGCAGATCGTCGGCCAGAGCCCCGAGGAGCTGCGCAAGTCCGCCGAGCACAACACCCGGTTGATGCGCCATGAGTGGTACCGCCCCGAACCGGCGCCCACCATCCCCAGCCTGGTGGTCACCGGCGAGTACGACACGCTGACCACCCCGGAGATGGGCCGCGAGGTGGCCGCCCAACTGCCCGCGGCGTGGTTCACCACGATCAAGGAGACCGATCACCTGGCGCCCGTCGAGCGCATCGCGGACTTCGCCGATCTCGTCACCCGTTTCTGCACCGATCAGCCCCTCAGCGACCTCCCCTACGGCAACACCACCGAGCGCCTCGGAACGACTCTCACCCCACGGTGAACGGCGCCCGAGGAGGCAGCCCGAAGGTCGTCGTGCACGACGACGGGCCCGGCCCTTCCGTGGCGGGCCGGGCCCTTCGTCGGTCTCTTCGGTGGCCTTGTCAGCCGGCGATGCCGATCGTCCGGCGGACCGTCTCGGGGCGTTCCAGGACATCGAGCATGCAGTGGGCGACGTCGGCGCGGGAGACCGACCAACTGCCGCGCACGTTCTGTTCGTACGCGGTGCGGTAGGTACCGGTCAGCGCCTTGTCGGTCAGCTTCGGGGGCCGCACCACGGTCCATTCCAGGGTGGTCTCGCGAAGGACGTCCTCCATCCGCGCGAGGTCGGCGTAGTGCTCGCGGAGTGCGACCTTCACCAACCGGCCGAACACATGCCGCATGAGGAACCCGTCGCCGGGATCGTGCTTCGGGGGGTGCGGGATGCCGGGCGACGGCACGGTGCCGATCGGGGCCGCGCTGACGACGACGATGCGCCGTACGTCCGTGGCCTGCATCGCCTGGACTATGGCCCGCGTCCCCCGCCAGGCGACGCCGGCTTCGGATTTCGAGCGGGCCCCGAGGCCGGAGAGAACGGCGTCGGCCCCGCTGATCGCCGACTGGAGTGCGTCCGGGTCCGCTGAGGCCAGATCGGCGGTGACGATACGTATCGGTCCGGAGACCTTGTCCGGGTTCCGCACGACCGCGGTGACGTCATGGCCTGCCGCGACGGCCTGGTCGAGGATCTGCCGGCCGATCCCGCCGGTCGCGGCGAAGATGGTGAGCTTCATCGGGTGCTCCCTATGTCGTGGTTCAACATCTGAGAGCGGCCCGACCGCTCGAAATGTGACATCCACGCCAGGGAGGTGTCCCACGTCTCGTCCTCGGCCCGTCCGGCGGGCGAGAACGGGCCTGGGTGGTGGGAAGAGGCCGACGGGCAGGCGCCGGCCTCTTCCCACACCCGAGGTGTCAGCCGCGGACGATGTTCTCCGCCTGCGGTCCCTTCTGGCCCTGCGTGACATCGAAGGTCACATGCTCGCCCTCCGCGAGCTCGCGATAGCCGGTGCCCGAGATGTTGGAGTAGTGGGCGAAGACGTCGGCGCCGCCGCCGTCCTGGGCGATGAACCCGAAGCCCTTTTCCGAGTTGAACCACTTCACCGTGCCGCTGGCCATCGTTTTTGCATCCTTCGTCCGTGACAGTGCCGCCCACAACGGGCGCCGCGGACACCCCGGTTCAGGATGTCCGCCACCGTTCTACCCCACCTGCGGCCCGCTTATACGACCACTTCGGTGCGTGATCGCGCCGCAGCCCGGACATCTTCCGCAGCCTCGGAGCGGTACGGCAACCGGACTGTCCCACCTTCATCGGAAGGCGTCCACGTGGGTGAGGGCCCATTCCCCGAAGGTGCGCGGCGGGCGGCCGGTGAGCTCCTCGACCGTGGGCAGGACAGGGGTGTCGTCGAACTCACCGTCGACGAAGAAGCGGAAGAACGCGTCGACGTAGCGCTCCGGGACGCCGTTGCCGAGCATCTCGGCCCGCGCCTCGTCGTCGGGCTGCCCCTCGAAGCGCGGCGGCCGGCCCAGGACCTTGGCGAGGATCTCGGCGCGCTCGCCGGGGAGCTGCGCGGCGGGGCCGCTGAGCGGGTGGCTGCGGCCGGCCCGGCTGTACCGGTGCCGGTCAGTGCCAGCCGCAGCCGCCCGTGCACTCGGTGGTGCCGCTCCCGTTGGACGACATCCCCCACAGGAACAGCGCCACGACGATCACGAGCAGCACGATCGTGAGGACGCGGTCGGGATTCCATCCGTCCGGCGGCCCTTGGTGACCACCGCTGTCGCCGCCAGGTGCGTTCGGCTCGTCAACCCCCACTGTGCCCCCCAGGCCGTTCTGCCCTATCTCGTGCGTCCATGACAGAGGTCGCACCTGTCCGCGTCAAGGGCCTGAGGACCGGAGCGACCGGCAACCGTGTTCGACGCCGCCGGCCGGTCCGTTGCCCTACGACCGGCCGAACGCGCCCTGGGCGGTGCGGTGCTGGTGGACGCGCAGGTGCAGGGTGGCCAGGTCGAGCAGGGGGGTGTCCACCTGGAGGGCGCGGGCCCGCGCGAGGAAGTCGCCGAAGAGGTGCTCGACCTCGCTCGGACGACCGTTCTCGACGTCGCGGTACATGGAGGACGCGAACGGGCCGTCCTGCTTCACCGTCCCCGTGATCACGGCGAGTTGGCTCTCCGGGACGGGGAACCCGGCCGCGGTCGACACCGCTGCGGCTTCGGCCAGGACGGCGAGCGCGAAGTCGGATCCTCCGGGGACGGCGTTGACGTCGCCGACCGTGCCGCGCATCAGGCACGTCACCGCGCCGACGGTGGTGATGAAGACCCACTTGTGCCACATCGCCGCGACGATGTCCGGCACGATGCCCGCCTTCATACCGGCGGCGTCCAGCACGGCGTGCACCTCGTCCAGCCGGGCCGACGGACGTCCGTCCTGCTCGCCGATGTCCAGGTTCGCCACCGGGGCGAGACGGACGATGTCGCCGTCGGCGTTCAGGGTGGTGACGACCTTGGCCACGCCGCCCAGCACCGGCCGGGCACCGAAGCGCGCGTTGAGCTCGCCGAGATGGGCCATCCCGTTGAGGAGGGGCACGATCGCGGTCCGGTGGCCGATCGCCGGCGCCACGTCGTCGATGGCCTGCTTGAGGGCGGTGGCCTTCACCGACAGCAGCACCAGGTCGTAGGGGGCGGTCAGTTCGGGAGCGGTGATCAGCCGGGGTGTGATCACCTCGTCCTCGGTCAGACCCGTGATCCGCAGACCTCGCTCGCGCAACGTGGCGGCGCGGTTCGGGCGGACAAGGAAGGTGACGTCTCGGCCGGCCTGGAGGAGGCGGGCGCCGAAGAAGCCTCCGGTGGCTCCGGCACCGACGACCAGGATCTTCATGAGGGGCAGCCTTTCATTGACGCAAGCGGGTTCGTCTACGGTAAGCGGGCCGTCGGGGGCGGTCGGGGCACGGTCGGCCCCGGGGAGGATCGTCGACGCAGCCGCGGGATCCGGTCGAAGACGGCCGCAATCCGGGCGGCCTGGTCGAAGAACGCCGCCGGTCGCGACCGGTCGCCGTCGAGGTGGGTGAGCGTCTCCATGCCCAGGTAGAACGCCACGGCCGCGCCGGCCACCACGCGCACCCGCACCACGGATGCGAGCGGCTTGCCGCGCAACAACGTGGTCAGCAACTCCTCCGCCAGTTCCTCCCATCGCCGGGTCTCCAACGACAGTTGGGCGGCCAGCCGCGACCCGGGACGCGCTCCGGCGTAGATCTCCTGAACGGCGGCGATGTGCCCGACCTCGGTGTCCTCGTCGTAGAGCACCCGGAGCACGTCGGCCGCGCGCACGGCGCGGTCCACCCCGGACAGCTCGGCCCGGTATCTCTTCGCGCGCGCCTCGCAGGTGTGCGCCAGCGTCGCGACCAACAGATCGTCCAGATCGGTGAAGTGGTAGTAGATCACTCCGGGTGCGAAGCCGCCCGCCTGAGCTATCGCCCGCGCGGTGGTGCCGCCGAAGCCGTTCGCCACGAGGCAGGCCAGGGCGGCGTCGAGTACCCGGCCGCGGGTGTCAGACAACGCGCACCGCCCGGACGCCGTTGGCGGCGAAGTACGTCTCGAGCCGGCGCGCCAGCTCCGGCAGATGGTGGCTCGGCACCTGCGGGTACAGATGGTGTTCGAGGTGGTAGGTGAGCTCCAGGAAGACCGCGGGGATGATCCGGCCCCGCAGCGTACGGGTCTGGGTCAGCGGCGTGTCACCGTAGTCGTGGTGCGGCAGATACACCGTCAGCAGCGGGTAGACCCAGCTTCCGACGATCATCATCACCGCGTAGACCAGCACTCCCGGCGCGTACGACCAGGCCAGCGCGCCGCCGCCGAGCACCGCGAGGGGCACGGCCGCCTCGGCCAGCAGCCACCCACGGTCCCGGCCGCGCCGGAAGGACCAGAACCAGAGGCGGACGAGGAACACCGGTCCGTGCAGCAGCGCACCGAGAAACGACAGATCGGCCGGGTGGCCCTCCGGATCGTCGGGGTGCGGGAAGAACCGGTGGTGCTGGGTGTGCGTGGCGCGGTAAGCGTGCCCGCTCTCCAACAGCACCAGCCCGGTCGCGAACAGCGCCCAGTCGGTGGCCCGCGCCGACAGGCCGATCGTGCGGTGCACGACGTCGTGCGTGACCGTGACGACGGACACGAAGACGCCGAAGACGATGACCGGCGTGAGCCACCACCAGCCGAGCCACGCCGCGACCGCGAAGAGCACGACCCCGGCGAACGGGCGGCACAGCGCGATCACCCGCCGCCGGCGCGTGGTGACCAGCAGGTCCGCACCGAGGTCGGCCAGACTGGGCTGGTCGACGGAGCTGGACTGGTTGGCTGAGCCGGACTGATGGGTTGAGCTGGGCTGGTTGATGGAGCCGGGCTGGTTCACCGGGCCGATCCCTTCTCGCGCAGCATCCCCTCGGCGACGATGCGGCTGCCCAACACGCAGGCGACGGTGCCCAGCCCCGGCCAGGTCGAGTCGCCGACCAGCCACAGGCCGCGGCCGCCGAGATCGTGCGGGACTGCGTGCTGGTTGGTGTTGCGCAGGTTCTGGCGCGGGCCGCCGACCGCGCCGGCCGGACGGAATCCGAAGCGCTCGTAGCTGCGGGGCGTGCCGGTCTGGGCGATCACGGCCCGCTCCCCCAGCGTGGGGTAGGCCCGCCGCGCGCAGGCGACGAGCCGCTCGCCGATCTCCTTCTTGCGCTGCTCGTACCCGGCCGCGTCGAGCCCGGCCCAGCCGGCCAGATCGGTGTGCGTGGAGATCATCACCGCCCGGTGTCCCGGCGGGGCGCTGAGCGTGTCCCCCGGCTCGGAGACGGAGACGAACATGTTGTTCCCGTCGCCCAGTGGACGGTCGTACGACTGCAGCAGTTGATGGTGGGTGAGTTGCTGGCCCGACACCTCGGACTCGGGCACCCCCAGGAAGACCACACACGCGCCGCCCGACGCGTCCGCGTCACGCTCCAGATACGGCCGCAGCCTGCGGGCGACCGGCAGCGTGCCGCAGATCCTGGCCGTGGTGACGGCGGGTATCGCGCACACCACACGCCGGGCCCGGAGGACACCTTGACGCGTGGTCACCTGATAGGCGCCGGGCTCGCCGTCGACACCCGACACCTCGCACCCAGTCCGGAGCCGACCGCCGAGGCTCCGGTAGTGCGCCACCAGAACGCGCCAGAAGCCGTGCATACCGCCGGCGTGCCGGCTGAGCCCCGCGCCCCGGATCGTCACCCCGAGCGCCGCGTTGATCAGTGGCGCGTCGTCGACACCGGTGTGCACGGTGTCCTCGACGAGCATGCCGAGCAGACCGACCAGGGCCGCGTCCTCCCGCAGGCCGTAGCCGCGCAGCGCGTCCCCGAGGGTCCGGTTCACATGGCGGGCGAGCGGCAGGCCGGCGAAGCCGATGGCCCGCAAATCCCGCAGCGCATCGGCGGGACCGCGTACGGGCAGTCGCACGCCCGACCGGCTGGCCCGCCAGAACGTTGCCGCCAGCCGGTCGAGCAGGTCCCAGAAGCGCCGGTGCCGTTCGGTGTCCCCCAGCATCCGCAGCCGCTCGGCGTGCCAGGCGGCTGGATCACGGTGCAGCACGACCTCCCGGTCGGGCAGGAACGCCCGGTAGCCGGGCAGCTCGTGCGCGTCCAGCGGTGCGATGCCGGCGCTCTCCAGCAGCTCCGCGCCGACCCCGCCGGGCGCGAAGTCGACCAGCGTCGTCGCGCCCACGTCGAAGGAGAAGCCCCGCTTGCGGTAGTAGCCGGCACACCCGCCGGCGTGGCCGTGCGCTTCCAGCACCACGGTCGACACCCCGGCGGCCTGCAGCCGCAGGGCCGTCGCCATTCCGGCCATGCCGCCGCCGATCACCGCGACGTCGGCCGGCCCGAGTGCGTTCTGAACGTTTGTTCTGAACATGTGTTCAGAGTGGTGGGCGTCGCTTCGAAGGTCAATACCCCGGTACGGAGAACCCCGCTGGGATCAGAGCGAGTTGGAGATCACCGGCGTCAGCGCAGGAGCCCGTCCGCCGTCTCGTCCCTGATGGCCAGGACCGCCCGGCCGAACAGCGAGCGCAGCGCCGGGTTCTCGCGAAGCGGTACGGCCTCGAGTACGAGCCTCCGGTGGGCGACGCCGAGCGACGGGTGATCCTGGTCGTCCGCCCGGAGCGCATCACCAAGCAGTGAGGCGATAGGGTCCGGCGGCCGGCGGGGGCGGGAGATAGGTACACTGGCCACGTATCCGGTGAGCGAGGTCAGAGCGAGTGGTCAGTGCCTCAACCCGCCCTCTGGGAACGGTTGATGACATTGCGCCGGCGCTTCCTGCGCGCACCTCCTGATCCCGACAGGAGACTTCGTGCCGTCCCTTCCCCCGAAGCAGTCCGCCGAGCGTCCCGACAGCTCGGGGCCCCGCTTCTCCGACACCTTCGCGCGCCGCCCAACGGTGCCCCGGCGCGGGCTGCTGCCCGGACGGCGGGTCTGGGCGACCACCGTCGCCGTGGCGGCGGTGGTCGGCATCGGCGCCATGACGGTGCCGCTGATCCGCCACATCGACCTCACGATGGAGACGGCGGCGTCCGACCGTCCGGTGGTCGCCGAACCGTCCAAGGGGACCCCGACCACCCCCGCCGCGACCCCACGGCAGACGTCCTCCGTGACGCAGCCCCGGTCGCAGGCCACGGCCCAGCAGCCCGCCGCCCCGAACGGGCCCGGTTCGGTCGCGGCCCCGCCGAGCCCCGCCGCGGGGCAGCCGCAGACCAGGCCCCGGACGAATCCGCCCGCTTCGGTGCCGTCCCAGGCGCCCAGCCCGAAGGCCCCGCCCATCATCGCTCCCGGCTCGACCGTGGTCGGAACGGCCTCGGGCCGCTGCATCACCGTCCCCGGCGGCAAGGGGACCGACGGCCTCGCCCTGCAGATCGGCAACTGCACCGGGGCCAACAGCCAGCGCTGGGACTTCCAGTCCGACGGCACCGTGCATTCGATGGGCTACTGCATGGACGTGGCCTGGGGCTCCCGCAACGACGGCGCCGCCATCCAGCTCGCCCGGTGCAGCGGCAACCCGGCCCAGCGGTTCATCCTCAGCGGCGCCGGCGACCTGGTGAACCCGCAGGCCGACAAGTGCGTCGACGTCGCGAACGGCAACAACGCGAGCGGCGCCAAGCTGCAGCTGTGGACCTGCAAGGGCACCAACAACCAGAAGTGGCGGCTGCGCTGACCCGAAAGGGGCAGCCGCCCGGCCGCTACGGCGCGGGCTGGGTGTCGAGCTCCGGCAGATCGAGCTCGGACAGCGTCACCAGATCGTCCTCGGTCGGCTCGTCGATCTCCGCCACCCGGTAGGCCTGCCGCTCCGTCATCGCCTGGAACGCCTGGCGGGCGGAGCGGCCGTTGCCGAACCGCCCGTCCCTGGGCACATGGGCGAAGTAGGCGTCCAGCATCGTCCGCGCCGCGTCGGTGAGGTCGTACTGGTGCGAGGCCGCGTGCTGTTCGACGATCCGGACCAGTTCGGCGGTGTCGTAATCCTCGAACAGCAGCGTCCGGTTGAACCGCGACGCCAGCCCCGGGTTGGAGTCGATGAAGTGCTCCATCTCGGCCGGGTAGCCGGCCACGATCACCACGACCGAGTCCCGGTGGTCCTCCATCAACTTGACCAGGGTCGCGATGGCTTCCTGGGCGAAGTCGTTGCCCGCGCTGCCGCCGACCGGGGCCAGCGAGTACGCCTCGTCGATGAACAGCACACCGCCCATGGCCTCCTGGAACACCCGCTGGGTCTTCGGCCCGGTGTGGCCGACGTACTCGCCGACCAGCGCCGACCGGTCGGCCTCGACGAGGTGGCCGCGTTCCAGCAACCCCACCGCGGCCAGGATCCGGCCGTAGAGCCGGGCCACGGTCGTCTTGCCGGTCCCCGGGTTCCCCGCGAAGACCAGGTGCCGGCTCAGCGGGGGCGCCGCGAGCCCCGCCGCACTGCGCCGCTGCACCATCCGCATGAGCTTGACC
This sequence comes from Streptomyces sp. NPDC045021, assembly GCF_056432645.1. NCBI lineage: Bacteria > Bacillati > Actinomycetota > Actinomycetes > Kitasatosporales > Streptomycetaceae > Streptomyces > Streptomyces sp. NPDC045021. The sequence goes on from NZ_JBWKIQ010000001.1 coordinate 371,499, forward strand.
AGCGACGCCACATCCTGTTTGACCCGGCCCAGACCGATCAACTCGTCCAGTTCGCCCAGCAGACTGTCCAGACTCTCCTCGGCTTCCTCCGCCGGGCCGCTCTCGTCCGCACCCTTCACGTCAGGCGCCTTCGACGGGCCGGACGCCGCCGCGACCGGGAGCGAAGCGGCCGGCCACAGCGGGGACTTCACCCGGACCGAGACGCACTCCTCCACGACCGGCTCGGCTCCCGGGTCGGCGCTCAGGTCCTCGCCGGCGTCATGGACCCGGATCCGCCGCAGTACGGGAGTCGCCCCGGCACCGAGGTGCACGGCGGGGAATCCGGGTCCGGCGATGTCGCAGTCCTCGAACAGGCCCGCTCCCCCGGCCTCCACGATGAGGCCGTTCTTGCCGGGCCGGACGATGCGGACCCCGCTCAGCCGCGGCTCCGCGTCCCCGGCCACCACCACACCGGAACCGGCCGCCTCCCGGACCTCCAGATCGGTCACCCGCGGCCGGGCGTCCGCCTCCACGACCAGCCCGGCGGTGCCCGGCCGCAACAGCCGCCCGCCCGTCATCTCGACGTCTCCGGGCCCCAGCACGACGGCGGCCCGCTCCCCGTCCGTCACCTCGCAGTCGAGCAGCCGCACCGGGCCGCTGGACGCGGAGGTGATGCCGTTGCGGCAGCGCAGCACGCTCAGTCCCCGTACCTCCGCGCGGGCCGCGCCCGCGATGTCGAGACCGGACATCCCGCAGTGGGCGATCGAGCCGTCGACGATCTCGACGGTCGCGTCGGCGACCACATGCACGCCGTGTTCCGGTGACCCGGACGCCCGCAGCCTGATCAGCTCGACGGTGGCGCGTCCTCCGAGGTGGACCGGACTGAACCGGCACTCCCCCACTTCGCAGTCCTCCAGCCGTACGGTCGCGTCGTCGGCGGCGAGCAGGCCGTTGGCGGCCGACTCCCGTACGGTGCTCTGCCCGGCGGTCAGCCGGGCGGCGCCGTGCACCCGCAGCGCTGCGGCGGCCGTGCGGACGATCCGCGTGTCGGCGAGCCACACGCGGGCGTCGTCCCCGGCGCTCACGCCCGATCCGCCGCTGTCCCGCAGCACGCACGCGGTGAGCAGCACGTGGCCGTGCCCGGTGACGCTCACCGCGTCGGTGCCGGAACCCGTCAGTTCGCAACCGTGCAGGCGCACGCCGTCGTCGGCGCGCACCGTCCGGTCGTCGGCCCCGGCGGGGTCCGCGGGGGCGGGCGAACTGCCCAGGACGCGCACGGCCTCGGCCCCGCTGTCCCGTACCCGGCACTCCGTCAGGAGCGCCGAGCCCTGGTCCTCGACGAGCAGGCCGCTGCGGCCCGTGCGGTCGATCAGGCTGTCACGCAGGATGACCCGGGCACTCTCCCGGACGCGCAGCCCGGAGCCCGAAGCCCCTCGGACGGTGGTGCGTTCCAGTTCGAGGTGGGTGGAGCCGCCGGCCACCAGTCCCGTGCCGTCGGCGTCCGTCAGCAGGCAGTCGGTCAGGTGCACGGCGCCGGTGGTACGCAGCAGGGCGCCGGTGAGGGTGGCTCCGGCGAGCGTCGTGTCGCACAGCCGGGCGTCCGCGGCACCCAGCACTTCCAGCCGGCCGCGGGTGATCCCGCCGCCGGACCATTCGGTGCTGCCGCCGCCGAACCGCACGGCGGGACGGTTGGCCGCCCCGCCTCGTACGGTCAGCCCGCGCAGCACCACCCGGGCGCCGGCGGCCACTTCGAGGCCTGGCCGGTCCTCGTCGGGGGCGGTGACGGTCACCAGGTCGTGGCGGCCCGACGGGTTCTGCCCGTCGGCCGTCCAGGCCAGCAGCGAGACGCTCCGTTCGACGCGCAGCGCCTCGGTGTACTCGCCGGGGGCGATCCGGATCTCGTCGCCGTCCGCCGCCGCGTTCAAGGCGGCGGCGATCGTCGGGTGCGCCGCAGGCCGTTGTTCCGGATCGGCGACGTAGAGGATCGCCGGTCGGGCGGGGGGCGGGGTCACGGGGCGTCTCCGGAGGGCGGGAGCGGGGGCCGGCGGGGGCGGCCCGGGCTGAGGGTGAGGTTGTTCATCCGGGCCTGCAGGTCGATGCCGAGCCGTGCCAGCTCACCCTCGGCGCGGTTCAGCGCCGCGTTCGCCCGGCGCATCAGGTCCATCGCCTGATCGTAGGCGTGCGAGCCCCCGGACGGGGCGTGGGAACTGCTCCCGCCGCCGCCTCTGACCCCCGGATCCAGCGCCTCCAACGCCCTCTGTGCCCGGTTGAGCTCACCGTTGGCCTCGGTGTAGGCGTCCCAGGCGGCGGTCTCGGCCTCCGTGCGTGTGACCTGGGGAGCAGCCGGAACGGAGCTGCTGGGAGCGAAGCCCCGGGTGGAGGACGTGGCGGTGTTCGGCGCCCTGCCCTTCCCCTTGACCTTCGTGCCGGGGTCGGTCGGCGGTGTGCTGTGGTCCGGTTGGCCGGGGGTGTGCGATGTCCCGTCACCGGGGGCGCCGGTGCGGGGACGCTTGGTCGGACCGTGTCCATCCGCTCCTGGCGGCGGGCCGCCGCGCTCCACGGGCGGCTCGGGCGCGCCCGAGCCGTCGGACAGCCGGGCGTGCCAGCCGCCGTCCTCGGGGCTGCCGTGCCAGGTGATCTCCAGGAAGTCGCGGGAACGCTTGCCGCTGGTGGGCCCGCCGATGAAGTGGGGCACTCCGTCGCCGCCGGTCACCCGGATGTCGCGGCCCACCGCGCTGGCGTAGAAGCTGAGCACGTGCAGACCGCCCTCGTCCATCGCGAAGTGCGCGGCGGCACCGGCCGCGCGCAGGCCCTGCAGGGTGTCCGTCGGCGGGTGGATCCGCCCCTGGACGAGCCGTACGAAGAAGTCCTCGACGCCGAGGCCGCGGGCGTTCAGATTGTCGAAGAACGGTTTCAGCCGCCTCTGCGCGGTCGCCCCCGTCACCCCGACGGCATTGTCGATCCGGTTGAACGCGCTCTGCAGCATCCGGGCCGGGTCCAGGCCGGGGGTCGCGACGGCGGCGCGGTCGAGCGCCGCGAACAGCGAGCCGGGTGACAGGTCGATGGCGCGGGTGGGCAGGTGCTCGGCGGCGAAGTACCGCAGGTGGCGCAGGAAGTGCGTGGTGTCCGCGCTGAGCGCGAGGCCGTGCGACACCAGCCGCAGTTCGGCGGGGTTGATCCCGGCGAACACCGCCGCGCCCCCTCCGGGCACCGGGGTGGAGACGGCGGTGCCCACCGGATGCCTCCCCGGCGTGCCCAGCCGGGGGTCGAGACCGCCGGACAGAGCCGCGGTCGTCGGGCGCGGCGCGTCACCGGCGGCGGGGCGCACCGGCCACAGCGGGTCGAACGGGCTGCCGTTGTTCAGGTTCGGCGGCAGCTTCGCGTACTCCTTGGTGATCCAGTTGTCGCGGTGTCCGGCGAGTTCGAGCCCGGAGCGGCCCGACTGGACGTTGCCGCCGGACGCGTCGGAGTTGAAGAGCCGGTCCAGGGGCTTCTTGATGTGCGCGTGGTCCTGCGGGAGGGTGCCGTCCTTCCACAGGTCCTTCAGCAGCCGGGACACGTCGGTGGGGATCGCGGCACCCTGGAAGTCGGTGAGGAACGCGGTTCCGCGTTCCGGCAGGACGTGGTTGGCGGCGTTGAGCTCGCGCAGGGTCAGCCGCGCGTCGAGGGCCTCCTTGGTGTGCCACAGGATCTGCCGCGCCTCGCGGGCCGCGGCGGCCGGCGCGGCATGCAGGTGGCCGCCGCCCTGACCCAGCGCTTCGCCGAGGCTGTGCAGGACCTGCGGCACCCGGTCGGCCCGCAGCCCGCCGACCAGCGAATCGCCGCTGCGCACGGCGTTCCCCAGGTCGTTGAGCACCCCCTGGGCGTGGTTGATCTCCACCTGGTTCAGGGGTGGGCGGTCCGCGCGGAAGGCGTCGTCGATCCGGCTGAGGATCTCCGGCAGCTGGGTGTGGTGGAGCCCGCCGAAGGACGGCAGCGGCAGGTTCCGGTCCAGCTCCCAGGCGTTGAGCTGGTTGAGCCGCTCACTGAGCGTCTGGAACTCCGCGCCCCCGGTGCCGAACCGCACCGGCGGCGTGTCGGGGCGGTGCAGCAGGACGGCGGCCGCGTCGACGAAGAGGTTGGGCTCCGGCGAGTAGGGCAGCTGCGGGTGCATCCCCGCCAGCCGGTCGCGGATGCGCATGTCGAGCCGGATCCGCGCGTCCAGGGTGGGCAGGAAGCTCTCGGGCACGTCGCCCTTGACCTTCACCACCCGGGGCCTCTTCGACGGCCCGTCGGCGCCCGCCTTCGGCGGTTTCGGCGTCTTCGGCGCCTTCGCCGCGTCGGCTGCCAGCCGTTCGTTGGTGACCTTCACCAGGTCTGCCGAGACACCGGGCATCGTGATGTCGGGCATCCGGTAGCCGCCGGACATCATCAGCGGCCGCAGCGGCGTGAATCCGGGCGAGCCGTGCGCGCCGAGCGCCTCGTCGAAGTGCCGGAAGACGTGCTCGCCGCCGGGCACCGTGTGCGGGTGGGCGTCGAAGTCCATGATGGAGAAGTAGGGATGGTTGCCCTGCCGGATCATCGTCTCCGCCAGATGGGTGCTGGCGGCGCTGGTCAAGGTGGCATTGCGGGCGGTGCCGTACGCGAAGTTGACGCTGTGGGTCATCGGGGTGGCGACCAGGGCGAGCGGGTGCGGGAAGGAGGCCCCGCCGAGCGCGTTGTCGATGGCCGTACGGATCGCGGCGAGTTCGGATCGGGGGCCGTTGACACCGATGACGACGGCGACCCGGCTGTCGAAGCCGGTCAGGTTGTGGGTGATGGAGTCCAGGAACGACTGCAGACCGCCCAGCTCCCGGTAGTTGACGATCGCGTTCACCACGTACGCGATCGGACGGGACTCCTCGACGCTCCCGTGCACCAGGGCCACGTAGCGCCCGGCGTCCATCGTCGGAGGGGTGTGCGCGCCCAGGTGCGCGAAGGCGTCGTTGACCGCGGTGTGCGGATCGGCTGTGACGCCCGCGGGCGGGGTCCAGGTGTGGACGCCACCGGTCGGGGCGGGCGTGTCGATCTGCATCGCGTCGCCGCCCTGGTGCGCCGGCGGGGACATGGGGACGTCGTGACCGGCCGGTTGCGGCACGGTGTGCGGCGTGGGGGCGGCCACGGACGGGCCGCCGGCGTGCGGTCCGGTGGAGGGCAACTCGACGTCCATCGCGTCGTCGGCGGCGGTGTGCGAGGCCGTCGGTGACGGGGTGTTCAGCTCGGCGGCGCCGGGGCGCGGCGGGCGGGGTTTGGTCGAGGGGGCGCCGCCGAGCAGGCCGCCGCGGTCGGTGAAGATCTTGCCGGTGACGGAGCGGATCTCCATGCGGGTGGCACGGGCGTCGATGCCGAGCGCGATCAGGGCGTCCTCGGCCTTGTCGACGGCCGCTCCGGTCCGCTCGACGTCGGCCAGCGCCGTCCGGTAGGCGGCGGTAGGCCCGGTGGAGGCGCCCTGGCCGGGCGGCGGGGTCACGTGGTCGAGCTGTTGCTCGGCCTTGCCCAGTTTGGTCGTGGACCGCTCGTACCTGGCCCAGGCGTTGAGCTTCGCGACGGCCTCGGAGCCGCTGGAGCCGCCGATGACGATCTGCCGGGCGGCGTGGATCCGCTGGTTCATCACCAACTCCGCGGCACGCCCACCGAGCCGCCCGCCCGGCGGCAGCGGGGTGACCACGGCGGTCTGCTCGACCGCTATGCCCTTGCCCTTGTCCCGGGGCGCGGGAAGGTGCGGCACCGGCACCTCGGCCACCGCCGGGTGCGGGGTGCCGGGTACCGGCACCCCGTCGGCCTTGACAGGGGTGCCGGGTCGGGCGACCAGGTCGAGCGCGCCGTTCGCGGAGCCGGAGTGGCCGGCGCCTGCGGCGTCCAGTCCCGGCTTGGCGGAGACGCCGGCCGGGGCGCCGGTATGGGCGCTGAGCCCGACGGGAGTGGGCACACGGAGCTCGTCGTCACCACGCAACAGACTCATCGCCAGGTCGTGCGTGGACAGGGCGGGTTGCGGGAGCCGTCCGGGGGTGTTGAGCACGCGCGGCGCGGGGGCAGGGTGCACCGCGGCCCCGGTCGTGACGGACGGCGCAGGGCGCTCCATCAGACCGGTGGGCGTCGTACGGACTCCCGGCTGCGACGGCACCGTGAGCGCGTGCTCGCCCTGGACCCCATGCGCCCCGGCGGAGGGCGCGCCCGTCACGGAGCCGGTCGTCACGTGAGCGACCGGTGCCGGCGGGACCGGGGCGGTGTTGGCCACCGCGTGCGCGTCGATCGTCTTGGGTGCGGAGTCCCCGATGCGCAGGGTGATGCCGTCGGCCCTGATACCGGTCACGGCGACGTCGCCCGAGGCCAGTGCGCGCAGTTCGGGGAAGGTCAGGTCGTTCAGCGCCTCGGCGTGGCCGACGGCGCCGCGGGCCATGGTGACGCCTTCGCCCATGCCGACGGTGTGCGGCACGCTGGTCGTTCCCGGGTGCACCCCGGTGACCGCCTGGTCCATGTGCACCATCGGGGACGAGCCGTGCGCGTCGCGCAGCAGGTCGATGGCGGTGTGGCCGGGCAGCAGCAGATTGCTGTCCAGCCGTACGTGGCCGGCCGCGAGGTCCGCGTTGTGGACGAGCTGCGACCCGGCGGAGATGCCGGCGCCATGGGTGAGCGGCACGCTCAGACCACCTGGCAGCGTCGTCATGCCGTGCGGCAGCGGCGGGGTGACCAGGGACGCTCCGCCGACGCTCAGTCCGCCCGGATGCGGCGCCCCGACACCGGTGATGTGCAGGCCGGGCGCACCACCTGCGTGGCCGACCACGGAGGGGGTTCCGATCCCGTGCAGGCCGCCGATGCTGAGCGCTCCGGAGCCGGGGTTCACCGCGGTGGGCACGCTGAGGGAGGCGCCCGGCGCGTGCATGCCGTCGAGCGCGGCGCCGCGGATGGTGCCGAGCGAGCCGATGCCGAGATGGCCGAGGTTGACGGTGGGCATCGAGCCCAGGGCGAGGTGGACGAGGTTGGTGGTGCCGGCCGAACCGAACCCCGCGCCCGGCCGGAAGAGCCCGCCCAGCGAGGAGTTGGGGCTGAACGTCCCCGGCGAGAAGTGCAGCCCGCCGGGCGTCACGAGCGGGGACGGCACCATCGTGCCGTGGCCGCCGCCCGCCAGCGGCGAGCCGAAGTGCAGCGCGGCGTCGGTGCGGCCCGCGTTGACGAGCAGTTCGTGCAGCTCGGGGTGGGGAATTCCCAGGACGCGTTCGCCGAACGCGAGCCGGGCCGCGCCGCCGAAGCCGAGGACGCCGATCTCCGTGGCGTTGAGCGGCACGATGGCGGCGATGCCGAACCGGCCCGTCCGCTGGAGATTGACCAGCGTGTATGTGCCGACCTTCGCCCAGTCGCCGGTGACGTTTCCGGTGAACTTCACCCAGTCGCTGTGGATGGCGGTGACCATCGTGTTCCAGCCGCCCTTGGCCCCGTTGCCGATGCCGCGCAGCAGGCCGGCCAGGTCGATCTTGAGGGCCGGGCCGAGGTGTGAGCCGATCACCATGGGCGCGATGACGAACTTCGGCAGTCCGGTGAGCGAGGAGAAGTGGCCGATCTGCGACCAGATGTTCTTCCCGGCCATCGCCAGCCCGCCGACGCCGCTCTTGAGGCTGTTGCCCAGCCCCTTCAGCAGGGCGCCGACGTTGATGCCCTTGGTCGTCGGGAAGAGCACACCGAGGAAGGCCAGGCCGAGTTCCAGGCCGGAGGCCTTTCCCTGGCTGAAGGCGACGATGGTCTTGATCAGCAGGACGGCGTTCATGCCCCAGGCGATGATGGCCAGGATGCCGCCGGTGAAGACCGCGAGCACCGACAGGATGATCGTCAGCCACTGGAAGACTTCCCAGAACAGGTCGCAGTCGCTGACCGGTTGGACCATCAGCTCGCCGGCCGTGTGCAGTTGCTTGCGCAGTTCCGTCGCCGCGGTGGACACGTCGCCCTTGGCGTCGTTGGCTCGCTGCTTGAGACCCGGCAACTGCGCGTCGTCCTGCGGCAGACCCTGCGCCGCGGACAGCGCCTGGTCCGCCTCGGCCTGGGCGTTGGTGACGACGGTGCTGTAGGTACGCAGCGCGTTCTCCGCCGTGTGGAAGGACTCCTCCACCCGGCCGACGAACTTGAACAGGTGGTCGTCGACCTTGTCGCGCAGCGCGTCGGCGGTCTTGCCGATGAAGCGCTGGCCGTCGCCCGCGGTGACCTGCAGCTCCTTCAGCCCGGTGTTGATGGTCCCGGCCGAAGTGGCGAGATCGCGCATCGCGTCCGCGACGACGATGAGGGTGGCGGGGTCTCCCGGGGTGGGATCGCCGTCCAGGCCGAGCGCACTCCAGTCCCCTGGACGCGTTCCCACGTTCAAGCACCCCCTGGCGGCGACCTGCCGTAGGCAACAACCGGGCTCCGCACGGCCCGGACATCATGTCTACGCAGTGCGCGCGCGATCGGTTCACTGTGTGAACGACGTCACAGGCTCCGGAGACGGGTGTAATCCGGATCACTGAACCGTTCGGATCCCGGGTGCGTTTGATCTGAGTACGCGTCCCGTCCCCGACTCCGTCCCCCGGGAGTGACTGTGCCCGACATCGCGGTCGACTACGAACTGCTCAACCAGGTCGCCCAGAAGGCCCGCACCCTCAAGGAGCAGGTCCAGGCGGCGCGCGAGGGCAAGCAGGACTACACCGTCAACGAGACCGGGGCTGCCTCCGTCTCCACGGCCATCCGCGCCTACTACTCCGTCTGGAAGAGCTCCTTCAAGCGCTCGGAGGAGAAGCTGGAGAAGCTCGGCAACCTCTACGACGGGGTGGCGCGCGGCTGGGCGGACTGGGACTTCCGGCTGGCCGGTGAGGCGAGCAAGCAGGAGGCGTCACTCGCCGCGGACCTGTACACGACCCAGAAGAAGATCTGGGACGACTGGCAGGCGGCGGTCGCGGCCGGCAACGCCGACCCCAACGACCCGCACGCGCCCAAGCCGCCCGCGGACCGGCCCGGCACCTGGACCACCGACGACGGGCACGGCAACACCACCACGACCACGTACGAGTACGGCCCGGACGGCAAGCCGACGAAGATCACCACGACGCAGCACACCAATACCGGCCTGACCAGTACGGACACCACGAACTACCACGCCGACGGCACGTACGACTCGTCCGCCACCGATGTCTACGGCAACGTCACGACCACGACGGGCAACAGCCAGACCACCGAGTCGGGGAACACCAAGAACACCAACGACCACTTCACCAGCACCACGAAGGATCCCGACGGCAAGGAGAGCACGACCACGGGCACGACCACGTCGGTCTACAACACGACCACCGGTCACCGTGACTCGGACACCACCTACACCACCGTCGGCCCCGACAAGGACGGCAACCAGCAGACCGTGAAGGGCACTACGCACTCCGCGGTGGACCTCAACGGCCACGAGGTCGTCACGACCGTCGAGGTCAACGAGGACGGCAGCGGCACCAAGACCGTGGTGACCGACGGCCGGACCGAGGAGTGGAAGAGCGACAACGCGGACCAGGACAGCGGCTGGACGACGTCCGACGACGACTAGGACCAGGGCCGGAACCGGCCCGACCCGTGAGCCGGGAACGGCACCACGGTCACCCCACAACCAACGGAGCGCACCATGCCCGCAGGCAACATCAACCTTGACTACACCGAGATCCTGCGCGTCTCAGGCGTGATGAACCAGGCCGTCAACGACATCAACCCCCATCTGCTCTCGACGAAGACCTCCGTCGAAGGGCTGCTCGACAACGGGCTGTTCATGCAGCAGAGCAGCCCCGCGATGAAGGCCGCCTACGAGAAGCTGACCGCCTCGCTGCAGCAGGCCGTGGAGAGCATCAACAGCTTCGCGATGCAGTTCACCAAGATCAAGGAGTCCGTCGAGAAGATGGACGCCGACATCGCGGCCAGCACCAACCAGGCCTGACAGCAACTCCCGCGCCCGCGGCCACCTTTCCCGGTGTCCGCGGGCGCGCTCGCTCTCTGCGACGGGTCAGGCGTCGTCCGCCCGCAGCACCGTCTCCGGGACCAGTACCGACACCAGCAGACCCGACACCGGGTCGACGGTCAGCCCGCGACCGGGAGTCGGGCGGCCGCGCAGCAGGTCGTACGGAACGCGGATGCCCAGCAGGTCGCCCTCGGCCGGTGACTGCGGCGACAGCAGGACGCCCTTGCGGACCCGTCGTACCTGGCCCAGCCAGCCGATGCCCGCCGAGGTGAGGGTCTCCGCGGTGGCGGCCACCGCCAGCCCGTAGCCGCGGTCGCGCCCGGTGGCCGCGATGTCGCGGAGCACCGAGTCGGCGGCCGGCATCTGGGCGAGCAGGTCCGCGTCGTCCACCAGCACGACCGCGGGCCCGGTCCCGGACTCCAGCGCCTCGCGGACCTCGTCGGCCATCGGGTCGGGCGATTCCAGCACGACGGCCTGCGGGTGCCTGCGCAGCCCGCGCAGCGGCGACTCGCGCGGGGTGATCGCCACCACCCGCGTACCGCCGGCCAGCAGCGAGACCGCGAGGCTGGCCAGCGCGGTGGAACGGCCGGCCCCGGGAGGACCGCTGATGAGGAATGACGGCGAGTCCGCCGCGAAGTCCACGCCCACCGGCTCCAGGTCGTCACCGCCGATCCCCAGCAGCCCCCACAGCGGACGCCGCTGGGCCGCCGGCACCTTCGCGTACGCGTCGGTGAACGTCACCTGCTTCGGCAGCGTCATCACCCGGGCTGGCCGCCGGGCGGCCGGGACGTCCCGGTCGCGGCGCGCCGCCTCGGCGCCGATGCGCTGCAGCGCGTCCGCCTGCTCGCGGCCGGTGGGCAGGCCGCCCGACAGCTCGCCGAGCAGCGCCACCTGCACCTCCATGGCGCTGCCGCCGCGCCAGCCGCGCCCCTGCGGGACCACGGCCGGGATCAGTTTCGCCGGGATGCCCGCCAGCATGTACTCGCTGCGGTCGGTGAGCCGCAGCAGCAGCCGCTCGTCGTTGAGCGAGGCGACCTTGCCGGACAGCAGAGCACGTTCCGAGGTGGCGATCACATGCACGCCCATCGGCGCGCCCTCGCGGATCAGCGCGGTGAGCTCCTGGACGGGCCGGCCGCCGTCGTGGTCGCCGAGCAGCGCGGTCAACGAGTCCCAGCCGTCGATCAGGACCACCAGATGCGCGGGCCGCTCGGCCGCAGGCAGCAGAGTGCGCAGCTCGGCGAGGCTGGCCACGCCGTGCTGGGTCAGCAGCTCCTGGCGGCGGCCCATCTCCCCGAGCAGCCGGGCCAGCAGCCGGTTGAGGCGCTCCAGGTCGGCCCGGGGGACCACCGCACCGCAGTGCGGCAGCGCGCTGAGCGCAGCGAGCGCGCCGCCGGCCGCGTCGATCCCGTACAGGTGCACATCGGCCGAGGAGTGCCGGCGGGCCAGCGCTCCGCCGATCGTCCGCAGCGCCTGGGAGCGCCCCGACCGCGGGGTGCCGATGATGTAGAGGTGCCCGAACTGGGAGAAGTCCAGCTCCAGGGGCTCCTGGAGCTGGGCGCCCGGCAGGTCGGCGAGCGCCCAGGGGACGGGGGCCAGCCGGCCGTTGGGGAGGTCCGGCCGCACGGGCAGGTCGTGCAGTGAGATCGCCGGCGGGAGCGCGGGCAGCCACGGGCTGGGCTGGTGCGGCACGTCCAGCTGCTCCGCCGCCTCCCGGATCGATTCGACCAGGGCCGTCAGATCGGTGGGCGCGTCGGGGTCGTCGGAGTGGTCCGGCGCATCGGCGTCGGAGGCGTGCTCGGGACCGGGCTCGGCGGCCGTACGTCCCAGCAGCGTCCAGTCGACCTCGCTGGTCCAGACGGGAGGTTCGGCCACCGGCCGCGCTTCCACGCCCACGCCCGTCCCGGCGCCCGACGTGTCCGCTCGCGGCTGCTCGCCGTCGGTGTCCTTCCCCGCGCGGGGCGCTCCGACGAAGGCCGTCTGGAACGGCAGGACGGAACGGTGTCCGATGCGGGCCAGAGCGCGGCCCGGGGTGGCCGCGGAGATGGTCACCGCGTCATTGACCTCCAGGACGTCCTGGCTGTCCATGCTGTCCGTGACGCGCAGCGAGATGCGCAGGTTGGTGTTGGCGCGGATGTCGGCGGTGACGACGCCGGCGGGCCGCTGCGTGGCCAGGATCAGGTGCAGGCCCAGGGAGCGGCCGCGCTGCGCGATGGAGACCAAGCCGGGAACGAACTCCTGGACGTCCCGCGCCAGGGTGGCGAACTCGTCGATGATCAGCAGCAGTCGGGGCAGCGCCGCCAGCGACGGATCGCGCCGCCGCAAGGAGCGGTACTCCATATGGTCCTTGGCGCCCACATGGGCCAGGATCCGTTCCCGCCGGGTGAGTTCCGCGCCGAGCGATGCCAGGGCTCGCTCCACCAGGTGGCTGTCGAGGTCGGTGACCATGCCCAGAACGTGCGGCAGTCGCACGCAGTCCTGGAAGGCACTGCCGCCCTTGTAGTCGACGAGCACGAACGTCATCTCGTCGGGCCGGTTCACGGCGGCGAGCGAGGCGACCAGCGTCTGCAGCAGCTCGGACTTGCCGGCGCCGGTGGTGCCGGCGACCAGCCCGTGCGGGCCGTCCTTGACCAGGTCGAAGGTGACAGGACCGGTGTAGCCGACGCCCAGCAGTGCGGCGGTGGAGGCCGGTCGCTTGGTCCACCGGCGGGCCAGTTCCTCGCTCCGGGGCGGCTCCAGCTCCAGCAGGCCGAGCAGTCCGACCCGGTCCGGCAGCCCGTCGGAGCCGTCGGGAGTGACATCGCGAACGGGCGCGAGCCCCCGGCCGATCCGCTCGCACCAGTCGGTGTCGACCAGATCCGGACGGATCTCGGTGAGATCCGCGCTGCCGGTACGGCGCAACGTCAGTTCGCGGGCACCGACGACGCAGACCGAGACGCACTCCTCGGGGAGCATCCGCTCCTCCTGGTCGATGCAGATCAGGAAGACCCGGACGGCCGGCCCTTCCTTCAGCACCTGCACCACGCCGGGCACGTCACGCAGCCGCCGTGCCCCGTCCAGCACCACCACGAGGTCCGGTTCGCTGAGCAGCGCCCCGCTCATCGCGGAGTTGCGGGCACGCATCCGGGAACGGACGGCCGAGACCAGTTCCGAGACGCGGTTGGCGACGGTCTCCGGATCGTTCCCGAGGGTGACGGCCGGACCGCCGGAGTTCTCCGCGGAGACGCCGCCACGGCCGGGCCGGGCGTGCGGCAGCCAGCGCACCCACTCCCAGGCCGGGGCTCCTGCCGTGTCGGTGAGGACGGTGATGCGCACATCGCGCGGGCTGTGCAGGATCGCGGCCTGTGCCACGGTCCATCGGGCCAGCGCGCGTGCCGCGTCGCGCTCGCCGGCGATGCCGACCACACCGTCACCGGCCAGGTCGACACCGACCGGCATGTCGGGGATCCGCCAGTTCACGGAGCGGTGGTTGTCCTCGCGGGAGGTGTCCTCGACGGTGAGCAGCGAGGACTGGCCGACCGTTCCGACCCGGAGCACGAGGTGGTCCGGGTGACCGCGGCGGCGCTCCCACAAGCGCGCGCCGGGGCCGACCGCCCACAGTCCCGCGCCGGCCGGATCGGGACCGCCGGCCACCCGCAACCGCCGCTCCCGGTCGACCTTCTGCTGGATGTCCTGCTCCAGGGAGGCACGCCGGGCCCGGTAGCTGGCGACGCCGTCGGTGAACTCCCGACGTCCGCTCTTGCGACCGCTCATCCAGTTGCCGATGGCCAGGACCGGGCTGAAGACCGCGAACATCAAGTAGAAGTACGAATGGAGGATGGTGACCATGCCGACGCCGAGAAGGAGCGGCGCGAACACCACCAGCAGCGGCACCGGGCGCTTGGTGGGCGGGCTCGGCGGTGACGGCAGGACGAAGCGTTCGGGCAGCAGCGGTGGGATGATCCGCGGCGGCCGGTTGAAGTCCAGGAACGCGCCGTCGGCGGAGACGGTGACGGCCGCGTCCGCCTCGGTGGGCTCCGCCACCCGCAGCAGGAATTCGCCCAGCACGAGTTCACCGCCGAGCGGCCACTCCTGCCAGCCCCGGGGCAGCGGTTCATGGGCGTCGGCGTACGGATCGGGCAGTTCGGGCGGCGGGGCGGGCGGCAGCGGCGTCGCGTCGGCACGCGGTCGGGCCGGCGGCGGCTCGGGCGCGGACAGCCTGACGCTCTCGGCCTGACCGGTGTTCAGCAGTACGGTCCCGTCGGGACGGACGGTGATCCGCACTCCCTGCGGCGGTACGTCCCGACCCTCCAGGAAGACCGCGCTGCCCGGCAGCGGACCGGCGCCGTGTGTGCCGGGCTCCAGCAGCCAGACCCGTCCGGCGTCCCGGCCACCGACCAGTTGGAGTTCCACCCGGGGGCCGCGCGGCAGCCGTTCGCCGTCCGCGGACCGGGACGGCGGCGGCAGCCGGTCGCGCAGTGGCCCGTAACCGTCGGGCTCCGGTGCGGCCGGTCCGCCGAGCCCGAGCCTGGCTCCGTCCCGCACCCCGGCGGCGGACAGCGGCAGCTCGGCAGGAAGCCGCCGGTCGCCCAGGTAGAGCGGGGGGAGTTCGTCACCGCCGGGAACACCGTTCGCCTCCTGGCCGGCATGGGCCAGCCTGGCGACGAGCGCGCCCACGGTGGTGGCGCCGGTGGCGTCGATCATGAGATCGCGGCCCTGGTCCGGCGTTTCGACCGGAGTGATGCTGAGGAAGAGTCTCACGGGGTGGGAGAAGTCCGATCCGGGATTTCGCCGGGGGCGGCGGGCAGGGGACGTGACGCGGCGGAGATACCCGCGGACCGCGCGGGCGCCGCGGCGGGCTCGGGCTCCGCGAGGTCGAGGTCCGGGTCCGGGGTCAGGGCGGGGGCCAGGTCCGGGGTCGGGGCGGGGGCCAGGTCCGGGGTCGGGGCGGGGGCGGGGCTTGGAGCGGGATCCGGGTGCGGGTCCGGATCCCGGTGGGAGTCCGGTGCGGGCGCGGGGGCGGGTACGGGGACGGAGGCCGTTGCGGGGAGCGGATCGAGCTCGCCCCGGGGGGCCTGAGAGACGCCCGGGTCCGCGAGCTGTGTCTGTGCCCCGGCGCCGGCAGGCGATACGTCGGGCTCGGTGAAGTCCGGATCGCCGACACCGGGCTCCCCGTTCGCCGCCTCGGCGGTCGTTACCGGCGGTGTTTCCGCTGTTCCGGGCGGTATGGTGACGGAACCGGCCGCTGCCGGTTCCGTGGCGGGACCGCGCGACCGGAGGCGTCGGATCGCGCGCCCCACGGCCCGGCCGAGCGAGGCCGCCTCCACGTCGATCTGCATGCCCGGACCCAGCAACCGCCCGTCGGCCTCCGCGTGCAGCGTCCAGCTGGAGCCCGGGAGGCTTCCGCCGACGAGTACGCGGGCGTGGCCCTCGGCGCTGAGTGCGGCCAGCCGTTCCGCCTGCTCCGGCGTCGGCATCCAGCAGGCCAGCACCGGCGGCAGCTCGGCGTACGGAGCACCGACCCGATCGCTGCCCGTTTCCGCGGCCGTTTCCGCTCCCGTTTCCGTCTCCGCGTCCGGATCGGCTCCGAGTTCGGTCGCCGAGCTCCCCCGCCCGGACAACTCCTCGATGAGATCGTCGAGTTCCAGGCCGGGAAAACGCGGATGCAGACCTCGTGCGACGTGGACCTCCGGCCCGTCCGGCAGGCTGTCGAGCTGGGCGGTGAGCGCGTGCACGACGCTGCGCGCCACCCGCGCGTCGCCTTCGACCACCAGCGAGGACGGACCGCTCAACCAGTCGACGAGGACGACCCCCGGCGCGCGGCGGTCCACGCCGACGGCGAGCAGCAGCCGGTTCCGGTCCTCCTCGATCGCCGCGGACGCCGACAGTTCCGCCTGCGCCGGGGCGGCCCAGGTCCACTCCCCCGGCCCTGCGGCATCCGCCCAGTCGCCGGTGGGGCCGAGCGGATCCCGGCCCGCGATGACCACCTGTGTCCGGTCGCGCGACGGCCCGATCCACACGGTCGGGGCGTAGCAACCGGCACCCTGGGCCGCATCGGCGCGGTCCAGCGCCGCGCCCGCGAGCGCCCGCGCCTGCGGGTCGGTGAGGAAGGCCGTCAGCATGCGCGCGCGGCGGCGGTGCAGCCGGTAGGCGCGGAACGGCTGGGAGAAGGCGCGGCCGGTCATCCGGATCTCCCACACGACGCGCCGGCACGTTCGCCGGAAGCCGCCCTGGGCCTTGACGATGCGGCCGATCCCCCACATCAGCAGGACCAGCACGGCCAGCAGGCCGATGATGATCAGCCAGGAGTTCCGGTCGGGCATCGCGAGGGCGAGCGGCTGCCCGCCGGCGACGGGTACCGTGCGGCCGGTCACGCGCACTCCCGCGAGAAGGCGGCCGAGCGTCGCAGGTCACGCATCGCGTGGTGCAGACGGGACTTGACGGTTCCGGTCGGGATCCCCAGGGCGAGCGCCGTGTCGGGGCCGGAACATCCGAGCAGGTACGTGTACACCAGAACCTCACGGTGGGGGCGGGAGAGCGGGGCGAGCAGCTCGACGAGGTGGGTGCGGTCCACGACGCGGGCCTGGTCGTCCACGGTGGCGGCGGTCTCGGGCAGATACGCGGTGGGCAGGGCGGGGCGGACACCGTCCCTGCGACTCCAGTCGATGACCACGTTGCGGGCCACGGTGCAGAGCCAGGGCAGTCCCGGCAGGAAGCCTTCCCGCCGCCCCGACCCCGATCCGGTGGCGGTCGCCAGCCAGGCCCGCAGCAGGGTCTCCTGCACGGCGTCCTCGGCCCGCTGCGGATCACCGGGAAGGAGCGTGCGCACGTAGCGCAGGAGGGGTTGGCGATGGGGTCCGATCAGTGCGGTGAACCGCTCGTCCGACTCGCGCGTCGCGTAGCGCGGGGCGGAGAGTGCCGCTGAACTCATGGTGCTGCTGCCTCGGAAGGTTCGGGGTGATCGGGGCGCCTGTCACGCGGGGTACCGGG
This sequence comes from Streptomyces sp. NPDC045021, assembly GCF_056432645.1. Taxonomy (NCBI): domain Bacteria; kingdom Bacillati; phylum Actinomycetota; class Actinomycetes; order Kitasatosporales; family Streptomycetaceae; genus Streptomyces; species Streptomyces sp. NPDC045021. The sequence continues at coordinate 388,417 of NZ_JBWKIQ010000001.1, forward strand.
CGAGGGAAGGGGTATCCGGATAGGTGGATCCACCACAGACCGCACACCCTAGTCACGGGACGCGCGCGGAGGCAAAGGCGCCAATTGGCCAAATCCCCTGTGGAGCAGGCGGTTTGCGCCATCTTCGGGCGATGCGGTGCCCGGTCGCGGGGGGCCGCACAGCAGCCGTTGGGCCTTGGTTTGCACCGGTCCGACCGCGAGCCGCGGGGCTCGGGAAGCCGCCGTCCGGCCGCTCGACGGGTTCGCCGGGAACGAGGCGACAATCACACTCGGTAGCGGACCGGGCGGGGAGTGGAGTACGGAGCGCCCCGTCCCGACCTGGGCAGAGCGGTGGGAATAGAGACGCGGGGTCGGCCGTTCATGGAGATAGTTGAATCAGCAACTACATGGATGTGGTGAGCACAGTGCAGTTCGGGATCTTCAGCGTCGGCGATGTCACCGCCGATCCCACCTCGGGGACGACGCCCACCGAGAACGAGCGGATCAAGGCGATGGTAGCCATCGCACTCAAGGCCGAGGAGGTCGGTCTCGACGTCTTCGCGACCGGCGAGCACCACAACCCGCCCTTCGTGCCGTCGTCGCCCACGACCATGCTCGGCTACATCGCGGCGCGGACCGAGCGGATCATCCTCTCCACCTCGACGACGCTGATCACCACCAACGACCCCGTGAAGATCGCCGAAGACTTCGCCATGCTGCAGCACCTGGCCGACGGCCGCGTCGACCTGATGCTCGGGCGCGGCAACACCGGACCGGTCTACCCCTGGTTCGGCAAGGACATCCGCCAGGGCATCCCGCTCGCGGTCGAGAACTACGCGCTGCTCCACGAGCTGTGGCGCAACGACGTGGTCGACTGGCAGGGCACGTTCCGTACGCCGTTGCAGTCCTTCACCTCCACGCCCCGGCCGCTCGACGGTGTTCCGCCGTTCGTCTGGCACGGCTCGATCCGCAGCCCGGAGATCGCCGAACAGGCGGCCTACTACGGCGACGGGTTCTTCGCGAACAACATCTTCTGGCCGAAGGAGCACTTCGTGCGGCTCATCGAGCTCTACCGGGAGCGGTTCGCCCACTACGGCCACGGCACTCCGGAGCAGGCCGTCGTCGGTCTCGGCGGGCAGGTGTTCATGCGCAAGAACTCGCAGGACGCGGTACGGGAGTTCCGCCCGTACTTCGACAACGCCCCCGTCTACGGACACGGCCCCTCGCTGGAGGAGTTCACCGATCAGACGCCGCTGACCGTGGGCAGCCCGCAGGAGGTCATCGACAAGACCCTGTCCTTCCGCGACTCCTTCGGCGACTACCAGCGCCAGCTGTTCCTCATGGACCACGCCGGCCTGCCGCTGAAGACCGTCCTGGAACAGCTCGACCTGCTCGGCGAGGAGGTCGTGCCGGTCCTGCGCAAGGAGTTCGCCGCAGCCCGGCCCGCCGAGGTGCCGGCCGGCCCCACCCACGCCGACCTGGTCGCGCGCGCCCTGACCGCTGCCGACCCGGCCGACGCCGTCTGAGCCGTCTGAGCTGCCAACCCGCCGTGACCCCCGCTGACCCTCTGGGGAGAAGGAGCACATGAACACCGTGAATCTCGTCGTCGTCTCAGCCGGTCTGAGCCGGCCGTCCTCGACGCGACTGCTGGCCGACCGGCTCGGCGAGGCGACCCGGCGCGGCCTGAGCGACCGGGACGAGAACCGTACGGTCGCCGTCCGCGTCATCGAACTGCGCGAGCTCGCCGCCGACATCGCCAACCATCTGGTGACCGGCTTCCCCAGTGCGGCACTGCGGGACGCCATCGAGGCGACGGAACGAGCCGACGGCCTGATCGCCGTGACCCCGATCTTCAGCGCCTCGTACAGCGGCTTGTTCAAGTCGTTCTTCGACGTGCTCGACAACGGGGCGCTCACCGGCAAGCCCGTCCTCATCGCGGCCACCGGCGGTACCGCGCGGCACTCGCTCGCGCTGGAGCACGCGATGCGACCGCTCTTCGCCTACCTGCGGGCGCTCGTCATGCCCACGGCCGTCTTCGCCGCTTCTGAGGACTGGGGCTCGAGCGGGGACGCGTCCACGGACGGCCTCGCCGCCCGGATCGCCCGCGCAGCGGGAGAGCTGGCCGACCAGCTGGCGGGCAGGCCCGCCGCCGACCCGCCCACCACCGACCAGGTGGTGCCGTTCGCCCAGCAGTTGGCGGCGCTCCGACCCGGCGCCTGACCGCGCCCACCGCCCGACGACGTCCACCGTCCGCCGGAACTGAAACCACCGCCGGCCGCCGTTCTCAACGGCGGCCGGCGGTGGCATGAAAAAGCCGGCCCGTTCCCCGGGTGGCGCTCAGGCGGACGGCAGCAGACGGAACACCGGGTGGCGGGCGGACTCGGCGACGAACTCCTCATCCGTCGAGTCCCGCGTCACGTCGAAGTACGCACGGGTGACGGGCACTTCGCGCAGGTACTGGCGCAGCACCGGGACGCTCTCCGCGGGCCCAAGTTCGACGGTGCGCAGGTCCTCCGAGCGGCCACCCCGGCTGATGCTGACCTGACCCGCGGCCCGGGTGTTGTGCACCCAGTTGGTGACCCCGTACGCGGCGACCAACCAGCGACTGCCGTCGGACTCCATCACATCGACCGGCGTCGAACGGAGTTGGCCCGACGTCCGGCCCCGAACGGTCAGGACGTGCCGGTACCCCTTCCCGATCCCGAAGCGGGTCATCACCGCGAACACCCCGTTCACCGCCCGCGTACCGGTACCGACCCGATAGCTCTTCGCCATCACCGCTCCTGCTCTCGGCAGAGGTCCAACGGGCCCCGCAACATTGCGGGACAGACCCCTTGATGTTCATGGACAGTTCCTGGATACAAGCACATCCGGGGTCGCGGGATGTCCTGACAGCGCCCTACCTGCGCCGTGGACCGCCTCAGTCGGCCGCGGGGGTGTAGACGCCCACGACGACGCTGAGGTCGGCCGCGAGCCGCAGCTCGGCCGCGCGCAGTTCCGGGTGTTCCAGCCAGTGCAGACGGGGCAGGTCGGGTGCGCCGTCGAACAGCGGCGGCCAGGTGACGGCCGGAGTGAAGTCATCGATGACCACCGTGCCGCCCGGGGCGAGCAGTTGCGAGGGAGCGGCCGCGTCACCGCCCTTGCCCTGGCCACCGCCATCGAGAACCAGCAGGTCGTAAGGGCCCCGGTCCGCGATGCGGCGCCAGTCGGCGTGCAGGATCTCGACGTGGTCGCAGTCCTTGAAGACCTCTGCGGCAATACGCGCCCGCTGCGCATCGCGTTCCACACTGATGAGCCGGACACCGTCGGCGGCGCCGGAGGCCAGCCAGGCCAGTCCGACGCCGCACCCCGTCCCGGTCTCACCGATCCGCCGCTGTGCGCCCCCGGCCAACACCTGTAGCAGTCGGCCCTGTTCAGGTCTGCAGGAGTACGCGAACCCATGGTGTCGGGCCGCTTGCACGGCTCGTTGGACGAGCGGTGGCAGGACGTCGACCTCGTCGTACCCGTCGGTGCCCTGGAGTGACATGGCACGACTGTCGCAGGCCGGCCCCTCACACGGGGCGGCGACGGCGGATGCTATCGCGGTGCGCTCTCCAGGTCCTGGTCGAACTCGCCGTCCGACTCCGCCGGGGTGAACGGAAGAAGGGCCGGGGAGAGGAACGGATCCGTCGACGGCCCCGGAGACTGCTGGTTCGGGCTGGTTTCCGGGCGGAGCGTTTCGGAGAACAACGAAGACATGGGCACCTTCTGACAATCGGTCCCGTCCGCTTCAGCGGACGGGCAGCGCTAACAGAAAGGTACACGCGTACGAATCGGTCGTGATCACACCACGCCGCGCGGCCGGCCCACGACCTGCGGCCCATGACCTGCGACAGATCATCATGTCCTGCGCATTGACGGGCCCCTACAGCGCCATTAACTTCTGTGAGCGCTCTCAGACTTCGTGCCCGCCGCTCCCCCGTCGGCCGTCAAGTCACCGGAGGTCCCGTGAAGGCAGTCCGGTTCATCACCACCGCGCTCGTCGCAGCACTGTGGACAACGTTGTCAATCCATCCCGTCTCAGCCTCGTCCGAGGCTTCGCCGGAGGCCTCTTCCCTCCCGCCGGTCGCGACCGTCATGGCGTCCGTCTGCAACAGGTACTGCGACGGCCGTGACCCCGCCCTGTCCCCGCAGGACCGGGTACCCGTGACGGCGACCGTCTTCTCCCGCATCGTCGGCCTGCACTTCGACGACCAGGACGCGATGGGCTGGGCGTCGATCGACAACGGCAACGCGGGCGACGAGGTCTGGCTCGACCGGTCCTTCGAGGGCGGCCGCACCTGGACCGCCGGCAGCCGCCTCGGAGCCACCACCGTGCCCGCCGGCCGGCGGGGTTGGCGTACGCAGATGTACAACGTGGACGACTGGAACGGCCACGGCGTCGGCGCCCTGCGCGCCTGCGGCAGGGCCGGCGACCGGCCGGACATCGTCTGCACCCCCTGGGCTCGGACCACCTGGAACGCGGGCGACCGGCGGACCGCGGCGGCCACCGCGCAGATGCAGTTCTACGACTACGGCACCGGCCTGTTCGACACGACCGGCTGGTGGAACTCGGCGAACGCCCTGACCGCGGTCATCGACAACATCCGCGTGACGGGCATGGGCAGCTACGAGTACGCCATCGCGCGCACCTACGACCTGAACATCAACGCTCAGGGAGGGCAGTTCCGCAACGACTACCTCGATGACTCCGGCTGGTGGGGGATGGCGTGGGTGGCGGCCTACGACCTCACCGGCGACAGCCGGTATCTCAACACCGCCCGCGCGGACGCCGACCACATGGCCGCGTACTGGGACGGCACCTGCGGCGGCGGGGTGTGGTGGAACACATCGCGGACGACCAAGAACGCCATCCCCAACGCCCTCTACATCCAGCTCAACTCGGCGCTGCACAACCGGATTCCGGGCGACACCGGCTATCTGCAGCGCGCCCTGGCCGGCTGGTCCTGGTTCCAGCGGACCGGCCTCGTCAACTCCTCGCACCTGGTCAACGACGGGATCAGCATGTCGACGTGCAAGAACAACGGCAGCACCGTCTGGTCCTACAACCAAGGTGTGCTCCTCGCCGGCCTCACCGAGCTCAACCGCGCGACGAACGACCCGGCGCTCCTTGCCACGGCCCGCCAGATCGCGGTCGCCGCGACGACGTCCACGGTCCTCAACACCAGCGACGGCATCCTCCGCGACCCCTGCGAGTCAGGTAACTGCGGCGCCGACGGCCCGTCCTTCAAGGGCGCCCATGTGCGGGGTCTGGGCCGTCTCAACGCGGCCCTCTCCGACCACCCGTTCACCTCCTACCTGCACCGTCAGGCGGATCGCGCGTACGCGGCCGACCGTAACCCCCTGGACCAGTACGGTCTGCGCTGGTCTGGTCCACCGGACGCGATGGACGCGGCCCGGCAGCACAGCGCGCTCGACCTGATGGACGCGGCGTCATGAGTCCGCGGAACCGGATGAGGCGGATCGGTGGCGTCCTCGCCCTCGTCGGCGCCGTCGCGTTGGCGCTGCTGCCTTCCTGTTCGCAGGCCGTGGAGCCCGCCCCGCCCGTTCTCCGGGTGATGCCGCTGGGCGACTCGATCACCTGGGGCGTCGGCAGCGCCACGACCTCGTCGTACCGGCTCCCGCTGTGGAACCTGCTGGCCGGCCAGTCCCGCTACTCCGTGCGGTTCGTGGGTTCCCAGGCCTCGGGGAGCCTGCCCGACTTCTCCAACGAGGGGCACAGCGGCTACACGATCGACCAGATCCGCGGCGGTGTCGACGCCTGGCTGGCCGGGGCGCGGCCGGATGTCGTGCTGCTCCATATCGGCATCAACGATCTGGACCGGGGCATCGACCCCGCCCATGCCCCGGACCGGCTCACCGCACTCGTCGACCACATCTTCGTCGACCGGCCCGGTATCACGGTCCTCACCATGGGTCTCATCCCGACCACGCCCGGCCTGGAGACCGCGACGAGTGTGTACAACGCGCGGCTGCGGACCCTGGAGAGCGCGGAGCAGCAGGCGGGGAAGAAGTTCCGTTACGTCGACCCGCCCGCACTGACCTCTGCGGAGATGATCGACCTCCTGCACCCCAACGACGCCGGCTACCGGCGCATGGCCCAGCCGTTCTACAAGGCGCTGGACCGTGCGTTCACCGATGGATGGGCGGTGGGCGGGACGCCGTTGGGCGCGGGTACCGAGGCGGGCGGCACGGGCAAGGTGCGCTGGGCCGACTTCGACGGTGACCGCAGCACGGACTACCTCGCCGTCGCGAGCAGCGGCGCGGTCTCCGTCCACCTCAATCGCGGTGGCGACGGTCACGGCGGCTGGTCCCCGCTGGGCCAGGTCGCCACCGGCCTGACCACCGACCCGGCCAGGGTGCGGTTCGCCGACTTCGACGCGGACGGCCGCGCCGACTACCTCCTCATCAACACCAACGGCTCGATCACCGCCTACCTCAACCGAGGAGGCGACGGACGCGGCGGCTGGTCCCCCCTTGGCCAAGTGGCCACCGGCCTGACCACCGACCCCGCGAGAGTGCGATTCGCCGACTTCGACGGAGACGGCAGAACCGATTACCTCCTGATCAACCCCAATGGCTCGATCACCGCCTATCTCAATCGCGGTGGCGACGGTCACGGCGGCTGGTCCCCGCTGGGCCAGATCGCCACCGGCCTGACCACCGAGGCGGCCAAGGTGCGGTTCGCCGACTTCGACGCGGACGGCCGCGTCGACTACAGCGTGATCGCCGCGAGTGGCGCCGTTCAGACGTACCTCAACCGGGGCGGCGACGGACGCGGCGGCTGGCTGCAGCTCGGTGGTATCGCCTCGGGCCTGACGGGCAACGCCGATCTCGTCTCCTTCGCCGACTTCACCGGTGACGGCAACGCCGACTACCTCCTCACCGAGCCGGGCACCAACGCCGCCGGTGTGTACGGCTGGGCCGGCGGCGACGGCCACGGCGGTTGGACCGACCGGGGCCGCGTCTTCTCCGGGGTCCCCATCGGGTGACACGCCCGCGGCGGCCGGGGAGTCGGGGCGCGATGAGCCGGCGAACCGGGCGGCCGCCCACCCACACCCTCTATGCCCCGAATCCCACTGACATTTCCGGCAATGGCGGACCCCGAAGAGCTTGGGTTTACCTTTACGATCACCAAGTTGACAGGAGCCACGCAGGAGTTGACGATGAGTGACGCCCCCAAAGCCCGCGTGCCCGAGACCGGTTCATGACTGTCTCGACGTTCACGCGATGGCGCGGGGCACCGTGCGGACACCGTTGCCTTTGGCGCGCCCGCCGTCATGAACTGTGTGGAGGAAGCTGTGATATCCAAGCGCGGACTGGTCGCCGCCACCGCTGCCGGAGCGGGCGCGCTGCTGCTCGCCACCGGTCCTGCCGTCGCCTGCAGCATCCGCGACTTCAGTGCGGACGCCACAGCGGCGTGCGACACGAGCACCGGTACGCCGATGGCTGCGATCACCGTCACGGACAAGGACCCCTCCGGTACGCCGGCCGACATCTCCGTGGTGCTCCGCATGGCGTCCGGCCTGTCGGGACCGGTTGTCGGCACCGTGCACATCGCTCACCCGACCGCCGCGGGAGTCACCAAGAAGATCCTCGTGGAGTGGATGCAGGGGTATCAGTGGTCCGTCCAGGTGACGGCCGGAACCCTGCACTCGGAGCTGCTGGACGTCCACCCCGTGTCCCCCGACACTGCCTGCACGCTTCCCGCGAAGCCGACGACCGAGCCCGCGAAGCCGACGCCGACCCCGACCGCGACGAAGCCCGCGCCCGTGTCCGCGGCGCCGTCCACCCCGGGCCAGTCGACCCCGTCTCCCTCCGACTCCCCCACCGGAACCGTCCTCGCGACGACCGGTGGCGGCGGGGACAGCACGACGATCGCGGCGCTCGCCAGCGCGTTCCTCCTGGTCGGAGCGGGCGGGCTGTTCGTCCTGCGCCGCCGCGCCGACACCGGCCGGCACTGACACCACACCTTCGGCGCTCCGGCCCGCGGACGACACCTCCCCCCATGCCTTCTGGGCGGTGTCGTCCGCGAGTGGTTCACTGGTCACTGTCCGTGATCGATCAGTGAGCGGCCGCCAGGCCCTGCCGTCGAGGAGACCCGTATGTCCTACCGCTCGAAGCTGCGCGGAGCCGTGATCGGCGCCTGTTCCGCGGCCCTGGTGACCAGTTGCGGCCTCCTAGTCCTTCCGGCGCAGGCGGACGACGGATCGGCGGCCGCTTCGGTGGCCGCGGTCCGCCAGGAGTCGAAGGCCGTCAAGCGGGTCACGGCCTTCTACGACCAGTACATGGCCGCCATCGAGGGCAAGAACCCCGACATGAACCCGCGAGAGGTCCGGAACGAGTTCCTCACCCCCGCGCTCAACGACAGACTCGACGCCTGGGCCGAGAAGAACATGGCCGACCCGGTCTTCCGCGCGCAGAACACTCCGAAGGACCGGTCGGTTCGCTACGAGGGCAGCGGGGCCGGACACGCCACGGTGGTGGTGACCGAGTACTGGGGTTCCGGCTCCCCCACGCAGGTCTGGTACCAGGCGCCTCTCGACGGCTCCCGCATCTCGGACCTGACGGACCCGCCGGCCTGACCCGGACGCGAACGCCTCCGGCTCCCGGCTCCCGGCTCAGAACCCTGGCAACTGCTCCTGCTCGACACCGTTCTCCGCCGGACGGGGGGCACTCCGGGTATCGAGCTTGTTCCGGCAGCCCTCCCCCAGCCCCCACAACCGGGACTCCGGATCATTCAACGGCCGCCCACAGAGCCGGCACAGAACACGGGGGCGCCCGGCGGCCGGCTCGTCAGGAGTGGCGAAGCCGGGCAGGAGCGCGGGGTCGGAGTCCGGGGCGGGGAACATGTGTCCAGGTCTACCAGCTACCGCCCCGCACCACGCGCCGCAACTGCTCGAACGCAGTGGGGGTCGGCCGCCGCGGCAGAAAATCCTTGATCTGCCGGGCGCAGTCGAGCGGACCGGCCGCGCCGGTGTCGCACTCGACGTCGTAGATGCCATGGTCATGAACCTGGGCGAGCTGCTTGGCGGCGAGACCCGACGGGCGGTCACCGCGCGCCTGCTCGCGTCGTTCCAGCTCCTGCAGAGGGCAGTGCACACCGACCAGGACGACGTCCTCGGGGGCGAACAGGTCGAGGCAGTCGAGCAGCCGCCACCGGGCGCTCAGCACATGGTCCACCACGATGTTGTTCCCCGCCGCCGCCATGCCGGCGACCGCGCGGTGGTAGCCCATCCAGGTGCGTTCGAGCATCGCCGGCAGCTGCTCCGGGCCGAAGTCCCGTCGTGAGCGCATGGCGTGGAAGGCATCCACCGGCATGTGGAAGTACGTCTCTTCAAGGATCGCCAGTAGTTCCTCGGCGATGCTCGACTTCCCCGAACTCGATGTGCCGTTCAAGAAGATGATCAGCCCGCCGGACGTCCGCGACGTTCCGGCCGGGTCGGCGGTCCCCTCGGACCTGGGCACTGGTGGTGCCGCCATTGTGTCCTCTCCCCCGCTCGCGCTCTGCTGACGTCCGATCATGATGCCGGTTTGGTGCCCCGGAGGAACAGCGGCAATATCTGGCACATGTCCAGTGACAGCGGGATCGCAGGAGTCTCATCCGGCCTTCCGGCGAAAAGGGTCTCCTGGGTCGAGCTCTACTTCGACCTCGTCTACGTGTACGTCGTCTCCCGGTTGGCTCTCGGCATCGTCGAACACCCCGACGCGGGTGGCGTCTGGCTGACCGTGCTCCTTTTCGCCATCCTCTGGTGGACCTGGATCGGCTTCGCCGTCCTCTACAACCGCCACGGCGACGAGGAACGCCGCGGGGAACGTCTCGTGATCCTCGCCGGGACGCTGCCCTGCGCCGTCGCCGGCGCCCAGGTGCCCGACGCGGTGGACGGGCACTACCTCGGCTTCGGCCTGGCGCTCGCCGCGGCACGACTGCTGCTCGCCGGCGCGCATCTCGCCGAGACCGAACGCGCCCTGCGCTGGCACCCGCTGGACGTATGGAGCAGTTACGTCTTCTCGGCCCTGGTACTCACCGTGTGGGGGGTGTGGGGCGAGGGCCGCGACTGGCTCATCTGGCTCGTGCTGCTCGCCCTCGTCTACGAGGCCGCCCGTCTGCTCGCGCCACGCCGCTCGGCCGCCCAGCGGCCCGGCGCCGAGATCGAGCCGCGACACCTCGCGGAGCGCTTCGGCCTCTTCATGATCATCATGCTGGGAGAGGTCGTCGCCGCGGGGGCCGGAGCGGATCCCGGCACGGGCGAGGACTTCGGCTACTGGTGCGGGCTGGTCGGCGGACTGCTGCTGGCGGCGGCGCTGTGGTGGATCTACTTCGACTCCGTCGCCGAAGCCATCGAGCACGCTCTGACCTCGACCGACCGCGTGCTCTCCGCCGCCCGCACCCTCTACGCCGGGGGACATCTGCGGCCCGCCTTCGGACTGCTGCTGGTCTCCGCCGGGCTGGAACTCTGCCTGCGGGAGCAGCCGCCCGGGCATGTCGAGCTGGCCGGCTCGTGGCTGCTCACCGTCGGTGTCGCCCTCTATTTCTCCGGCAACCTGCGCTTCTTCCGCCGCGGCGGCGGGATCCGGCGCTTCCTCCTCGGCTCGGCGGCGACCGCCGCCACCGTCTGCCTGGCCTTCCTCGTCGGCCCGGAGAGGCTGACCCCGCGCCAGCTGATCCCGCTGCTCGCGCTGTGGACGATCCTGGCGGCCGTGCTCGTCGGCCGACGGCAGCGGAGCCACGCCGACCGCATGGCATCCGCGTCCGCCTGGCCCCGTCAGACGTGAGCCGCCGCCCGCCCGGGGACTTCCGGGCGGGCGGCGCTGTTCGGGTGGCAGGCCTCAGTTGAACGGGTCGAGGGTGATGTACGCCTGCTGCGGGTTGGAGTCGTTCACCAGCGACTCGTGGTTGCCGACGTCGTCGAAGGCGAAGGCGTACGCCTTGCCGTCGACCATCTGCGCGTGGATCTTCCGGGCGAAGTGGTTGGTCACCGTGTCCTGGTAGAAGGTCGCGGAGCTCGTGTCCGGCTGGTTGGCGTTGACGAGCAGCGTCGAGCGGTTGTACGCCGCGCACAGGGTGCGGGCGATCGGGCCGCGCACCAGGTCGTTGGGGGCGTCCAGGAGCTTGTAGCAGCCGAAGATGCTGTCGGCGTCGGGCTTCTGGAAGGAGGTGACCACCGCGCCGGAGCTGTTGGTGAAGTTCATGACGTTGCCGGAGACCTTGCCGAAGTACTTGGTGTTCGGCTGGTCGGCGAACGGCGTCACGGTCAGCGTGGAGCTCGCGTACTTGCTCCACACCCGGTTGATGTAGTCGTTCATCACGGTGGCCGGCAGGGCGCCGGACTCGATGCCGTGGCCGGGCGCGAGGGCGCGCAGCACGGTGCCGTCGGAGCGGGTCTGGATCAGGTTCGCCCAGCCGCCCGGCTGGCCGCGCAGCGCGCTGTAGAAGCCGTTGTACCCGCCGGGCTTGAGGTGCCCGGTGGACTTGGTGGAGCCGTTGGGGAGTTTGACGCCGACGGCGTAGGGGGCCGAGAACATGTCGACCTGCGTGCTGTTGATCCACAGCCCGGAGTCGTTGAGCGTGTACTCGGACCAGTTGAAGAGGATGTTGTGGTTCGGGTCGCTGGGGTTCTGCACCGCGGGCTGCACCAGCCCGCCGGTGGCCAGCTTGAACACCAGCTTCTGGCCGTAGGAGAAGTAGACCCGCCCGGAGAACTTCGGCATCCGGAGCGTCATGGACTGGCCGTTGGCCGGTCCGGCGATCGAGGCGTCCGGCGCCGGCGTGGGGGGATTGCCGCCGGTGGGCCAGGCGTGGAACGTACCGCTCGCGTCGGCCCAGCCCTGTCGGCCGGTCGAGAGCTGGGTCCCGAGGTTGTAGATGTAGATCTGTTCGCCGCGACCGGAGTTGTTCGTGAAGGTGAGCGGGATGGTCGCGGGCACCGCGGCTCCCGCGGGGGCGATGGGGCCGATGGTCGCGATACCTGTGCCGATGACCGCCGCCGTTATCAGCGACACCAACAGCTTCCATTTTCTGGCGAACACGCTTTGCTCCTTGCTTCGTACAGGCAACGTGGGGGGACGTGGAGGCCGATACGACCGTCTGGGTCCGGCTCTTGGCCGCATGGTCCGAACCACCCGGGCTGAGAGCGCTCTCAGAATGGGAGGGCGGAAGTGCTCTGTCAATGGTCTAGACAGAAACTGCTCCAACTCCGACAGGCACGCGCAGGGAAGATCCCGGTTTGACGAACAGCCCGTCACGGCCCGTACGGTCGACACCGTCGGCGACGCGATCGACACCCTGCCGAGCATCTACGAAGGAGCTCCACCCGTGGCCAAGCCGATCGTCGGGATCCTCCACCCGGGCAGCATGGGCGCGGCCGTGGCCGCCCAGGCCGCGACTCACGCCGCGACCGTGTTGTGGTGCCAGGACGGGCGCAGCGAGCGGACGGTGGCGCGCGCCACCCGGTTCGGACTGGAACCGGTTGCGACGCCCGCCGAGTTGCTGGACCGCTCGGACATCGTCATCAGCCTGTGCCCACCGGCCGCCGCCGAGGACGTGGCGCGGGAGGCCGGCAGGCACGGGTTCGAGGGCCTGTACGTGGAAGCCAACGCCATTTCCCCGGAGCGGGTCCGGCGGATCGTGGGCCTGCTGCCGGAGGCGCTGGTCCTCGACGGTGCGGTCACCGGGACTCCTCCGTCCGGCGGTGAGGCGCCGACGCTGTACCTCTCGGGATTGGCTCCCGCGGCGGCCGTCGTGGAGAAGCTGTTCGCCGGAACGGACGTGACGACAACGGTGCTCGGCAGCGAGGTCGGCCAGGCCTCCGCGCTCAAGCTCGCCTATGCGAGCCTGCGCAAGACGTCCCAGGTGGTGGCCGCGCTGTCCCTCGGGATGGCGCAGGAGCACGGTGTCGAGCGGGAGCTCGTCGCCCTCGCGTCCCGGCGCACCGACGCACCGCTCGGCGAACCGGGGCGTATTGCCGGTACGGCTGCCCGTGCGTGGCGTTGGGGGCCGGAACTGCAGGAGGCGGCCGACATGGCGGCCGCCGCCGGCCTGCCGGACGACGTGCTGCGCGCGGCTGCCCGCACCCTGGCCCGCTGGAACGACAGCAAGGACGACGACTCCCTCACCACGGAGGAGGCCTTGCGGCGACTCCACCGCGACTGACCGGGTACCCGGCGCCGTTGGGGCGGATGCACGTCGGCGCCCCAACGGCGGTTGCGCGGTGCGCCCCAACGGCGCCTGGCCGGGGCCGCACCGCCGCCACCGCCCGGTGCCCAGCCCACCACCGCGCGGGGACGCACCGCCACGCTCTGCCGGACGCCCCGCCCCCCCGGCGCCGTACCGCTCAGCCCAGCGGGATGGTGAAGTCGTCCTCGACCGGAGGGGCGATCTCCTGCTCGCGGTAGCCGGTGGCGGCGAAGCACCGGATCCGCAGGTTGTGCGGGGTGACGTCCAGGCGCAGGAAGCTCTTGAAGAACGGCGGGGTGTAGGTCACAGAGCCCGGCGAGAGGACCTGCGTGTAGATCTTGCGGACCGGGAGCCGGAACCAGGACCTGCCGTGCGGGCGGGAGGGCACTCCGAGAAGCGTGGCGACCAGTCGGGTGCGCAGTGTCACCCGCGCGTTCGTCGCGCGCGTCGGGGGGATGCCGAGCCGCTTGGCGACCACCGCTGTCGCCTGCTCGTCGGTCAGTGCGAAGAATCGTTTCATCCGCAGCCGCCGGCCGTAGAGCCCGCTGTAGAAGGCCAGCGAGTCCCCGCGCAGCGGGTAGCAGCGGAACTCCTGCTCGCTGACCCCGGCGACCGTCACTCGCGGGATGATGTGGGTGGCGTGCATGAACGCTCCGCCGCCCCCGGAGACGACGTACTCGATGGTGCGGCCGTCCACGTCCACCGGATAGTGCTGGTAGTTGTGGATGTCGCCGCCGATGGCCGCCACGTAGTGGCAGTTGGCGTCGCGGACTATCTCATCGACGGTGCCGCCGCCCTCGATGGCGCACGGATGGTATTTGTCGTCCACGTATATCGGTGAACCGGTCACGAGGATCTTGGGCCTGGGGCCCTGGGAGACGTGGCGCAGCCACTCTCCCTGCTCCTTGTCGATGCCGCCCAGCAGCCCGGTGTCGATGCCGATGATGCGCAGCGGTCCCGAGTCGATGGCCCAGTACGGTCCGGGCTGCGCGGATTGCTGCGCCGGGGCCGACCTCAGCGACCGCGCCTCCTTCAGCCGCCGTTCGTCGACGGCGTCGGGGCTCTTCCACAGCAATGACCGCCACCAGGCCGCCGACAGGAGCTTCGGGCGGGCGCCCGCAGGCAGCGCAAGGGCCTCGCAGAAGACCCGCATGAACCCGGTCAGGCCGTCGTACCAGTCGTGGTTGCCGGGTATCGCGTAGATCGGCGCGTTGTAGTCCTGGTAGGGCCGGAAGAACTTGGTGCCGTAGTCGTCGGCGCTGCCGACGGGGTAGATCACGTCGCTGGACAGGACGGCGAAGCGGGAGCCCTCGCCCGCCTCCAGGAGGCCGGGCACCACGGCGTACTGGGGGGCGTCGCCCTCGCCGGTGTCCGCGATGAGCATGAAGGAGTACGTGTCCGGGTCGTCCCGCTCGATCACGAAGTCCTTCGGGACCCCGCGGTCGCGCTGCCCGGACACCCAGCGCCGCCGGTCGTCGTTGGTCGGGTCACCGAACAGGGAGGCGAGCGGTCCGTTGCGGGCACTCCACAGGGTGGCCGGATTGAGCCAGGAGAGCTTTTTGACCCGGCCGGGCATCAGACTCTCGAAATGGCCGGGCTCCTGGCCGTGCCATCCGGCACCGGTCGCTGAATCGCGCGAGGAAACTGACACCGGCGCACCCTAGCAACCTCCCGTCCGACGCACGGAATTGATGCCTGATCCCGCCCTGTCTCAGACCGGCGGAGCGGCGGCGCGGGCCGGCCCCGGACGGTGTCCGGACGGGCCCGCGCCGCGGTGCGTGCAGCTTCCACGGCTCGCGACTACGCCTATGACGCCCGCTGTGCCTGCTACGTCTGGTCGGCGGCGGCGTAGATGGCAGCCACGTCGAGCTTCTTCATCCCGAGGACGGCCGACATCGCCCGCTGGGCTCGGCCCGGGTCCGAGTCGTTCAGCAGCTCGTCCATCCCACCGGGGACGACCTGCCAGGACAGCCCGTACTTGTCCTTCAGCCAGCCGCACGGACCCTCCTCGCCGCCCTCGGAGAGCTTGGACCAGTAGTGGTCGATCTCCGCCTGGTCGGCGCAGGTGATCATCAGTGAGACCGCCTCGGTGAAGGTGAACTCCGGGCCGCCGTTGATCGCGATGTACTCCTGGCCGTCGAGCTCGAAGGCGACCGTCAGCACCGTTCCGGCCGGCCGCGGACCGGCGTCGTTGTAGTGCGTGATGCTCTTGATCGCCGAATTCGGGAAGACCGAGACGTAGAACTTGGCAGCTTCCTCGCTCTCGGTGTCGAACCAGAGGTTGGGGGTGATCCGCGGCATGGGACTCTCCTCGCTTCGTGGGTGTTCTGCCCTGCTCCTGTATTGACCGTCGCACCGGTCGAATGTCATCGCTACTCAGGAAGAAATCCCGGGATCGGCGCGGCGCGGCGCGGCGGCGCACGGAGCGACCGGTCCCCGTCGTTCCACGCCACGGCGCCCGAAAGCGGCGAGGATGGGAGAACGACCTCGTCAGGAGATGCCATGACCGCCGCAGCACACCGTCATGCCGGCCTTCGCCGATCCGCCGCCGCGCTCCAGGCCGAGCTGGTGGCACTGCGCCGAGCCCTGCACCGGGAGCCCGAGATCGGCCTGGAGCTGCCACTGACGCGGGCCCGGGTGCTGGCCGCGCTGGACGGGCTGCCGCTGGAGATCACCCACGGCAAGAAGCTCGGCTCGGTCACCGCCGTGCTGCGCGGCGCGCTGCCGGGGCCCGTGGTGCTGCTGCGCGGGGACATGGACGCACTGCCGGTGCAGGAGGCTGGTGACCTGCCGTACGCGTCCACCGTCGCAGGCGTGATGCACGCCTGCGGCCATGACCTGCACACCGCGGCGCTGGTCGGGGCCGTCCGGCTGCTGTGCGAGCGGCGCGACGAGCTGGCCGGGACGGTGGTCTTCATGTTCCAGCCCGGCGAGGAGGGCCTGGGCGGTGCCCGGCTGATGATCGACGAAGGTGTGCTGGAAGCGGCCGGGAGCACTCCCGTCGCCGCCTACGCCCTGCATGTCGCCGCCTCACAGCTGCCCAACGGCTGGGTCGCCACCCGCCCGGGCCCGATCATGGCGGCGGCCGACACTCTCACCGTCACGATGCACGGGCGCGGCGGGCACGGATCCAGCCCCCATCTCGCCCTGGATCCGGTCCCGGCCGCCTGCGAGGCCGTCATCGCGCTGCAGACCATGGTGACCCGCCGTTTCGACGTCTTCGACCCGGTCGTGGTCACCGTCGGCAGCTTCCACGCGGGCACCGCCGAGAACGTCATCCCCGACGAGGCGGTCTTCGGCGCCACCATCCGCTCCTTCTCGCCCGAGGCCCGGGCCCGGGTGCTGGAGGAGGCGCCCGTGGTCGTCCAGGGAATCGCCCGGGCGCACGGGCTGACGGTGGAGGCGATCGTCACCGAGGGGTATCCGGTCACCGTCAACGACCCCACCGAGACGGCCTTCGCGGCCGAGA
Organism: Streptomyces sp. NPDC045021; assembly: GCF_056432645.1. Classification (NCBI taxonomy): domain Bacteria; kingdom Bacillati; phylum Actinomycetota; class Actinomycetes; order Kitasatosporales; family Streptomycetaceae; genus Streptomyces; species Streptomyces sp. NPDC045021. The sequence continues at coordinate 405,081 of NZ_JBWKIQ010000001.1, forward strand.
CGGCCCGCCAACTCCTGGGTGCGGACCGCTACCTCGACATGCCGCGCCCGGTCGCCGGAGCCGAGGACTTCGCCGTCGTCGCCGAGCTCGTCCCCTCGGGCTATCTGATGCTCGGTGCCTGCCCCGCCGACCGCGACCCGTCCACCGCCGCCTACAACCACTCCCCGCAGGCCGCCTTCGACGACTGCGTGCTGGGCGACGCTGCGGCGCTCCTCGCCGAACTGGCTCTGGGACGGACCGTCAGGGACTGAGCCCCCCTGCCGGCCGGACCGTTCCCCACGGTCCGGCCGGCAGCCCGTTCCCCCGACCGGCTACTTCTCCGACCCCATCCGGATGACGGTGGCGGTCTCGGAGTCCTCCGGCGTCTGCTGGGATCCCGCCACCGCGCTCGCGGAGCTCATCGACGCCTTCCCCCGCGGCATCAGCAGCAGCACGATAAGCAGCCCGCCGACTCCGAAGCAGGCGGCGGCCAGGAACGCCTCGTGGTTCGCCGAGGCCTGCGCGGCCCGCATCGCCGGGGGGTCACCGCCCGCGGCGGCGAGCTTCCCGGCGAAGCCGCTGTAGGCGATGGTCGCGACGATGGCCAGGCCGAGCGCCCCGCCGGCCTCCTGGCTGGTGTTGATGAGACCGGCGCCGAGTCCCGCCTCCTCCTCGCTGATGCCGACGAACGCGGCGATCTGCAGTGTCACGAAGCACATGCCGCAGCCGAGTCCGAGAGCAAGAAACGCGGGCAGCAGGTTCGCGGCGTAGCTGCCGTCGGCCGGAGCGCGCCAGAGCAGCAGCAGTCCCGTGATGGTGACCACGAGCCCCGTGACGAGCACGGGCCGCGCCGCCATCCTGGTGATCAGTCCCGAGGCGACCCCCGCGCCGACCGCCACGGAGACCGCGAGCGGCACGTACGCGAACCCGGCCTTCATCGGTGAGTAGCCGTAGACCTGCTGCATGAAGATGCTGGCGAAGTAGAACAGCGCGCCGAAGGTGCCGAAGACCAGTACGGCGGAGAGGTTGGCGGTCCGCATCGTCTTCAGCCGGAAGACCTTCAGCGGCATCATCGGCGACGCGACCCGCGCCTCGATCACCAGGAACCCCGTGAGGAGCACGGCGACGCCGGCCAGGCTGCCGAGGGTACGGGCCGTGCCCCAGCCCACGTGGGTGGCTTCGCCGAGGGTGAAGATCAGCAGGAGCAGTCCGGCGGTGAGGGTTGCCGCGCCCGCCGCGTCGAAGGGACGGCGACGCTCATCGGCCCGGCTCTCGGGCACGATGCGCGGGGCCAGCGCCGCGGCCGACAGGCCGATCGGCACGTTGATCCAGAAGATCCATTTCCAGCCGGGCCCGTCGGCGAGCACACCGCCGAGGATGACGCCGACGATCGACGCGACACCGGACAGCGAACCCCATATGCCCAGCGCCTTGTTGCGCTCAGGACCTTCCGCGAAGGTACCGGTCAGGATCGACAGGGCGGCCGGCGCGATGAGCGACGAGCCGAGTCCCTGGAATCCCCGGGCGGTGATCAGCGTGGCGCCGTTCTGCGCGAGGCCCGACACCAGCGAGGCCAGCGCGAACACGACGAACCCGGTCTGCAGCATCCGGCGACGCCCGAACGTGTCGGCTAGCCGCCCGCCCAGCAACAGGAATCCGCCGAGCACGGTCGAGTAGGCCGTGACGATGTACTCCAGGCTGACATCGGACATCCCGAGGCCGCGCTGGATGGACGGCAGGGCGAGGTTCACTATCGATACGTCGATGAAGACCATGAACTGAGCGATGCAGAGGAAAGCCAATATCGCACCGGGGCCCGCCCCCGCCGCGGGTCCCGAACGGATTGTGGTGGGTACTGAAGCAGCCATCTCATCACTCCTGGAGGCCGGCCGTGCGGCGCGGTCGGTACCGCGTCCTGTCACATCGGCGGCGTTTCGTCTGTCAGTGCAGTGACACCACGCGACGAGGGAGTGTGACCGGTGGACGGACATGAATTTCTGGCGGAGCGGTTCGAGGCGCACCGCACTCATCTGCGGTCGGTGGCCTACCGGATGCTCGGCTCGCTGAGCGAAGCGGATGACGCGGTCCACGAGTCATGGCTGAGGCTCAGCCGTGCCGGCACCAACGACGCCGAGAAACTGGGTGGTTGGCTGACGATGATCGTCGCCCGGGTATCGCTGGACATGCTGCGCTCGCGCCATCGACGGCGCGGGGACCCACTTGAAGTGCTGCACAGCCCCGACCCGATCGACGGCAGAACCGACGGATGCACCTCCGAACACGAAGCGCTGCTGGCCGACTCGGTCAGTTTCGCGCTGCTCGTTGCCCTGCAGACACTGCCGCCCGAAGAGCGGCTGGCTCTCGTGCTGCACGACCTGTTCGGCGTGCCCTACGACGACATCGCCCTGACGATCCTTCACGACTGACGAACGACGAATGAAGACTGGCTGCCGGCGGCTCGCGACTCAACGAACGACGACGGCCCCGGCAGCTCCAAAAGAGCGGCGGGGCCGTCACGGGACGAGCACCGGGTTCAGTGCGCCTTTTCGTACGCCTCACGAACCGTCGCGGGGACGCGCCCCCGGTCGTTCACGTCGTAGCCGTTCTCCTTGGCCCAGGCCCGGATCTTGGCGGTGTCCTCCGAACCGGCGCCGGCGAGCTTGCGCGGTCCGTTCGCGCCCTTGTTCCGGCCCACCTTGTGCCCGGCCGCAATGAAGGGGTTCAACGCTTCGAGAAGAGAGTCAAAGCTGTCCGGGGCGAGGTCGATTTCATAGACAACGCCATCAACGGCGAACGTGTGAGTGGCCGCCTCCGCCGATTCTTTGCCGGTGAGGTCGTCGGTGTAAATGGTTACGATTTTCTGAGCCATAGGGCGCAGATTAGCAGTAATGCGGGGGGTCGTATAGAAATCACTTACCGTCCGCTCATGTGTACGGACGGGTAGCACGACAGAACGATCCGGTGGTTCGCAGGGCCTCTATAGCGGCTCGCTTCGGGTCCGCATAGCGTCCCGACCGGAGTCCGCCGGAGTCCGCCGGAGTCCGCCGGAGGCTGTCGGAGGCTGTCGGGACTATGTGGGAAGCGCGGGGAGCACGTACGCCCGCACAAAGTGCGTTTCCACCCGAGCGTGGAGCAGATGCCCAGCAATGGCCTTATCGCCTGCTACCGCCAGAATGGCGTGAATGTGAACGTCTCCGTCCCGGATCTCTCCCGTTCCGCCGAGTTCCGCCGGACAGGTGTAGTAGGTGCGCTGGTCCTTCGTTGCGTCGTCCTCGGACATCGTCGAGACGGTAAAAGCGTCGACCGCGCCGATCAGGGAGACGATCGCCCCGTCCGAGATGCCGGCCGATGCGGCCTGATCCGCTATCGACTCCAACAGCTCACCGCGTCGTACCTCGAATACCTGCATGCCATCACTCCCCAGCGCAATGCGGGCTCCGGACCCGGAGCCTATCGACGCGTCCTGCGGCCCCGCCCGGATTTCCTCCGTCAACGAGGTCGCACCGCTCCGAGGCCCCTTCCCGGAGAATCGACGGCTCACTCGGTCGAAGCGGCATCCCTTTCCGGGCGGCGGGCCCGGCCGCCGGCCGATTCGCGCCACTCGTCGCGCAGTATCCCGAACAGCACGTTGTCGTACCACTCCCCTGCCACCAGCACGGCGGCCCTGCGCCGGCCCTCCTCGCGGAACCCGGCCTTTTCGAAGGCGCGCATGGCGCGCTCGTTGCCGCTCCAGGTGTCGAGTTCGACCCGGTGCAGCCGGCAGGCGTCGAAGAGATGCCCCACGAGCAGGCGCAGGGCTTCCGTCCCATGTCCCGTGCCCCAGCAGTCCCGTTCGCCGATGGTGATACCGACGGTGGCCCGCCCCGCGAACGGGTCGAGGTCGCGGTAGTCGGCCATGCCGATCGGCCGGCCGTCGACCAGGTCCTCCACGGTGAAGACACGTGAATCGCCGGGGTCCAGGCCCAGCATCGTGTCGAAGCCGCGCTCCACGGCGGCCCGGGTGACGGGGCCGAAGTGCGGATTGCCGCCGGTGGCCCAGTGCACCACCTCCGGATCGTTGCGCCAGCGGACGTGGTGGTCCAGGTCCTCCGCGTGCAACGCGCGGAGTCTCACGAGGTTTCCTTCGATCATGGAGGAATCGTAGGTCGGCCCCGAAGTCGACCCGACGGCACGGCAGGACGGTGCGCGGCGGCCCGGTGGCCCAGGGACCGGTGACGCAGTGGTCCGGTGGCGGCGGAGGGATCGGAGGTCGCCACCGAAGCGGTGGGGCGGAGCGCTGGACAGATAGTCGTCGCGCAGATAATCTATGGATAGATTAACCAGTCGAGGAGGCCACCATGTGGGAATACGAGAGCAGTATCGAGACCAGCGCCACCCCCCAGGCGATCTGGCGGCTCTGGGCGGATGTCGACAACTGGGGCGCCTGGAACGCCGAGATCGAGAAGATCGAGATCAGCGGCCCGTTCGCACCCGGTGCGCGGATCACGATGACGCCGCCCGGCGACGACCCAGTGCTCCTCGTCGTCGCGGAGGCGGTCGAGGACGAGATGTTCGTCGACGAGGCCCGGTTCGACGAGCTGGTGCTGCGGACCACGCACCGGATCGTCCGGATCGACCAGGAGAGGATTCGCGTGGTGTACCGGATGGAGATCACCGGCGCCGGCTCCGACGAGGCGGGACCGCAGATCGGCCCCGGCATCACCGCCGACTGGCCCGACACGCTGGCCGCCCTGGCCGCTCTGGCGTCGCGGAGCTGACGCCGCTCGCGCCTGCGCCGGAGGCCTCCACGACGGCGCTCGGTTCCGCCGCTCCGGCCGAGCGGCGGAACCGATCCCGGCCTCGCACCAAGCGGGGTACGGCCGTTCGCGAGCGGCCGGAGGGGCGACGCGGGCCAGGTGCGACGTCGACTAGGGGCGCAGAACGACCTTGCCGCAGTTGGCCCGTGCCTCGATTATCTCGTGTGCCCGTGCGGCGTCGGCGAGGGGGATCTCGGCGTGCACGGCGGGCCGCAGCCGTCCGGACAGGGCGAGCTCCCACAACAGATCGCCGTGCCGGTCGTACAACTCGCGCTGAGTGGTGGAGAAGCGAGCCATCGTCAGACCGGTGATGGTCTTGGCCCCGGCGAGGAGGTCGAAGGCGGGCACCGTGCCGCCGCCGGAGCCGAAGAAGACCAGGCGTCCGCCGGGCGCGAGGGCGGCCACGGCGCGCGGGAGGAGACCCCCGCCGACGCCGTCCAGGACGACATCGACCGGCTCGCCCCAGTTCTCGCCGTCGTACAGCACGACCTCGTCCGCTCCCTGCGCGCGCAGGAAGTCGGCCTTGGCGGGCGAGCTCACGGCCGCGACGACCCGTTGGACGCCCTGGATCTTGGCGAGTTGGACCGCGAGGTGCCCCACCCCGCTCGCCGCTCCCGTGATGAGCACCGACTCGGCAGTGGCGGGTCGGGCGGTGGCCAGCGCGGCGAGGGCGACCTGCCCGCTGCGGACGAGCGCGACAGCCTGCACCGCGCTCGCGCCGTCCGGTATACGACTCGCCATGGCGGCGGGCGCGAGGGCCAGTTCGGTGTACGAGCCGGTGAAGGTGAGGGAGGTGACGCGGTCCCCGACCGCGAAGTCCGTCACGCCGGGCCCTACCGCGATCACCGCTCCGGCGACCTCGCCGCCCAGAATCCCCGGCAGCGTCGTACCGCCGCCCTCGCCGCGCACCTTGCGCACCGAAGGCAGCGTCACGCCGATGACTTCCGTACGGACCAGCAGTTCGCCGGGGCCGGCCGAGGGGTCCTCGGCCTCCTCCACGCGCAGCACTTCCGGGCCGCCGTACTCGTAGAAGCGGACGCGCCGCATGGATACCTCCAATTCGTTGGTGATCCCAACGGTATCAGAATGTCATTGGTCGCCCCAATGATGAGTTCGATACGCTGGAGGCATGGCCGAAGACCCGTACGCCCCCGCCCGGATCCGTGAACTGCCCAGCTGGCTCCTGGGGCGTGCCGCCGCCCGTGGGCACCGCCTGGTCGCCGGAGCGCTCGCCCGCGAGGGCCTGCGGATGATGCATCACGCGGTCCTGTCGGCCGTCGCCGAACTGGGGCCGGTGTCGCAGGCGGAGCTCGGCCGGAGTCTGAGCATCGACCCCAAGGACATGGTCGCGATCGTCAACGAACTCCAGAGCCGCGGCCTCGTGACCCGTACACCCGACGCCAAGGACCGCCGGAAGAACGCCGTCGCCATCTCGGCGAGCGGCCGGCGGCGGCTGCGGCGCACGGAGGAACTGGGCGACGAGGCGAACGCCGAACTCACCGCGGCTCTCTCCCCCGCGGAACGCGAGCAGCTCATCGCTCTGCTCACCCGCATCATCCAGTCGGAAGAGCCCGCCTGCGGCCCCGGAGACAGCGGCGAGTAGAACTCCGCACGCCCCACCGACCGGTCCCTGCCGCGTGGCGACCGGACCGGGTCCGTAGCGGGATCGGGCCGGCATCGTGCGCCCGTCACATCGCCGGGGTTTCACGGGTCATCGATATGACACGAGGCAACGGGAGAATGTGACCGATGAACGACGAAGAGTTTCTCGCGGAGCAGTTCGAGGCCCACCGCACCCACTTGCGGGCAGTGGCCTACCGCATGCTCGGTTCGCTGAGCGAGGCGGAGGATGCCGTGCAGGACGCGTGGCTGCGGGCCAGCCGAGCCGGCACCGACGATGTGGAGAACCTGGGCGGCTGGCTGACGACGATCGTCGCCCGGGTGTCGCTGAACATGCTGCGGTCGCGCACCACACGCCGCGAGGACCCGCTCGAAGTGCACGTGCCCGACCCGATCGTCAGCAGCGCCGAGGGGCTCAACCCCGAGCACGAGGTGCTGTTGGCGGACTCGGTCGGTCTCGCGCTGCTCGTCGTCCTGGAGACGCTGCCGCCCGCCGAACGGCTCGCCTTCGTGCTGCACGACATGTTCGCCGTGCCCTTCGACGACATCGCCCCGATCGTGGACCGCTCCCCTGCCGCGACCCGGCAGCTCGCCAGCCGGGCCCGCCGCCGGGTCCAGGGAGCGGCCCCGGCTCCCGACACGGACCCGAGCCGCCAGCGCGAAGTCGTCGACGCCTTCATGACCGCGGCGCGCGGCGGCGACTTCGACGCCCTGGTGGCGGTCCTCGATCCCGACGTCCTGATGCGGGCCGACACCGGCACCGGAGCCGGCAACATCTCCCGGCTCATCCGCGGATCGCGGACCGTGGCGCAGCAGGCGCTCACTTTCACGGCCTTCGCCCAGTACGCCAGGCACGCACTCGTCAACGGAGCCCCGGGGATCATCACGGTCCCCGACGGGCAGCTGTACGCGGTCATGGGCCTCACCGTCGTCAACGGCAGGATCACCGAGATCAACCTGCTCGCCGACCGCGACCGTCTCGCCAAGCTGGAATGGGAACTCCTCGGCAACTGACGCGGACGTCCCTTCGCTCCGTCCGTCCGATGCCCGCCGCCCTCACGAGGGCGGCGGGCACCCCCCTTCGCCCCACCTGCCGGAAAGGAACGTCCGTTGCCCGATGACCTGTATGCCCTGCGGCCGATCGGATGGGTCGAGTCGCCGCTGGTCGACCCCGGAACAGCGCCCAAGCAGGGCGATGAGGGATCGCCCGAGGCCTGGCTCGTGTTCGAACCGGCCGTGAGCGCCGGGCTCGCCGACCTGCGGGCCGGCGCCGAGATCCTGGTATTGACCTGGCTCGACCGCGCACGTCGCGATGTCCTGACCGTCCACCCGCGCGGCGACGCGACCAGGCCGCCCACAGGTGTGTTCAGCACCCGCTCACCCGCCCGTCCCAACCCGATCGGACTGCACCGGGTGCGGATCGTCTCGATCGACGGCAACCGGATGTGCGTGTCGGATCTCGAAGCCCTGGACGCCACACCGGTCCTGGACATCAAGCCCGTACTCGACGCGGACACCGAACGCTGAACTCCCCGGCCCCTGGCAGCGGATTTCAGGCCTGCGAGGCGAAGACGTCGTAAGCGTCCTGGTCGAACAGCACGAACCGGGCCTCCGACACCGACGTCTCCGCCGCCGCGACCGTTGCCAGGGCGATGCGGGCCCCGTCCTCCATCGGCCACCGGTACACCCCGGTGGAGATCGCCGGGAAGGCCACCGTCCGCGCCCCCAGCTCGTCGGCCACCCGCAGCGACTCCCGGTAGCAGGACGCCAGCAGGTCCGACCGATCCTCGTTCTGCGACCAGACCGGGCCGACGGTGTGGATCACCCAGCGCGCCGGCAGCCGTCCCGCCGTGGTGGCCACGGCCCGGCCGGTCGCCAGCCCCTTCCCGTAGTGGGACGCCCGCAGCGCGCGGCACTCCGACAGGATCTCGGGCCCGCCCTTGCGGTGGATCGCCCCGTCCACTCCCCCACCGCCCAGCAGCGAGGAGTTGGCGGCATTGACGATCGCGTCGACGCGCTGCTCAGTGATGTCGCCGAGGGCGAAGGTGATAGTGATCATGAAGCCCATCCTCGCAGCAGCACCGGCGTCCGACCTGCGGATTAGGCCGCCGGGACCCCCATCCGGGCGCGTCCGGCGGCGCGGCCAAGGCAGGTCCGGCGGCGCGTCCGGGCACCTCCGACGACACCGCCGGGCTCGTTCGCAATTCGCCAGGCAGTGTCAGGGTCTCGGCCCTTGTGGAGATCCGCAGGACACGTTTGTCCGCGCCAGAACGTCGCATCCCGGACGGCGCCAGATCGTTCAGCCGGCCGGCCGAGTCGTGCCCCTACCGCTTATACGGAGGGTTCGGCGTGGTGGCGTTGGTAGTGGCGTGCGACGCGGGCGCGGTTGCCGCAGTTGGCCGAGCACCATTCCCGGCGGGGGTGGGCCCGCACGAAATACAACACGCAGCCGGGGGCCCGGCAGGCGCGCAGCTCATCCCGGTCCGGCCCGGCGAAGAGTTGGACGGCCTCTTCCGCGATCCGTGACAGCGCCGTCGCCGCGATGTCGCGCGACGGTGCGCCGGTCCTGGTGAGGGACGGCACTCCCCCTTCGGGCCACACCATCCGCGACCACTCGGGTGCATAGGCACAGGCCCGGTTGACCGCCTCCACAGCCGCCGCGAGATCGGGCGCCGCCGAGGCCGCCGCCGGACGGGGGTCTTCGGTGACAACGGCCGCCAGCCGGCGCAGCGCGTCACGCAGCCGCAGGTACTTGTCCACGAGCGGCAGCAGCGGCGAGGGCCCGGATGCCGCGGCCGGCTCGTCCAGGGCGAGTGCCGGCTCGAAGCGCGGGGACACGGCCCGCAGCCATCGCGCCAGGTCATCGGCGTCACCCAGGGCGTCGTGGACACCGTCGCGGTCGGCCCACACGGTGTTCATCAGCTCGACCGGCAGCGGTTCACCGAGCAACGGCGCACCGATCTGCGGATCCGTGGTGTTCATGGAGTCGACCGTACGCCTTTTCCTAATGGTTTTCCAAGCCATCAACCATTTGGACGCTCCGACCGCCGGTCCCGGTCCGCTCCCGTCACAGGCCGTAGACGCGGGTGGCCGTGCCGGCGAAGACCGCCTCGCGCCCGGCCGGGCCGAGCGAGCCGGTCAGTTCGCGTGCGGTGTCGACGACCTGGGTGTACGAACCCGCCAGACGGCACACCGGCCAGTCCGACCCGAACATCAGCCGGTCCGGTCCGAACGTGTCGAGCACCGTGTCCGCGTACGGCGCGAGGCCCGCGGTCGTCCAAGTGTCCCAGTCCGCCTCGGTGATCATCCCGGAGAGCTTGCAGACGGTGTTGGGGAGCGACGCCAGCTGCCGAACGGCGTCGGCCCAGGGCCGGAGTTCACCGCTCGCGATCGGCGGTTTGCCGAGGTGGTCGAGGACGAAGGTGAGCTCGGGCCGCAGCGCGGCGGCCGTGTACGCGGCGGGCAGCTGATGCGGGAGGATCACCAGCTCGTAGACGAGTTCCGCCGAAGCGACGGCCGCCAGCCCGCGCAGAACGTCCTGGCGCAGCAGCCACCGCGGATCCGGCTCGCCCTGCACCTGGTGCCGGATACCGACGAGCCGATCGCCCCCCGGCAGTTCACGCAGGGCGCCGAGGGTGTCGGCGATGCCGGGGTGGGTCAGATCGGCCCAGCCAACCACCCCCGCGACCAGGTCGCTGCCGTTCGCGAGAGCCAGCAGTTCCGGGGTCTCCTCCGGGACCGTGACCGTCTGGACCACGACGGTCGCTTCGACTCCGGCGGCACGTGCCTCGGGTTCCAGATCCGCCAGGGCGAAGTTGCGGCGCAGCGGGGCGAGGGCTTCGCCCGTGATCCAGTCCTGGTCGCGGACCGCCAGGTCCCACAGGTGGTGATGGGAATCGACGATGCGCATACTCGTCACAGCTCCCACACCACGGGCAGCGTCGCGTCGGACCCGCCGGCGGAATAGTCGTGCGCGACCTCCACCAGCTCACCCATCCTGGCCTGCCAGGCGACGTTGACCGGGAGCTTGCCCAGTTCGGCGATCATCGCCGGGTAGTCCTCGACTTCCAGGACGTGGAACAGGTCGGTGCCGCTGCGCCAGATCGTCCATGAGGTGGCGCCGGCCGCGCGGATCGCGGTGACCAGTTCCTCCGGCACCTGCCGGTGCGCGGCCTCGTACTCCTCGATCCGGTCCCCGCGGACCTTCGTGTGCAGCGCGACTCTCATGGCAGGTCTCCCTCCGTGCCGGTTCCCGGCTGTTCTCCAGCATCGACCACTTCACGGGCGGGGCGGTGCACCGCGACGGCCCGGCCCGGACACATCATGTCGTGCGGACAGACAGTGCCGGGCCAAAGAGGTCACTCATGCCGCGGTCCCCCGGGTGACGAGGTCGGCGGCCCAGAAAGCGCCATGGGGATAGGTGTACTCCGCGATCGACGCGGCGCGCATCTCCGCGGAGAAACCGGGTGCCGTGGGTGCGGCGTACTGCCCGCGCCGCATGACGACCGGGGTCTCGAAGTGCCCGTGCAGATGGTCGACGTACTCGATGACCCGGTCCTCGGTGGTTCCGGACAGCGCGACGTAGTCGAACATCGACAGGTGCTGCACCAGCTCGCAGAGTCCCACTCCGCCGGCGTGCGGGCAGACCGGGATCCCGAACTTCGCCGCGAGCAGGAGAATCGCGAGGTTCTCGTTGACGCCACCGACCCGGGTCGCGTCGATCTGGAGGATGTCGATCGCCTCCGCCTGCAGCAGCTGCTTGAAGACGATGCGGTTCTGGACGTGCTCGCCGGTGGCGACCTTGACCGGTGCCACGGCGCTGCGCACCGCCGCATGGCCGAGGATGTCGTCGGGGCTGGTCGGCTCCTCGACCCAGTACGGTTCGAACTCGGCCAGGGCCTTGGTCCACTCGATGGCCTCGCCCACGTTCCACCGCTGGTTGGCGTCGATGGCGATACGGAACTCAGGACCGACGGCGGCGCGGGCGGCACGCAGCCGCCGGATGTCGTCGCCGAGGTCGGCGCCCACCTTCAGCTTGATCTGGGTGAAGCCGTCGGCGACGGCCTGCCGCGCGAGCCGTGTCAGCTTCTCGTCGGAGTAGCCGAGCCAACCCGGCGAGGTGGTGTATCCGGGGTAGCCGCGTCGCAGCAGGTCCGCCTCGCGTGCGTCCCGGTCCGGCGCGCCCCGGCGCAGCAGGCCGAGCGCCTCCTCACGGGTGAGGACGTCGGCGATGTAGCGGAAGTCGACCTGGGAGACCAGCCATTCGGGGTCGGCGTCGGCGAGCAGCTTCCACAGCGGCTTCCCGGCACGCTTCGCGGCGAGGTCCCACACTGCGTTGACGACGGCGCCGATCGCCATATGCATGACGCCCTTCTCCGGGCCGAGCCAGCGCAGTTGGCTGTCCCCGATCAGGTCGCGATTCAGCGAACCGGGGTCGGCGCACAGCGCGTCGAGAGGCCGGCCGACGAGGTGTCCCCGTAGCGCGGCGATCGCGGCGACCTGTACGTCGTTGCCGCGTCCGATCGTGAAGGTGAACCCGTGACCCTCCAGCCCGTCGCCGGCGTCCGTGCGCAGGATCACGTACGCGGCGGAGTAGTCGGGATCCGGGTTCATCGCGTCCGAGCCGTCCAGCTCGCGCGAGGTCGGGAACCGGATGTCGTACGTGTCGACCGCGGTGATCCGGGGGGCGGTTGGCGTCACGAAGGTGCCTCTCACGCTCGGGCGAACGTCTGGCGCTGGGCGCCGAGACCGTCGATGGCGAGTTCCACGGTGTCGCCGGGGCGCAGGTACGGGGTCCCCGGCAGTCCGAGGGCGACCCCCGCCGGAGTGCCGGTGTTGATGACGTCACCGGGTTCCAGGACCATGTACTGACTCAGGTACCAGACGAGGTACGCCACGTCGAAGATCATGTCCCCGGTCTCGCTGTTCTGCCGCTGCGTGCCGTTGACCGACAGCCGCAGTCCGAGCTTCTGCGGGTCGCCGGCCTCGTCCGGGGTCACCAGCCAGGGGCCGAGCGGATTGAACGTCTCGCAGGACTTGCCGAGGTCCCACTGCGGGGAGAACTCCAGCTGGAACTCACGTTCCGAGACATCGTTGCTCACCGCGTACCCGGCGACGGCGTCGAGGGCGTGGAGCGGTGATTCCAGGTAGCGGGCCCGGCTGCCGATGACGACCGCGAGCTCGACCTCCCAATCGGTCTTCGACGATCCGCGCGGGATCAGCACCTCGTCGTACGGGCCGACCACCGTGCCCGGATCCTTCATGAACACCACCGGTCGCGGCGGGATCGCGGCACCGGTCTCCTCCGCGTGGCCGCGGTAGTTGAGGCCGACGCAGACGACCTTGCCGGGCCGCGCGACGGGAGCTCCGATCCGCAGCCCGGTGGCGTCCACGACGGGCAGGGAGCCCGCGGCGAGCGCGGCCCGGACCCTGTCGGGCCCACCGGAGGCGAGGAAGGCCCCGTCGATGTCGGGCGTGAGCGCCGACAGGTCCAGTACCGCACCTTCGTCGGTGAGGACGCCGGGCCGCTCATGGCCGGCGGTGCCGAAGCGCAGCAGTTTCACGGAGCTGTTCCCTCTGATCGGCTGGGGGTGTGGCGAGCCCGAGCCCATCGAAATACATCCGATGTCTCGACTTCAGAACGGACTCTACGTCGCCCTTGAACCCAAGGCAAGTGCCCAATATTGCTTGATCAACGCCATCTTGGACATGAGGAAGCCTGACCGCCCCTGCTATGGCTCAGCCCGCCAGATGGAGACATCCTATGTCTCTGGAGTGAGGATCAGGCTGCGGCTTCGGCCCCTACGAGTTCCGGCAGCAGGGCCAGGAGCTGCGTCGCGTGGCCGGGGCCCGGCGATTCATCCCGCGCGCCCCGCCGCGCCGGTGGGTGGACGGCTATCGGGACCCCTCTTCGGGGTAGCCCTTGGGTATGGCATCGGACGAGTCTGACCCGTTCCCGGACATCTGCGACTTCTGCGGCCAACGCATCGGCGCGCAGGGCCGTCTCGACCTGGTGCCGGACTCCTCGGCGGTGCACGCCCACGATCCGGGCAAGGACGGCAAGCGGCTGATCATCGTCTGCTCGCCCGAGCACCTGGTCGCGCTGCAGGACGAGTACCGACGGCGCCCGTTCGTGCCGGAGGAACTCTGGGCGGCAAAGATCAGCCGCGCGCTGCAGGGCCGCCCGCAGGACCTCATGGGTCCTGACACCCTGTCGGCGGCCACGGGTCTGAGTGTGGAGGAGATCGACCGGGCGGTGATCTGGAAGATGGAACGCATCCGGCGCTGGTACGAGCAGCACGGCGACGGCGCGGAAGGTGATCCGGAACCCCGGTGAACGGATCTCGGGCGAACGGGTCCCGGGTGAAGGTCTCGCGGGTGAAAGGCCTCTGGGTAGAGGGCTCCCAAGCGAACGCTTCCCGACGGCCTGAAATCAGGCGTTCGGGTGCGACCCGTCACCCAACGGGCGCCGCACGGCGGGCTGTTCCGGAGGAAGGCTCTCCTCCTCCACCGCCGCTCTCGCCGCTTCCGCGGCCGCGCGTTCGGCGGGTGTCATCGCCCGTTGCGCCCGCCCCTCGTCCGGATCGGTGTCGGGGTGCGGTCCGATGCCCAGCGGGCGGCGATGAACAGTCATTCGTGCAGTCTCCTCCCCCGGCGCCCCGAACGCGCGATGGGGCCCCGAAGCCACGTTCTGGCTCCGGGGCCCGCACGGGTTTCAGCATCGTCCACACGGCGGTTCCCGCGCCGGCACGCAGTGGTACTGCCCTGGACGGCCCTTGCGGGACCACCCGGCCCGGCAGCCAATCCCGCGGCCCTTCCGCACTCAGGGCGCTGAAGCCGGGAGCACCGGTGCTCGTCCGCAACACGTTCCCCGGCCGCTGCGACCGCGATCTGCGGGTGCGGTTCTTCCCCGGGACGGCGCGCGTCATCGACACGTACCCGACCGTCGAGCAGACCTGCGACGCCTTCGCCGCCGCCGGGTTCACGCGGGTGGCGCTGCGTTCGGTACCGCAGGACGACGCGCAGCGAGCCTGGCGGACTTCGCGGGGACGATCCGCCGCGACGCCGACTCGAAGCTCCGGGCCCTCCCGGACGCCGAGTTCACCGAGGGCATGGCCCGGCTCCGTGCGGCCGGCGCGGCCGAACCGGCGGAACCGGCGGAACCCGCCACCAGCTGGATGGACCTGCTCGTGCTGGTCTGAGGCCGGAGCGGATCGGTCCTCCGGTGACGCCCGGCCTCAGTCCTGAGCCTCAGTCCTGAGCCTGAGACCGGCCGGAAGCGAAGGCGGCGTCGAGCCAGCGGCTCACGGCGAGCGCGGCAGCCGGGTCGGCCTGGACGATCCGGGTGACCACCGACTCGTGCTCGCCGCCGGCGCCGTTCCGTACCCCGGTACGGGCCAGCGTGCTCAGCAAGGTGTTCCTGGCATCGGCGTCGTCGGCATCCGCTTTGTCGGCGTCCGTGTCGGCGGCGCCGGTGTTGTCGGTCCGCTTGGCCGCTTTCCGGTTGGCCTGTGCGGTCAGCTCGCCCTGGACGAAGGGATCGGAGTCCGGATCGTAGGGGCCGGCGTGCGTGGTGAGCAGATCGACGATGCGCTCCCACTCCTCGACCGCCGCGCCGACGGGACCGCCGTCGCCGTCCTCGTCGCCCCCGGCGTCCTCACCGTGGTCTTCCTCGGACCGGGCCTTCTCCAGCGCTTCCTCGGCCTCGTGATGGGACATGCCCCGCGCGGTCCCGCGGATCGAGGAGCGGACGGCCTGCGCCTCGTCGACGGCATCGACGGGATCGGCGGGCTCCGTGCCGGGGCTGCCCGGCGTGTGGGGGCGCTGGTGCTGATCGGCGGTCATCGGTCGGCCTCGCATTCGTGGACTCAGGCGTACGGTGTCCCGCCCAGCGATCGTGCGGCGGCCGCTGCGGCGGCGCCGTTCGAAACCGGAGTCTACGGAATCGGAGACGGCCCGAGACCGCCGGCCTGCGGCGGTCCCGGAAATCGCCCTGGGCGATGGCTGGTTGCCGACAAGCGGCGGATAGGATCTGGCCCGGCCGCCAGAAGCCGACCCATGGGAGTGCGCGCGTGACCGGTACAACCGTCAGACAAGCCGTCCCCGCCGAGGAGGAGACCGTCGCCCGGCTCCTGGCGACCGTCTTCGACGAACTGCCGCTGCACAGCTGGCTGGTCCCGGTACGCGAACGGCACCCGGAGATCTTTCCGAACTTCTTCCGCATCCTCGTCGGACACGCGCTGCGCCACGGAACGGTCCATGTGACCGACGATCTGCTGGCCGCCGCGGTATGGCTGCCGGAGCCCTCCCCCGCCATCGAGGGCTACGACGATCTGCTGGCGGCCGCGTGCCAGGAGCACGTCGGGCGGTTCCACGAGCTCGACGAGGCCATGGAGCGGGCCCACCCCACCGATCGCGGCGACTACGAGCACCTCGCCTTCCTGGTCGTCCACCCCGACCTGCAGGGCAGCGGCATCGGCTCGCGGCTGCTCCGGTTGCACCACGAGACGCTCGACCGGGACGGCCGCCCGGCCTACCTGGAGGCGACCAGCCCCGCCAGCCGCAAGCTCTACCTGCGGCACGGCTACACCGACCTCGGCGAGCCGCTGGCCCTGCCCTTCGACCCCGAGGCGATGTACCCGCTGTGGCGGCCGGCCCCCGGCACGGTGTGACCCTTCCGTACGGTCAGTCGTAACGTCAGCTGCTTGCCGCGATCCAGGACCGCGTCGAGCGGACGTGGAAGGACACCACCGCGGCCGTCCCTGCCAGCGTGAGACCGGCGACGAGCAACGGCAGCGCCGGCGCCGTGTGGCCGATGAGCAGCCCGCCGACGAGGGCTCCCAGGAACATCGAGATGGCCGACAGGGCGCGGGTGCCGGCCCTGCCGGCGGTGCCTCCCGCGAGCCGCCCGTCGGCTGCGATGCCGGTGATGGTCTGCGTCAGGACCGTGGTGGTGAGATCGGGGACGGCCAGCCGGCGGGCGGTGGCGTTCTGCCCGCCCATGGCCAGGCCGAGCAGGACGATCAGCACGTAGCGCATGGCCGACGAAGGCCGATCGGCGGTCAGTTCGCTGCTCAGGTACGCCGCGAGGACGAGGGTGCACTCGATGACGGTCGCGGCGAGCAGCAACCGAGCGCGGTGGTGCGGGAAACGGTTGGCGACACGCCCGGCGGCCAGCGCCCCCACGACGAAGGAGACCAGCGACACCAGCGAAGCGGTCAGGGAGAAACCCTCGGCGCCGGCCAGCGAAAAGCCCATGAAGACGACGTTGCCCGTCATGTTCGCCACGAAGACATGCCCCAGCACCAGATAGCTGAAGGCGTCGACGAGCCCGGTGACGACGGTCAGCGCGAGAAGCAGCGGCGGCAACGGCCCGTGGCGGCTGTCGAGGTCGGGGACCAGGGTGTTCCAGGCATCGCGCAGAACAGTGGTCACGGCGGTTCCCTTCCGATGATGCGGGACGGCGTCCGGGCGGCGTGGGCTCCGTCCACCACGCCCAGGGATACACCACCACGGCCACGGCAGAGCGCCGCCCTGCTTCGCGCGCTGGTACGGTCCCCTCCCATGTCCTCTTTCGCCGTGCCGCCCCTCTTCGCGCGCCTCGCCCCGGCCGGCCGGGTGCTCATCGCCGGCGCGGGCGGCGGCTTCGACGTCTACGCCGGCCTGCCGCTGGCGCTGGCGCTCAGGGCCCAGGGCAAGGACGTCCACCTGGCGAACTTCTCGTTCAGCGATCTTTACGGGCTCGACTCCGAGGTATGGCTCGCGCCGGACGTCGCAGAGATCGGGCCTGACACCGTGTCGGCCGCGGAGTACTTTCCCGAACGGACACTGGCGCGCTGGCTGCGTCGGCGCGGTATGCCCGAGACCGTCTTCGCCTTCCCGTCGATCGGGGTGCAGCCGCTGCGGGCGGCGTACGAGGCGCTGGTAGAGCACCTCGCCGTGGACGCGATCGTGCTGGTCGACGGCGGCACGGACATCCTCATGCGCGGTGACGAGTCCGGTCTCGGCACGCCGGAGGAGGACATGGCGAGCCTCGCGGCCGTGCACGGACTGGCGGTACCGAACCGGCTCGTCGTGTGCCTGGGCTTCGGCATTGACGCGTACCACGGGGTGAACCACTCCCAGGTGTTGGAGAACATCGCGGCACTCGACCGTGACGCCGCCTACCTCGGAGCACTGTCCGTCCCCCGGGACACCTCCGAGGGCGCCCTCTACCTGGACGCGGTGGCCCATGCCCAGGCGGAGACCGCCGTGCATCCGAGCATCGTCAACGGCTCGATCGCCGCGGCGGTACGAGGGGAGTTCGGCGATGTGCGGTTCACCGATCGCACTCGGCATTCGGAGCTCTTCATCAACCCCCTCATGTCCCTGTACTTCTCCTTCGATCTGGACGGCGTCGCCGGCCGTTCCCTCTACCTCGACCGCATCGAGGACACCCATCTCGTACGGCAGATCAGCAGCCGAATAGCGGAGTTCCGCGACGACCTGCCCCGCCAACGGCCGCCACGTACGTTCCCGCACTGAGCCGCCGGGGCACGCCGTTCCGCCGTGCCGGCACCGCGTTTCCGTCAACACGCTGTTCGGCCATTCGGCTGCAAGGCGTCCGGCGACACAGTGCCAACGCGCTGGATTTAAGTGCGGCTTCAACCATTCTTCCTACTCTTCCCGCATCGGTACCTCCCTCTCTGCCGTAGGAGACCCCTCATGCGTTTCTCCGGTTCAAGGACTTCGGCCGCCCTCGTGCAGGACCAGGTGCTGTCGCTGTTCCGCATCGTTGTCGGACTGCTCTTCGCGTGCCACGGCGCCGCTTCGCTCTTCGGCGTCCTCGGCGGCGCCTTCGGCGGCGGGACCGTCGCGGCCGGTACCTGGCCCGGCTGGTACGCGGCGCTGATCCAGCTCGTCGGCGGCGGGCTGGTGATGCTCGGCCTCGGCACCCGCTACGCCGCGCTGATCTGCTCCGGTTCGATGGCCTACGCGTACTTCACCGAGCACCAGCAGAACGCCCTGTGGCCGATCCAGAACGGTGGCGAACCGGCGGCGATGTACGCCTGGACGTTCCTGCTGATCGTGGTCGCCGGGCCGGGCCGCTGGTCACTCGACGCGCTGCTGGAGCGGCGCACCGCGAAGGGCATCGCGACGGAGACCTCGACGGTCGGCGCGGCTGTCGCACCGGCCACCGTGGCGTTCTCCGCCGGCCGCCACGACGGGGACGACACCGGTTCCCTGACTCCCGCGCGATCCGAGGTCCCCGCCTCGTCCTCGGTGTAACGGGCGGAGCACGCCCGGTCGGACGGGACGGACGGACCCGGTTCGGGTCCGTCCGTCACTCCGTCCGCCCCGGGATCTTCACGGGGGCGGTGGATGCGGGGACAATCGCGTCCATGAGTGAAGAGTCGCCACGAAACTACCTGGCCGCGGTGGAAAGCCGGCTGACGGCCGACGGTTGCGCCCCGCAGTGGCAGGACTGGTCGGGTATCCGCGTGCTGGTCGGCCGGCGGGCCGACTTCAGGCTGCGCTGGATGGCCACCAACCTGCATCTGTTCACGATCGCCGCGGCCGTCCCCGAGATAACCCCCGCGACGATCGACACCTTCACCACGCAGACCCTGAGTTTCGCCAAGAAGAACAAGGGCGGCCTGCCCGTGGGGATGCAGACCGGGGTCGCTGTCTTCCCCGTCCTGGTCAGCGAGCGTGTCGACCCGGCCGCGATGGCGTGGGCGGAGGAGAAGCAGCGCAACCAGTTCGCCTGCTTCGCACGCCCCGTCGTGGTCGACACCGCGCGGCACTACGTCGGACTCTTCCGCGGAAAGCCCGCTCTGGGATGGATCTACTCCTCCCACCTCGTCGAGAAGGGCGACCGCTACTTCAACCACCCGGCCTGACGCTCCCCTGTGCAGTTGGGCTGCCGTGCCGTCAGCGCTCCGGCCCAGGGCGGCCGGGCGCGCCTCCATGACCTCGGCCCTTGGCCGGCGCGCGGGCGGTAGGACCCGCCGCGTCACCCGTTCGGCAGCGCCACGGGCTTCTCACGGTGCCGCAGGACCGGCATGCCTGTCGAATGGGTCAGACGTGGGTCGGATGCGGTCCGCCATCACGTCGCCACGCCGGCACACGGCCACACCTCCACACGGCGCACCGCCGTACCGGCACCGCGACGAGGGGCGGACCCACACGCCGGGAAGGGCTGGACCGATGACCGATACGACAGATGTTCCCAAGGCGGGGGGCCGGTTGGCCTCGCACCAACTGCTGGGCGAACTGCTCGCGGAGTTCACCGGCACCCTGGTGCTCATCCTGTTCGGGGTGGGAGTGGTCGCCCAGGTCGTGGCCGCCGGCCTGGGCGACCACGACAGCATCGCGTGGGCGTGGGGGTTCGGCGTCACGTTCGGTGTGTACGTCGCCGCACGGCTGTCGGGCGCGCATCTGAACCCGGCCGTGACGGTCGCGCTGGCCATGTTCCGCGGCTTCCCCTGGCCAAGAGTGGCCCCGTACGCACTGGCGCAGACGGCGGGAGCCTTCGTCGCCGCTCTGCTGGTGCGCTGGAACTCCTCCGAGGTCCTCGCCAAGGCCGACCCGGGTCACACCATCAAGACCCAGGGGGTGTTCTCCACCCTGCCCGGCAACGGGGTCTTCCCCATCAGCGAATGGGGTGCGCTCCGCGACCAGATCATCGGCACGGCCGTCCTGCTGCTCGTGATCATGGCGTTGACCGACGTACTCAACACAGCGCCCAAGGCGAACCTGGGCCCTCTGCTGATCGGGTTCCTCGTGGTCGCGATCGGCATGGCCATCGGTACCGCCGCCGGGTACGCGATCAACCCGGCCCGCGACTTGGGTCCGCGGCTGGCGAGCTACCTCACCGGCTACAGCGGCGCGTGGCGCGACCAGTACGGCGAGCTGTACTTCTGGGTGCCGATCGTCGGCCCGCTCATCGGCGGCCCGATCGGCGCAGCCGTCTACCACTACGTCATCAGGCCGTTTCTGCCGGAGCACGCCGAACAACCTCCGGGCAGCATCCTGCAGGAGGACGAGTGACGGGCTCCCCCTCCCCCGGCACGGAGCCCTACTTGGCGCTCAACGGCGTTCGCCGCACGATGACCTTGCGGTACGCGATGCGCCAGCCCTGGGCGCCGAGCGAGACCGTGTCCTCGTAGGTCACGCTCCCGCAGGTGCCGTCCACGGCGATGCCGATGCCCTTGGACCGGGCGTGGACGTGGTCGGCGGCGACCTCGGTGAGAAGGACGTTCGTGACGTGATGGGCGACCGGATTCAGATCGCCCATCGCGAGCGCCGCGCCCCGGATCGCCGCCAGCCCCTCGATCGATCCGTGGCCGAGATCGGTCAGGTCGTAGGTGACGTCGGCGGTGAACACCTCGTGCAGCCGGTCCAGTTCGCCGTCGTCGATCAGATGACCGTGCAGCGAGATCAGCTCCATGATCGCCGTACGGTCCTCGGAGGTGAGTGCCATCGATGTCCTCTCGTAGCAGCGTGCGGCGACGCCTCGGCATCCCCGAACCCGCCCTCACCCTATGACTGCCCACCGGCCGCCTTCGACTCCTCTGCGGCAGCGCCGACGGTCTGGCGTGTGCCGCCGCGTCGCGTCATCCGGTCCCGGCCCGCATACGCCTCCGCGTCTACGCTCGGCGCATGGCACTGGAATGGGAACAGGTTGTGGTGGACGCGGCGGATCCGGTCGCGTTGGGACGCTGGTGGGCCGAAGCCCTGGGCTGGGTCGTGGTCAACGACTCCGCCGACGAGTACGAGATCCGGCCCGCGCCGGACCGGCTGCCAGGACTGCTCTTCACGCCGGTGGACGATCCACGGGTCGTCAAGAACCGGCTGCATCCGGACTTCCGTCCGACCGATCAGCAGGCCGAGGTGGACCGGCTGCTGGCCCATGGGGCGCGCCGCGCGGATGTGGGGCAGGGCGAGGAGCCGTGGGTCGTGCTGGCGGATCCGGAAGGCAACGAGTTCTGCGTGCTCGGCGCCCGCGCCGGCTGACACCCGGCGGACGCGTGCCCGTGCGTCACGGATCGGCCCGGGAGACGTTCGGGGCCGATCCGAGCAGCCGGCGCTTGAAGGCGTCGACGCGCGGGAAGCGCTCGCGCTGCTCACGGGAGTAGCGGTCGAGTTCCTCCACCAGCCGGACCGAGCGCTTCTCCACGTCCAGCTCGTCCAGGATCCGGTCGATCTCCGCCAGCAGCGCCCCGTGCAGCTGCCATTGGCGCGGGTGCTCACGCACCTTGTCCAGCAGCAGGTGGGCCACCGTTTCGCGGTGCAGGCCGCTCTGCTCCAGCGCCCGGCTCAGCTCCTCCTCCGCCTCTTCGGCGTTCGCGGTGACCTGCGTGGTGATCAGGATGGCGAAACTCTCGATGGCGACGGCCACATGGCGCAGCAACTCGTCGAGCGCGGCCGCAACATCGGACGGGAACAGCGGCTCGTCGAGGCGCTCCTTCGCGAGATCCGTGAGCGTTCGCGTCAGCACCCGCAGCACCACGGCGCAGATCTCGAGCGTGTCCAGGCCCGTCCGCAGGACGACCCGGGACAGCAGTCCCTCCCGCACCCGGGGGTTCCACCGCAGGCTCTCCTCCGCCTGCCGTAGCGAGGCGTCCACCTCGACGATGTCGTGGTCGAGGCGGCGGGCCTCGTGCAGCCGGGCGGCGGCGCGTTCGACGGGGGTGTGCCCGGACAGCTCAGCGCCGATGTCGCGGAAGAGCCGGCCCATGCGGCGGGACAGTCCCTCGATGGACTCCCCCGCGGACTGCACCCAGACGGGTGGCGCGAACAGCAGGTTGAACAGCAGGCCCACACCGGCGCCGATCAGGGTCTCCAGGACCCGGTCCCACGCGGTGTCCGCCACCCGGCTCACGCCGAGGACGAGCATGGCGCTGATCGCGACCTCGGGAACGAATTCATCCACGCGCACGAATCGTCCGATGACCAGTGACGTGAGAATCGTCAGGCCCAGGCTCCACCAGTTCAGCCCGACCAGGGAGCTGAAGGCGCTCGCGATGAGGACGCCGGCCACCACCGCGTTGACGCGGCGGATCCCCGTCGTGAGCGTGGCGTACAAGGTGACCTGGACGACGAGGAGCGCGGTCAGCGGCGCCGTCAGGGGGGCCGGTTCGGGGCTGAGCCACACCGCGGCCTGATAGGCGATGACCGCCGCCGCGGTGGAGCGCAGGGTCTGGGCGACGACGGGTTCGTTGGACTTCTGGACGAGTTTGACGACGGGATCAGGTACTCCGGGCATCTCCCACCCCTTCCCGATCATGGACGGCTCAGGCATCGGGCCTGAGCCGGAGACCGGTACGGAGCTCGGGGCGGACCGGCGTGGGTGTGAAGGTACCCGCGCCGGTCCGGATCGCGACGCATCCTCCTGCTGTCGCCGACAGCGTTACCCGGTCGCCGACCGGGAGAAACAGCAGGATCCGGCGAGGCGCCCGAACTGCCGGGTGCGCTCAGCTGACCAGCTCGTGGCCGGCCTTCACCGCGTCCTTGCCCGCCTTCACGGTGTCCTTGACGGCGCCCACCTTCTGGTCCAGCTTGTTGCCGACGACGCTCTGCGCCGCCTCCTTGGCCTTCTGGCCGGTGGTCGCGGCGGTCTGCGCCGTGCCACTCAGGGTTCCTCCGAAGTCAAGAGCCTGGGCACAGGGGGCGGCGGCGGCAAGCAGCGCGGAACTTGCGGCGGCGGCGGTGAGGAATCGACGAACGTTCATGATCGATGTAACGCGCGGGACGGCCAGAGGGCACGCAAACCGTGAACAACCCACCCTCCGGGACGTACGCAACAGGACGGCGGGCGGACGGTGTCCTGGGGGCGCCGTCAGGGGCGCGCAGTGGTCGTCTCCGGCATCCCGGTCCACTCGATCGTGTAGTACTTCAACCGCTCGTCCTCCGCGACGAGCCGCATTCCGACCGCGGCCATGACCCGCTGGGACGCGATGTTCTCCCGCGCGGTGTCACCGTGCACCCGCGAGATGCCGCAAGCGCGCGCGAACACCAGCAGCGCCCGCAGCGCCTCACCCGCGTACCCCTGGCCCCGGGCGGCGGGGACCAGTCCGTAGCCGATGGTGACGCCGCCGTTCTCGTCCGCGGGGCCGTGGAAGCCCAGGCCGCCTATGACCAGGTCGTCCTCGCGGCGGCGCAGCTCGTACGCGCCGAACGGCTGGGGATCCCCGCTCCGCTCGCAGGTGTTCAGGAAGCGCCGGGCCCCGGCGACATCACCCTCGTCGGGATAGCCGGGCGCCCACCGTGCGCCCTCATTTGGCTCGCCCGCCACCACCTGCCGCGCCTCGATGACACTCATCGGGTGGAGCACGAGCCGCGCCGTCACAAGATCGTCCATGGCATCGGACTATCACGCGCGATGGCGTGGGCACACCCGGATTTCCGCGGCGTACGGGTACGGCGGACAGCCGCCCCCGCACGCCGCGATGTCGGGCCCGGCGCGAGGTCAGGGCCGACGCGCGCTGTCCGCACCCGCGGGTCGGGTTCCGATGACAACGGTGGCGTTCAACTCCTCCGAGCCGGTCACCCGCGGGATCAGTCCGTCGCGGGCGACGATGTCGACGGCCTCCGGCACCTGCCGCTCACTGGTCTCGAAGAGCAGATGACCGCCCGGGGCCAGCCACCGGGCCGCTTCGGCGGTCACCCGCCGCAGGACGTCCAACCCGTCCGTACCGCCGTCGAGGGCCACCCGGGCCTCGTGGACGCGGGCTTCCGCGGGGAGCAGTTCGATCTCGTCGGTCGGCACGTAGGGCACGTTCGCGAGCAGGACTCCGACGCGGCCCCGCAACGTACCGGGTAGTGCCTCGTAGAGGTCGCCCTCGTACACCTCGCCGCCGACGGCGTCGATGTTGCGCCGGGCGCAGCGCACCGCGGCGGGGTCGATGTCGGCGGCGTACAACTCCACCGGGCCCCGGCCGGAGCCCGGTTCCCGGTTCCGGCCGGCCACCAGCGCGGCGCCCAGCGCGCCCGAGCCGCAGCACAGGTCGACGACGACGGAGCCCGGTCGGAGAAGGGCCGCCGCCTGATCGACGAGGAACTCGGTACGGCGGCGGGGCACGAAGACCCCGGGGTCGACGATGTACCGCCGGCCGTGGAACTCCGCCCAGCCGAGGACGTGTTCGAGGGGCAGTCCGACGACGCGCCGGTCCACCATGGCGGCGAGTTCGGTGGGAGTTCGCGCGGTGGAGATGAGCAACTCCGCCTCGTCCTCGGCGAACACACAGCCGGCGGCGCGAAGCCTGGTGACGATGGCGGAGAGCGGGAGCACGGGTGATGATGCCGACACGATGAGCCTTTCGGAACGCCTGTGGGCGCTCCCGCGGTCACCTATGCCTGACGGTGAACCGCACGGCCGTGAGGGGGGAGCACCCGACCTGATACAGCGGTAATGGGTCCCACCTCCTCGGTTGTTCACTGGTAACGACGGCAACACTGTACCTGACCCTGTACCCGCTGGTCCGGCCTATGGCGCCGGCGCTGGAGGACGGCTCCGGACGACGCGACGGCACCGCCCGGGACGCATCCGGGGCGGGGCCGTCGCGCGTGGTGGTTCAGGCCGCGATGACGACCTCCAGCGCGGCGGGCCTGCGGGCGGGCAGTCGGGAGGCGATCAGGAGCGCCAGCGCCATGACTCCGGCCGCGGCGAGGAAGACGATGTCCATCGAGGTGACGAAGGCGTGCACCGCCATCTCGTGCTGCCGGCCGGTCAGCGTGCCGATGGTGCTGGTGCTTCCGCCGGGCATCTTCGCGGCGAAGACCCGGGTGAGCAGGGTGCCGAAGAGCGCGGCGCCGAGGGCGCTGCCGAGGGTCTGGAAGAACCGGATCCCGGTGGTGGCCACGCCGAGTTGCTCTCGCGGTGCCGAGTCCTGGATCAGCTGCAGGAGCTGGCCGACGAGCTGGCCGAACGCGACCCCCAGGAGCAGGAGTTCGCCGCGGACGACCCACAGACTGGTGCCGGCACCGGTGGTGGCCAGCAGCAGCATCGCCACGACGGCGCAGGCCGTACCGCTGATGACGAAGGTCTTGTGCGACCAACCGGCCACCGCGAGCCGGCCGGAGGCGATGCCGACCACGGTCATGCCGACGGCCATCGGCAGCAGGAAGAGTCCGGCGGAGGTGGCGGGCAGACCGCGGACGACCTGGAGGTAGATCATGATGTAGACGATGGAGCCCATCAGGGCCATCCCGACGAGGCCCTGTACGGCGAACCCGATCCGCAGGTTCGGGTGCTTGAACATCGTGAGCGGCAGGACGGGCTCGGCGGCGGTGGCCTGCCGCCAGAGGAAGAGGCCGAGGGCGGCGACGGATCCGCAGATCAGGCCGAGGACGAGCGGCGAGGTCCAGGCGTACTGCTTGCCGCCCCATTCGGTGACGAGCAGCAGGGACGTGGAGAAGGCGGCCGCCAGTCCCGCGCCGAGGAAGTCGATGCGGTGGCGCCGGGTCCGGTGCGGGAGCTTCAGCGTGCGGGCGGCGAAGAAGAGCACCGCGAGGCCGACGGGCAGGTTGACGTAGAAGATCCAGCGCCAGTCGGCGTGATCGGCGAGCAGACCGCCGACGAGTGGGCCCAGCGCCATGCCGGCGCCGGCGACGATGCCGCCGAAGCTGCCGCTGTTTCCCGCGCCCGCCTTCTCCTTCGGGCCCTTGAGGTGGGCCATCACCACCATGGTGACGCTCATCAGTCCGCCGCCCCCGATGCCCTGCAGCGCGCGGAAGGCGATCAGCTGTCCCATCGACTGGGCCGCGCCGCAGAGCGCGGAACCGGCCAGGAAGACGGTGACCGCCCCGAGGAAGACCCGCTTGGCGCCGAGGACGTCGCAGAGCTTTCCGTAGAGCGGCAGCGCCGCGGTGGCGGCCAGCGCGAAGGCGCTGATCAGCCAGGGAATCAGGTCGACGCCATGGGCCGGATCGAGGTCCCGGACGATCGGGACGGTCGCCGCCGACACGATGTTCTGGTCGAGGACGGCGAGCACGATCGTGGCGAGACAGAGGAAGAAGCCGGTCCTGCGCTGGCGTTCGGTCATCAGCGATGTCGTCATGGGGATCACCATGACGCCAAAATGTGTACCGAGTCAAGACTTAATCTCGGAACATTTTTGTTCCTGGTACAGTGACGTCATGACTCAGGAGTTGGGACTGCGGGAGCGCAAGAAGCTCCAGACCCGCCGCCGGTTGTGGTCGGTGGCGATCGACCTCTTCAGCGAGCGCGGCTTCGACCAGGTGTCCGTCGCGGAGATCGCCGCGGCCGCCGACGTGTCGAAGATGACGGTCTTCAACTACGTAGCCACCAAAGAGGACTTGGCGCTGGGCCCGATGGAGGAACACATCGGCGACCCGGCGCGCGTCGTCCGCGGGCGCGCCGCCGGCGAGTCCGCGGTCGCCGCGCTGCGCCGCCACTTCATCGAGGCCCTCGCCGTCCGTGACGCGTCCGTCGGCCTCAACAACGACCGGCATGTGCTGCGGGTCCGCCAACTCATCCAGGACACTCCCGCCCTGCTCATCCGCGCCTACTCCTTCTCCGCCCGCAGCGCCGACCTGCTCGCCGCCGAGTTGGCCGAGGAGACCGGCGACCCCGTGATGGCGCAGGTCGCGGCCGCCCAACTGCTCGGCGCCCGCAACGCCCTGATCGCCGAGAACCACCGCAGGCTGCTCGCTGGAGAGACCCCCGACGCCATGTACGAGGACGCCGTGGCGCGGGCCGAAGCCGCCTTCGATCTCGTCGAGAACGGGCTGCGCGGATACGCCGTCCGCTGACCCGCGACCGGCGCCGGGCACCCCCGGTTCAGCTCGGGGGCCGGCCGCCCTTCGCCGGACGGCGCGCGAAGTACCGGGCCCAGAGGGTCGTACCGAGTCCGATCCAGGCGGCGGCCAACAGCCATCCGCCGAGCACGTCACTGGGCCAGTGCATGCCGAGGTAGACCCGGGTGCCGCCCACGGCCACGGCCCAGCACAGCACTGCGGCGCAGCTCAGCCGCGCGACCGCGGGGCGCCCGCGGACGAGCGCCGCCCAGGCCAGCAGGCCGGCGGCCATCGCCGAGGTGGTCGCGTGCCCGGACGGGAAGGCGAAGCCGGACGCATGGCCGGCCCAGTCGACGACGGGCGGCCGGGCACGGCCGATCGCCTCCATCAGGCCGTAGCGGACGGCCTGCCCGGCGGCGAGGAAGACCGCGGCGCCGACCGCCGCGTACGCCCGCTGCCGGGGCCCGCGCCCCACGATCAGCCCGGCGGCCACCGCCATCGCGTACGGGCCGACCCCCGTACCGCTCGCGGTGACCCAGCGGGCCACGGTGAGCGCGAGGTGCGGGCGGTGGGCCACCGACCAGGCGTGCGCGGCACGGTCACCGGGGAGCGGATCTCCGTGGCGGATGCCGACGAGCACCGCCAGCACGACGAGCAATCCCGCGCCGAGCGCGGCGACGACCAGGGAGACCGGGAATCGGGTGCGCGGCGGCGCATCACGGGGGTCGACCCGGTTCTCGACCATGCCGGCCAGTCTCCTTGCACGCCGAGCGCCCCGCATCGCCCGTTCCCGGGCGGCCCGCGGCGGATCCGTCTGTCTACAACACCGTAGACGAAGGGAAGGGGCAGACCGTGCTGGTGGCATCGGACGGCGACGCCACCACGGCCGGCGCCCACGGAAGACGTTCCGGATCCCCGCGGAGGGCGGCGAAGCCCACCGGCGCGATACGCGGACGATGTGCCCCGTCCGGGCGCTTCATCCGTACCGGCCTGGTGGGAAATGCCCGGTAGCGGGTAGTCGACGCTCATGAGCAATTTCGTCGTCTCCCTGCCGGGCACCCTGAAAGCGCAGCTCACCCCCGAGATCAGGGGGAAGATCCTGGCCGCGCTCCAGGGCACCGATCCCCGGGAAGTCGCGGAGGGCGAGTCCGCGGAGCTCGACCCACTGAGCCTCGACCCGGACACCTCCACGTTCACCCTCCGATTGGAAGTGGAGGCCGAGAACAGCGCCACAGCACGTGCGGAGGCGTTCACGCTCGCCGAAAGCGCGCTGCGCGGTGCCGGCCTGGACGAGCGCTCCGCACCCCTGGGCAATCCGGTGATCACAGCGATCGATGTGGAGCCCAAATCCCCCGGGAAACCCGATGGAGGACTCTGAATCACCGCGGCTAACATCCGGTGATGACGACCCCGCCAGACGAAGACTTCCGTGACTTCCGCGATGCGCTCGGCCGGGCCGACGTCGGCCGGCTGGCGGGCCGGTTGGACGCGCAGAGCTGTTCGCCGGACATCTTCGGACGTCTCGTCCGGCACGAAAGCCCCCAGGTCCGGTATCTGGGCCTCACCCTGCTGTCCGAGCGGATCGCCTCGGACAGCACACCCGACGACGGCGAGTCGGCCCGGTTCGCCGCGCTGCTGCCCGGATCGGTGGCCGGATCGCCGGAGGCGGCGCTCGTACTGGCCGGGCTCTACGAACGCCTGGGACCCCACCTAGGTGAGCGACCCTGGCCGTCGTGGCGTACGGAGCCGCTGCCGGTGCGGGTGCGGATCGCGTGGCTGCGCGCCGAACTCCTCAACGATCCGGCGGTGATCCGCGACGAGGCGCCGGGAGAGCTGCTGTACCAGGCGGTACGGGGAGCGGCCGTCGCGGACGCACACCGACCCGAGCAGCTCGTGGAGGAGCTGGTGGACAGCGGCGACCCGGTGCTGGCGGCCGCGGCCCTGCGCCTGGCCCGGCAGGGTCTGCACGCCGGCCTGCTCGCCCCGGCGCCGGTCCGCGAGCAGCTGCTGCGGCTGCTCGGTGCCGGGAGCACCGAGGTCACCGCCGACGCGCTGCGGGAGCTCGCGGAGCCGTGGGCGGCGCTCGATCCGTTGCCCGCGAGGCACCTGACCCCGTTTCTCAAGACCGATGCGGTGAACGCCGCGCCGGAGACGGCTGAGGCCGCGCTCACCACCGCGGCCCGGCACGGCCACCGCCACCTGCTGCGACGGGTCGTCGACGATGCTGAGCTGTCGCCGGGCCTGCGGCGGCGCGCCATGGAACTCCTCGGTGACCTGGCGGACCGCGGTGACATCGCCGGGTTGACGGCGAGCGCCGCGCAGGACCCGCCGCTGTTGGCCGGAGCGGCGATGACCTGCCTGCGCGGGCTCCACCGGCGCGGACACTTTCCCGCGGAGGCGGACGTCCCGGCCATCGTCGGCCTGGCGCTGGCCGATCACTCGATTCCGGGCGGTCAGGTCGCGACGATCCTGTTCACCTGCCGTCGGACGATGGGCCACGTCCTGCTGGACCAGGAGACGGACGGCGACGACGCGAACCGGCCACGACGGCTGGACCTCCTGGTCGCGCTCGCCGAGCAGGGGACCGGGACCGAGGGGACCGGGACCGGGGAGACCCGGATCGGGGAGGCCATCGCGCGCCTGCTTCCTTCGGCTCCCGCGCCCGGACCGTTCCTCGACGCGATCCGCAGACTGCGGCACACGGACGCCGAGGACGCGGTGATCGCGCTCCTGCCCTCGGCGCCCGAGGCCGCCCTCGACGCTCTGGAGGCCATCGGCGGGCACCGGACCGTGACGGTGCTACGTGAAGGGCTGGGTCTCGCCCAGCAGGGAAACGCGGGGGCCATAGCGCCTCATCTGCGCGCCGTACGTGACCGCGCCCTCGAACTGTTGTGGCTGCTGACGACCGATCCTGAGCAGCGGCGTGCCCTCCTGGAGCGTCTCGATCCCGCCGATCTGCCCCGGCGCACGGCGGCCGACCTCGGCGGTCCTGACGAGCGGGAGTTGGCGCTCCTGAGCTCCCATCTGGACCCGGACGAGCCGGTCACGTCCCTGTGCAGGCTCGCGGCCCACGGCGGCGCCGGCACGCTGCCGCTCATCGCGGACCTTCTCCTGCGCGTCGTGGCCGATCTCGCGTCCGGGGAGGCGAGCGGCGCGGCGCGGCCCGAACGCGACCGGCCGCCGACCGGCGAGCCCGCGGTGCCCGACGAGGTCCTCGCTGCCCTGTGCGCCCTGGGCGGTCGCCTCCACGAACGCGGCAGGATCCGGCCGTCCTGCCTGCTCGACGCCACGACCGCGCGGGAGGCCGGGCACGCGCTCGTCGCGAGCATGGCGCTCGACCTGCTGGACCGGCCGGAGGTGTCGGACGGCGAGCGGACGATCCTGCTCGAACTGCTCCTGCGGGCGCCCTACGAGCGGACCCGCCGGCGGGTGCACCAGCTGCTGCGGAATCGCGACCCGCAGGTGCGCAAGCACGTGATCGCGCTGCTCGCCCGCGACACGACCGGCGACGACGCCCAGGCGCTGTCGGCGTCCTTGATCGCGCTGATCGCCACCCGGAACGGCCAGGACATCCAGGACATCCGGACCGTACGGCAGGCGCTGCTGGCCCTCGGCCATGCCCGGGCCCGCTGGGCCGCCGCCGCGATCGCCGCGTGTCTCGACCATCCGAACATGAACATCAAGAAGACCGCCGCAGGGGTCCTGTCCCGCGCGGGCACCCCCGCGGCCGTGCCGAAGCTGCTGTTCTGGCTCGGCAACCACGACAATCCGGGGCTGCGCGAGGCACTGGTCGCGGCGCTGCGCGCCATCCTCGGCGAAGCGTACGCGGCGACGGTCCTCGCCGCAGCCGAGCACGCCTCCCGACACGCCGTCGGGCACCGCTCCCCGCACGACTCCGAGGGCGACGGGGAGAGCCGCACCCGCGAACTGCTGCTGGAGGGCCTCGACGGCGAGCTGTCCGCGCGCTCGGTCCTCGCGTTGGAGAACCAGGCCTTCCCGGTCGCACCGACCCTGCTCGCCCTGGTGGCAGCCGGCCGGGTCCACCTCTCGGCCGGGAGGGTCGAGGACCTGGTGGCAGCCCTGACCCGGCACGGAATTGCCGTACCCGCAGGACGCCGACCGGCGACGGACAACCAACCCGACCTCGACGTCAGGTCGTTGACGACTCGGGGCTGGGACCCCTCGGTCGCGGTACGCATCGCTGAACGGCCGGAACCTCCGACCGCCGCACAGTTGACGTCGCTGCGCCCGCTGCTCGCCGACTGGCTCCGGCTGGCAACGGCGGAACCCATCCTCCGAGGCCGGGTGTTGGGGCTCACCCTGCGCCTGTGCCCGGCACCATGGACGGACGACGAGCTGACGATCCTCTCCCGCTCCACCGGAGTCGTGCTCGACGAACTCGCCGACGGACACGCTGATGGACGCGCCGACCGACTCACTGACGGAATCGCCGACGGACGCCGCGGCATGGCGGCCGCCGACCGCGACGACCTCATCGCCGTACTCGAAGCGGTCGCGCCGAAGCTGTCCGCGGTCAGGGCTTCGGCTCTCGTCGAGGCCGTGCGCGCACTGCCACCCGCTCCCGCGGGCGACCGCTCCACGCTGGCGCTGCTCCGCCGGTGCGGTGCGGTGCTGGTCCGCGCCGACCTCGACCGGGCGCTCGCCGCGGCCCGGCTCGGTGCCGACCCCTGGCAGGCCGAATCGGCCGTACTGCGGGAGGCGTTCGCTGTCCCGCACTCCCCCACCGAGGCCGATGCCGAAGCCAATGCCGTAGCCGATGCCAAAGCCGAGACCGGGACTGCGGTCGCGGCGTGGCAGGACGCGCTGGACGCCGCGGTGCGGGCCCCGGACACCCTGGCCCAGACAGCCCTGACAGCCCTGCAGCGCCGAAACGACGACGTACCGAACTCCCGGCAGCGGCTGACCGCGCTGATCGACGCCTATCCCTCCGCCGGCCCCGGCGTGCGCGGTGCGCTTCTCGACTGGATGACGGATCTGCAGCCCCTCGACGTACCGGCCTGGACCATCGCCGAGACTGCCCGCGAGCCCGTACCCGCACCGCGCGCCGTACACATCGACGACCTCGACCAGCCCCGTTCGACCGCACTGCGCGAGCGGCTACTGCGCCTGCTGAAGTCCGCCGACCCGAACCGCAGGGACGCCGCCGCGCTCGCGCTGCTGGCATGGCCCGAGCCCGGGACCCGGCTTCTCGTACTGCGGGCGTTCCTCCGCGGCCGGGTCACGGTGCCGGTGAGCGGCGACATGGCCCGCATGCTGAGCGGCCTCGGCGAGGCCGAACTACGGGATGGGGAGATCCTGCACGACCGGGTGGCCGATGTGGCCGGGCTGCTCGATCACCGGGAGCTGACTTCGCTGGTCCCGCTGCTGCTGGACTGGTGGGAGCACGACCCGCCCGCGTTCCGCCCGACAGCGTGGAATCTGCTCCGCAGGGGGTCAGCCGATGCGCTGGCGGAGCGCCTCGCCGACCGCCTGGACGCCGGCGCCTGGGGATTCCTCGATCT
The DNA here is from genome assembly GCF_056432645.1 of Streptomyces sp. NPDC045021. Lineage (NCBI taxonomy): Bacteria > Bacillati > Actinomycetota > Actinomycetes > Kitasatosporales > Streptomycetaceae > Streptomyces > Streptomyces sp. NPDC045021. The sequence goes on from NZ_JBWKIQ010000001.1 coordinate 437,740, forward strand.
GCTCACCGGCCGTCCGCTGCTGCGCACCCCCGCGCTGGAACGGATCTGCCGGCGGTTGCGCGCCGAGGGCCGCGACGACCTCGCGGACGGGCTCCTGCTCGTCGACGGCCCGCTGCGTGGCCCGGACGCCGGGTCACGGGACGCCGCCGCCCTGGCGGCGCTCCGCGCTCGCGCCGCGGACCCGCCGGAAGGTGCCGCCCCCGAGCCGTCCCGGGACGAGCTGCTGGATCTGGCCCGCACCGGCGCCCCCGAGCAGATCCGCCGGGCGCTCACCCGGCTGGCCGGGTCACGTCCCGGCGCGGGCGCCCGGCGGGGCCCCGGCGACGATGCCGAACTGCTGGAGCTGATCGGTGAGTTGCTGCGCCATCCCAGGCCCAAAGTCCGACTGCACGCCCACCGGACCTCACGGTCGGTGCTGGACCGGCCGACCTATCTGCTGCACACCTCGGTCCTGCTGGACGACCCCGAGCCGAACGTCGTCCGCACCGCGGTCCGAACCCTGAGTCACGCGCGCTGGGAGCCCGCGATCCCCGCCATCACGGGTCTGCTGGAGCATGCGCACCCCGTCGTCCGGAAGGCGGCGGCCGAGGGGCTCGTCGGCATGGGCGCACCGGCGGTCCCCGCTCTGCGACGAGCGGCCGACCACGCCCGCCCCGACAAACGGCCTCACTACACCGACGTCCTCGAACGGATCGTGGCGGTCGGCGCACAGCGGGCGTCCAGGCAGTGAACCTTTCCCGTACGGCGGGGATCCGAGTGCTGGACCGCCGCTCCGCCCTCCCGCCACCTCCGGTAAATTGGTCTACACCACGATGTGTATGCCTCAGAACGGTGGAATCAGCATGGAAGTAGTGATCGTTCCGGACGCCGCAGCGGGCGGCGAACTCATCGCCTCCGCGATCGCCGGCCTGCTCGCCCGCAAGCCCGACGCCCTGCTCGGCGTAGCCACCGGATCGACGCCGCTGCCGATCTACCAAGCGCTGGCCGCCCGGGTCCGCGCCTCCACGCTCGACGCCTCACGGGCGCGCATCTGCCAGCTCGACGAGTACGTCGGACTGCCCAAGGGCCACCCCGAGTCCTACCGCTCGGTGGTGCTGCGCGAGGTCGTCGAGCCGCTCGGGCTGACCGAGGCCTCCTTCATGGGCCCCGACGGGACCGCCGAGGACGTCGCCGCCGCCAGCTCCGACTACGACCGCGCGCTGGCCGCCGCGGGCGGCGTCGACCTGCAGGTGCTCGGCATCGGCACCGACGGGCACATCGGCTTCAACGAGCCCTGCTCCTCGCTCGCCTCCCGCACCCGCATCAAGACGCTCACCCAGCAGACCCGCGTGGACAACGCGCGGTTCTTCGACTCGCTGGACGAGGTGCCGCACCACGTCATCACCCAGGGCATCGGCACCATCCTGGAAGCGCGCCATCTGGTGCTGCTGGCGACCGGCGAGGCCAAGGCCGAGGCCGTGGCGCTCTCGGTCGAGGGCCCGCTGTCGGCGATGGTGCCGGCTTCGGCGCTGCAGCTGCACCCGCATGCCACCGTCGTCATCGACGAAGCGGCCGCGTCCGGCCTGAAGCTGGCGGATTACTTCCGCGCCACGTACGCGGCGAAGCCCACCTGGCAGTTCCTCTAGTACTGTCCGGTACATCCGGACCACCGGCGGCCGTCCCGGGTCTGCAGTTCCGGGGCGGCCGCCGCCCGTATACCCCCTGCCTGCCCCAGCAGCCCCGAGGACAGCCCGTGAGCGCAGCCACCGCCGGTACCGTCACCCGTTGCGCCTGGGCCGAGGGCTCCGAGCTGATGGCCGCCTATCACGACACCGAATGGGGCGTCGCGTCCCACGACGACGCCTACCTGTTCGAGCTGCTGATTCTCGAAGGCGCCCAGGCAGGGCTGTCCTGGTCCACCGTGCTGAACAAGCGCGAGAACTACCGCAAGGCCCTCGACGGCTTCGACTACCGGAAGATCGTCCGGTACGAGCAGGCCAAGCTGGACGACCTGATGACCGATGCCGGCATCGTCCGCAACCGTCTCAAGGTCGCGTCCACGGTGAAGAACGCCCGCGCCTTCATCGCGACGCGCGATGAGTTCGGTTCCTTCGACAGCTACCTCTGGCAGTGGGTCGACGGCACACCCGTGGTCAACCGTCCCGGCCCGGCGGATCCGCTGCCCGCGCGCACCGATCTCTCCGACCGGCTCAGCAAGGACCTGAAGCGGCGTGGTTTCACCTTCGTCGGGACCACCATCACCTACGCGTTTCTGCAGGCGGTCGGTGTCGTGAACGACCACACCACCGCGTGCACGGCCCAGGCGCGGCCCGCCGCGGGCAGGCCCTAGCCGCGCATCTCGCCTTCGGCGTCGAGCGGGCAGGCCGTGGGCCTGCCGTCGTCGTCCCCGTGGTAGATACGCTGCTCGTCGTAGTCGGTGTCGGTCCCGCTCGGGACGCTGATGTTGTCGCCGCAGTGACACACGATGGTGATCATCGTTTCTCCTCTGATGGGATCTCGGATGGGATCTCGGAATGGCTCTTGTAGGGGCTCCCGGACGGCCGGAAGCCCCCCACCACTCCAACCCAGTCCCCGGCGCCGGTCCTGTTTTGCTGGTCCGGCCGGGTCCGTCCGGGGTCCCACCGCGCCTGCGCGGGGTACAAGTGTGCGAAGTTCCGGACCGGAGGCGTACCGTCCTGGCAGAATGACGGCACGGGGCAGTCGATCTTCGAGTGGGAGTGCTCCATGACGCGCTTGCAGGCGCGACGGATACACCGTCATGACGGCGTGGCCGTCGTGGCGGTCGTCGGCGAACTGGACCTGGACAGCGAACAGGTGCTGGCCGATGCCACCGCATCGGTGCTGGACACCGGCCAGGTGCGGCTCATCCTGGACTGCGGACAACTCACCTTCTGCGATTCGCGGGGACTGGGACTCCTGCTCACGCTGCGGCAGACCCTGGAGGACCGCGGCGGCTCCCTGGTCCTGGCCGCGCCCGGCACTCAGCTGCTGCGCACCCTGGAACTCACCGGCGCCGACCAGGTCTTCACCCTGGCCGGCGGGGTCGAGGAGGCCGCCGGCCTGCTGCTGCCTCCCGACGCCACCGGCGTCACAGGAAACGCCGGATCGGGATGACCGCCACCTCCTGAAGGCGCTGCATCGAGGAACGCCGGTTCCACGAGCCGGACTCGATCAGTTCGCTGACCGCCCGGTCCTCCTCGAAGTGTGCGTCGAGGGTGGCGGTGAAGGTCTCGTCGAGGACGGCCAGCATCACTTCCTCGTCATGGTCGAGCGAGCGGCGGTTGAAGTTCGTGGAGCCGATGAGCGACGCGACGTGGTCGATGGTGATCACCTTCGCGTGCATCATCGTCGGCTGGTACTGCCAGATCTTCACTCCGGCCGCGACCAGTTCCTCGTAGAAGTTCTGGCCCGCCAGCTGGCACACCCGCTTGTCGGTGTGGGGTCCTGGCAGCAGGATCTCCACCTCCACTCCCCGCCGGGCCGCCTCGCACAGCAGGTGGATGAAGAAGGCGTCGGGTGCGAAGTAGGCGGTGGCCAGGCGTAGCCGCTCCTGGGCCGACTCGATCACCACACGGATCAGGGTCTGCATGTCCTGCCAGCCGAAGCTGGCGGAGCCGCGCACCACCTGGACGATCGCCTCGCCCTGCGGGGCGTGCTCGACGAAGCGGTCGCGATCGTCGAAGAGGTCGGCATGGCACTCGGCCCAGTTCTGCGCGAACGCCGCCGCGATCCCGTCCACCGCTGGGCCGCGCACCTGCACATGGGTGTCGCGCCACTCCTTCTCGTCGCGGGCGTCGCCGCACCACTCCTCCGCGATGCCGACCCCGCCGGTGTACCCGGTCGTCTCGTCGACGACCAGTACCTTGCGGTGGCACCGGTGGTTCTGCTTCAACGGTGAGAGCCACAGCGGCTTGCGGAACCACGCCACCTGCACCCCGGCCTGCTCCATCTCGTCCAGCAGTTCCTGCTCGATGAGCCGGCTGCCGAAACCGTCCAGCAGCAGCCGGACCCGGACCCCTTCGCGGGCCCGGCCGGCGAGCGCCTTCGCGAACTCCCGGGCGATCGCACCACGCCAGTAGACGAAGGTCATCATGTCGACGGTGTAGCGCGCCGTCCTGATGCTCTCCAACATCGCCGCGAAGATCTCGTCACCGTTGCGCAGCGGCACCAGGGCGTTGTTCTCGGTCGCCGCGATGCCGATCAGCCGCTCGAGGCGGCGCCGTATCCGCTGCTTCCGCTCCGCGTACGACAGCTCGCCCGGCGCGGGTGGCGCACCGGCCCCGGGCAGCGTCTGCTCGTGGTCCTCGACGGTCGTCATGCGGATTCTCCTGGCGTAGAGAGCTGCTGCGGTGTGTGCTGCCCCGCCGTACGGCGCCGATGCCCGGATCTCGGAGCGAAACGAGCCGATTGGACTGGGCCAACGTACACACCCGCCGGTGCTGCCGCCGAAGTTGACGGTGCCGTGGCGCGTCCGCGGCCCCGCGAAGCGGAACCCGCAGGCGAGCGCGGTGCGGGTATCGTGCGGAGGTGTCGTCCTACAGCATCGGCCAGGCCGCGAGAGTGCTGGCCGTGAGTCCTGAGACCGTCCGGCGGTGGGCCGACGGCGGCCACATCCGGATGGACCGGCACGGCCGGGTACGGTCCTGCCATGTCTGCATCATCGGAAGCCTCACCGTCGCCCTCCGCCGCGTCACCGTCCGCCGCACCGTCCGCCGCACCGTCATCCGCGCCTTCCGCCGTGACCGCGGACGATCTCGACCGGTCGGTCCAGCTCGCCGTCGCCGCCCTGCGGAACGCGCCCGCGACGGCTTGGGACGGTAAGGCCGGTTCGCTGGAGTGGGACTGCTGGGAAACCGTCGAGCACCTGAGCGACGATCTGTTCGCTTACGCGGCTCAACTGGGCCCCAGGACACCGCCCTTGGAGGGTGAGGTGCCGTTCGTCTGGGAGAGCCGGCGGCCCGGTGGCCCGGCGAACGCCGTCCACGCGGACCGTGCGGCGGGACCCGACGGGCTGCTGCAGGTACTGGAGGCGTGCGGCGCCCTGCTGGTCGCCATGGTGCGCACGACGCCGTCGCGGACTCGCGCCTTCCACGGTTTCGGCGTGTCGGATCCGGAAGGGTTCGCCGCGATGGGGATCGTGGAGACCCTGGTGCACACCCACGACCTGGCCGAGGGACTCGGGCTCGCCTGGACCCCGCCCTCCGACATCTGCTCGCGCGTGCTCGGCCGGCTCTTCCCGGACGCGCCGCGGACCACCGACCCCTGGCCCACCCTGCTGTGGGCGACCGGGCGCGCCGAACTGCCCGGCCACCCCCGCGTCACCGAGTGGCGCTGGTACGGCGAGCCCCGGACGTAACTCGCCGGCTTCCCCGGCCCGCCGCCGCTCACCTCACCCGATCCGCACCTCGTACGGTGCCCCGGTGCTGATGGCTTCGGCCTGTTCCAGCAGGTCGGTCGGGGTGAAGCCGAGCCTCGCGTTCTCGGCCGCCCGGCGCAGCAGGGGAAGTATCTCGGCGACGGGCCGGCCGCGGTGGGACCGGCTGAGGGAGGCGAAGTCGCGCTGGTAGGACGTGCCGTAGACGTCTCCCCATTGGGTCAGTGACCGGCCCAGGCCCTGCCGGTCGACCGTGATCCTGTTTCCCATCGTGGTCCTCCTCAGCCATTCGCCGTCCGCCGGTTCACGGACCGGTTTTCGACGCTACCGGGGAGGTCTGACAATGCCCGTGGGGCCGGCCCGGGACGGGACCGGCCCCACGGGCATTCACGAGGCGTTACGTCAGGTTGCCGGAGCCGGCGGAACCTCGGGGCGCGTGCTGCGGAAGCGCGCGGCGTAGGCGGAGGGAGTGGTTCCCAGGTGGCGGGCGAAGGTCCTGCGGAGGGTCTCGTCGCTGCCCAATCCACTGTGGCGGGCCGCGGACGTCACGCTCTCGCCGCGTTCCAGCAGCATCCGGGCGGCTTCCAGCCGCATGGTCTCCACGTACGCGGCCGGGGTGCTGCCGGTGTGTTCGCGGAACAGCCGGGACAGATGACGCGGGCTCACACCGGCCTGCCCGGCCAGGGCCTGCGGGCTGTGGTCGGACGCCGGGTCGGCCGCGATGGCGTCCAACAGCGGACGCACGACGGGGTGGAGCGTCGCGGTGGTGCGGGAGGCGGCGGAGAACTGGGACTGCCCTCCCGGCCGTTGCAGGAACACCACCAGGTCACGCGCGACCCGGCGCGCCGCTTCCGGGCCGTGGTCCTGTTCGACCATCGCCAGGCAGACGTCGATGCCGGCCGTCACCCCGGCCGAGGTGAGGACGGTCCCGTCCTGGACGTGGATGGCATCGGGCGTGACCCGGATGTCCGGGTACCGGCGGGCGAGTTCCGCCGCGTGCTCCCAGTGCGTCGTCGCCCTGCGGCCGTGCAGCAGGCCGGCCGCCGCGAGCGCGAACGCCCCGGTGCAGACCGCCGCCACGCGCTGCGCCCGCGCCGCCAGCCGGGCCACCTGCTCGACCAGGGCGGGTTCCCTCCGGAGGGTGTCGAGGTCGGCGGGGCCGGGGACGATGAGCGTGACCTCCCGGCCCGCCCGCTCCCCGGGGCCCGCCGCTTCCGCCGGGGCGTCCCCGTCCGGCCACCGAGTGCGTTCGGCCTGCTCCGCGGAGAGGTCGGCCGCGATCCGCAGGCCGGTGGAGGTGATGACGTCCCGTCCCCCGGGGGTGCACACCCGCACGGCGTAGGCGCCCGTGTCCCGCGCGGCGGTGGCGAAGACCTCCAGCGGAGCGGCGACGTCCATCAGCCGCACCCCGTCGAAGGCAAAGACGATCACTTGGCGCTGCACCCGTCCACGGTAGCCGCATGTCCGTATGTGTGGGGTTCCTGTCTTCAGCGACATGGCGGGGCGTCCGGCAGCGCGGACAGGCTGGAGCAGTCACCCGGGCCGGTCGGGCCCGTTCCCCGAGCAGAGGAGAGGAGCCGTTCCATGACGGTCCAGGAGTCCAGCGCCGCCGGAGTGTCCGTACCGGACACCAAGCTCGCCGCCGAGGCCACCGAGCTGGTGCGCGACACGGTCGGCGAGCTGATCTACCACCACTCCCGCCGCGTCTACTGGTTCGGCAGCCTGCAGGGAGCCAACCGCGGTCTGCGGTTCGACGCGGAACTGCTCTACGTCGCAGCGATGTTCCACGACCTGGGCCTCGGCGAACCCTTCCGTGCCAGCGGGCGCCGCTTCGAGGTGGACAGCGCCGACGAGGCACGGCGCTTCCTGCTCACCCACGGCCTCCCCGAGGACGGCATCCGGCGGGTCTGGACGGCCATCGCCCTGCACACCACCCCCGGCATCCCCGCCTTCATGGAGCCTGAGGTCGCGCTGCTCACCGCCGGTGTCGAGTACGACGTCCTGGGCATCGGGTACCAGGACATCCGTGACAGCGACCGCGCCGCGATCACCGCGCTGCACCCCCGCCCGGACTTCAAGCGGCGGATCCTGGAGGCGTTCACCGAGGGCATCGCCCCGAAGCCGGAGACGACGTTCGGGAACGTGAAGGCCGATGTCCTCCAGCACTTCGTCCCGGGGTTCGAGCGCGGCGACTTCGTGGAGACCATCCAGAACTCGCCCTGGCCCGAGTAGACCGGCTGCCCGACTGCCCGGAAGCGGCCTGCAGAGCAATGAGGGCGGCGCGGGTCCGGGGGGGGTACCCGCCCCCCCCACCCAGTTGGGGGGACCGGGTTGTTGTATAAAGACGTGGCCGCCCCCGGGGAACCGGGGGGGGGGGCCGCGGCGGGGCG
>NZ_JBWKIQ010000001.1:445513-613427 GCF_056432645.1 Streptomyces sp. NPDC045021
CCCGCGCCTATTTGGTCACAAAAACCAACCCCCCCCCGCCCCCCCTCACCCCGGGCCCCCCCCCGCCCCCCCCCCCCCCCCGCGCCTGTGGGGGGGGGGGGGGGGGGGGCGCCCCCCCCCCCCGCCCTCACCATGTTCGTGGAACGGATTTGTTGACTACTGACGTGGCGGCACCGGGTCACCGGTCGGTGGTGCCGGAGACGGAGCGGGTCGGGTCGTCGACCGTGGGCAGGACGCCCTCGCGGCGGGCGCGCTTGGCGTCTTCGAGGAAGGCGCGGGAGAAGATCGCGGACAGGTGCGCCATGCCGTTGCGGTGAACGCGGATCTCACCGCCGTGCACCTTGCCACTGATGTGGATCCGGCGCCCGCTGGGGGTCGCCGAGGCGCTCTCGAGGTCCTTGACGCGGCCGCGGCCGACCCAGGACAGGCTTCCGAAGTGGTCGATGGTCGCGTCGGAGGGCACGAGCAGCTTGAGCATGCCGTGGTCGATGTCGACGTGGACGTGGATGTCGCCGTCGGCGATCTCGGGAGAGCGCAGGTCCAGGACGACCGCGCCGCGCCGGGTGCGGACCTGGAAGCGGTTGGCCTTGGTCCAGTTGCCGAGGTGCTTGGTCATCGTGTGGTCCGCGTCGATGCAGACCGGGCCGTTGGCAGGAGTGAACTCTTCGCGGAGGTTCTCTGTGTTCGTCATGGCTTCATAGTGACACACCTTCTAGTGTTCTGGCAACTAGTAGGAGGGCGGTGTACATTTATCTCTGTGACCACTAAGTTCCGGCGCTCCCCCTTGGCCCTGGCGATCCTCAGCCTTCTGGAAAACGGCCCGATGCATCCGTACGGCATCCAGCGCCTCATCAAGCAGTGGGGCAAGGACCAGGTCGTCAACGTCGGCCAGCGCGCGACCCTCTACAAGATGATCAGCCGGCTCCAGGAGGCCGAGCTGATCCAAGTCCAGGACACCGACCGCGATCACCGGTATCCCGAGCGCACGACCTACCAGGTCACCGACAGCGGCCGGGACGCCGCACGCCAGTGGCTCGCGGAGATCCTCTCCACGCCACGCAACGAGTTCCCGGAGTTCCCCGCCGCGCTCTCCTTCTTCCTGATGCTCACCCCGGAGACCGCTCAGGAGCTGCTCACTGAGCGCCGGGACCTGCTGCTCCGGGAGATCGCCGAACTGGACGCGGCACTGGCCACCGAGGCCGAGGGCTTCCAACTTCCCCGTGTGACCATGCTGGAGACCGAGTACGTCCGCACGATCACCGGCGCCGAACTGGCATGGGTCACCGGCGTCCTCGACTCCCTGCGCGACGGCACCCTCACCTGGGACTACGAGGAGCTCCGGAAGCTCGCCACGGCCTCGATCCCTGGCGTCTGATCCGGGGCCCGTTCGCGTCAGGCGTGGTACTCGGTGAGGTCGATGCTGTGCACGCGCAGCGGCGTCCCATACTCCGGGTGCACGGTCTCACGCTCCAGGACCATGCCGAGCTTCCGCATGACGTTCTCGGAGGCGTCGTTGCCCACCGCGGCGATGCTGATAACGCGGTCCAGGCCGCGATCCTGGAGCGCGAACTCCAGCGTGGCGTGGGCGGCCTCCGACGCGTAGCCCTGGCCCCAGAACTGCCGGCCGAGCCGCCAGCCGATCTCCACGGCGGGCAGCACCTCCGGCAGGAAGCTGGGCACGGACAGCCCGGTGAATCCGGCCAGTTCACCGGAGGCGAGCAGCTCGACGGCGAAGAGCCCGAAGCCTTCCTCGTCCCACTCCTCCTCCCAGCGCTCGATGGCCTCCGCGGTGCTCTCCAGATCACGGACCGAGCCATCCGCGATGTAGCGCATCACCTGCGGGTCGGCGTTGATCTCCGCCATGGGCGCGAGGTCGTCGTCATGCCAGCGACGGAGGATAAGGCGGGGGGTACGGATTTCGGTCATACCCGCATCCTGCCGAACGCGGCGGCCCCAGCGGTAATCGGCACTCCCCCGCGCCCGGGCCCGGGCCCGGCCTCGGAGAACTTTCTGGCCGCCCGACGCGCGGCGCCGCTATCCTGCACTCCCCTGACCAGCGGAATCACCGACTTCCGCCCCTCCGCAGAAGGCACTCACCATGACCGTCCGACCGACGACAACCCTCTGGCGCCCGACCGGTCCGAAGGAGCTGGAGCTGGTTCGGTGAGTTCAACGCCCACATCGTCGGCACGATCGACGTGGTCCACGAGTTCCGCTGAGCCGCAACGCCGGGCCGTCGGTCCTGCATCGGGGGCTCGGTCGGAGATCACACCGGCGGTACGAGGGTGCCCGCCGCAGGCGACGGGTTACCGCGCCGCGTCCAGCCGCTCGCGCTGCTCCGCCGTCAGCTCCAGGTCGACCGCGGCCAGACTCTCGTCCAGCTGCGCCACCGAGGAGGCGCCGACCAGCGGGATCACCGGGATCTCGGATCCGATCAGCCAGGACAGCACCACCTGGTTGGCGGTCGCCCCGGTCTCCTTGGCCACCTGCCGCAGTGCGGCGAGCCGGACCGGCGTGCCCGAGTGGTCGAACTCGGGGCCCAGCGGCTTGTCGTCGCGGACGTAGGCACCGCCCAGCAGCGGCGAGTAGGCGACGAGCGCGAGCTCGGGGTTGGAGCGCAGATAGCTGAGGTGGTCGCCGCTGAGCACGCCCTCCTGGCCGTCCGGGGAGCGCAGGCTCGGGAAGTCGGTGCGCTGCCGCAGATAGCTGTGGTGGTACTGCAGGACCTCGTACCCCGGCAGGCCGGCCGCCGCGGCCAGGTTGCGGGCCCGCTCCACCCGCCACGCGTAGTGGTTGCTCGCCCCGAGCAGACCGACCGTGCCGTCGGCGACCAGTTCGGCGAAGCTCTCGACGACCTCCTGCGTCGGCACGCTCTTGATCTGGGTGTGCGCGTACAGCAGGTCCAGCTTCTCCATGCCGAGCCGTTCCCGGCTGCGCTCCGCGGACTCCCGGATCGTCTTGGCCGACAGGCCCTCGATGTCGAGGGACAGGGTGTCGCTGGGGGCGAGCGGCCGTCCCCCGAGTTTGGTGGCGATGGTCAGCTCGTCACCGGCACCGCGGCTGCGGCGCCAACGGCCGAGCAGTTCCTCGCTCTCGCCACCCTGAGTGCCGTTGACCCAGTAGGCGTAGTTGTTGGCCGTGTCGATGAACGTGCCGCCGGCTTCGACGAACCGGTCGAGGATCGCGAACGACGTCGCCTCGTCGGTGATCGTGCCGAACAACATCGCGCCGAGACTCAGCACGCTCACCTCGCGGCGGGTCGCCGGGTCCGTGCCGATCGTGCGGTACCGCATGTGCGTTCCCCTCGTTGAGCCCCTCGGTGCCGGGCTTTGAGCAGGAGTCTGCATCCTGGAGAGCGCTCTAAGTCAACCCCCTCCGACCAGGGCTGTTACGTGTCGAGCGAGCGGATGACCCGGGCTGGACTGCCGACGGCCAGGACGCCGGCCGGCAGGTCCTTGGTGACCACCGCACCGGCGCCGACCACGGTGTTCTCGCCGATGGTCACTCCGGGGCAGACGATCACCCCGCCGCCGAGCCAGACGTTGTCGCCGATCGTGATCGGTACCGCCTTCTCCCAGCCGGCCCGGCGCCGCTCGGTGTCCAGCTCGTGGGCCGGCGTCAGCAGTTGGACGTTGGGACCGATCTGTACGTCGGCTCCGATGGTGATGGGCGCCGCGTCGAGGAAGACCGCGCCGAAGTTCACGAACGTCCGGGCGCCGATGGTGATGTACCGGCCGTAGTCGCACTGGAACGGGGCCCGGATCACCACGCCTTCGCCCACCGCACCGAGCAGCTGCTCCAGGATCTTGCGACGCTCGGCCGGAGCGGGCCGCGCGCCCGAGTTGTAGGCCGCGCACAACTCGGCGCGGCGCTCGGAGTCCGCACGCAGATCGGCGTCGTCCGGGAGGTACCAGTCGCCGGCCAGCATGCGTTCCTTGTTATCGCCCACCAGGGGTCCTCTCTCCGGGGATCAGCCACCCTAGCCAACGACCGGCGGACGGACGGGCGGGCATGCAGGCAGGTGACGCTCAACCCCTGCTGGGCCCGGCGGCATGCCGAGTTGCGCGACAACCCCCACCGCGGGCCGGGCGGCTCTACTCTGATCGTGTGCCGGAAGCGAAGCCGGCGGGGGGTTGCGGAACCTGGCCGGCACGGGTTCCGGAGGGAGTGCGGCACGGTGGAGCAACTGGGGCCCGGGGATCCGCGGCAGGTGGCGCAGTACCGGATCAGCGCACGGCTCGGTGCGGGCGGCATGGGCCAGGTCTATCTGGCGCGCTCGCCGGGCGGGCGGTCCGTCGCGGTCAAGGTGGTCAGGGCCGATCTGGCCCAGGACCCGCAGTTCCGCGTCAGGTTCGCCCGTGAGGTCGAAGCCGCGAAGCGGGTCAGCGGCGTCTTCACGGCGCCGGTCATCGATGCCGATCCGAACGCGGACCCCCCGTGGCTGGCCACCGGCTACGTCCCCGGTCCGTCCCTCACCAGCGCCGTGGCGGAGTTCGGCCCGCTGCCCGAGGACACCGTTCGCATGCTCGTCGCCGGGCTCGCCGAGGCACTGGTCGCCATTCACCGGGCAGGGCTGGTCCACCGGGACCTCAAGCCGTCCAACGTGCTGCTCGCCGTGGACGGGCCCAAGGTGATCGACTTCGGGATCGCCAAGGCGCTGGAGAACACCGCGCTGACGATGGCCGGATCGGCCATCGGCTCGCCGCGGTTCATGGCGCCCGAGCAGGTCACCGGCGGTGAGGTCACCTTCGCCACCGATGTCTTCGCGCTCGGCGCGGTGCTGGTCTTCGCCGCGACCGGACGGTCCCCGTTCGGCACCGGCCCCACCCCCGCGCTGCTGTACCGGGTGGTCAACGACGAGGTCAGGGTGAACGACCTGCCGGGCGGACTGCGCCGGTTGGCGCAGAGCTGTCTGGCGAAGAATCCGTCGGAGCGGCCCACCGCGGAGCAGATCCTGGACGGGTTGGACTCCCCCGACCTGGCGCCGACCGCGACGTTCGCCTCGGGCGGCCGCTGGCTGCCCGCGCCGCTGACCCGAGCGATCCTGCAGCAGTCGGGGATGCTCGACGAGGATCCGACGGCGCTGGACCCGCCGCCGGCCCCGACCGCTCCGGTCACCGCGCCGACCGGCTACGGCTATCCCGGTCCGGCCGAGGGTGCGGCCCCGCCCGCGGGGTTCGGCCCGCCGCCGTTCGTCCCCGCTTCCGGGCAGACTGCCTACAGCGGACCCGGCAGCCACAGCGCGTACTCCCCGGCCCCGGCCCCGCAGACCCCGCAGCACCCCGGAGTCCCGCGGCCGCCCAAGCGCCGCCGCGGAACGATCCTCGCGGTGGCCGTCGCGGTGCTGCTGGCCGGCGGCGGTACGGCGATCGTGCTGAGCCAGCTGGGAAACAAGGACGACACGGGCGGGGACAGCAAGGCCTCGAGCGGGCCGAGCACGGCCTCGTCCGCCACGAACGGCCCGGCCACCACGCTGCCCTGCGGCGGGATCAACGACCCCTTCACCTCGACCACGACCGCCCCCGGGTGGAAGGAGCAGTACGCGGAGAAGGCGACCTCGTCGATCTCCGGCGGGAAGCTCAATGTCACCACTCCCGACGGCTCCGATCTGCGGGCGGACATCGCCTCGGTCGGCACCACCGCACCCATCTACTACCGGTCGATGACCGGGAATTTCACCGCCGAGACCGAGGTGACCGAGAATCCCCGCTTCACCTATCAGGGGGCCGGGCTGATCATCGGGGCGGACAACTACGGCTACATCCGGCTGGAGCGCGCCTACGGCGACATCGGGGGCATCACCTTCGAGTACTTCAGGGACGACGGGAAGTACATCCAGATCGACTACGCCTTCACCACGGCCGAGGCCAAGGGCAGGAAGCTCGTCAGGACGGACGCCACCACCGTCCAACTGCGGTTGCAACGCAGCGGCGACACGGTGACCGCGTCCTGGCGGGAGAGCTCCGCCGGCAGCTGGCGGACGCTGGGACAGGCGCCGACACCGGGCGCGTCGGGAACGTCGGGCGCGCCGAACGTTTCCGTCGGCCTCTCCGTCCTCAACCGCGCCCAACCGCCCAAGGGCGATCCGCAGAAGCAGCCCTTCACCGCGTCGTTCAACTACGCCAACATCACCTGCGGCTGAGCTCGCCCGTCTCCGTCCCGCCGCGCCCTCGGCGTCACAGCGGCCGCCTGCGAGGTGCGCGGGCGCAGGCGGCCTCCACCGTCGCGACAGGGCGCAGGTCCATCGTGAGTCCGGCGATGCGCAGGATCCGCAGGTGCCAGGGGTGCGTGCAGACCAGTCCCATCCAGCCGTCCTCCTCCAGGAGCCGGCGGTTGGTGCGGACGAGCAGGGTCAGGGCGGCGCAGTCGAAGAACTGGGCCGGCCGCAGATCCACGACCACCAGGGCACCCGGCGACTCGGTCACGGCTGATATCCGCGCGCCGACCTCCTCGATCGTGGACAGGTCGATCTCGCCGCACAACTCCACCACGGTGAACTCGCCCCGCTCGTAGCTGTGCACGATCCGGCACCGCGAGGGCGCGGCTTCCCGGCGGACGGAGGTCTGGCCCGTGGTGGCGGGCGGGGTGTCCTCATGCATGCGTCGGTCCCCTGTCCAACAGCTCCCCGGAACATCAGGAGCACTCAGCCATACGGACTACCACCGGGGTCCCGGGCGACATGTCTGAACTCTAGGGACAGCGGGAGAAGCAGAAACGTGCAGGCAGGTGGCCGTTCAGTCCTGCGGGTGAATTTCGGCGGATGCCTTGCCCGATCGTCCCGTCCTGTGCTGGAGCGGATTGCGCCGGTGCGACCGGTGCGACCGGTGCGACCGGTGCGACCGGTGCGACCGGTCCGGCCCAGGGCCGGTCGCCGCGCGGCGGCCGGGCCGCGGCGCGCCCACTCATTCGGCGGTGCGCCGGCGATCCGCCACCCCCCGCGCCCATGATGCTGTGACCTGCCGGATCGCGGTGAAGGACACCGGTGGGTGCCGCCGTCCGAGGGACGCTCGGGCCCCGCCGGAGATGCGCGGGCACCGGGAAACCCGATTTGTATGGATCTCACGGCATGGAGTCGACCGCGCACACATCGTGCGCAACCCCGTGTCGACGAACGGAGATTCCCCGATGCGTCGCACAGCCATGGTCCTGGCCACCACCGCACTCGCCACCGTCGCGATCGGAGCCGGTGCCGGCGCCGCGTACGCCGCAGACCAGCCCTCGCTGAGCGTCACCCCGAGCCCGGCGATGCCCGGCTCCTCCGTCGTCATCTCCGTCAGCGGCGGCTGCACCGCGCCCTCGGCCTCGGCCACGTCGGACGCCTTCACGGGCAAGGTCGACCTGTCCATCGGCTCGGCGATGATCTACACCGGCACCGCGACGATCAAGTCCTCCATCAAGCCCGGCACGTACACGATCAACGTGGCCTGTCCCGGTGGCGCCACCAGCACCTACCAGTTCGAGGTCGGCACCGCGACCAAGGGCGCCAAGACCGGCCTGGGTGGTTCGGTCGGCGGGATGAACACCGGTCAGATCGCGGGCGGCATCGCCCTGCTCGGCATCGCGGCCGCTGGCATCGTGATGCTGCGCCGCCGCCGGTCCGGCAACAACTGACGCTCCGACCATACGGAGCGAGGCTCCGGCGGCCACCCCGGACGGACCCGGGGTGGCCGCCGGCCGTCACAGGCTGACGCGCACCTCCAGCGGCCCGGTGTCCTCCCGCTGCTCCACTACGCCGATCCTGCCGGCCGCGCGCACGTCGGCGTCGACGAGGGCGTAGCGGTCGAGCACCTCGCGCGGCCCGGAGACGACGGCCTGCGTCACCTGGGCGCGCATGGACACCTTCGCCTCCGACTTGGCCTTGCGGACCGCCGCGATGACCTCGGACGCCGTCGCCAGCAGTTCACCGTCACCGTCGGCGGCCATGGCGCGGATCTCCTCCGCCGCGGGCCAGGCGGCGCGGTGGACCGAGCCCTCGGCGTGCCAGGACCACACCTCCTCCGTGACGAAGGGCAGTACGGGGGCGAACAGCCGCAGCAGGGTGTCGAGGGCGGTGGTCAGGGCCGCGCGTGCCGAGTCCGTGCCGGCGAGGTCCTGCTCGCCGTCGGCGCTGCCCTCGGCGCCGTAGGCACGGTCCTTGACCAGTTCGACGTAGTCGTCGCAGAAGCGCCAGAAGAAGTGCTCGGTGCGCTCCAGGGCGCGCGCGTAGTCGAAGTCCTCGAACGCGGCGGTGATCTCCTCGACGGCCGCAGCGAGTTCGGCGAGCATCGCGCGGTCCAGGGGTGCGGTGACCGGGGTCCCCGCGGGCACCTCGCCGAAGCCCCGTACGAACTTGCTGGCGTTGAGGATCTTCACCGCGAGCCGGCGGCCGATCTTCATCTGGCCGGTGTCGAAGGCCGTGTCCGTGCCGGGGCGGCCGCTGGCGGCCCAGTAACGAACGGCGTCGGAACCGTGCTGCACGAGGAGGTCGGCCGGGGTGACCACGTTGCCCTTGGACTTCGACATCTTCTTGCGGTCCGGGTCGAGGATCCACCCGGAAATCGTGGCGTGCTTCCAGGGCAGCACACCGTGCTCGGCGTGCGAGCGGACGACCGTGGAGAACAGCCAGGTGCGGATGATCTCGTGGGCCTGCGGGCGGAGGTCCATGGGGAAGACCCGCTCGAACAGATCCGGGTCCTTCAGCCACCGGCCGGCGATCTGCGGGGTGAGCGAGGAGGTGGCCCAGGTGTCCATGATGTCGGGATCGCCGGTGAATCCGCCGGGCCTGCCACGCTGTTGCTCGGTGTATCCCGCGGGCGCCTCGGCACTGGGGTCGACCGGCAGCGCCGCCGTGTCCGGAGCGATCGGCCGGTCGTACTGCGGGTTGCCCTCCTGGTCCAGCGGATACCAGACCGGGATCGGGACGCCGAAGAACCGCTGGCGGCTGACCAGCCAGTCACCGTTGAGCCCGCTCACCCAGTTCTCGTAGCGCACCCGCATGTGCTCGGGGTGCCACCGCAGTTCGCCACCCCGCCGGAGCAACTCCTCGCGCAGCGGGAGGTCGCGCCCGCCGTTGCGCAGGTACCACTGGCGGGTGGTGACGATCTCCAGGGGCTTGTCGCCCTTCTCGAAGAACTTCACCGTGTGCGTGACCGGCCGCGGGTCGCCCTCCATCTCGCCGCCGGCCCGCAGCATCTCCACGACGCGTTCGCGGGCGGTGTGTGCGGTGGCTCCGGCCAGTTGTCCGTAGGCGGCGCGTGCCCGTTCCGAGTCGACGCCCGCGGGCGGATCGGCGGTGAAGCGGCCGTCCCAACCGATCACCGGGCGGGTGTCGAGCCGCAGCTCGCGCCACCAGGTCACGTCGGTGGTGTCGCCGAAGGTGCACACCATGGCGATCCCGGAGCCCTTCGCCGGGTCGGCCAGTTTGTGGGCGAGCACGGGCACGTCGACGTCGAAGACCGGAGTGCGGACCGTCGTGCCGAACAGGTCCTGGTACCGGACGTCGTCGGGGTGCGCGACGAGCGCGACGCAGGCGGGGAGCAGCTCGGGACGGGTGGTCTCGATCATGACGCGCCGACCGCCGGCGCCGTGGAAGGCCAGCCGGTGGTAGGCGGCGGGCCGTTCGCGGTCCTCCAACTCGGCCTGGGCGACGGCCGTGCGGAAGGTGACGTCCCACAGCGTGGGCGCCTCGGCCATGTACGCCTCGCCGCGGGCGAGGCAGTTGAGGAAGGCGAGCTGCGAAGTGGCGCGGGCCTCGTCGTTGATGGTCTGGTACGTCCGTGTCCAGTCCACCGACAGACCGAGCCGGCGCCAGAGGTCCTCGAACGCCTTCTCGTCCTCGACGGTCAGCCGCTCGCACAACTCGATGAAATTACGCCGGGAGACGGGGATCTGCTGCTTTCCGGGATTCTGCGGCGGGGTGAAATCCGGGTCGTACGGGAGCGCCGGGTCGCACCGGACGCCGAAGTAGTTCTGCACGCGCCGCTCGGTCGGCAGGCCGTTGTCGTCCCACCCCATGGGGTAGAACACGTCTTTGCCGCACATGCGTTGGTACCGCGCGATGGCATCGGTGTGGGTGTACGAGAAAACGTGGCCGACGTGCAGCGAACCGCTGACGGTGGGCGGCGGGGTGTCGATGGAGAACACCTGCTCGCGCGTCTTGGAGCGGTCGAATACGTATACGCCCGACGCGTCCCACCGTTGAGACCACTTCTCTTCCAGCCCGTCGAGGACGGGCCTCTCGGGAACGCCGCTCGGGCGGTGGGTGAACGTCATGCTTCAGCATGCTAAAGGACCACTCGAAGGGAGTGAAATGCATATGAGCCATAACCCGATTGCCGCCGGTGCGTTGTGACGGGTGCGGACGTTCGGTCCGCGGGGAATTCCGGAAGGCAGGAAACCTATGCAACAGGTCGCCAGAAAGGGACTGCTCACCGCCATGGTCGCCGGTGGAGCGCTGGCCGGTGCCGGGTACGCGCATGCCGACGCGGGTGCCGGTGGTGACACGGCGGGGTCTCCCGGGGTGCTGTCGGGCAACTCGGTGCAGATCCCGGTGCACGTTCCGGTCAACCTGTGCGGGAACACGATCAGTGTGATCGGCCTGCTGAACCCGGCGTCGGGCAACGCGTGCGCCAACGCCTCGCACGGGACGGGTCCGGCCGCGCACGCCGGGGGCACCCGGTCCACGACCGCCGGCGGCTCGGCCGCGCAGGGGACGACGAAGGGCTCACCCGGAGTGCTGTCGGGCAACGGCCTGCAGCTGCCGATCGACCTGCCGGTGAATGTCACGGGGAACTCGGTCAGTGTCGTGGGCATCGGCAATGCGTCGAGCGGAAACGTCTCTTCAAACAGGCCCGACACGCCCCCCGCCGTCGCACTCCCGTCGCCTCCGCGGACGACCGCGCCGGTACCGGCGGGCCATACGGCCCCGCTCGTCCAGGCCGAGGCCGGAGAGTCGCTCGCGCACACGGGCACGGACGCCCTGGGCTTCACCGTCCCGGCGGGGGCGGGCCTGTTGATTACCGGCTTCGCGCTCTACCGGAGGTCACGTCAGCGGACGTGACGGGTCGTGGTCGCGGCCGGCGGCCGACTCCCCCGCCGCGGCCGCGCCGCATCAGCCGCATCACCCGCTTCAGCCGGTCGACCGACGGCCCCCATCACATCAGCAAATGACGTCATTTGGGTGCATACAAGATGTTTCCCAGCGTGGGACACCGCGGAAACCTGCATCCACCACCAGTGTCGTCTCACGGTCTCGCGGGGCCGTGCCGGCCCCTACCTCCCGCAGCGGCGCGACCGGGCACCGCGCACCGATATCTGAGCCGCACTGCGAGAGCAAGGTAAGTGAAAGCACCAGAACAACGTGGCGAATCCCCGGCACCGACCGGCGTGGGCGCCTTCGGTGAAGGCGCTCCAGGATTCGCGGCCGCGGCGGTGTGGCCGGTGGCCGGTGCGACGCCGGCCAGAACCCTGCTCGACGTGCTCGAAGCGTCCGCGGGCGCGTATCCCGACGCTCCCGCCCTCGACACCGGCACGGGAGCGGGTCCCGGAACCGACGCGGATTCCCGGCTGCTCGACTACCGCGCTCTGACGGCCCGGGTCACGCGACTGGCCGACCGGCTGGCGGCGGCGGGCATCGGCAGGGGCGACCGGGTCGGGGTGCGGGTGCCGTCGGGCGCGGCGGATCTGTACCTGGCGATCCTGGCGGTGCTGCGGACCGGAGCGGCCTACGTACCGGTGGACGCCGACGATCCCGACGAGCGCGCGGAACTGATCTGGGGCGATGCCGCGGTCTGCGCGGTGATCGGCGCCGGCTGCGCGATCGTGCCGCGCCCCTCGCAGCGGCCCGGCGGCCGTCCGGGGCGCCCGGGACCCGACGACGACGCCTGGGTCATCTTCACCTCCGGCACCACCGGCCGCCCCAAGGCAGTGGCGGTCAGCCACCGTTCGGCGGCGGCGTTCGTCGACGCGGAGGCGCGGATCTTCCTGCTGGACGCGCCGCTGGGCCCGGGTGACCGTGTGCTGGCGGGGCTGTCCGTCGCGTTCGACGCCTCGTGCGAGGAGATGTGGCTGGCCTGGCGGCACGGGGCGTGCCTCGTCCCGGCCCCCCGCTCGCTGGTGCGGGCCGGCGTCGATCTGGGGCCCTGGCTGGTGGAACGCGGCGTCACCGTGGTCTCCACCGTGCCGACGCTGGTGGCGCTGTGGCCGGTGGATTCCCTGGCCCGGGTGCGGCTGCTGATCCTCGGCGGCGAGGCGTGCCCCGCCGGGCTCGTCGACCGGCTGGCCGCGCCGGGCCGCGAGCTGTGGAACACCTACGGGCCAACGGAGACCACCGTGGTGGCCTGCGCCACGCTGCTGACGCCGGGGCAGCCGGTCCGGATCGGCACGCCGCTGGACGGCTGGGAGATCGCCGTCGTCAACAGCGAGGGCAAGCCGGTCGCCTGGCACGAGACGGGGGAGCTGCTGATCGGCGGCGTCGGCGCCGCCCGGTACCTCGATCCCGTCAAGGACGCCGAGAAGTTCCGCCCGCACCCGTGGCTCCGCAGCCCCCGCGTCTACCGCAGCGGCGACCTGGTGGTGGCGGAACCCGACGGTCTGGTCTTCGTCGGGCGCGCCGACGAGCAGGTGAAGCTGGCGGGCCGCCGGGTCGAACTCGGCGAGATCGACGCGGCGTTGCGGGCGCTGCCCGGTGTGCTCTCGGCCGCGGCGGCCGTACGGGACACCGCGGCGGGCGGCCAGGTGCTGGTCGGCTACCTCGTCGTAAACCCAACGGAACCGTCGGACCCATCGGACCCGTCGGAGCGGTCGCACCGGCAGGACCGACCCGACCCGCGCTTCGACTCCGGCGCGGCGCGCGCCCTGCTGCTCGAACGGCTGCCGGCGACGCTGGTCCCCGTCCTGGCCGTGGTGGACGAACTGCCGACCCGCACCTCGGGAAAGGTCGACCGCGACGCCCTGCCGTGGCCGCTGCCGACAGCGGCCGGCACCGAAACGGAAGCGGCGGGCAGCGTCGCGGCCCTCGGGGAGACCGCGGCTTGGCTCGCCGGAAAGTGGCGGGAGGCGCTCGGCCTGCCGGTCACCGGTGACAGCGACTTCTTCGCGCTCGGCGGCACCAGCCTGGCCGCCGCCCGACTCGTCTCGGTACTGCGGGAGCGGTACGCCGGAGTCTCGGTGGCGGAGATCTACGGCCGCCCCCGGCTGCTCGACCTCGCCGCCCACCTCGACGAGCTCGGCGGCGGTCCGCGCGAGGAACGGAGCGTGCGGCCCACCCCGCGCCGCGCGGGAGTCGTCCAACTGCTGGTCCTGTCAGTGCTGTACACCCTCGGCGGAGTGCGGTGGATGCTCGGGCTCGCCGTGGTCGACAACCTGATCGGGCCGCTGCCCTGGGCACCGCACACCTCCTGGTGGCTGATCCTGGGCGGCTGGCTGGCGCTGTCGAGCGCCGCCGGCCGGGTGGCCATCGGCTCGGCGGCGGCCCGGCTGCTCACGGCCGGGATGCGACCGGGTTCCTATCCGCGCGGCGGCTCCGTCCATCTGCGGTTGTGGGCGGCGGAGCGGACGGTGGCCATGTTCAACATCGCCTCCCTGCTCGGCACTCCCTGGGCCCGCCACTACGCCCGCGCCGTGGGCTGCCGGGTCGGGCGGGACATCGATCTGTACACCGCGCCGCCGGTGACGGGCATGGCCCGGTTCGGCGACGGATGCGCCGTGGAACCCGAGGCCGACCTGGCGGGGTGGTGGCTGGACGGGGACGTCCTGCGGCTGGGCGGCGTCGAGGTGGGGGCCGGCGCCCGCGTCGGCACCCGGAGCACCCTCATGCCCGGCGCCCGGATCGGTGAAGGCGCCGACATCGCGCCCGGCAGCTGCGTGCTCGGGGAGGTCCCGGACCACCAGCAGTGGCACGGCTCCCCCGCCCGCCCCGTCATCGGCGCCCTGCCCGCCGGCGACGGCTGGCCGCGCCCGGACCACCGCCGAGCGCGCCGCTGGGACCTCGCCTACGCGCTCGCCCTGCACCTCTTCGGCCTGCTGCCGCTGATCACCGCGGCACCCGCACTGTGGATGACGTACGTGGCGGTCCGCGGTGAAGGGACGCTCACTGCGGTCCTGGTGCGACTGCTGGGCCTGACCCCGCTGCTCATGGTGGTGGGTGTCGCCGGGTACGCGGCACTGATCGTCGTCCTCGTCCGGCTGTTCGGCATCCCGCTCAGACCCGGGCACCACCGCGCGCACGGCGGCGTCGCCTTCTGCACCTGGATCGTCTCGGGTCTGATGAGCACGGCGCGCGGCTCGCTCTTCCCCTTCTACGCGAGCCTGTTCACCCCGGTCTGGCTGCGGCTGCTCGGCGCCCGGGTGGGCCGCCGGGTCGAGGCGTCCACCGTGCTCGCGCTGCCCGGTCTGCTGCGCGTCGACGACGGGGCGTTCCTGGCGGACGACTCGCTCGTCGCCCCGTTCGAGCTCCGTGGCGGCTGGCTGCGGCTCGGCGCCGCACGGGTCGGCCGCCGGGCCTTCGTCGGGAACTCCGGCATCGTCGGGCCGGGGCGGGAGCTGCCCGACAACGCCCTCATCGGGGTGCTGTCCGACGCTCCGGCGCACGCGGAACCAGGCTCGTCCTGGATCGGACGGCCGGGTTTCCCGCTGCCTCGCGTCGCGGACCACGCCGACCCCGGCCGTACCTACGACCCGCCCCGCCGGCTGGTGCTGGCCCGGTCGGCGGTGGAACTGTGCCGCGTCGTCCCGGTGCTGTGCGCCGCCCTGCTGGGTGCCGCGTCCCTCGCGGCGCTTCAGGCCGTGTTCAATGCGTACGGGCTGCTCGCCGGCGCGGCCGTCGGCGGTCTGGTGACGTTGAGCGCGGGCATCGCGGCGCTGCTCGTCACGACGGCGGCCAAGTGGATTCTGGTGGGCCGCTTCCGCACGGGGGAACACCCGTTGTGGTCGTCGTTCGTGTGGCGCAACGAGCTGTTCGACAATTTCGTGGAAGAGCTGGCCATGCCCTGGCTCGGTACGACCCTGACCGGCACGCCGTTCCTCAACGTCTGGCTGCGCACGCTGGGGGCGCGGATCGGCCGCGGCGTGTGGTGCGAGAGCCACTGGCTGCCCGAGGCGGACCTGGTGCGCCTGGACGACGGTGCCAGCGTCAACCGCGGGTGCGTCCTGCAGACGCATCTCTTCCACGACCGGCTGATGCGTCTCGACGCGGTCCATGTCGGGGCGGGCGCCACGCTCGGCCCGCACTCCATCGTGCTGCCCGGCTCGGTGCTCGGCGCCGGGGCCTGCGTCGGCGCCTCCTCGCTCGTCATGCGCGGCGAGGGCGTACCGGCGGGGTCCAGGTGGGTGGGCAATCCGGTGGCGCCGTGGCCGCGGCAGGATCCCGGCCCGGCGCCCGGAGCCGGCGCGGACACCGGACGCCTCAGGACCCCCGGCCGGCCCCGTGACCCGGAGGACGGAGCGTCCGGTTACGAGGCCGGCGTCCCCACGGACACCAGCCGCTCGGCCGCTTCGGGGTCGAGGCCGTAGGGCGCGGCCCCGCTGCGGCTGCCGGGCTCGTCGGGCGCCGCTTCGTCGCGGTCCTCGAATCCGCCCGACGGAACTCGTTTCCGGATTTCTGTTATCGGCGTCCGGCTGCCGGATCTCCTGTGTGTTGCACCCGCCCCCAGCAGATCCCGCACCGGAAAGTGAAGCCGCGTGAACCGTGAGACCCAGCCCCTGACGCCCACCCCGGAACCTGGCGCGAGCGGCTCCCCGCACCAGCGGCGCCCGGACGGCCGCGGCACGCACTCCGCCGCCGGGCGGGGCCGCAGCGCCGGGCGGCACAGCGGGCGCGGCGGGCTGCACCGCGGGCGCTGCTCGCGGTGGGCGGCGACCGTCGGCGGAGCCGCCGCGTTGATAGCCGTGGCCGGCGGCGGGTACGCCGTCGTCCAGTCGGGGACGGAGGGGACCGGCGAGACGCGTTCGGCCGCCGGACCCGCGGCCGTCACCGGCTCCCCCGACGGCGCTGGAACGCCGACGGCCGCCTCGGCGACCACGACGTTCTCGGCCCCCGCCACCCCTTCCGGCAGCGCCGCCGCCACCGCGACCCCCTCCGGTCAGCGGCCGGGCACCCATCCCGCCACCACCGCACCGCGCACCAGCGGAACGGGCACCGGCACGAGCGCGGGAACGGGGAGGGGCGCCGGCACCGGCTCCCGCAAGGCCCCTTCCTCCGGCACGCAGGCCGCCGACGGAACGACCGCCCGGTACGCACAGCAGGTCGTCGACATGGTCAACACCGAACGCGCCCGGCAGGGCTGCAAACCCGTCACCGTCAACGCGCAGCTCCAGGCCGCGGCCCAGGCGCACTCCGACGACATGGCCGCCCGCAACTACTACGAGCACGACACCCCCGAGGGCGTCGGGCCGGGCGCACGGATGACGTCCGCCGGTTACCACTGGAGCACATGGGGCGAAAACATCTACAAGAGCCCCAAGGACGCCCAAACCGCGATGGACGGCTGGATGAAGAGCCCCGGACATCGTGACAACATCCTCAACTGCGCCTTCAAGGAGATCGGCGTCGGCATCAACCTCAGTTCGAACGGTCCCTGGTGGACTCAGGACTTCGGTGCGGCCTCCTGAGGTCCCGAACGGTGCGAGGCAACGAGACAGCACGAGCTGGTGGACGGGAGCGGGCGGACGTGGAGCGGGAATGCGGGGCCGCGCTGGTGACGGCCGCCAGGGCCGGGGACGAAGGGGCCCGCGAGGAGCTGGTCGCGGCGTATCTGCCGCTGGTCTACAACATCGTGGGCCGGGCGCTGGACGGGCATGCCGACGTGGACGACGTCGTGCAGGAGACGATGCTGCGCGTCCTGAGCTCCCTGCCCGACCTCCGCGATCCGACGGCCTTCCGCTCCTGGCTCGTCGCCATCGCGATGAACCAGGTCCGTCGGCTGCGGTCGGCGAGCGGCACACCCCGCGCCGACGGGCTCGACCAGGCGCGGGAGATCGCCGACCCGACGGCCGACTTCACCGACCTGACGATCTGGCGGCTCGGCCTGTCCGGGCAGCGCCGGGAGGTGGCCGAGGCCACCCGCTGGCTCGACGCCGAC
Source organism: Streptomyces sp. NPDC045021 (assembly GCF_056432645.1). Lineage (NCBI taxonomy): Bacteria > Bacillati > Actinomycetota > Actinomycetes > Kitasatosporales > Streptomycetaceae > Streptomyces > Streptomyces sp. NPDC045021. Next base: position 462,571 of record NZ_JBWKIQ010000001.1, read on the forward strand.
GACCGGGAGCTGCTCTCGCTGTGGTGGCTGGAGGCGGCCGACGTCATCAGCCGTGAGGAGCTGGCCGCCGGACTCGGGGTCCCGGCACGGCACGCGGCGGTGCGCGTCCAGCGGATGAAGGAGCAGCTGGAGACCGGCCGGCTCGTGGTGCGGGCGCTGGCCGCCGTACCGCGCTGCCCCGAGCTGGGGAACCTCGTCGCGCCGTGGGACCAGATACCGTCCGCGCTGTGGCGCAAGCGCATCGCCCGGCACGCCCGCGACTGCCCGGACTGCTCCGGGCGCGCCGCCGACCTGGTACCGGCCGAGGGGCTGCTCGCCCGCCTCAGCCTGGTGCCCGTCCTCCACTCCCCCGACCTCCACTCCCCGGCCGGCCTGCCGGTGGCCCCGACCGGCTCACCGCTCGCACCGCACGACGCGGGTGGCTCGGGCAGTTCGGGTGGATCGGGCACTTCGGCCGGCTCGGGTGGTCCGGGCGGTGCGCACGGCTCCGGCGGCTCGCACCGCTCCAGCGGCAGATCGGGCGGCTCGGGCGGCTCAGGCGGAAACCCGCGGCGCGCCCGGCGGTCCCGTACGCCGGCCGTCGTCGCCGGTGTGCTGCTGGTGACGGCCACGGCCGTGGTGGCCGTGCTGCGACTGGGTCCCGGCCAGGCGCCCACGGCGCCCGCAGCGGCACCCTCTCCGACGGCCACGGCCTCCGCGACCGTCCCCGTGTCCCCTATACCGACCGCGACGGCCGCACCCTCCACGACGCCCGCGGCGCAACCACCGGCCCGTCCCCGGCCCACCCTCGAACAGCAGGTCACCGAGCTGGTCAACGCCCAGCGGGCGCTGCACGGCTGCCGCCCGGTACGCGCGGACGCGAAGCTGCACGCGGCGGCGCAGGCACACTCCGACGACATGGCCGCCCGTGGCTACTACGAGCACGACACCCCGGAGGGGTTGGGCCCGGACGCGAGGATCACCGCCGCGGGCTACACGTGGAGCAGGTGGGGCGAGAACATCGACCGCGGGCCGTCGACCGCCTCCCGTGCGGTCGCCGACTGGATGAGCGATGCCGCGCACCGGGACAACATCCTCAACTGCCGGTTCACGCACATCGGAGTGGGCGCCCACCTCGGCTCCGGCGGCCCCTGGTGGACGCAGGACTTCGCCGCCCACTGACGTCCGGCCCGGACTCCACCCGGGCCTGATCGCGTCGGCGCTCCGGAAGTCTCAAGCGATGCTGGAGCGCTTCGGGGAACCGTGCTCGCAGTTGCCTGCGCTGTTCTTCGAAGGGATCCCTCATGGCTGTCGTCGCGGAGGCCACCACCACCGCCGTCCCGGCAAGGCACCGCCTGCGCTGGTACGCGCTGGCCGCGGTCCTGGCCACCCACTGCATGGACCTGCTCGACTCCATGATGGTCAGCACCGCCGGCCCCACGATCCGCACCGGACTGAACGGCAGCTACTCCGATCTCCAGTGGATGACCGCCGGCTACACCCTCGCCTTCGCCACGATGCTGATCACCGGGGGGCGGATGGGCGACATCTTCGGCCTCAAGCGGGTGTTCCTGGTCGGCACCGCCGGCTTCACCGTCGCGTCGGTGGTCGCCGGACTCTCCGTGAACACCGACATGCTCATCGGGATGCGCAGCCTGCAGGGGTTTTTCGTCGCCATCATGGTCCCGCAGGGCCTCGGCATCATGCGGGAGCTGTTCCCGGGACGTGAACTCCCGAAGGCGATCGGCATGATGGGCCCGGTCGTGGGCATGGCGGCGATCATCGGACCCATCCTGGGCGGCGCTCTGGCCAGTGGCGACCTGTTCGGCCTGGGCTGGCGCGCGGTGTTCTTCGTCAACGCCCCGATCGGTCTCGCCGCGGTCATCGGCGGGATCAAACTCATCCCCGGCACCGGCCCCACCGACCGAGGCCGATCGCGCCGGCTGGACGGAGTGGGTACGGCGCTGGCGGCGGCGGCGATGCTCCTGCTCGCCTACCCCCTGATGCAGGGACGCGACAAGGGCTGGCCCGCCTGGTGCTTCGTCAGCATGGCCGCCGCGCTACCAGTGCTGATCGTCTTCGGCATGCACCAGCGGCGCCGTGCCGCGGCAGGGCGCACCCCGCTCGTGGAGCTCGGGCTGTTCAACAACATGCGGTTCGTCGTCGCGCTGCTGCTGGGCATGCTGTACTACGTGGCGCTGAGCGGCATGATGTTCGCGCTCATCGTTCAGTTGCAGCTCGGCCACGGGTTCTCGGCCCTGGACGCCGGGCTGGTGATGATGCCCTGGACACTCGGCTCGGCCATCGGTGCGGCCCTCGCCGGAGCGGTGCTGGTGCGCCGGTGGGGTGACCGGGCGACCCTGCAGGCGGGGCTGGGGGCCCTGGCCGTCGGGGCGGTGGCCCTGACCGTCGTCGTCGCCAACATCCACTCCAGCGATCAAACGGTGACAGCGTGGCAGTTGCTGCCGGCGCTGCTGGTGATCGGACTGGGTATGGGCGGCGTACTGACGCCCTATTACAACATCGCCATCGGGAGCGTGGCCATCAAGGAGACCGGCTCGGCCTCCGGACTGCTGAACGCCTTCCAGCAGGTGGGCAACAGTATCGGGGTGGCAGCTCTGGGCACGGTCTTCCTGAGCTGCCTCACCCACGGGGGCACCGGAGGATTCGACGGGGCGATGCAGGTGACCTTCTGGATCGCGGCGGGGCTGCTGACCGCGGCCTTCGCGTCAGCCTTCCTGCTCCCGAGCCGGACGCACCATCGGGAGGACTGACACCCCCTTGGCGTACGCCCGGCAACCGGACGGGTGTCTCCCGCAGCGCCCCCGTCGCTGCGGGAGACACCTTCGTGTTCGGATACCGTTCGCCTCAGCAAGGTGAAGGACACGTTCTGAGGAGCACGGCCGATGGGCGCACCGCTACTGCAACTCACCGGCGTGAGCCGCTCCTACGGAAAGCGCACGGTGCTGCATCCGGTGGACCTCTCGCTGGACGGCGGCCAGTGCGTCGCGCTGCTCGGCCACAACGGGTCGGGGAAGTCCACACTGCTGCGGATCGCCGCCGGGCGGGACAAGCCCACCAAGGGCAAGGTCACCTTCGACGGCCGCCCCATGACGGAGAACGACGCGCGGGTGCGGGCCCGGGTGGCGGTGGTCGGGGACACCGTGGCGTGCTACCCGGACCTCACCGTGCGCCAGCACCTGCAGCTCGTCGCCGTCGCGCACGGGGTGGAGGGGGCGGACGCGTGGATCGATCACGTACTCGCCGACCGGCTGCTGAGCGAGCACGCCAGGTCGCTGCCCTCGGGACTCTCCTCCGGGCAGCTGCAGTCGCTGCTGCTGGCGTCCGCGCTCGTGCGGCCGCGGGATCTGCTGCTGCTGGACGAGCCCGAGCAGCGGCTCGACCCCGACGCGCGGCGGCGGCTGGCCGACCTGATCGCCGCGGAGGCGGCCGACGGGGTGGGCGTCCTGCTGGTCACCCACCACGCCGAGCTGGCGCGCGCGGTCGCCGACCGGGTGCTGGTGCTGCGCGAGGGTCGGCTGGTGGCCGACGGCACGCCCGACCAGGTGCTCTCCGACGACGCGACCGACACCACGTGGCAGACCGGCGTCGCGGGCGCGGCCCGGTGAGCACCACGACGGAACGCACCGGGGAACCCGCCGGAGCCGACGGACCGGCCGAGGATCTCGACGACGGGCGGGACGCCTCCTGGGACGAGGAGGACGACTGGACCGCCGAGGCGCTGCTGCTGTTGCGCAACCTGCGCTCGCCGCACCGCCGCAAGCGGGCCGGACAGGTCGGCTTCGCCGTCTACTGCGTGCTGCTGGTCCTGGTCGTGTGGGGCGTGCTGCCCGGATTCAGCCTCTTCATCAAGAGCTCCATGGGAGCGGACTACACCGTTCACGGCGCGGCGATCCTCGCCGCCGTCCCGTCCGGTGTCTGCGCGCTGGCACTCGGTTCGCTGTTGGTCGCCGCGCGCGACGCGCTGTGGCGGGGGCCGGTGGTGCCGCCGCGTGACAGCGCGGACTGGCTGCTGACCCAGCCGGTGCGGATCGCCCGCATCCTGCTGCCGTGGTTCTGGCTGTCCTGCGCGGTCTCGCTGTCCGTGGGACTGCTGGCCTCCGTGATCGGCATGGTGACCCTGGGACTGACGGTCAAGACCGGACTCGCGGCGGCCTTCGCCTGGTGCGCGGTCGGCGGGGTGTGCGTACCGCTGCTCGCCACCGCGCTCGCCGTGGCCGTCGAAGCCCGCGAGTCCGTGGCCCGGTGGGTGCGGACCGCGACCCCGTACGCGGGTCTCCTCGTACTGGCCCTCGCCGCGCAGAGCGCGCTGGCGGCGGCAGGTCACCGGGTGACCTGGCTGGAACGGATCGAGCTGTGGTCGGGACCGTGGGGCTGGAGCGGTATCGCCGCCCTGTCACCGACCCCGGCAGCCGTGCCGGGCGGTCCCGTCGCGGCGCTGCTGTCGCTGGCCGTCACGGCGGCGGCGATCGAGTTGGCTCGACGGGCGGCGGGATCGTTGCCGCTGGCCACCGTCCGGCAGCGGTCGCGGACCACGACCGGGGTGCTGGCCGCGCTGCAGACCGTGGAGCTGCGCACCGCGCGCCAGGTCGCCGCGGGGGCCTCCGGGACTCCGCGCCCCGCGCGGCTGCAGCTGCCCGCACCGCGCCACGCCGCCCTGGCCGTGCCGTGGCGCGATCTGCTCGCGCTGATCCACGCCCCGGGCCGGCTCGGGCGTGCCGTCCTGCTGTCCGTGCTCGCGGTGCTGAGTGCGGTCGTGGCCGTGGGTGCGCACCATGCGGGAGGTGTCGCGGCCACGGCCGCCGCGCTGGTCTTCGGATACTGGTCCGTCGCGCAGTTGCTGGAACCGGCCCGGCTGGAGACCGACGACACCCGGCGCGGCTCGTGGTCCCCGTATCCGTACGGCGGTCTCATGCTGCGGCACACCATCGTGCCCGCCGTCCTGGGGCTGGTGTTCGCCCTGGTCGCGGGGGTCTGCGTGGTGCTGCTCGGCGGCGGGGTCCGGATCGCGCTGGCGCCGGCGGTCGTGCCGGCGTTCGTCGCCGCCGGTCTGGTGAACGCCTGCCGGGGTGTGTCCAAGCAGCATCTGCTGCTCTCGCCCGCGCAGAGCCCGACCGGCAGCGTCGGCCCGGTGCTCTTCCTGGCCTGGTACCTGTCCGGGCCGCTGGTGGCGATCGCCGCGCTGATCGTTCCCCTCGTACTCGCCCTGCACGCACCGACCGCCGCGCACCTCCTGCTGGCCGTCAGCGCGAGCGGGGCCGTCACCGCGGGTCTGCTGTGGTGGGCGTACGCGCGGGCCGGGAAGCTCCTCGAATGACCGGTGGGGCAGTGAGCCGCCGGCCGGCCGCCGCTCCGCGTCGGGCAGGCTGGACGGCATGAACGTTCCCAGCCGCGGTGCGTGGCTGCGCGCCGGGATCAGCCGCGACGGCGGACCGCTCCGCGAGGAGCACCACGTGGTGTGGCTGCAGGCCGGCGAGTACTACGCCGACAGCCGCGGTTTCGCCGGCCGTACCTCGTACGACGGCGAGCGGGTCCGCTTCCACCATGACGTGGGCGAGGCGGGCGACGACACCGGGACGCTCAGGGCCGACGGCGGGAAGCTGACCGAGACCGGCACCAACCCCGACGGCAGCACCTTCCGGGAGGTCTGGGGACCCCTCCCGGACGGCGGCGGCCCGTGCGGCGCCTGGCGGGTCGGTGCGGTGCAGGTCGTCCGGGTCGGCTCGCATGTCGTGCATGTCGACGACACCGGCGGAACCTACCTGCTGCTGCCGTCGCCGGACTCCCGCTGAGCGTTCATTTCGAGGAGAACGCCGCGTCGAACGAGGCGGTGGGGGCTCGATCGCAGCCAGCCGGCGCATGAAGGCCAGCGCTTCGGGAGCGCCGAGCAGCCGGTCCATGCCCGCGTCCTCCCATTCGACGCTGATCGGCCCGGTGTAGCCGATGGCGGCGGGTTCCTGTTCGACGTCGACGACCTCACACTGACCCGGACCGGCTGATCGGTCGACCGGCTGATCGGGCAACCGGCCGGCCGGTTCGGGCAGGCGGGAGGGAATGCGCACGTACCGGCAGGTCCGGGGCGTGCGCAATTCCCGTTGCGACGCGCTCGGTGCTGCCGTTACGTTCTCCGGGCAGTCGGCCACCGCGGACCGGCTCCGTCGGCAGGAGGTGTGCAGCAGATGCGTACGAGCTTTCAGCAGCCGGACCAGGGTTCTGCCGCCTTCCACTTCTCTTCGACGGAGTCACCTTGCCCATCCGCATCACCCCGCTGACCGACCCCGACACCTCACCGTCCGGCTACCGGCTCGCCTGGCTGGCCTCCGACGCCGAGGGCAACCCGGTCGGATCCGCGTTCCTGCGCGTCCTGACCCGAACCGGCCAGGACCACCTGGCCGAGCTGGACCTGCGGGTCCATCCGGCCGAGCGCCGCAACGGCACCGGCTCCCTGCTGCTGGAGGCGGCCGTGGCCGCCGCCCGCGAGGCCGGCCGGCGCTGCGTCCTCGCCCAGACGGAAGCCGACTCCCCCGGCGACCGGTTCCTGTCCGCGAGGGCTTTCCGCAAGGTCCTGACACTGACCTACGCCCGGCTGTCGCTGGAGGGCGCGGACCTCGCCTCGCTCACCGCGGCCTCCGAACGACCGCACCCCGGATACCGGTTGGTCTCCTGGGCCGGAACCGTTCCCGACGACCTCGCCCTGACGTTCGCGGCGTCGCGCCGGGCCATGGACGACATGCCGATGGACGACACCGACTACGGCACGGTCGTCTGGGACGTGGACCGGGTCCGGTCCGTCGCGGAAGCGGTCGCGAAGCGTGGGGACCTGCTGCACACGACCGCCGCCGTCGACGTGTCGGACGGCTCCATCGCCGGGTTCACCGAACTGGTCGTCCCCGGTGACGAAACGGGCGACGGCCAGCACTACGGCACCGGCGTGCTGCCCGAACACCGCGGGCACGGCCTCGGCAGTTGGATGAAGGCCGAGTCGGTCCGGCAGGCCCGCCTCCGCCATCCCGCGCTCGGCGGTCTGCTGACCGACACCGCCGACAGCAACCGGCACATGCGGGCCATCAACGACGCGCTCGGATACCTGCCGACGCACCGCTCCGTCGAGTACCAGCTCGACCTGTAGTGCCGTTCGCCGGTCCCGCCGCCCTCGTGGCTGCGGGACCGGTGGCGCGTGCGCTGCGCGCCGCGCTGTCCGGCCGGCGGCGACCAAGCCCTCACCGTCCCCCAAAACGGACGAAGCCCCCAGGTCCTTGACGGTTGCTTGAGATGGGTTTTGGCGACAGGAGGGAGAAAGTGATATTTACTCAGGCGATCACCGAACCGCGGGCCTTGCTCCGCCGCCCGCCCACCTGTTGAGGACCCCGTGTCGAACCGTCGTCAGCCGAAGCAGCGTCGCTACGTAGCGCTCTCCGTCGCCAGCCTCGTCCTTCTCGCCGGCGGCGGCGCCATCACGGCCGAGGCTGTCTCCTCGCGCGGGAGCGACGGCGCACGGCAGTCGCGTACCGCTGCCGACGGGACCGGCTCGGACAGCGACGCCGGTTCCGCGGCCGGAACGACCAAGCCGTCCGCTTCAGGAACCGCCAAGCCGGCGGCGGGCGCCTCGTCCCCGGCGGGCAGCACACCGTCGGCCGGGACCCCGGGCGGGCCGTCCGCCCACGTGTCGTCGGCCGCCGCCACCGCTGCGGGCCCCGGCGCGAAGCAGCGGCCGCCCCAGTCGCGCACCGTGGTGCAGCTGCCGACGTCCCGGGTCTTCACGGGTCAGGCCTTCGACGCCTGCACCGCCCCGAACCTGACCACGATGAGCGCCTGGCGCAAGAGCTCGCCGTACGGCGCCGCGGCCGTCTACATCGGCGGCAAGAACCGCGGCTGCGCGCAGCCGCAGCTCACCAGCTCGTGGGTGCAGTCGGTGCACGCCGCCGGCTGGCAACTGATCCCGCTGTACGTGGGGGCGCAGCCGCCCTGCCAGACGAGCAGCAACCCGGAGCGGATCACCGCCGCCAACGCCTCCTCGCTGGGCACGGCGGACGGTGCGGACGCCGTCGCCAAGGCGTCCGCGCTGGGGATGCGCGCCGGCAGTGCGATCTACCTGGACATGGAGGCGTACGACATCAGCAACGCCTCCTGCGTCCAGTCGGTTCTGACCTATGTGCAGGCGTGGGACCGTGCCGCGCACGCGAAGGGCTACTGGGCAGGGTTCTACGGGTTCAGCCAGTCCAGCGCCGCCGCGATCGCCACCGCCGCCGCCAACCGGACGGCGGACCTCCCCGACGCCCTCTGGTACGCCCGCTACGACAACAACGCGGACACCACCACCGGCTTCCCCTTCGCCTCCACCCTGTGGACCGGCCACCGCCGCGGCCACCAGTACGCGGTGAACAAGAAGGAGACCTTCGGCGGGGCCACGGTCACCGTGGACCACAACGCCTGGGACGCCCCCGTCGCCGTGGTGGGCTGACCGGCCGCAACCAGGGGCGTCCGCTCCCAGGTCCCCGACGGCCGGACGCTCCCTCCGAAGAACTCCGCCCGAAAACCTCCGCTGCCGTGACGGCGCGGGGGTTTTCGCGTTTTGAGCGGGAAGGCTTCGCCTGCGCTCCTTGTGAACCATGAACCGATGCATAGGTTCATATCCACTAGTTGACTTGCAACTAGTGGATATGCGATGCTTACGGTGTCCGCACAAACCCGCTGGGAAAGGACCACGTCATGCGCTCCACCATCCGAACCGCCCTCGTCATCGGCGGCGGCATCGGCGGCCCGGTTGCCGCGATCGCCCTGCACCAAGCCGGTATCGAAGCCACCGTGTACGAGGCCTACGACAGCAGGGCGGACGGTGTGGGAGGCGGGCTGGGCCTGGCGCCCAACGGTCTGGGCGCCCTCGACGTCATCGGAGTCGGCGACCTCGTACGCGCCATCGGCACGCCCACCACGCACATCGTGCTGCAGAGCTGGAACGGCAAGCGGCTCGGCGAGTTCGGCAGCCCGCCCGGCGTCGAGTCGTCGCAGTTCGTCTGGCGCGCCGATCTGTACCGGGTGCTCTACGACGAGGCGGCCCGCCGCGGTGTCCGCACCGTGCACGGCAAGCGGCTGGTCTCCGCGCAGGAGACCGAGGACGGTGTGACCGCCCACTTCGCGGACGGGACGACGGCCACGGCCGATGTGCTGATCGGGGCGGACGGCATCCGCTCCACGGTGCGCTCGCTGATCGACTCGGACGCGCCCCAACCCAACTACGGCGGCCTGGTCAGCTTCGGCGCCCCTGTGAGGAACACCGGACTGCCCCCGACCGGCGGCAAGATGTACATGATGTTCGGCAAGCGCGCCTTCCTCGGCTACCAGGTGCACGAGGACTCGTCGGGTGTGTGGTTCGTGAACCTGCCGCACCCCGAGCCGATGACCGTGGCCGAAGCCGGGCAGACCGGCGCCGAGGAGTGGCTGCGCGTGCTGGCCGGATCGTTCACCGGCGATCGCGTCCCCGCTGCGGACCTGCTGCTGAAGACCGACCCCGCCGACCTGCTGATCGCCGGCCCCATGGAGAACATGCCGAGGGTCCCGGCCTGGAGCCGGGGGCGGATGGTGCTGATCGGCGACGCGGCGCACGCGGCCTCGTCCAGTTCGGGACAGGGCGCCTCGCTCGCCATGGAAAGCGCGGTCCAGCTGGCCCGCTGCCTGCGTGACCTGCCCCACGAGGAGGCGTTCGCGGCCTATGAGGACCTGCGCAGGCCCCGCGTCGAGCGGATCATCAAGGAAGCCAACCGCACCAACAGCAACAAGGCCGCAGGACCGGTCGGCCGGGTGCTGCGGGATCTGCTCCTCCCCCTGGTCATGAAGTTGAACAAGCCGGAGAAGTCGGCCTGGCAGGCCGGCTACCGCATCGACTGGGACGCCCCGGTCACCGCCGTCCCGCACCCGGACGGAGCCGCGGCGTAACCGGCACCGGCCCACTACCGCCCGTCCCCCGTCGTGGCACCGCCACGGCGGGGGAAATCGGCGTCACCGATTCCGGGTACCGTGGAGGACGGCAGCCGCGTCTGCCTGTTCCGAGCCTGGGCCCGCGCTGGTGGGTCATGAGGGCGAGGACAAGGGTCATCGACTCACGCCATCGCCTCAGTCCGGTCTTCCCGGCCTTCTGCGGGACCGCGTGGAGAACCGCTGGAGGACTGTATGACGACGAACCGTGCCCGCAAGGACGTGATCCGCGACCGGATGGCCGCGACGGGTGAGACGTACAACGTCGCCGCCCGCAACATCCTGGCCATGCGCCACACGTCGCAGACGGCCGAGGCGTGCCGCGTCCAGCGCTGGCAGCCCCCCGTCCGGCTCGACCTGCCGTGCCCGTGCGGCAGCACGTGCGAGCCCGGCGAGAAGTGCGGCCGCTGCCACGCCCTGCACAAGCACGTCGCGCGCAACCCCGGCAGCCTGGTCGACGTGGAGGTCTGGGAGGACCAGTACGACTGCATCGGCTGCTCGGCCTCGTACGTGATCCCGGTGCTCCTGCCGGACAGCCCCTGGGGCGTCGTCGAGATGGTGCCGCAGGGCGGCGTGGCCGAGCCGGTGGCCAAGGCCCGGCTCTACCCCGGCGTGCTCCACCCGCGGATGGCCTCCGAGGTCAACCACGACCCGTCCTGATCCAGGCCGCCGCGTCACCGGCCCTCCGGGCTCCCCGGCGGAAATGCGGGGAGGGGCCCCTGTTGATTCACGGAGCCCCACCCCTCAACCCTTGATATCCGCAGGGTTGACGTTCACTTCGAATGCCTTTCCGACCTCTATGCGACGTGGAGGGTGAGCTTGCCCCGGGTGCGGCCCTGCTCGCCGCGGCGGTGCGCCTCGGCGGCCTCCGCCAGCGGCAGGACGTCCTCGACCTCGACGGTGATGCCGCCCTTGTCGATCAGTTCGGCGATCGTGGCCAGCGAGGCCCCGTCGGGCTCCACGAGATACGCCGCGGCCCGCACTCCGCGATCCCGCGCCGCCTCCATCAGCGCGGGCGAGACACCCGACGGGACAGCGACGACGATCCCGCCAGGGCGCAACGTGTCCAGCGAGCGGGTACTCGTACGGTCGTGCTCGTCGCCGATCAGGTCGATGACGACGTCGATGTCGCGTACCACGTCCTCGAAGCGGACCGCGGTGTAGTCGACCAGTTCGTCGGCGCCCAGTTCGCGCAGCCAGGTGTGCTTCGGCGCGCGGGCGGTGCCGGTGACGTGCGCCCCCAGGTGCTTGGCGAACTGCACGGCGAAGTGCCCGACCCCGCCCGCCGCGCCATGGATCAGTACCCGCTGACCTGCGGTGACTCCGGCGGTGACGGTCAGGGCCTGCCAGGCGGTCAGCGCGGCGAGCGGTACCGCGGCGGCGTGATCGTGGTCGAGCGTGGCGGGCTTGCGGGCGAAGTGCCGGGCCGGGGCGGTCACGTACTCCGCGTACGCGCCGGCCTGCCGGGGGAACCACGGCATCCCGTACACCTCGTCACCCACCTCCAGTGTGTGCACGCCGAACCCCACCTGCTCCACGACGCCCGAGACGTCCCAGCCGAGCACGAACGGCGGCGCGCCCAGCGCGCCCGCCATGCCGCCGCCCTCGCGGGTCTTCCAGTCGACCGGGTTGACCCCGGCGGCGCGGACCCGCACCAGCACCTCGTGCGGCACCGGCTCCGGGCGGGGCAGCTCGGTGAGATACAGCACCTCCGGGCCGCCGAAGGTGTCCTGGGTGATCGCGCGCATGGTCGGCTTCTCGTTCATCTGGTGGCTCCGCGTGGGGGTGGGGCCGGCGCTCCGTTGGCGCCGACCGGTGATCGTCAACACGGTGGACGCTACCCATGGGGTAGTGGTTACCTGCAAGGGCCATTACTATCTTTTGGAAAGCATCACAGGTGGGAGCCGTGAGCGGCAGCGCGTCCGGCGTGTCGCCCACCGTCCACGACGCAGAAGGGCAGTGGCCATGGCCATCACGTGCACGACAGGAAACCACGCACAGCACGACGTCTACGCCGCCCTGTGCCCGTGCCGCGACGTGCTGGATCTGCTGGCCAACAAATGGACGGCGCTGGCGATCGGAGCGATGGAGGAGGGGCCGCAGCGCTTCGGCGCGCTGCAGCGCCGCCTTCAGGGCATCAGCCCCAAGGTCCTGACGAGCACCCTGCGGCGCCTGGAGGACAGCGGGTTCGTCGACCGCACCGTCTACCCGGCCGTGCCACTGCACGTGGAGTACGAACTGACGGATCTGGGGCGCGGCGTCGCCGTGCCGCTCGGCGTGCTGCGCGCGTGGGTGGAGACCCACCTGGACACCGTCACGCCGGCCAAGAACGCACCGGCCGGGTGCGCCTGACCACCGCGGCACCGGCGGTCAGGACCCGTCCTTTCCCGGGCACACATCAGCGGCTCGGGAGGGGACATACGTACAGGTATGAGCTTCAGCAGAGCAGAGCCGCAGAAGGAAAGGACCGTCGGCACCAGGTCACTGGCCGAGGTCGAGGAGGCGTACCGCGCCCTGGAATCCGTCGGGGCGGGGCCGGCCCAGCAGACGCAGCTCTCCCGGGGCGCGCTGACGGGGTACCTGTGGGCGCTGGGCCGCGGGGATCCGGCCCCGGTCACGGGCGCCTCGTGCGACGGCATACCGGATCTTCCCCTGCTGACCGCCGAGGCGGACGCCGCGGTGGTGCAGCTCGCGGACGCGACCCAGCGCACGGTGCCGCGCGACTACATCCAGGGCGTGAACGACGCGCTGGCCTGGGTCTGCGGGCACAGCGACACCCGGCCCTGACCCCGGATCAGGGCAGGGTGAGGACGCGAGGGCCTTCCGCGGTCACGGCGACGGTGTGCTCGATATGGGCGGCCCGGCTGCCGTCGACGGTGCGCAGCGTCCAGCCGTCGGGAGCGGTGCGGTAGTCGTCACGCCCGCCGGCCATCAGCATGGGCTCGATGGCGAGCGCGAGACCGTGCCGCAGCGGGAAGCCGCGGCCGGGACGGCCGCGGTTGGGCACATGCGGATCCTCGTGCATCCGGCGGCCGATGCCGTGGCCGCCGAAGTCCGCGGGCATACCGCAACCTGCCGCCTTGGCGACGGTACCGACGGCGTGCGAGATGTCCCCGATCCGATTGCCCGTGATGGCGGCGACTATGGCGGCGTCCAGGGCCCGCTGGGTGGCGTCGATGAGCCGCAGGTCGGCGGGGCGGGGCGTGCCGACGGTGAAGCTGATCGCGGCGTCGCCGGTCCAGCCGTCGAGTTCGGCCCCGCAGTCGATGCTGACGAGATCGCCGTCGCGCAGCCGGTAGTCGTCGGGGATGCCGTGCGCGACCGCGTCGTTCACCGACGCGCAGATCACCCCGGGGAACGGGACCGGGGCGAACGCCGGTTGGTAGCCGAGGAAGGGCGAACGCGCCCCGGCCTCGGCCAGCACGTCCCGGGCCACGACGTCCAACTCCCGCAACCGCACTCCCACGGCCGCCGCCTCGCGGACTGCGGCGAGCGCATGGGCGACGACGCGCCCGGCTTCGCGCATCGCTTCCAGCGCCGCGTCGGTCTTGATCTCCACCATGCCACTGACTCCCGTTGACCTCGATGATGCCCAATACTTATACCGGTATTAGTATCACGGCTATGGTGAGAACTCCTTTGACCCCTTGGGAACGCGAACGCGGTGAGCGCTTCGGCGCACTGCTGCGCAGGGCCCGCGGCGACCGCAGCATGGTCGAGGTGGCCGCCGCGGCCGGACTGTCCGCGGAGACGCTGCGCAAGATCGAGACCGGCCGGGCACCGACCCCGGCCTTCTTCACGGTGGCAGCCCTGGCCGCGGCGCTGGATGTGTCCCTGGACGAGCTGGTCACCGCGTGCGCGCAGGGCGCCGAGGAGCCACCGGAGGCACTGACGGCCTGAGCGGCGTCGCCCGGGCGCTACAGCGGGACCGGCCGTTGGCGCTCCCTCCGGCAGGCCGCGCCGGAGGGGAGCCGGGAGGCCCTGCCTGAGGGGCCCGGGAGCGAGCAGGGATCATGGACGGCGGCAAACGCCGACCGGCCCTGCCCGAGCCCCCCGGACCCGAGGATTCATGCACTCCCTGCTCTCCAGCTTCGCCCCGATCTGGATACTCACCGCGGCCGGCTACCTCGTCAGCCGCACAGGTCTGCTGGGCGATCAGGCGGAATCCGTCCTCGGCCGGTTCGTCTTCCATGTGGCCATGCCCGCCGCGCTGTTCGTCATGATCTCCAAGGCGCGCCTCGACACCTTCGCGAACACCTCGATGATCGCCTTCGCCGCCGGCACCGTCGTGGTCTGCGCGTTCGGCTTCCTGGCCGCTCGCAGGTTCTTCCACCACAAGCTCGCCGACCAGGCGATCAGCAGCATGGCGGCCGGGTACGTCAACTCGGCCAACCTCGGGATCCCGGTGGCCCTGCAGGTGCTCGGAGACGCCTCGTTCGTCGCCCAGATCCTGCTGTTCCAGGTGCTGCTGGTCTCCCCCGTCATCCTGACCCTGCTCGACGCCGGCACCGGGGCCGGCTGGAAGAGCGGCGGCCTCACCCGGATGCTGATGATGCCGGTACGCAACCCGATCATCATGGCCTCGGCGCTCGGCGCCGCCGTCTCCGCCGGCGGCTGGCAGCTGCCGACGGCCCTCGGCCACTCCTGCGAACTGCTGGGCGCTGCCGCCGTTCCCACCGCCCTCGTCACCCTCGGCATGTCGCTGCACGGCCGCCCGGCCGCCACCGGAACGGGCCGGCTCACCGAGGTGGGGGTGACGGTCGTGCTCAAGACGCTCGTGCAGCCCCTCGTCGCCCTGGCGGTCGGCGGCCTCCTCCTGCACCTGCCGCAGCACCAACTGCTCGCCGTGGTCCTCTGCTCCGCGCTGCCCACCGCCCAGAACGCGTTCATCTACGCACGCCAGTACGCACTGGACACCGACCTCGCCCGCGACTCGGTGATGGTCTCCACCCTCGTCTCGATGGCCACGCTGTCCATCGTCTACTGGACCCTGGGCCCGACCCACCCGTAGAAACCGTTGGCGCGCCGGCGGTCGGGGGCCGCACCCTGCATCCCGTCGAAAAACAGAAACACCTCGTGGACGAGCCGAAGCACTGGATCCGTGCGCTGCACTCCGGAACGACCGTCACCGTCCACCAGGCGTACCCGCCGCACATCGGGCTCCCCGCGGCAAACACCGGCCACTTCCCGGCGACCCGGCAACGGGACCGGATGACGTGGACCAAACGGCGCTCATAGTCCTTTTCCGGGGGTGACGGGCAACGTGCTCCGCCGCCCCCGACCTCGGCGAGAGCGGCCGCCAGGACCTTCGAAGACGGTTCGTTCGCGCACCCACACCGACCGCCCGGCGGCGGCGCGCACGTCACCCGAACGCCCCGGCCGCCTTGCCTCGCAACCGTCCCGGCCATCGCGTGGGGCGTGGGGTGCGATCCCACCCGGGGTTCGCCCGTGCCCGGCGTGCGCGGTTCTGGTGCGCCGCCCGATGACAGGAATGGGCTATGTACGTTCGTACGATCTACGCGACAGGCGATCCGGCCAAGCTCCGGGGTGTCGTCGACACGCTGAGCACCGAAGGACGCGATCTGGTGTCGGGTGAGCCCGGCTTCCGCGGCATGGGTGTGATGGTCGACCAAGAGCTGGGCAAGCTCGCGGTGGGCACATGGTGGGAGGACGAAAAGAGCCAGCAGGCCAGTGATGATCGCCTCCGCGAGCGTCGCACCGCGATGATCGCGCCGTTCGCGGCGACCGCGGTGACGGACATCTGGAAGGCGGTGGTTTTTCGGCCCCCGGCGACCCCGCTCGCTACCGGCGCGGCCTTCCGGATGGTCCGCCTGGAGTTCGATCCGTCCGACGCCGACCTGCTGGCGGATGCGTTCGAGAACATCGCACTGCCCAAGCTCCAGGCGATGTCCGGGTTCGCGGGCGGGTCACTGCTCATGAACCGTGCCAGGAACCGGGGCACGGTAGGCGCGTTCTACACCGACCGCGTATCGCTCGCGGCCTCCCGGGCCGCCGTCGCGGGAGTCCGGGGCGAGGCGACGAAGAAGGCGCACGTGATCACGCGGAGCCTGGAGGAGTTCGACGTTGCCTTCCTCAGCAGGGTCCCGTCTTCCTGACGGACCGGGCAGCGCTGAGCCACTGCCCAGGAGGCCGGCCGGGCCGCGTTCCGGAGCAGCGGTGTGGACCGGAGCCAAGGTGTCCGGGCCGCGGCCGCCGTTCGGATCACCCAACGCGGCCCTTCAGGTGATTGCCGGACGCCTCATGAACCGGGCAGCCGTCGCAGGGGTACGACGTCTCAACAGAGGACGACTCCAGAACAGCGTGAGGAGCTTGGCGATGTACGCAGCAGTCCGGCGGTACGAAGGGGTGACCGATCCGCGCGAGGCAGCACGTCTCGTGAACGAGGGGTTCGTGCCGCTCATGCGCCAGGTCTCCGGCTTCGTGGCCTACTACTGGATCGATACCGGGGACGGAGCGATGGTCTCGACCAGCGTCTTCCAGGACCAGGCCGGTGCCGACGAATCAATCTCGAGGGCTGCGGACTTCGTGCGGGACAACCTTGCGTCGCTGCTCCCCAACCCTCCCCAAGTCATGGCCGGCGAGGTGGTGGCTTCCGCATGACAGCGTTCGGACCATCCCCATCAGATGGCCTCCAAGGCTCTACCGGCCTGCAGTGCCCGCATGGTCGCCCTTCACAGCCTCGATCCCGCGAGGTGCGTCGGCAGCGAAGCGGACTGTGAACACGGCTTGACGTGGATCATCAAGCCGCGATCACAGACCTTGTCCATGCTGCTGGTGACAGGACCGTGAACGGCTGCCGTTGTGTTGCCTGCCTCGCACGTGCGACGGGCGGCAGCCCTGCGTCGCGGGGTCGCCTGGCTTGACCTCCGTCCCGGCGATCCTGTGCAGCCGCGTGGCCCCTGGCGATGCCGGCCGTTGTGTCCGGGTTGCCGGTCACGGACGCAGGTGGGCCAGCAGTTCGTCACCGGCGGGATATGGCTCTTCTTGGGGGAGCAGTTGGGCTGCGGTGTCCGGATCACCGCGACTGACGAGCGTGCGGATTTCGCGGGCAAGCGGGGTCACGTCACTGATGGATACGGTCCACTCGCCCGCGTAACGCAACGATGCCTCGCCCGAGAGCCCCAGTTGCAGCGAGCGGTACGGCAGGGGACGCAAGGTCAGGTCTCGTTCGGGATCCCACTGGACGCGGGCCGGTGCGCGCTTGAGGTCACGCCGCCAGGTGTCGCGATCGGGATGCAGCCCGCGAACGTAGCTCGACATGCAGGCATGGCGCAGTGCCCAGTCGAAGCCGTCGCGATCGATCTCGACGGCAAGAACGGTCTCCTGCCCGGCATCAGTACCCCAGTTGGAGCGGTACATCATCCACAGGAAGCTGGGTTTGATCCACGTCATGCGGTGTTCATAGTCCTTTTCGGACCTGGGCCGGGAGGCGGTCTCCATGCTGGATGCGCCTGCTTAGGGGTGCGTCGTGCGACGGACGTTGCCACGACCGAGTTGTTGGGCTTGGGCGCGTTGGGGTCGTCGTAGTAGTCGGTCCGGTTCATGGTCATTTTTCCTGAACCTGCGTCGCTGTCGCCCACGCCGCATCGAGACTTCCCGCGTAGGTGTCGTACATTCCACCATCGCCGTGCTGGCAGAGGTGCCAGACGGCGGCGCCGTGTGTTTACCCGCAGACGTTGGCCTTGACCAGCACCTGGCCGGAGGCGCGTCACAGCGAGTTGTACAACGTGGCCCAGTGTGTCCGGACCTCGATCCCGGGCACTCCGACGAGTGCCATGTAGTGCTGGGACGAGTCGGGTGAGCGATTCGATGCCGTAGCCGAACCACTCTTCCGCGCCACCGGCACGTCAAGCAAGGCGAGATGAAGCGGTCGCTCACATCTACTCCTTTGTGGCCGTGCATCATGGTCACGGGCTACAACAACAAGGAGTGGCGTGCGTTTCAACCACATGATCTATTTCTCGCGGCGGCGTCTCGAAGCGTTCTTTCCTGAGCGAGTTCCGAGACGAATTCCTGCATGGAGCATAGAAGTTGATCTTCAAGTCGCAACTGTGGCCCTGGACCCGGCTGCTCCTCATACTGCGACCCAGGCGGAGTTGCAGCGACTGCGACAGGTCCGCCGCCACATTGAGCGTGAGGTGTCGCACTTCTACGCACCCGATCTCGCCATCGGCGAGTGGGTCTACTTCGATCTCGAGATGAGCTGGGGCACAACCCACGAGGACAGCGAACTCCCCGATCTCGACGACGTAGTTCTGTTCTGTGGCACGTTGAACGGTGATCGAAGTGGCTCTGCCGCCACCGTCGATCTCATGCTGTGTGGCTCGACGGAGCATCTGGTGCTGACAACAGGTACTGGTGGGCGTATGGGCTCGGGCTCGGGTTGGTTGCATCGTCTCATTCTGAAGATCAATGAGTCGGACGGCTCCGCTCTCACCGGCGTCCCTCAAGAGCTCACGCAGACAGCCCTCGCTGCGCGCCGCGTGAATCGTCCCGGGAGGGTTGCCCGAGAGGTCTTTCGGAGCGCCGTACGACATCACCCGCCGCACCAGCGAGGGCGGGTACGGGGACTGGCTCGGGTTGACCTCAACCTCCCCAGCGGGGAGTGGACGCCCCGCCTCATCATGGCGACGCCGTTGCATGTCGAATACGCGACGCGAAAACCTGCGCGCTGGGTCACGAGGATTCGCCTTCACCGCGATCTGTGCCAGCGTTACGGCCGATCGTTCTGGAGATGGCACCCGGACCTGCCGCCACGTGATCGCGGCCGGGTGTACGCGCCGGCAGGACGGAGGTAAACGTGGATTGCCCCCTCTCGCCGGCGCGGGTTCCCGGGAACGGTCTGATCCGTGTCCGGTGTGGGCGGGTTGGTCACCCATGGGGGTACACCGATGATCGCGTGCTGCTCCGGGGGTTGGTGTGGGCATGACGGTTGACTCTGCTCGGGGTTCGGTAATGGGGTTACGTCAGCCCCGATGCCGCGAGGGATGCTCGCCACGTGCCGATCAGTGGGGCTCGACGGCAGAGGAGCAGAAGTGATCTGTCTCGGCGAGAAGGGCTCTATTCCGACTGGTCTCGGCGCCGTTGTTCGCACGCGTTGCTCGCGGATGCAGAACGCTGCCCAAGGCCAAGGGCGAAGCTGCAATTTTTCGACGGCTGACACGAGGGGTGAGTCCTCGCCGCTCGCATGGTTGAGGAATTTGAGAAGCACGGTTTGATCATGTCAAGCCGTCTTCACGGACCTTCGTGAGCCGACGCCACACATCCCTGTCCGCACACGAGGTTCGATGCCAGATCTTGAGCGTCCGCGGTAGCCTTGCCTCGTGACCAGGGAGAACCAGCAGACTGACGGTCTGACGCCCGATGAACTGCCCCATCACCAGTCGTTGTTGGACGGTACGGCCTGGGCCTCACTCGGCACCGCGAGAGGGAACGGCGGATTTCTGTCGGCCACGCTGCCTCGCCTCCTCCATGCTGACCCGACGATTCAGATCAGCGCCATCAGCGGCCTGGAGCCGGTATGCCATCAGAACAGCTTCTACGAAGCTACGCTCCCCGTGGCGCTGTATGTCGCCGCGATCCTCGCCCACCCCGCGATGGCGACCGTCGAACCTGACCGTCGGGCTGACTCGGAAAGAGACCGTCCGGTGAGGGCGGCCCTGCTGGACTGGCTGGGATCACTCGCCTACGACGCCGACGTCGAGCGTCACTTCGACGGTGACGACCTCGACGATTATCCAGAAATGCGCGTTTTCCTGGACAACCGCCCCACGTTCTACCGTGCCGTTTCAGCCTTCCTGGGCCACGAAAGCAATGCTGTTCGTGAGGCCGCGGTCGTTGCCGCCATCCCTTTGATCGAGCATCCCGCCCTCACTTGTCACAGAGACGAACTCGGACACCGCGTCCATCGCCTCCTCGCTACCAGTACCAACCGCTACAACCGCAACCGCTGTCTGGACGCACTCAAGAACTGGGGCCACGACATCGTTGCCCAGGAGACTCCCGCTGACGTTGCCGCACGCGTTCGATACGTCCATGACGTCTGGACCGGCGGCTGCACGGAGGAACCTCCATTCTGACTCCGGACGCTACTTGGCCCGCACGGGCGACTGCCTGCAGCTTGTGGCCGGCGTGCTCCGTCGCGTCGCGCAACGGTCGAAAATCGGTGGTCACCTGAGTCGGCCGAGCCCACGCTGTACGCCATGGAAGAACCGCACCGCAGAATCCGCGCGCTCCACACGGCATCCACGATCACTGTATATCAGGCATACTCCCCGGAAATCGGACTGCCCGCCGTCCG
Source organism: Streptomyces sp. NPDC045021 (assembly GCF_056432645.1). Taxonomy (NCBI): domain Bacteria; kingdom Bacillati; phylum Actinomycetota; class Actinomycetes; order Kitasatosporales; family Streptomycetaceae; genus Streptomyces; species Streptomyces sp. NPDC045021. Next base: position 482,864 of record NZ_JBWKIQ010000001.1, read on the forward strand.
CGATGGCCGCTTTCCCGCCGCGTGGAAGCCTGGCCGCATGACGTGGATTAAGCCCAGTTTCATGTGGATGATGTACCGCTCCGGCTGGGGCACGAAGGAGGGTCAGGAGACCGTCCTCGCCGTCGAGATCACTTGCGACGGCTTCGAGTGGGCGCTGCGCCATGCCTGCCTGGCGAGTTACGTCCGCGGACTGCATTCCGATCGCGGCGCCTGGCAGCGGGACCTCAAGCGCGCACCGGCCCGTGTCCAGTGGGATCCCGAACGCGATCTGCACCTGCGTCCCCTGCCGCACCGCTCGCTGCAACTGGGGCTCTCAGGTGAGGCATCGTCGCGTTACGCGGACGAGTGGATCGTGTCCATTAGTGACGTGACTCCGCTCGCCAACGAGATCCACGCACTCGTCAGGGACGGAGAACTGGACGCAGCCACCCGCCTGCTCCCCCAGGAGCAGGGATACCCCGCCGGTGAAGAGCTACTCGCCCACCTGCGTCCCTGACCGGCGGTCCGGCGGTCCGGCGGTCCGGCGGTCCGGCGGTCCGGCACAACCTGACATCATCTCGGGTCACATGGCGGCAAAGGACTGTGAACGCTGCTTGATGATCCACGTCAAGCTGTGTTCATAGTCCTTTTTATGCATGGAAGTGACCGGGATCTGAAAGCAGAAGATCCTGATGCTGTAGGGCTAGTTGGAGCAGCCCTGCAGCGGGAGAAGACATACGGCTCGAAGGAAGTTCGTTGATACTGGCGGCGTTGAGTGGCAGACCGGTGATGGTGCCGTTGGAGCGTGGCCCGCTGATCACTATGCCTTCTTCGTTTCGCTCGACCGCCTCAGCGAAGATCGTGTCGAAGGTGTTCGCCTCGAAGACTGCCACGGTCAAAAAACATACAGCAAGGTTCAAAGGCTCCAGCGCCATGCCCAAGCACCACACACGTAACGAGCCGTCGGCCAAGGCGGCGTTGAGCAGGCTGTAAGGGGGCCGGCAGTAGTCCACTTCGGTGCCTGAATCCCCTTTGGCTTCCGGGGCTCCAAGGAGTTCCTCGTTGTACTCCCGCATGATGGTGCGCCATAGATCGAGGTCCTGGCGGTGCGCAAGAGGCGAGAACGAAGCCGGTTGAACCATGCCGGCGGGGATCGGCCCGTACGTGCCCTCGCCCGTGGCAACTTGCCCTTCTCCTCGGTAGAGGAGAAAGAAGGTGCCCTGCCCATCGGAGGTACGGCGCAAAGTCAGTGTGCCAACGGAAGGGAGCACGACACGCCCCCCGAGCAACAGCGGGTCGTCGGCCAGGAGCCTGCGCATAGGCACTGCTCGCCAGGGCGGCCTTTCTTTGGGCGCCCCCTGCGTAGCCTCAGCCAATTCGTGGGCGACGGCCTCGTTCTGGTCGATGAGGTCGAAGTACTGGCCACTGCCGAAGACCAGACGAGGTCCTCCCGGATCAGACCAGTCGGCATGCACAAGACGAAAGGACGGGCGGTCTTCGAAGAGGGCAGGACGTGTCAGATCTCCCATAGCCGATGAATAGCGTTCGTAGCGGTTCGCCTTTGTTTCCTTTGGTAAGCAGCGTCGCGCCGCGCGAAGCAAAGGCAAGTTCATGGCTGGCAACGAATCCTGCCACTGCAGCACCACCGCTGACAGCGGAACAGGAGTCGGCGGACGCATGGCCGCCTCCCACAGCAGGGAGGTACCACCGATCCGCTCCAACGAGGGGCGGGCGAGAACATGCATGTCGGCGGCCATCTCGCACAACTGAGCAAACCGCTGACGGAGATCTGTCCGTTCCTTGACGAAGGACGCCCGAGACTGGTCGACGGCAGCGGGATCCAGTGCGCGCCACGCGTAGTACAACCCGACGATAGCTGTCAGCGCACCCGACAGCCCCAACCACAACTCCGCGTCCATGTCCCCCCGGCCAACGGAACGTAGGGATGAGTACTACCCTCGGGGCCAGCCTGCCACTCCAAGGGCCGCGTAGCGCACACAACCCTGATAACAAGCCGGAGCCAACAGAAGCCGGTGGCGGAAAGGGTTGTGAAGACGGCTTAGTGACCCACGTCATGCGGTCTGGCTTCCACGCGGCGGGAAAGCGGCCGTCGCGGACGGCGGGCAGTCCGATTTCAGGGGAGTATGCCTGGTAGACAGTAATCGTGGATTCCGTGTGGAGCGCGCGGATCCTGCGGTGCGGTTCTTCCATGGCGTACAGCGTGGGGCCGGCCAGTTCAGGTGGCCACCGATTTTCGACCGCCGTTCGCTGCGACGGGGGCACGCGGGCCGCAGCACCGACATCATCAATTGCCCGAGCACCTGCTCCAGTCCGCGGAGCGGCTGGACACCGAAGGTGCATGAAGCAGTGGAGCCTCTCCAAGTCGGCCTCACGGGCGACGCCGCCCGCCGGTACGCGGACGAGTGGAGGTCGCCGTCACGGACGTGACCCGCTCGCTCGGCAGATCCACATCCTGGTACGCGCCGGCGATCTGAGCACCGCGGGCGGGCTTCTCCTCGTCGAACTGCCCTACCCCGCCGACGAGAAGCTGCTGGCACCGCTGCTGCTGTGAGACGGGAGGGCCCGCTTACGTGACGGGGCTGGTGTCGACGGGAAGGGGAGGCCGTGGCGGCCCGCGCGTTCGAGGGTTTCCAGCAGGTCGGACGGCGGAACGGCCACCACCGCGCACCTGGCGTGCGCCAGGCAGTAGCGGGCCACCGATCCGTGGAACATCCGGTTCAGCGGACCGCGGCGGCCCGCGCTCACCACGAGCAGGTCGTCCGGGTGGTCGGCGATCTGCACCAGGGCCTGGCCCGGCGCGCCGCGTACGACGAGCGGCCGGATGCGCAGGCCGCCGGGGTATCCGCCGAGGGCCTGTTCGAAGGCGGTGTCCAGGCGCTTGCCGGCCGCGCGCTCACATTCCTTGAGCAGCGGCGGACAGGGAGCCCTGCGGTAGGCGATCTCGCCGCCCACCGGCGCCCAGGCGAGCACCGGTACGAGGAGGGCGTCGTGCCGGCGCGCCTCGGCGACACCGCGGTGCAGGGCGGCCAGGCTGCTCAACGATCCGCTGACTCCGACGATGATCCGCGTGGCCTCGGCCATGGTGTCCCGCATCCTTCGCTACGACTCGTGAACCGCCGGCCGTGACCCCGGTTCCCTGGCCTTCCAGTGGATCTCCGTACAGCCCCGGCGTGGGCATCCCTTGACGGACCCGATACGCGGCCGGAGCGATCCTTGACGGCTCCCTGATACCAAGGCCCCTGCAACCGGCCTGCCGGCCCGACCCGTCAGGGGCTCGTCAAAGGGGCCTGCGGCAGCATCAAGCACGCGTAAGGAGCGTGATCGACGACCCTCCTCGCGGGGATATCTTCGTCGAAGCGGCGCCGGCGATCACGCCGGGGAGCGCTTCGTCTCTCTCAAGGAGCACTGTGATGGTCGAGCATCTGTACGCGGAGGATCCCGAACCCTCCGATCGCATCCCGGCCGGACCACTTCTCGTCCCTGTCCGGCCGGGACCCGCGGGCTGTACCGCCCGCTTCTTCCGCACACCCCTCGGCGGCCGCACGGCCGTCGCCTTCACCACCGAGCAGCGGCTCGTCACGGCGCTGGGCACCGGCCAGGAGTGGATCAGACTGTCCGCGCCCGCGGTACGCGCTCTCGGCGCGCCCCTGGGCGTCACCGACCTCACCGTCGATCCGTCACTGGTCGCGCCAGCGCCCGCATTCGCACTCGCACCCGCGCCCGTCAGAACCGTCGAACCTGCCAGAACGCGCGCGATCCCAGCGATCCCGGCGCTCACCGCGGCCGCTGCCGCGTCCCCTGTCTGAACCTGATGTTCCGCTGAAGCGGGGTCAACTCGCGCGGCGGCGCGGCCCCATGGGTCAGGAATGCTCCTCGCGCCGCCCGCGCGGAACCACGAAGTCGGCCAGCAGGGCGACCCCCCGTCCCGCGACCGACCACGGCCCGCTCCAGGTGAGCACGGCAGTGCCGGACGTGGGGAACTTGGTCCGTGTGCGGTGCAGGGTGTCGCCGGTCGACCTACCGGCGAGCAGCAGCGCCAGGTCCTGGACACCGGGGTGGTGGCCGACCAGCAGCAACGTCCCGACATCGGCGGACACTTCACGCACGGCGTCGAGCAGGTCCCCGACGTCGGCCCCGTAGAGGCGCTCCTCGTAGCGGACCTGCGGGGCGCCGTCCAACTCGGCGGCCGCCAGGTCCCAGGTCTGCCGGGTACGGCGGGCGGAGGAGCACAGGACGAGGTCGGGCAGGCATCCCGCGTCGGCCAACCAGCGGCCTGCGGCGGGGGCGTCGCGCAGGCCGCGCCGGTTCAGCGGCCTGTCGTGGTCGGGAACGCCTTCGGGCCAGGCGGACTTGGCGTGCCGCAGGATCACCAGCCGCCGGGTCGCGCTCATGCGGGCGCCCCGGCGGACCGCGGGCGGCCGATCTCGCGGACGACCTCCAGGCCGAGAACGCGGTCGAGATGGGCGAAGGTCTCGAACTTGGCGCCGTCCGCCACATCGGCGGCCGTTTCCAGCCCGCGCAGCAGTCGCAGCACCTCGGAGGTGTCGAGGGTGTCCTTCAGCACCGTCCGCGCCGTTCGCACCAGGTCGGCGGCCATCGGTTTGGACGGCTCCTCGGCCCACCCGGCCACGGCACGCCGCCAACGGGCCAGCATATGTTCGGCAGCGGTGACCTCATCGGACGTGACGGCGAGCGGTTCGTGGTGCGGGTAGCCGAGCAGGAGCAGGCGTACGGCGAGCGCGTCCCGGTCCTCAGGTCCCGCGACGCTCGCGGCGCCCACCTGGAGGCTGGCGCCGCCCGCACCCTCGTAGGCGCGATGCGTGATGTGAACGGCGGGCGGGCCGCCCAGTACCTCGGTGATCTCGTCGAGGGTGCCGGTGGCGTCGGCGGGACGGATACCCGCGGCGCCCGCCGGTGGAACCCGTGGGCCGGTCCATCCCATGAGCACGGCCCTGCCGCGCAGCTCGACGACGCGCCCCAGCACGTCCGCGACGAGAAGCACCCGCAGTCCGGTCAGATCGCCCGGGTCGCCGTCCTGCGGCGCATGGGCACAGATCCGCAGCGGACCAGGGCCGGCCAGTTCATCCACGATGCTCAGCACATCACCGACCTTAGGGCCTGTCCGGCCGATCGTGGGCGGTCCAACCGTCGGTCAGGCGTCCTCGGAGGGCTGCGGTGCGTCCGCGCGGCGGCGCAGCTCCTCGTTGAGGCGCAGGGCCTCTTCGAGCTGGTCCTCCAGGATGACGATGCGGCAGGCCGTGTCGATGGCCGTGCCCTGATCGACGAGTTCGCGGGCGCGGGCGGCGATGCGCAGCTGGTAGCGCGAGTAGCGGCGATGGCCGCCCTCCGAGCGCAGCGGGGTGATCAGCCGCGCTTCACCCACCGCCCGCAGGAAGGCGGGCGTGGTGCCGATCATCTCCGCGGCACGGCCCATGGTGTAGGCGGGGTAGTCGTCGTCGTCGAATTTGTCGGACGTGTTCGTACGGGTCCTGGGGGTCATTGCACCTCTGCGGCGTACAGCCCACTCGGGGGAGGCGACAGCCGGAGATCACCGACGTCCTTCATTACGCCAGAAAATCTAACAACCCGATCGTGAAATGTCTATTGCGGCCAGGACAGATTTACGCACACTGAGAACCCAGGTACGCTGCCCACGCCCTACCTCGCCACGGGGTCGGCCGGCCCGTGCCCGGCACGGTGGGGCGCCATGAGTACACACCGTAGGTACCGCGATCTTGATCTTCGGGAGACGACCATGACTCGGCTGCAGGTGCGGCCCGTACGCAACGGCCGGCGGGATGTCGATGTACTCGCGCTGGCCGGCGAGCTCGACCTGGACAGCGAAGAGGTCCTGGCGAACGCCGTGGCCGAACTGCTCAGGGCCCGACAGGAGGGCCGGATCGGACACGGCGATCTGCCGGCCCAGCAGGACGGCCACGCCCGTCAGGGCCGCCTGGTGCTGGACTGCGCGGAGCTCACCTTCTGCGACTCCCGCGGGCTGGGCCTTCTGCTCACCATCCGGCAGACGCTCCAGGACCTCGGGGACGTCCTCGTTCTGGCCGACGTCAGCCCGCAGCTGTTGCGCACGCTCGAACTGACCGGTGCGGACCAGGTCCTGACCATGGCCGACGGGGTGGGCGAAGCCCTTCTCGCGGTCGCCCCGCCGGAACCCCTCACCGGCGATGCCCCCGCCTGACAACGAAAAGCCGGGCCCCGCTTCTCAGCGGGGCCCGGCGGTACTTCGTAGCTGTCAACAACTGACCGGCAACGGTCAGACGGCGCTCGTGCGGGGCCTGGAGGAACGATCCGGCGCACCGGCGCGACGGGCCTGGGCCGTACGGCTGCGGCGCCCACGGGTCGAGGCGGCACTGCGCTTCGCGGTCTCGGACACCGGAGCGGTGATGACGACGGGAACGCCGGACGGGGCCTGGGCGCCGGTGATCCGCGTCAACTCCGCCTCACCGGAGCGGACCTGGGTCGTCTTCGGCGTGATGCCCGCGTCGGCCATCAGACGCGTCATGTCGCGGCGCTGGTTCGGCAGCACGAGGGTGACGACGACACCGGACTCCCCCGCGCGGGCGGTACGGCCGCCGCGGTGCAGGTAGTCCTTGTGGTCGCTCGGCGGGTCGACGTTGACGACCAGGTCCAGGTTGTCGACGTGGATACCGCGGGCCGCGACGTTGGTCGCCACCAGCACCGTCACGTGTCCGGTCTTGAACTGCTCAAGGGTGCGGTTGCGCTGCGGCTGGGACTTGCCGCCGTGCAGCGCGGCCGCCCGGACACCGCTTGCCAGCAGTTCGCGGGTCAGCAGGTCGACGGCGTGCTTGGTGTCCAGGAACATCAGCACCCGGCCGTCACGGGCGGCGATCTCCGTGGTGGTGGCGCGCTTGTCGGCACCGTGCACGTGCAGCACGTGGTGCTCCATGGTGGTGACCGCACCGGCCGAGGGGTCCACCGAGTGGACCACCGGGTCGTGCAGGTACTGGCGCACCAGCTGGTCGACGTTGCGGTCCAGGGTGGCCGAGAACAGCATCCGCTGGCCGTCGGTGCGCACCTGGTCGAGCAGCGCGGTGACCTGCGGCATGAAGCCCATGTCCGCCATCTGGTCGGCCTCGTCCAGAACGGTGATGGCCACCCGGTCGAGCCGGCAGTCACCGCGGTCGATCAGGTCCTTGAGCCGGCCCGGCGTCGCGACGACGACTTCGGCGCCGCCGCGCAGCACGCTGGCCTGGCGGCCGATCGACATGCCGCCGACGACCGTGGCCAGCCGCAGGTGCAGCGAGCGGGCGTACGGGGTGAGCGCGTCGGTGACCTGCTGGGCCAGCTCGCGGGTCGGTACGAGGACCAGCGCGAGCGGCTGGCGCGGCTGGGCGCGCTGTCCGGCGGTGCGGCAGAGCAGCGCCAGACCGAACGCGAGGGTCTTGCCGGAGCCGGTGCGGCCGCGGCCGAGGACGTCACGGCCGGCCAGCGAGTTCGGCAGCGTCGCGCCCTGGATCGGGAACGGCTCGTTCATGCCCAGGCTGGTGAGCATCTTGAGCACCTCGACCGGCATGTCGAGCGCGCCGAAGGTGGTGACGGCGGGAAGCGCCGGGGTGATGGTGACGGGCAGGGCGAACTCGCCCTGCAGCGCGGCCGGCCGGCGTCCGGAGCCGCCGGAGCGGTTCGAGGACTGCGAGCGGGAGCGGCCGCTGAATCCGGCGGTGTTGCCGGAGCCGCCGGAGCGGCTGCTGTAGCTGCCGCCGCTGCCCGAGCCACCGGTGCGGCTGCTGCGGGAGTAGGGGCTGTTCGAGCGCGTGGTGCGGTTCATGCGGAACCTTCCTCGAGGCGGCGCGTGTCGAGGAAGGCTCGGCGGCCGACAGCCGCGCAAGGAATCGCAAGAAACGAACCGAAGCAAATGGCGAATGCGGAGTCCGGCGGAAAGGTCCGCGCGGTGAACTCCGATGAAACGGCGCCTACTGAGAATTGGCGGCCGGAATACCGGACCGATGAGGTCCGTGTGGTGAAAGGTGCCCGGGTGGGTGACGAAGTCCGGGCAACAGCCAGGGCCCGCACCTCACGGTGCGGGCCCTGGCTCAGCTCTTGTCAGCGTCAGGCGGGAACGATGTTCTCGGCCTGCGGGCCCTTCTGGCCCTGCGTGACGTCGAAGGAGACCTTCTGGCCCTCCTGGAGCTCACGGAAGCCCTGGGTGGCGATGTTCGAGTAGTGGGCGAAGACGTCAGCGCCGCCGCCGTCCTGCTCGATGAAGCCGAAGCCCTTTTCCGCGTTGAACCACTTCACGGTGCCAGTAGCCATGTCAAATCTCCTCTGATAGGGGGCACAGCCGGAATACGCACTTCACGTGTTCCGCGTCGCCGCAATGAGCCCATCCGGAGATGACCGGAAAAACAAAATGCACCTGAGGGTTGTAACCGTCAGGTGCACACAAAGTTTCATGGGTACCACAACTGCAACTGAGATCTACGATAGCACGTGGCCCGCATCCATGGCGGATGCGGGCCTTCCGGCGGCGCCCCGGGTGCCCGGCGCCCAGGTGGCACACCGCCGGAAAGGGGCGTGAGACCCGCGTCACGCCCGCCGTGCGCCGCGCAGGAACAGGGCCGCGAGGACCGCACCGGCCAGCACGATGGCGGCGTTCACCAGGACCGCGTTCCCGATGCCGTCCAGTACCGCGCCGGTGCCGGACGAGACGGTGATCCCGGCGGTGGCGATGGCGCTCATGACCGGGGCGCCCATGGTGATGCCGACCTGCTGGGTCATCGTGGCCAGGCCGGTCGCCATGCCCTGCTCGGCATCGGGGATCCCGGAGGTGGCGGTCACCATGAAGCCGACGATCACCAGCATGTTGCCGATCCCACCGACGAAGGTCGCCGCCAGCAGCAGCGCCATCCAGCCGCGGTCGTCACCCAGTGCGACGAGCGCCACCGTCGCGAGGGCCTGGACGGCGCCGCCGGTCACGAGGGTGGCCCGGGTGCCGATCCGGCCGATCACCCGCGCGGCGAGCAGACCGCCCACGACGGTGCCCAGGCCCAGCACGCCGAAGGACAGGCCCGCCGCCAGCGGGGAGAACCCGAGCACCTTCTGCAGATAAAGGGTCATCAGGAAGACCAGCGAGGTCTCCGTGACGAAGGCGATGAGACCGGCGAGGTTGCCCCAGATCACGGTGCGGCGCCGCAGTATCGCCACCGGCACCAGAGGTGCGGAGGCGCTCTTCTCGACGACGTAGAAGACGATGAGCAGCGCCGCGCCGGTCACGAGGGCCACCAGGCCCCGCGGATCGCCCCAGCCCTTCTCCCCGGCGGTGGTCAGCCCGAGGACCAGGGCGAGCAGGCCGAGGGTGACGGCGAGCGCGCCGGGCACGTCCAGCCGCGGGCGGACCGCGGGACGGCTCTCCTTGATCACCAGCGGGGCCACGATCAGTACCGCGACGGCGACCGGGACGTTGACGAAGAACGCCCAGCGCCACGAGAGCAGGTCGGTCAGCACTCCGCCGAGGACCGCGCCGGCGGTGAAGCCGGCCGACATCAGGGCGCCGTTGAGACCGAGCGCCCTGTCCCGCAGCGGGCCCTCGGGAAAGGACGAGGTCAGCAGCGACAGCCCGGCCGGCGTGACGGCCGCGGTGGCCAGCCCCTGCGCGACCCGGGCCGCCAGCAGCATGGCGGGGCTGACCGCCAGCCCGCCGACGAGCGAGGAGGCGCCCAGCACCGCCAGGCCGGCCAGGAACATCCTGCGGCGGCCGACGATGTCGGCGATCCGCCCGAACAGCAGCGTGAAGCCCGCGGCGGCCAGTGCGAAGGACGTACCGATCCACTGCAGGTCCGCCAGCGGGAACCCGAGCCCCTGGCCGACCACCGGCAGGGCCACATTGAGGATCGAGAAGTCCACGGCCAGCATGAACTGCGCGACCAGCAGCACCACCAGGACCAGCCGCAGCCGGCCCGTCATCCGAGCCGGTACGGGCTTTCGCACCGATCCCCCGGCCGGTGCCCCGACCTCGGCAGGCACCCCTTCAACAATCGCCATCGTCCCGTTTCCCTCCGGATACAGGGCCCGTGGCACCGATCGCGCCGCGGGCTCCCGGAAGGAATACTTCGCCGCCCGGCGGGGCCGACCCAGCCCCCTGTGCCGCGTACGCACGCGGCACGTACCAGCGCGGTTCCTACCACTGGCGGGGTCTGGATCGGCGAACAGCCGGAACGGATCAGGAGACGGGCACCAGCTGCCACCGCTGGTTGGTACCGCCATTGGCCGGCCACTGGACGACCGGCGCCTCGTCAGTGGTGGACGCTCCGCTGACGTCGGCCAGTTGACCGCTGTCGCGGCCCTCCAGCGTGTAGAAGCCGCCGCCACTGGGCACGATCAGCCACTGCTGGTTGGCGCCCCCGTTGGGTGTCCACAGGTCGAGTTGTGTCCCGGCGACCTTCGCGGCGCCGGGCACGTCGAGCGCCTTGCCGCCGGCCACACCGGTGACGACGTAGTAGCCGCCCCCGGCCGGGGCGATCTTCCACTGCTGGTTGCCGCCGCCGTTGCGGGTCCACTGGATGATGGGCGTACCGTCGGCGGTGCCCTGCTTGGCCGCGTCGAGCGCCTTGCCGCTGTTCCGGTTGACCAGCGTGTACGTGCCCGACAGGACGGCCGGTGAGCCGGGGGTGACGCTGAGGTTGTCGAACTGGGCGGCCACGTATCCGGCGGTGCCGATACCGACCTGGCCAGCGCCGTAGGAGTCGTCGGTGACGGCGCCGGCCTTCGTGCCGTCGATCGTCGCGGTGATGGTCCGGCCGGCGAAGGTGAGGGCGAGGCGGTGCCAACTGCCGGTACCGGGCGCGGCGACGGTGCCGGAGGCGAGGGTGGTGACCGTTCCGCCGGCGCTGTTGCGCAGGATGGACCAGGCGCCGGTGTTGGCGAGTTTGAGGTAGTAGGCGTTGATGTTCGCCGGGGCGAAGCCCTTCTGGGTGCCGACCCGGCCCATCAGCTGGACCGCGCCCGCCTGTTCGAGCATCGCGTCGGCGGAGACGGTGTAGTCGGACCAGCTCAGGTCGCCGAGGGTCGCGTACGGGTCGCTGCCGCCGTCCCAGGTGATGGGGTTCGTCGTGGCCATCTGGCGTACGCAGGTGCCCGTACGGCCCGCGCCGCAGGCCGCGCCCTCGAAGGAGCCGTTCATGTCGGCCAGGTACCGGGCCTCGCCGCCCTGCCGGGTGGACTGGAAGTCGTCGGAGTAGGGCAGTGCGAGCAGACCGCGGGCGGGCGAGGCGGCCGTTCCGGCGCCCTGGCCGGTGGTGGTGGTCACCGAGTACACCCGGCCGGGTTGCAGGGTCAGCTGGTAGGCGCCGTTGACGGGCGTGAGGTCGGCGCTGTGCACGAGGTAGTCGCTCTGCCGGCCGGAGGAGAAGTCGCTGGACCAGACGTGCACCGTGCCACCGGGCAGCCCTCCCGCGGTCTTGAGGTTGACGGTCTGCGCGGCGGTGGCGTCGAGGGTCTCCAGGACGGTGCTCCAGGCGGTCTTGCCCGGCGACTTGTAGCTGACGTAGCTGCCGTTGGCACGGTCGCCGCCGAGGTAGCCGCTGCCGGAGTCCAGGTACTGCCAGCCCGGCTGGGTGAACTGGGTGGTGTGCGCGGTGGCCCAGGTGCTCTTTCCGACGCTGTACGAGCCCGACCAGGGCTGGGTGGCGGTCAGCATCCCGTCGGTGTTGTACGGCAGGTTCTGGTAGAGCGCAGCGGCCAGCGGCCAGTTGATGAACGCGGAGAACTTCGCGTCCAGATAACCCCTGTTGATGGCACGCGCGATGGGCGCACCGCCGGTGTTGTAGTCCTCGGACCCGTTCTCGCTCGCCCACAGCTGCTTTCCGGTGGCCAGGGCGTCGGAGGTGGTGGAGCAGGACGTCATCGCGGACATGTAGCCGCAGGGGTAGTGCGCGCCGACGATGTCCACAGAGGCGGCGAAGGCCGCGTCGGCGCGGATGTCCCCGGCGACCGACCAGTCGGAGTCCGCGCCGACGACCTTCGTCGATCCGTACCCCTTCGCGGCGAGGGTGGCGTGCAGGTTCTCGTACCAGGCCTTGTTGTAGCCGCGTTCGTTCCAGCCGCCGAGGTAGTCGATGGTCAGTCCGTGCTGCTTGGCGCAGCCCATCCAGGCGATCAGGTAGTCGATCATGTCCTGCGACCAGAAGTTGCCGTTGCCGATCCAACCGGGCGCGCCCCAGGCGAGGCCGTACAGCTTCACCGCGGGGTTGCGGGCCTTGGCCTGCTCCATCAGCCACCACTCGTACCCGGTACCGCAGTCGACCGTGCCGCGGGTGTGCTCATGGCTGGGCTCGGCGCCGTCGGTGGAGTTGGTGTCGCCGCCGATCTCGACCTTGAAGATCTGCAGCGCCGCGCCGTATCCGGGTTTGAAGAGGTAGTCCAGGATCTGGCCGCGCTGCGGCTCCGGATAGTCCGCCAGCAGCCGCGAGTTGCCTCCCCCGCCGCTGATCGCTCCGACTCCGTCGAAGGTCCTGCCCGGGGAGTTCCCGTCGACCGTGATCGCGGTGTTCACCGCCGCGTGGGCGGGCGGGGCCTGCAGGACGGCGAACGCGGCCAGGACGAGCACGAGCAGTGCGGCCAGGGGCGTTCGCAGGGTTCGTAAGGCGCGCAGGGGCTGTACGGCGTGTTGGGGCTGTACGGCGTGTTGGCTTCGCATACGCGGGGCTCCTTCTTCGCGGCCGAGTACCGACGGCCGTTGGGGTTTGTGGAGAAGGGTTGCGAAAAACGAACAGAAGACGACTCAGTCCACCGCCATCGGACGGTAAGACCCTGACCGTGTCCCGTCAACAGCCCGGACAGCAGCGGATGCCTCCCCCGAACGGGGGTATGCGGCCCGAAGACAAGCCCGCACCGCACACACGGCGGTTAACCTGGCGCCTTCCTGATGTACGCGCCAGCTACACCGGCAGGGAGGACGAAGATCATGCCCGGCACCACCAGCGGCCCGAGCCAGTCCGCCGACAGTTCGCAGCAGAAGCCCGCCCCCGTACCCGTCCAGCGCTCCGATTCCGCGCAGTCGGCGCACCGCCGCTTCATGCAGCGCTCGAAGTGGTAGGACGCGCCACCTCGCGCTGACCCGCGCTCCGCCTGCCGGTGCCCGGCCGACCGGCATCCGGACGAACGGTCAGATCTGATCACGCGGTGACTAATCACGACCTTTCCTGGAAGCGGAAGGGCAACTTCCTTGCGCCATCGTTCACTTCTGTCGGTGCATGCCGCTCCGGGAAGCGGACTCGCTAGCTTTGCCACGACTCCGGCACGCGAACAGCGGTACGGGTCGCAGAAAGCGAGGGGCGATGCCTGTCTGGGATGAGGTCCATCCCGCCACGATCTCCGTGCAACGCATGCGAGCGGGCGACCACTGCTTCGTCAGCTACGGCGACGACGAGTCGAACTGGGATGTGCTGACCACCTTCGCCTGGACCGGCCTGGCCCGCGGCGAGAAGGTGATGGTCTTCGCGGCTCCCGGAGTGGGTGACGACGAGCTCTGGTCCCGGCTGGAGGCCGACAGCCCTTCGATGGCCCGGGTCCGGGCCCGGGGGCAGCTGGTGCTCAACAGCATGCGGTCGCTCATCAGCCCCGACCGCGGCTTCACCCCCGAGCGGCAGTGGCAGCGGATCCGCGAGGAGACCGCGCTCGCGGTCCGGCAGGGATACACCGGGCTGCGCACCTTCATCGACATGCACTGGGTGGCGGATCTGGAGGCCGACATCGACGTGATGATGCACCGGGAATCCCACGCGGAGCACCTGTTCACCGACGGCACCTACAGCGAGATCTGCGCCTACGACCGGCGCCGGTTCGACGAGGACGTCCTGGCGCGGATGTGCCGGGCACACCCCCGCAACCTGCTCACCCGGCTCGGCGAACTGCGGGCGCTGCACGGCGACGGCTCCCTACGGCTGATCGGCGAGGCGGACCTCGCCACCGGTGAGCAGTTCAGCGCCGCCGTCGGCGAGGCGCTCGCACGCACCGGGGACGCGCGCAAACTCGTTGTGGATCTGACGCAGTTGAGCTTCCTCAGCGTCCGGTGCGCCGACGAGCTGCTGCGGATGGTCCGCGCCGCGGACGGCCACGACCGGGTCGAAGTCCACGGTGAGGCCGGCCAGATCCGCGTGCTGCGTGCCCTGTGCGAGGGCAGCACCGCGCGGCTGGTGCTGACCGGGGCGGGGCGCCGATGCTGACCGACCCGGCCGGCAGCCGTGCCGGCGAGCCGGCGGAGTGCCTGCTGGAGGTCGCGTTCACCGGCGAGGACCTGCCGCGGCTGCGGGTCCTCATCGAGCAGCGCGCGTCCCTGGCGGGACTGTCCGAACCGCGCCGCGGCGAGTTCGTGCTCGCAATGGACGCGCTGGCCTCGAACGTGGTGGAGCACGCCGGCGGGGACGGCGCCCTCGCGCTGACCAGGGTCGGCGACGAACTGGAGTGCCGTATCAGCGATTCCGGTCCCGGCTTCTCCGAGGACGTCATTCCCGAGCTGGCGCCCGGGATCAACGGCGGCCCGGCCGGCCGCGGGCTGTGGCTCACCCGCCTGCTCACCGACCGGCTGGTGATCGCCACGGCCTCCCCCGGTGCCGTGGTGACCTTCGCGATGCGACTGGCCTGAGGGCGGGCCCGCCGCATCGCTCCACGGTCGTCCGGGTTCTACAGGGCTGCGGCGACCGGCTCCAGGGCGAGCTCGCGCACCACGCCCATGTCGCTGAACGGGAGCAGCTCGTCGCCGATGATCTGGAACGGCTCGCTGCCCTTGCCCGCGACGAGCACGACGTCGTCGTGTCCCGCGACGGACAGCGCGTAGCGGATCGCGTCCCGGCGGTCGGTGATCCGCTGGAAGGGGATCCCGGTGTGGACCAGGCCGGGGGCGATCTGGTCCAGGATCCCTTCGGGGTCCTCGTAGCGCGGGTTGTCCGAGGTGAGGACGCACAGGTCGGAGTGTTCGCCGGCGATGGTGCCCATGGCGACGCGCTTGGTGATGTCCCGGTCGCCGCCGCAGCCGAAGACGGTGATGACCCGGCCGCTCGCGAAGCTGCGGATGGTGGTGAGGACCTTCTCCAGCGAATCCGGGGAGTGCGCGTAGTCCACGATCACGCAGGTGCCCTGCGGGGTGGTGTAGCGCTCGAAGCGGCCGGGGGTGGGCGGCATCCGGTCGAGGGCGCTGACCAGTCCCTGCAGGTCGTGGCCGAGCAGATGGCATGCCGCCAGGGTGGCCAGCGCGTTGGCCACCGAGAAGCGGCCGGGCACCGGGATCGCGGCGGGGTACTTGCGCCCGTCGTGGTGCAGCGTGAAACGGCTGCCCGCCGCGTCCACGACGAGGTCGGTGGCGCGGTAGTCCGCCGGCGCGTCCAGGGCGTAGGTGGTCACCGTGTCCGGCATCAGGGCGATGATCTCGGCGCTGACCGGATCGTCGGCGTTGACCACCGCGCGCCGGCACAGCCCCTGGAAGAGCCGCATCTTGGCGTTCTTGTAGTGCTCCATCGTTCCGTGGTCGTCCAGGTGGTCCTGGGTCAGGTTGGTGAAGACGCCGACGTCGATGAAGACGCCCTCCACCCGGCGCTGCAGCAGGCCCATCGAGGTCGCTTCCAGCACCACGCTGGGCGTCTCGCGGTCGCGCATGTGGCCGAGCAGGTACTGCAGGTCCGGCGCTTCCGGGGTGGTCAGCACCGACCTCGGCATCGGGATCGACTCTCCGCCGATCCGGCTGCCCGAGGTGCCGATGACCCCGACCTTGACGCCCTCGGCGATCCGCAGGACCGCCTCGACCATGTACGAGACGGAGGTCTTGCCGTTGGTGCCGGTGATCGCCACGACGTCCATCGCGCGGCCCGGCTCTCCGTAGTAGCGGGACGCGACGACCGCGGCCAGCGCCCGGATGTCGGTCACCCGGACCACGCAGACGGTCTCGGGCAGGCCCGCGAGGTGCGGGGCGTCGCCCTCGGCCAGTACCGCGACCGCTCCCAGCTCCAGCGCCCGCCCGATCAGCTCGGGTCCGCCGTCCTCGTGGCCCGGTACGGCGATGTACAGCGAGCCGGCCGTCACCCGGTGGGCGTCGAAGCTCATTCCCGCGGTGATCGGCGTGGCCAGGTCGCCCTGGATCACGTGGTGGTCGTGCCCGTCGAGCAGTGCACTGAGTTTCACAACTATCCCCTCGAAAGCGGCCGGTGGTGCACTGCGGTGGCCCGGCCTGTCGGCAGGGGTGAAGGCAAACCGGATACCGCGCTGATGACCATGACCCGGCGTCCCGGCACCGGTCGTCCGGTGCCCGGCTGTCGGGGATCGTGCTGTCGGCCGGGTGCGGACCCGCTCCGGCGCAGTGCGGTGCACATGCGACGCGGAAGCCGGGGCACCGGCGGTGGTACGCGTGAAGGCGAGCGTTCCCCACAGGGGGCGATCTGCGTGCGGACCGAAGGGCCGGATGGCCGAGGACCGCTACCTGTCACTGCGCAACAACTGCGGCGTGCGTCCGGACGGGCTCAGGACCCCATTCCTGGGTCGGCCGAATCCGGGCGGCAGCACTCTCTGGTCTGGCCGCAGACGGTTGGATACAGGTGATGCATACAGGTGGCCGGGCGGAGCAGGGACCTGCCCGACACCACTTCAGTGTACGTCCGACCATGATGCCGGCGGCCATGGTGCCAAATGCTGACATTTCGCCAGAGCCGTGGCGCCCGCCCGGACACCGGCCGCGCTGCGGCGGGAGGGCCCCTACCGGTCGACGGCGGTCAGGTCCACACGCCAGTCGTTGCACCGGATCGGGTTCCCCGGCGGGTACTCGAAGTCGCACACCGAGACAAGGGTGAAACCGGCCTTGCGGCAGATCGCGTTCGACGCGGGGTGGTCGACGGACGGGTACGCGTGCAGCGAGGTGTGCGTGTGCCGGGCCGCGGCGTCGGCGACGACAGCGGTGGCGGCCGCCACCGCGATCCCTCGGCCCTGGTACTGCGGCAGGACACCCCAGCCGGTCTCGTACACGGTCTCGCCCTGCCAGACCCGGTCCCAGTACCCGATGGTGCCGACCGCCTCGCCCTCCGGAAGCAGGACGACGCTGAACATCCGTCCCGTTCCAGCGCCTTCGATGTCGAGGTAGCGCCGATGGCGGACGAGGAGCTGCTCCTCGGACTCAGGGCCGCCCAGGTGCTCCATCATCTCCGGGGAGTTCGTCAGCCGCAGCAGCTCCAGGTCCTTCTCCGCCCAGGTCTCGAGCCGCACCTGCGCCGCGTCCACCGCGTCGCGCCGTTCCGACATCGTGCCGATTCCTCTCGCCGCTTCCTCATGGATCTCACCGTCTTGAGCACGGCAAGGGTCGCTCCAGGCAATCGCTCGACACAGTATTCCCCCTTCTCCGCAGGCGGGACGGTGTTCGGGCTTTCGCGCAGCGCAGCCCACGGGCCCGTGCCCGCGCCCGTGGCAACGGAGTTGGTCGCCCGGGTGAGGGAAACCCCCTGCCGGGCCGGGTGCTTGTGCCAATGCGGTGGGTTTCCTGGGACGGCAGAGTCCAGACATGAACATTTTCCGGATCCAAGGAAGATCGGCCAAGCCCGTTGCGCTCGCCCTGGTGTGCGCCGTCACCGTACTGGCGGCGACCGGGTGCGCAGACCATCAGCGCGCTTCCTCGACCGCCGCCCTGCCCGCGCACCAGGAGCCAGCGGCACGCGGTTCGGTGGTCTCCGCGACCCCGGTGGAGGACCTGGGCGCCAAGGAGGTCACGGCCCGGCTGAAGACGGCGGGTATCGACACGGCCCAGGTGCGCTACGGCGTGCGAGCGCACAGGATCGTGTACCGCACCATCGACACCCAGGGCAGACCCACCACGGCCAGCGAACTGGTCGCGCTGCCGAAGAACGATGACCGCGACCTTCAGGTCGTGTCCTGGCTGCACGGCACGGAGGTCTACCGAGGAGAGGTCGCCTCGGTGAACAACGAGTCGACCGACCGGGCCACGGCTCTGTCGTTCGCCTCGACCGGCCGCGCGGTGTCCGCCCCGGACTACCTCGGTCTGGGAATGGGGCCGGGGTTCCACCCGTACGGCAGCCCGGAGGCGACTGTCAGCGCTTCGGTGGACGCGCTGCGGGCGGCTCGCACGTTCGCCCGCCAGGACGGCCGCGGGCTCGACCGGCGCGTCCTCGTCAGCGGGTTCTCGCAGGGCGGCCCGGCCACCATGATGGTCGGGCGGGCCCTGCAGCAGGGTGGCGACCCGTACTTCCGCCTCGGCGCCCTCGACCCGATCGCCGGACCGTTCGACCTGAGCGGTTTCGAGGCTGCCGCGGCTGACGACAAGGTTGCCCGGTCATCGCTCTATCTCGCCTACTTCGTGACCGCGTGGCACCGGATGTACGGCCTGTACGACACACCGGACCAGGCATTCCGTGCCCCCTACGACAAGACGGTGGAGTCGCTGTTCGACGGCAACCACCAGGCGTCGCAGATCGCGGCCGCGCTCCCGGCGACATCGAAGGAACTGTTCACCGAAGCCTTCCTGCAGCGGATACGCAAGCCCACGGGGGAACTGCGGGAGAAGCTGAAGGCGCTGGACACCACCTGCGACTGGCATCCCGACGTCCCGGTGCACCTCTTCCACGCCAAGGGCGACAAGGACGTGGCCTTCGCGAACTCCGTGCACTGCCGGCGTCAGCTGGCAGCCAACGGGGCCGACCAGCAGCTCAGCGACATGGGGAATGTCGACCACTCGTCGACGGTTCTCAAGGCCCTGCCGCAGGTGCTGCGCGACTTCACCGCCGCGCGATGAACCCGGCTGCGGGCGGGCCGGGACCGCGCCGTCGAGCACGTCCCGACAGTTCTTACCGCAGGCGCGATGAGTTACGACCCCGCCGCCGGTATGTAGTGACGAGTTCGCCGGAACACCCCCGGCGAGCCGATCACAAGGGAGATTCCCATGTCAGACAGTCGTGCGGACGACATGGCCGCCATCCAGGCCGTACTGGTTGCCTCCTACAGGGCGTGGGAGGCGGGCGACGCCGACGGCATGGTCGCCAACTACACCGTTGACGCCACCGCCATCATGACCGGCTCGCTCCGCGACAGCCGTGACGTGATCCGCGAGAACATGGCCCTGGCCTTCGAGGGGCCGCTCAAGGGCAGCTCGACCCAGAACCAGCAGCTCAGCCTCCGCTTCGTCGGCAGGGACGCCGCGATCGTCGTCAGCGAATCCGGGATCCTGTTCGCCGGCCAGAGCGAGGTTCCGGACGCGGGCAAGGTGAACGCGACCTGGGTTTTCGAGAAGCGGGACGGCCGGTGGCTGATCGCCGCTTATCACAACAGCCCGGTGCTGGCGCCCGGGCAGTGAACCCTTCCCCGTAACCGGCGTGACCATGCGGAGTAGCGCGGGGGTCTGACATCGGTAGCCCCGATGTTCGAGCCCCGCCGTCGAGCACGTGAAGTCGAGCACGTGAAGCCCCTGGCTGAAGTGGGCCTTGATGAGAGGCCACTTCCAGGGGCTTCACGTGCTTCGTCGTGACATACACCGCCGTGCCCGGCGTCCGGGCTTGAAAGCCGCACCCGACGCCCCTGGGTGGGCCAACCCTACGAAGGACTCGCCCGGTCCCGTAGAACAACGGAGGGAACCCTGAACCGTCACACGCCTGCCCGGTGCTCCTGGGGCCGGATCCCCCGGACCCGTTTGAAGGCGGTACTCAGCGCGAATGCGCTTCCGTAGCCCACCTTTCCGGCCACCGAGGCGACCGTGGCATCGGGCTCCCGCAGCAGATCGGCGGCGAGGGCCAGCCGCCAGCCGGTGAGGTACGCCATCGGCGGCTCGCCGACGAGTTCGGTGAAGCGCCGGGCCAGCGCGGCGCGCGACACCCCGACCTTCGCCGCCAGCGTGGCCACCGACCATGGGTGCGCCGGATGGTCGTGCAGCAGCCGCAGCGCCTGGCCCACCACCAGATCGGCCAACGCCAGGTACCAGGTGGGCGCTTCGGCCTCCGGCCGGGAGAACCACGTCCTGACGACGGCGATCAGCAGCAGGTCCAGCAGCCGGTCGAGGAAGACCTCCTGGCCCGGCTCGTCCCTGATGATCTCCTCGCTCAGCAGGGCGACGAGCGGGCAGTCCCACGAGTCGGCGGGCAGCACCAGCAGCGTGGGCAGGGCTTCCAGCAGCCGCCGGCTGATCTCGCCGTCCATCGAATAGGTGCCGGTGAACAGCATCGTCGCGCCGTCCGGACTGTCCCCCCAGGTGCGCACTCCCAAGTCCATGACCTCGCACAGCTCTTCGCCGTCCGGGGTGGTGGAGCGCTGCCCGGGGTGGATCACGATCTGTGGCGGCGTGTCCGGGGCGTCGGCGACGATGTACGGGTCGGGACCGCGGACGACGGCGACATCGCCGGCGCGCAGACACACCGCGGCACCGTTCTCGGGGATCACCCACGCCTCGCCGCGCACCAGGGAGATCAGCGTGAGCGGAGCGCGGTCCTCGATCCGAAGGGACCACGGCGGGTCCAGGATCGACCGCATCAGGAATGCGCCGCGGGCCCGAGGCCCGTCCAGGAGACCGGCGAGTGCGTCCATGTCTCTCAGCCTAGACGCCGGTGTGGACGCACGCGTATGGAGTTGAGGCTCTCAATCATGGCCTGATCCGGCTGTTCGGGCTTGACTGTCCCCATGACCGCTCCACCGCACGGTGGTCCGGCGAGGGAGGTTTCGAGGATGGACGAGTTCCGCACCGTCGTACTGGTGGGCGCCACGATCACCACGGCGCTGATGGCGGGCCTGTACTACGCCTTCGCCTGCGCCGTGATGCCCGGTCTGCGCAAGACCGACGACCGGACGTTCGTCGGCACCATGCAGTGGATCAACGTGAAGATCCTCAACGGTTGGTTCGCCCTCGGCTTCGGCGGGGCGCTGGTGCTCACCGTCCTGGCCGGGGCGCTGCACCTGCCGGGGGACGCTCCGGACGGGCCGCTGCCCTGGATCGGCACCGCGGCCGGCCTGTACGTGCTGACGCTGGTCTTCACGTTCGCCGTCAACATCCCGCTCAACGACGAGCTCGCAGCGGCCGGTGACCCCGGGTCGGCCGGCGCCTCCGCCCTCGCCGCGGTCCGCGAGCGGTTCGAGGCGCGGTGGGTCCGCTGGAACCTCCTGCGCGCACTCGCCGCCACGGGCGCGCTCGGCTGCCTGGTGTGGGCCCTGGTGCTCTACGGGCGGGCCACGCCGTAACCGCCGCGGCCCCAGCGGTGGGGCACCTCCCAACTAGCGCTGGGAGGTGCCCCACCGCTGCGGTCAGGGAATCCAGTAGTTGCCGGAGACGACGATCATCGACTGCAGTTGCACGCTGCCGCCGTAGTAGAGCGAGGCGTCGATGGGCGTGCCGGCCAGCTTGTTCCACAGTGCGTCGAGCCAGGCCTGGGAGCCGGGGTCGGTCAGGGCGGCGACGGCGAACGGTGCGGTGAAGGCCATGTCGTGGCCGCTGTCGAACGTCGATCCGCTGAGGTGGTAGCCGGTCACGATACTGGCGGGGTTGCCACCGGTCTTGGTCTTGATCCAGGTGTTGAGCTTGCGGGCCGAGGCGAGGGACGCCGGGTCGCCGCTGGTGACCGCGTCGGTGCCCAGCCGCCAGGGGTCGCGGCAGGCGTTCCATCCGAAGTCCCCGTCGTTGGGGCTTTCGAGCACCTCTCCCGCGGCGGGCTTGGGAGTGGTGTTGGTGTTGACCACGAAGTCGGCGAGCAGGCCGGTGTTGGGCGCGTAGCTCGCCTGCTGCTGGGTGATCAGGTTCTGGTGGGCGGTGCGGATGGTGTCCCAGGCGCTGTCGCCGGTCGCCGCCTTGAAGGCGCGGAAGTGATCGATCAGCCAGTCCGAGGACCGGGTGATCCAGTGGTGGGACTCACCGGAGCCGCTCCAGTCGCCGAGCAGCATCAGGTGGGTGGTGGAGTTGACCTCACTGGCCTTGATGGCGTTGATGTGCTGGACCGCGAGGTTCTTGTAGTTGTAGGTGCCGGTGCTCCCCCACTGCCGATCGGCGAGCAGCAGGCCGTACGCGACGTCGAGGTCGCCGTCGGTCGCGGAGTCCGAGCCGTCGACGCTCTTGCAGGAGCTGTCCTGTTCGGCGGCGAGCAGGTTGGCGTTGTTCACCGACGGGTGCGCGAGCATGAACTTCACCATGCCGTCGAAGACGGTCCTGGCATTGGTGTCGGCGCCCGCCATCAGCGCGGTGACGACCATGCCGTACCCCTGGCCCTCGGCGACGTACGGGTGGTCGGCGTCGGGCGAGATGACCTCGTACCAGCCGTTGCCGCAGTTGTGCTTGACGAAGGCGGCCTTCCACTGGTTGTAGGTGGTGACGACGGCCTGGTCGATGGTGCTCTGCGCGCCGGAGGGCTTGAGCGTCCCTGCGGTGTACGGGAACTGGTGGCTGCCGAACGGCACGGTGGGGCCACCGCCGCCTCCGCCCTGGGAGTTGGCGTCGAGGTAGTCGAGGTTGGGTCCGCCGTTGGCGGTGGTCGCGGTGGCGCGGATCTTGTTGGTGCCCGCCGCCAGCGTGGCGGTGAGCGTCTTGGTCTGCCAGGTGTCCCACGAGCCGGTGCCCGCGAAGGAGACTCCGGACGCCACGGTCGTGCCGTTCACCGCGATGTCCATGGGACGGTTGACGGTGGTGCCGTTGGCGAATCCGAGGACGAGGGTGCTGCTGCCCGCGACCGCGGCGGTCACGGTGAACTCCACGGAGGAGCCGGCGATGTTGGTGTAGTCGACGAAGCCGGTACCGGAGAAGCCGGTGTGGTTGGTGGCGACGGCGGACTGCGACAGCGTCGCGTTCTCGGCCTCGTAGCGGGTGGGGGCCGCCTGGGCCTGCGGTACCTCGGTGGCCAGCGGAAGCAGCAGGCCGAGCGAGGCGGTCAGGGTCAGACCGAGGAGTCTTCGGGGGATGGGAATGCGCACGTGGGGACCTTCCCTCAGGACAGCGGAACGGATGACGCGGACATGTTAGGAAAGTTTCCTAACTAAGCATGCATAGGAGCGCCGCACGGACCTTCTGTCAAGAGGTCCCGGGAGAACCGTTCGCCGATCGTGGCCCACGAGCCCTCCCGGGACACTCCCCCTACCCCACGTCCAGATGGTCGAGATTGGGCGCACCGGTCGCGGTGGTCGCGGTCACCCGGACCGTGTTGGCCCCCGCGTGAAGCGCCGCCGTCAGCGTGGAGTCCGCCCAGGTGTTCCAGTCGCCGGTGCCGTTGAAGGCCCGCGCGGTGACCACGGTCGTGCCGTTCACCGCGATGTCCATCGGACGGTTGACCGTGGTGCCGTTGGCGTAGCGGACGGCCAGCGGCACGGTCCCGGCGGTCGCCGCGTCGACCGTCCATTCCACGTAGGCGCCGGACGCGTTACCGGTGTTGACGAAACCGGACCCCGTGTACCCGGTGTGGTCGGAGTCGACGGTGCTGCCCGCGGAGAAGGCCGCGGCCTCCGCCTCGTAGCGGGCTGGGGGCGGACTCGTGCTCCCGGTCGCGTACGCGGAGCCGATCCAGGTCTCGTCGATCCGCAGCCGCTTGTAGCGCGCGGTGTCGGTCGAGGCGGCGTAGGTGCTGGTCACTTCGAGACGGACATGGCGGGTGGTGACGGCCGGGATGTCGATGGTCGCGACCCCCCGCGCACTGGGCAGGGTGCCGGACTTCACCGGACTCCCCCACGTCGTGCCGTCGCTGCTGACGTACACGTTGTAGCCCTTGATGCGCGCCGACTGCTCGGTCCCGGAGCGGGCGTAACTGACCGAGTCCTCCCGCTGGTTGATGCCGACGTACCGCACCGGCTTCGACGATCCGAGGTCGAAGTCGAGCCGGACGGGCAGCGTCTGGTTGCTGTCCCAGTACGTCAGATAGCTGCCGTCGGCCGCCGAAGCGGCGCCGTGACCGCTCGCCGAGGCGCCGGCGCTCATCGTGTACGAGGAGGCCGGAAGGATCCCGGTACGACCGTTGGTGGTCACCTTGAAGACCGTGTCGTACGGGTCCCAGCCGCCGAGGCCGTTCAGGGTGAGGCTGCCGCCGGACTGGCTGAAGGCGATGGGCGCGCCGGTGCGCAGATTGCTGACGGCGGAGATCCGGTACCCGTTGTCGCGCAGGCGCAGGGTGCTCGTCGACGGCGGGGTGACGACGTGGATGTACTGCCGTTCGGGGTCGGACGTGCTGACGGTGGTGACACCGCGGGCGCCGTCGTTCCAGGCCCCGGGCTGCAGACCGCCGTACATGTAGCCGCCGCCCTCGGTGCCGTGCAGCGATTCCCAGATCGGCTTCAGATAGCTGTCGGCGAAGGTGTTGAAGGCCTCCTGATTCGATGGGAACTTGCCGTTGACCTGGGCGGTCTCGGCCATCAGCGCCTTCACGGACGATCCGGCGTTGGTGACCAGCCGGCCAAGGGTGAGGGCACGGTCGACGGCGGGGTTGGAGCCGTCGTACCACCAGGCCCCGGTGGAGGGCAGTTTGAAGTCGGCTTCGGTCAGCCGGGGGGCGGCGGTGTAGAGCGCCTGCGGGTAGTCGTACGCCGGGGACATGCCGGTCTTCTGCTCATTGCTGATCATGTCCATGATGGGCGTGTCTTCGTTGTTGTTGCTGATCGTGTAGTTGGGGCGCTTCTGGTAGATCTGCGCGTAGAGGTTGTGGCTCTCCCAGTACGCGTTGTCGTTGTCGATCCAGAACCCGCCCAACGTGGGATAGCGGTTCATGACCTCGAAGAAGTTGTCGTAGGAGAACTCCCCGAAGCCGTCGCGGGTGGTGAGGTCGACGGTCTTGCCCTTGTACGACGAGTACGCGCCCGAGTTGAGCCACTCGTGGCCGCCCTCCGCATGCCACTGCGGGTCGTCGGTCATGTAGAGGATGACCCGCAGGCCCTTCGCGTTCGCGGCGGTGATCAGCTCGCCGAGGAAGTCGCGGTGGGTGCTGCAGCTGCCGGGGATCGCCGACGGCCAGGGCCGGGCGTAGCCGAGCCGGCTGTGGAACGTGGCGAGGACCAGGTACTGCGCATGCAGCTTCTGGGCCTCGTTGACCCAGTACTCCGGGGTCCAGCCGCCCTTGGTGACGTCGGATTCCCACTGGGCGCAGTCGGTGTGCGCGGGCGCCGTGCGCTCGCCCCAGTGCAGGAACAACCCGCTGGTCGAGCCGCGCAGGAAATCCTGCCGCGGGTTCTGCAGATCGGCCCGCGCCGCGGTACCGGGCAGCAGCAGGGCGCCGAGGATCAGCGCGACCACGGCCAGCAGCCGCACGGCCGTCCGTCGGTCCGTGCTTCTGTCCGGGCTTCTGTCCGTCCTCCTGACCGTTGCGTTCATGCGGGACCGTCCAGGTAGTCGAGGTTGGGGCAGCCCGCCGCGGTCGTCGCGGTGGCGCGGATGGTGTTGGCTCCCGCTTGGAGCGGGACGGAGATGACGGCGGTGCGCCAGGTGTCCCAGCCGCCGGTGCCGCCGAAGGCGGTCCCGGCCGGGACCGCGGCGCCGTTGACGGTGATGTCCATCGGGCGGTCGGCCGTGGTGCCGTTGGCGTAGCCGACGGTGACCTTCGCGGTGCCCGCCTGCGCGGCGTTCACCGTCCACTGGACGTAGGCGCCGACGGCGTTCGCGGAGTTCACGAAGCCGGTCCCGCTGTAGCCGGTGTGGTCGGTGTCGACCGTGCCGCCCGCCGAGTACGAGCCGTCCTCCGCCTCGTACCGTGCGGCCGAGGGCGGCGCGCAGCCCGGGGTCGAGCCGGTGGAGTTGACGCGCAGCGCCCCGCCGGTGGTGTTGGCGCTGTTGGCGACGCAGTAGCCGGCGACGGTCTGGAAACCCAGGTCGTACGGGCTGTTGGTACCGCGCTGGGCGGTGAAGTGGTCGAATCTCACCGTGCTGCCGGTGTTGGCCAGGACGGCCGGCCGGCCGTCGTTGGCGGCGAAGCGCACCGAGCTGTCGGTGAAGGTGATGTTGTTGGCGTTGTGCAGGTACCAGCCGTAGGCGGGGCGGGTGCCGATGCTGTTCGGGTTGTAATCGGTGGGGTTGTTGGACGGGACGGTCACGGCCGTGGTGCCACTGCCGCCCGGGACGGTGATGTTGACGTTGGTGAACGTCACACCGTCGATGTGGTTGCCGCCGGACTCGCCCCACAGCGTGGGGCTGAAGGCGGGTGACGCGCCGGTCGCGGTGATGTTGTCGTAGGTGATGTCACTGATGTGACCGACGCCAGGGCTGTTGCCGCAGCGTTTTCTCGTGCCGATCTTCTGCATGATGGGCGAGCGCACGCCAGTCATGGTGATGTCGCGATAGTGGACGTCGGAGATGTTGGCGCCGTCCATGGAGACCATGCCGAGGCCCGACTTGTCGGCGCCGGTGATCGCGATCGTCTGGAACTGGTAGTCGGTGAAGTCCCCGCAGGTCTCGGAGCCGAACATCAGCGCGTTGCAGCAGCGCGCCGAGAGTTGTGAGTCATGGACGACGACATGGCCGTTCGGGAGTTTCGCGCCGAGCGCGTAGTCGCTCTTGAAGACGAGCGCGTCGTCGTTGGCGGCGATGTGGGCATGGGTGATCACGGCGTTGGTGGTGCTGATGATGTTCCAGCCGTCACGGTCGCTCGCCGTGTCGATCGTCAGATGGTCCGAGGTCACGTTGGAACAGCCGTTGATGAGCGCGGCGAAGTGGCCGCCGCGCCGCAGGGTGATCCCGCTGAGCGTCAGGCCGTTGCAGCGCGTCAGCGAGATGATCTTGTCCGCCTCGCCCGCCTTCGGATTTCCGGTGATGAGGTTGGAGCCGCCGTCGATCGTCCCGGATCCGGTGAAACCGATGTTGGTGAGCCGGTCGCCCCAGATCATGGCGTCGTGGAAGTGGCTGTGCCCGTAGTCCTGGTACGCGTCGTACGCGTTGGACTCCGCAGCGTCGTAGGTGTCCGCGCCGGAACCGGTGAGTGTGGAACCCGAGTCCAGCTGGATGGTCACATTGCTCTTGAGATGGATGGAGTTGGCGGACTTGTAGCTGCCGGAAGGGAAGCGGACGGTGCCGCCGCCGGCGGCATTGGCGGCGGTGATCGCCTTGTTGACGGCGGCCGTGTCGTTCGTCGAGCCGTTGCCCGTCGCGCCGTAGTCCCGGACGTTGAACTCGGCGGCCGCCGGGGCCGCCGCGCCGGGTGCGGCGCCGCGTGCGGAGCCGGCCGTGCTTCCCATGGCGGGCGCCTGTGACAGCCCGAGGAAGACGAACAGGGCGACGCCGACCAGAACAGCAATTCTCTTCATCACGTCACTCCCCGGCCGTCGGTGAGCTGCTGCCGGTGGTGGTCCTCCGGAGCTGCTCGTTCATGATCAGGAAGGCGCCGAGGCCGTGGAAGTCGTTCGTGGCCCGGGTGCGCCCGATGTAGTAGGCGTAGCTGCCGACATTGGTCCCGATGGAGATGTCGGAGAGGTTGGTCCGGCCGTCGCCGCCGAGCGAGATCCTGCCCAGCACGCCCTGGTAGCCGCGCTGGGCCACCGCCGCGTAGTGCGGGTCGATGTAGCCCTGCTCCACCGCGCGGGACAGGGTGAAGGTGAACATGCTGGAGCAGGACGTCTCGGTCCAGTCGTCCGAGTGGGTGCCCTTGTCGGCGACCTGGAACCAGCGCCCGGTGGCCGGGTCCTGGTAGCGCTCGATACCGGCCGCCAGGTTGCGCAGGATGGTCAGCAGCCGGTCCCGCCGGGGCTGGCTCGCCGGAATGTTGTCGAGTACGTCGATGGCCGCCATGCCGTACCAGCCGACGGCCCGGCACCAATACTCCGGGGCCAGTCCGGTGGACGGGTTCGCCCAGCTCGCGGTCTTCGACTCGTCGTAGGCGTGCTTGAGCAGACCGCTCGGCTGCTGGAGGTGGGTTCCGTAGACCACCAGCTGCTTGGTCGTCTCGTCGTCGGCGTAGGTCGCGTCGTTGAACTCCCGCCCGTACTCGACGAGGAACGGGTTGACCATGAACGTGCCGTCGGCCCAGAGCTGGTGGGCGCGGCTGTCCGAGTCGGCGTGCCAGAACCCGCCGTCGGAGGTCCTGGGATACGTGGCCAGCCGGTTGCGGATCTTGGTGGCGGCGGTCTTGTACTTCGTCTGGCCGGTCTCGTGGTGCATGATCACCAGCAGCCGGCCGGCGAGCATGCTGTCCAGGTTGTTGAAGCTCTGGCCGATGGTGCCCTTGCTGTCGACGAACCGGTCCACCCAGCTCTTGATGTACGCCAGGTCCTTCGGGTTGTGGGTGCGTTGGTAGACGAGGTACTGGCCGTAGAGGTAGAGGCCTACGGGGTACGACCAGCCGCCGATCTGGCTGGGAGTGAAGCGCGCCATCGTCGAGTCGGTCATCGCCACCGACCAGTCGGTACCGGCCGCGGCGACACCGGGTTCGGCGACATCGGGGGCTGCGACACCGGGGGCGAAGCCCGGGGCCGCAGCCGGGGCCTGGGCCGACGCGGCTGTCGGCACGGGTGCCGCCGGTGGACCATTCAGCGCGACAAGAGCGGCGCAGGCCGCGAGCGCGGCCGTCAGAGCACGTAATCCGTTCATGATCCCCTCACCCTGAATCCCCTGCATCGGGGGCTGGTCGGGTAGCAAAGGTTGGACCTTTAAGCGGAATCTAGCAGCGCTGAAACATCTGTCAAGAACCCTAACAATTATCGTTGCACCAACTACTGGCTGGATCTTTGACCTTCTGGACCATCCAGGACCCAGTGGTGATTCGGACATGACAGACATCAGATATCGGATGTATTACCAAGAACCACAAGTCGCCAGAAATGCGGCGCGCGGGGACGATGAGTTCTGCAGCACCGCATCGTCTACCTACCTGACGGCCGCGCCCGGACCCCTCGACGGGCAGGCACCGCGAGAACAGCTGGAAGGAACCCCTCATGCTCTCCACCAACTACGTCCCGGGCGCGCCGAACTGGCTCGACCTCGCGAGCCGCGACATTCCGGCGTCGGCCGCGTTCTACAACGCGGTCTTCGGCTGGGATTTCCAGTCCGCCGGTCCCGACGCGGGCGGGTACGGGATGTTCGTGCTCGACGGCAAGACCGTCGCCGGCGTCGGCCCGATCATGGTCGAGGGCGTGGAACCGCGCTGGACGCCGTACTTCATGTCGCCCGACGCGGACGCCACCGCCAAAGCCGTGGAGCAGGCCGGCGGCACCGTGCCGTTCCCGCCGATGGATGTCTTCACCATGGGCCGGATGGCCGTCTTCGCCGACCCGGCCGGTGCCGCGTTCAATGTCTGGCAGCCCGGTGACAACAAGGGCCTGGACCTGGTGACCGCCGACAACGCGCTGTGCTGGGTCGAGCTGCACACCACCGACGCGGCCGCCGCGAAGGCCTTCTACCACAAGGTCCTCGGCTGGGACTACAACGACGCCCCGATGCCCGGCATGACCTACACCCTCATCCGCCCGTCCGGCACCGACGCCGAGGCGGAGCACGGCGGCCTCATGGAGCTGCCGCCGGGCGGCACCGGTCCCGGCAGCACGGCGAACTGGCACCCGTACTTCGGGACGGCCGACTGCGACGCCACCTTCGCCACGGCCGTCGCCCACGGCGCCACCGCCATCATGCCGCCGGACGACGCGCCCGGGGTGGGCCGGCTGGCCATGCTCCTGGACCCGGCGGGCGCCCAGTTCGCGCTGCTCACCGGGGTGGCGCCGGACGCCACCTGACCGCAGGGGGCCTCAGCGCACGAGGCCGACGGCCGCCCTGCGGCGCGAACGCGCACCGGCACCCGCTCTCACGGGGGGAGGGGGTGCCGGTGCGCGCGTTCGCCGGACGCGCCGGACGCTTCAGGTGTGTCAGCCGATCGGCAGGCCGGTGTAGTTCTCCGCGAAGTCGGTGGCGGCGGCGGTGGAGCCGGCGATCCGGTCGAGCTGGGCGGTCTGCAGCCGCGTGGTGAACGGCGTCTGCCCCGGCTCGTTGTGCAGCGTGGTGGTCAAGAAGTACGAGAAGTGCTCCGCCCGCCACACCCGCCGCAGACACGTCCGCGAGTAGGCGTCGAGCAGCTCCGCCGACCCGGTGTCCCGCAGCGCCGCCAGCGCCCGCGCCAGGACGATCACGTCGGCGGCGGCCAGGTTCAGGCCCTTCGCACCGGCCGGGGGCACGATGTGCGCGGCATCGCCGGCCAGCAGCACCCGCCCGTACCGCATCGGCTCGGTGACCGAACTGCGTATCGGCAGCACGGACTTGGCGGTGATCGGACCCCGCTCCAGCTTCCAGTCGGCGTCGATCGCGAAGCGGGCGTCGAGCTCGTCCCAGATTCGCCCGTCCGGCCAGTCGGCGGGATCCTCGCCGTTGGGCACCTGCAGATACAGCCTGCTCACCAGGGGCGAACGCATGCTGTGCAGCGCGAAACCACGCGGTGAGTGCGCGTAGATCAGCTCGTCGCACGACGGCGCCACGTCCGCCAGGATCCCCAGCCACGAATACGGGTACACCCGCTCGAACGTCTGCCGCGCGCTCTCGGGAATCGCCTCGCGCGCCACGCCGTGGAAACCGTCGCAGCCCACCACGTAGTCGCACTCCAGAGTCCGCTCGCGGCCCTCGTGCGTGAAGCGGACGACGGGCGTGTCGGTGTCCGCGCCCTCGACAGCCGTGGCCGGCGCCTCGAACAACAGCGGCCCGCCACCGTCAAGGTGCAGGGCTATGAGGTCCTTGACCACCTCGGTCTGGGCGTAGACCATCACCCGGCGCCCGCCGGTGAGGGACGGAAAGTCGATACGGTGCGCCCGGCGGTCGAACCGCAGCTCGACACCGTCGTGAATCAGCCCCTGCCGGTCCATCCGCTCCCCGGCCCCGCACGCGCGCAGCGCGTCCACGGTGGCCTGTTCCAGGATCCCCGCACGCTGCCGCTGTTCGACGTACGCGCGGTCGCGGGCCTCCAGGACGACGCTGTCGACGCCCGCCAGGTGGAGCAGCCGCGCCAGGAGCAGTCCGGCGGGACCGCCGCCTATGATCCCGACCGTTGTCCGCATCAGCGCTCAAGGACCAGGGCGAGGCCCTGTCCCACCCCGATGCACAGCGCTGCGAGTCCGGTACCGGCGCCCGCCGCCTTCAGCTGATGGGCGACGGCGCCCGCGATACGGGCGCCGGACGCGCCGAGCGGGTGCCCGATGGCGATGGCACCGCCCCGCGGGTTGACGACCGCCGGATCGAGACCGGGCCATTCCGCGAAACAGCCGAGGGCCTGGGCGGCGAACGCCTCGTTGAGCTCGAAGGTGCGCAGATCGCCGAAGCTCCGGCCGGCCCGCGCCAGCGCGCGGTCGACCGCCGCGACCGGGCCGAGCCCGAAGTACTGCGGTTCGATGCCGGACACGGCGCTCGCCCGGATGCGGGCCAGCGGTTCGCGGCCGGTGGCCGCCAGACCCGCCTCGTCGGTGATCAGCAGGGCGGCGGCGCCGTCGTTGAGCGGCGAGGCGTTGCCCGCTGTGACGGTGCCGCCCTCGCGGAACACCGTCTTGAGCTTGGCCAGCGATTCCAGGGAGGTGTTCTCGCGGATCGTCTCGTCCCGTACGAGCGTGGTGCCGTCGACGGGGACGACCTCGGCATCGTACAGACCGTCCTTCCAGGCCCGAGCCGCCTTCTCATGGCTCGCGACGGCGAAGGCGTCCTGCTGCTCGCGGGTGATGCCGTGCTTGTCGGCGATCAGCTCCGCGCCCTCGCCCAGCGGAATCGTCCACGCGGGTTCATGGCGCCGGTTGACCATGCGCCAGCCGATGGTCGTGGAGTACATCTCCTGATGGCCGGCCGGGAAGGCACGGTCGGGCTTGGGCAGCACCCAGGGGGCGCGGCTCATCGACTCGACGCCGCCCGCGACAGCGATCGATACATCCCCGAGGGCGACCGCCCGGTACGCCTGGACCACCGCCTCCAGCCCGGAGGCACACAGCCGGTTGACGGTCACGCCCGGCACCGAGACCGGCAGCCCCGCGAGCAGGACGGCCATCCGCGCGACATCGCGGTTCTCCTCGCCCGCGCCGTTGGCGTTGCCGAAGAAGACATCCCCGATCCTGGCCGGGTCCAGCTCCGGCGAACGGTCCACCAGGGACTTCAGGACATGGGCCGCCAGGTCGTCGGGGCGGACGCCGGACAGCGCGCCCCCGTACTTCCCGACGGGGGTGCGGACGGCGTCGACGATGTAGACATCACGGGTGTTCGACACGTTCGGCGCGCTCGCCATGTGAGTCACCGGTCCCTTCCTGCGGCCTTCGGGGCGCGGCGCGGAGACTTCTTCGCCTGCGTCGGGGTGCAGGATACCGAGCCGGTTGATCACCGCGACCGGCACCCGGCACCCTGATCGGCCGAAGGATCGACGAACGGATCAGCAGACGGGTCGGCCGACGGATCAGCGGACGGGTCGGCGGACGGGCGTCCTCGAGGTGGCACTGGTACCACCGGCGCGGTGGCACCAGCGGGATCGATCTTCGGCCCGGTACGCCGGAACATCGGGAGTGCGACAGCAACACCTTCCAGGAGGAACGATGTTCAGCTTCGGCATGTCACGGTGGAGGATCTCCGCAGTGTCCGGCGCCGTGGTGGCAGCCTTGGCGGGCGCGGTGCTGCCCGCCGCCGCGGTGCAGCCCGCAGGGCAGCAACCACCGGTACCCGCGCGCTACGCGGACCAGCGGCTCGACTGGGCGCCCTGCGACCCCGGCTCGACGCTGGAGTGCGCCGCCATGACCGTCCCGCGCGACTGGCACCACCCCGGAGCCGGCCAGGACCTCACCGTGGAGGTGTCCCGGC
The DNA here is from genome assembly GCF_056432645.1 of Streptomyces sp. NPDC045021. Classification (NCBI taxonomy): domain Bacteria; kingdom Bacillati; phylum Actinomycetota; class Actinomycetes; order Kitasatosporales; family Streptomycetaceae; genus Streptomyces; species Streptomyces sp. NPDC045021. The sequence continues at coordinate 515,553 of NZ_JBWKIQ010000001.1, forward strand.
ACCGCGCCGACGACCCCGCACGGCGGCGCGGCGTGCTGATGATGGCCGCCGGAGGCCCCGGCGCGTCGGGCCTGGGGCGGCCCGAAGGGTTCGCGAAGGACCTGCCCTCGGTGGCCGCCGTCTACGACGTGGTGGGCTTCGACCAGCGCGGCCTCGGCCGCAGTACGCGGGTGCGATGCCAGACGGACCAGGAGTTCCAGGCGTTCTTCGCCGGCGACTTCCGCGACCGCTCCCCCGCGGCCGTAGGCCAGGTCATCGCCCGCTCACGCCAGTTGGCCGCCGACTGCCAAAGCCGCAGCGGCGACCTGGCGCGCTACATCACCACCGACCAGACGGTCCGCGACATGGACCTGTTCCGCTCGCTGCTCGGCGTACGGAAGATCTCGTACTACGGGCCCTCGTACGCGACGATGATCGGCGCCTACTACGCGACGGAGTTCCCCCAGCGCGTCGAGCGGGTCGTGCTGGACAGCAACATCGCGTTCAACGGCACCTGGGAGTCGTTCATGGGCGGCCAGCCGATGAGCTTCCAGCGCCGCTTCGAGCAGGACTTCCTGCCCTGGCTCGCCCGCTACGACTCCGTCTACCACTACGGCACCACCGCCGCCGCGGCGAAAGCTCACTGGGAGGCACGCCGGCTCGCCCTCCACGACCACCCACCGACCGTCGGGACGCTGGCGCTGGGGCCCAACCAGTTCGACAACGGCACGATCCAGGCCATGTACAACGCCTCCGCTCAGTTCGAGGGGCTGGCCGGCGCGCTCACCGCCCTGGACCACTGGGACAGCGCGACCCCGGCGGACAGACAGCGCGTCGTGGACACCTTCGGCTCCTACCTCAGCCCGGGTTTCGTCGCGGAGTTCTTCTCGGTGACCTGCACCGACACCCCGTGGTCCCGGGACATGGACGGCTGGCTGAAGCGCAGCGCGAAGGACGCGGCGGCCTACCCACTTGCCGGCGCCAGGGAACTGGCCTTCGCCGCCGTCTGCGCGGCCTGGCCAACGCCCCCGGCACCTCCGGTCAAGGTCACCGGCACCGGACTGCCGACCGTCCTGATGGTCAACTCCGTCCACGACCCGGCGACGTACTACGAGGGAGCGGTGGCAGCCCACCACCAGTTGCGCGGCTCACGTCTGGTGACGGTCACCGGCGCCGGTGACCACGGCCAGTACCGGAACGGCAACACGTGCGTGGACAGCATCGTCACCAACTATCTGCTGACCGGAACCGCCCCGCCCCACGACACCAACTGCCCGGCGAACCCGCTCCCGGTGCCGGGCCCAGCCGCGACCGGCTGACGTCCCCAGCCTCAGCTCAACGGGCGCAGCACCTCGGCGACCTGCTGGATCCCGGTCCTGTGGGTCTTGACCCGGTCCACCAGATCACCGAGGGCGACCGTGTCCGGCAGCGTCTTCCAGCCCGCCGCAGCGCAGTACGAACGGGTCATGGCCATCGCGTAGAACTCGTTCATCGGCGATTCCAGCGGCGGGCACACAGTCAGCGTGTGCAGCAGCGCGGCGGCCCGCCAGGCCGTGTCGTGGCCGGGGCTGTCGGGCGCCATGACAAGATCGGAGGCATGACGGGCTATGGCAGCCTCGATGCCCGAAGGGTCCCAGACCGTGGGGTCGGACGGCAGGTGATGGGCGAGGACGTTCCAGGCCCAGGTCAGGTCGATCTTCACGACTTAGGGCCGAACCTCTCCTGGACGTACGCCCAGTTCTCCTCGTTGTTGAAGTCCGCCGCCGCGGCCAGGAACCGGTCACGGTTCTCGTCCAGCTCGCGCCTGGCGGCCTCGGTGATCAGAGCGGTGACCGTGGTGCCCTGCTCAGCGGCGCGGACCTTGAGTCGCTCGAGGAATTCCTCGTCAAGGCGGATCGTCACATGCTTCGACATTGCACCAGCGTACAGCGATAGTGCTGTACGCGGCGAGGCCCCCGTCACGCGCGACGCGGCGAGGCCAGCAGGAAACGGCCGCCGGCGCCGTCCGGATGCTCGGTGACCTGCCAACCTGCCCGCTCCAGGGCAGTCGCGCAGGCGGCCGTCCCGAGGGCGGCGGACCCGGCGGAGCCGCCGCCGGTCCAGTTCACCCGCACTGCCTCGGGCTGCTGCTGCGCCGGGCCGACCCGGTATCCGTCGATGCCGTTCTCGGCCTTCCCGCCGTCCACCGCCGGGCGGCACCCGGCCGCTTCCAGGGCCAGCGCGGCCCCGGGGACGAGGTGGCCGCGTTCCCACGGGCAGGGCACGTCCATGACCCCCCGGTTGGTGACGCGGCGCAGCTCCAGGAGGCCTTCCCAGGCGACGCCGACCTCCCGGGCCCGGCGCGGATCGTCCGTCGTCGCCGTCTCGTGCCCGGTGCGCGCGGCGAAGGTCGCCACCTCGGGCGGAGCGTCGGGCGGTGGTTCCGGCGGGGGCGCGAGCAACTCGGTGCGCAGCGCGAGTCCTGCCGGGGTCAGATAGCAGCGGTGGGGGGCGCGCGGGTGCTTCATGGCGAGCCCCTGGCCGCAGAGGGCGTCCAGCACCGCCTGTGAGCCGCGGAGCAGCCCGGTGTTCGCGTCGGCGGCGGTGATCAGGCGACGCTGGGCCACGGTCGGCTGCTTGCTCATGTCCACCCCCGTCAGGTGTCGGTCGTACGGCGGAAGCGCCCAGCGGCGGCATGGTCCGCTGCCCCCGTGGGACGACAGTACCGACCGGCTGTCCCGGCCGACTGTCCGAGGGGCGGAGCACACTGGAGGCATGTGCCGAAGCATCAAGACTCTCCGACCGCCGATGACGCCCGAGGTCCATGACGAGGACATCAGGGCGGCGGCGTTGCAGTACGTCCGCAAGGTCTCCGGATTCCGCGCCCCGGCCGCCCACAATCGCGAGGCCTTCGACCACGCGGTGGACGCGGTGACCGAGGCCACCCGGCAGCTCCTCGCCGAGCTGACCGTGCGCGGCGCCCCGACGTCGTAGCCCGCACCGCCACCGCGGCCCTGCCGCCCGCCGCCCGCCCGCGGAACGGGCGGACGGACGGCGGAGCGCGGACGGTCGGCGGCGTCAGGCGAGGGTGAGGCCGTGGCCGAAGGGGAAGAGCGGGTTGCCGGAGTCGTTGGGGATGTCTTCGTGGCCTGCTTCGACCTGGGCCATGGATCGGGGCAGCTCGAAGGGCAGGCGCCCCTCGGGGGCGGCCCTGCCGAAGAGGACGTCCAGCACCGCGGCGTCCGAGGCGCCGAAGTTCCCCACCAGGGCCGCCGCCCGCTCCGCGATGTCCGGGATCACCGCGGGCCGGTCGAGGAAGATGTCGACGATCGTGGGCACCGCGTCGGCGACGTCGAGGATCGGGCGGAGCTCGTCCTCGGTGAAGTCCAGCCGGCCGGCGCGGAAGAAGGATTCGAAGCCCTCGGTGCGCCGGTCGAACGGGGTGGCGATACGCAGCACCGCGACATCCGCCTCCTGCGGGGTGCCGACCACGGTGCCGTACCGGGCGGCGACGTCGGGGTCGATGCCCTCGGTGTACAGCCGCAGCCCGGTGGCGAGCGGCAGCAGCGGGGCGGCGGACGGCGCCGGGCGGTCGGTGAGCACGGTGACGGAGCGGCTCTGGGCCGCGGTGCCCGCGTCGCGGAACTCCTGGCTGCCGCAGATCCGGGCGGCCTCGTCGGGGTCCACGTAGGGATCGTCGAAGAGGCCCAGGACGAACTTCTCGCGCAGCAGCCGGCCCACCGAGAGGTCGATGCGCTCCTCGCTCACCCTGCCGCCGCGCACCAGCTCGACGACGAGTTCCGGGCAGGCCTCGCCGCCGAGCTGGTCGGCGCCGGCGTCCAGGATGCGTTCGACGCGGGTCAGCCGGTCGAGGTGTTCCGCGCCCCAGGCGCGCGCGGGGAAGGGCGCGCCGAAGATCTCCGAGTCGGTGACCAGGCCCCAGTCGGTGCAGACGATGCCGTCGAACCCGTAGGTGCCGCGCAACAGCCCGGTGATGACGCCCTTGTTGAAGCCGAAGCCGATCTCCTCGTACTCGGTGCCGACGGGCATCGCGTAGTACGGCATGATCTGTGAGGTCCCCGCCTCGAACGCGGCCTCGAAGGGGATCAGGTGGTGTTTGAAGTTGTCGCCGGGGTAGACCTGCTCGCGGCCGTAGGCGAAGTGCGCGTCCTCGCCGTTCAGTTGTGGTCCGGCGCCGGGGAAGTGCTTGGTCATGGTCGAGACGCTGCCGGTGCCGAGGGTCTCGCCCTGCAGCCCGCGGATGTACGCGGCGACCATGCGGGCGGCCAGGCCCGCGTCGGATCCGAAGGTACCGACGACGCGTGCCCAGCGCGGTTCGGTCGCCAGGTCGGCCATGGGGTGCAGGGCGAGACGGATGCCGACCGCGAGGTACTCGCGGCGGACGATGTCGGCGTGCCGACGCACCAGTTCCTCGTCACCGATGGCGGCGAGGCCCGGCGGCTCGGGCCACAGCGAGAACCCTTCGGTGTGCACGGTGGCGGCCGGGTTGTCCATGAACCCGTTGCGCGGGTCGGTGGAGATCGTCACCGGAATGCCGAGCCGGGTGGTCGCGGCGAGCGCCTGCAGGCGGTTGTTCCACTCGGCCATCCGGCGCGGGGCGGCGGCGCCGAACAGGTTGAAGTGGTTCATCAGCTTGCCGGTCACCATGCGGGAGGTGGAGGCGCGCATGGGGTCGTCGTCCGGGGCGCCGCTCTCCGGCTCGACGAGGGTGCCGTCCGGGTTGATCCCGACCATGGTCTGGAAGAGCAGGCCCGCCTTCTCCTCCAGCGTCATGCGCCCGACGAGGTCGGCCGCCCTTTCGGCGGCGGGCAGCCGGGGGTCTTCGTACGGTTCCATGACGCCGTTGCCGTTGAGGTCCCGGAAGGGCGTGCCGTCGGGTGCCTGGAGCAGGGGTGTACGGATCGGTGGACGGGTCGTCGGGTCCTGGGGCACGGGGGTTCGTTCCGTTCTGTCGACTTGTCGGCTCGCGCGCTCAGCGCGGGCGGCGCGGGCGGCGCGGGACGTGGGCGGCGCCGCGCGCTGTCGGCTGGTTCGCGCACGGCGGTGTGTCGCGATGCCTTCCGGCCGGCGCACGACGGTGGTGCGGTGCGAGGGCACCGGCACCGGCACTTCCCCTCCGGAGTGCCGGGGCCGGTGTCCTCGTCCGGCCGCTGAGGTCAGGTCAGCGGCCGGTCCTGACGAAGCGTTCGAGCCGCCCGGCCTCACGGCCCTCGAACGTCCGGTCAGGAGTGATGGGGGTGACGGTGACGTTCCCCTGCTGCAGCAGCCGGTAGTCGGCGTCGCGCTTGGCCTCGGGGCGGCACTTGGGGTCGCCTGCGGCGCACAGGGCGCCGCCGACCGTGAACGTGTCGCCGTTCGGGGCGGTCTGGGCGTAGCGGGGCTGGATCAGTTTCTGGGTGCCCACCGATGACCAGACCGCGTTCCGGGGGTGTTGCCCTTCGGCGAGGTACGGGTAGTTGACGTTGACGACGAAGTCGGTGGTCAGCAGCCCGTGGTCGCGCAGGGAGGCGATGAAGGCGGCGCCGAAGTCGGCCGTCTGCCGGTAGGTTCGGTCGGCGACTTCCAGGGAGGTGGTGACCGTCGGGTCGTAGGAGCTGTTGAGGGCGACGGCGGGTGTGCCCTCCTCGATGGCGGCGAGCGCGGCGCTGACGGTGCCGGAGTCGTTCACCACCGAGGCGACGTTGGGCCCGTAGTTGCTGCCGGTGACGACGAGGTCGGGGCCGGTCGTCCAGCCCGCCTTGGCGGCGAGGCCGCCGTTCAGCGCGAGCCGGACGGTGTCGACCGGGGTGGCGCTCACGCCGCCGGCGTCGCATGCGGCGGCGCCCTTGCACACGCCGAAGACGGCGCCGGCGGCGGGCGCGCCCGCGCAGTCCTGGCCGTAGCCGGCCGGCAGGACCGTACGTCGCTGCAGGGTGAGCGAGCCGCTGCCGGCGGCGCCCGTGCCCGCGCCACTCTGGTTGGCCCAGGGCCCCATGACGACGACATCGGCACCGGCGGAGCACAGCGCGCGGCGCACCTCGTAGAGGCCCTTGCCGTCTGAGGCGTTGGGGCGGGCCATCTGCATGGAGTCGTCGTTGCTCATCAGGATTCTCATCCCGGCGAGCGGCGTGCTGTTGTGGTGGGAGCTGGTTCCGGCGTTCGCGCTGCCGCTCAGCGGCAGGACGAGTGTTCCGGCGGCGAGCAGCGTCGTGACGGTGCCGCGGTGGTCACGGAGTCTCATCGCACACCCCGCACGCGCAGGACGAGAACGGCTCCCGCGAGGGAGACTGCGGCGGCCACCGGGAACAGTGCCTCGTACCCGCTGGCGCTGACGATCCAGCCGGCGACGGTCGGAGCGAGGATCTGCGGGCCGGCGTTGGCGATGTTGATCAGGCCCATGTCCTTGCCCGCGTCGGCGGTGGCCGGCAGGACCTTGGTGATCAGGGCCATGTCGACGGCCATGTAGACGCCGAAGGCGACACCGCCCGCGACGTTGTAGGCGACCATTCCGCCCTCGGTCGGCGAGATCATCGGAATGGTAAGTGCCAGCGCCGCCCCGATGCCGGAGGCCAGGACGAAGGGCTTCATCCTGCCGACGCGGTCGACGAGCGGGCCGATCAGTACGACGGCGGCGATCGTGCAGACCGCGTTGACGATCATCAGGAACCCGACCGTGGGGAGCAGGTCCTGCGGCGGGATCTTGATGTAGTCGGCCAGCAGGTACATGTTGTAGGTCAGGACGACGAAGTAGCCGAGCATCACCCCCAGTCGGGACAGGAACGCCCAGATGAAGTCGGGGTGCTCCTTGGGGTTGACCCAGAAGTTGGACAGGAACGCCCGCAGGTCGAACTTCTGCCGCGGGAGGTCCCGGGCGGACGTGTCGGGCGACAGGACGGTGAACAGCAGCGCGGCGACGACGACACAGGCCGCGATCAGGTAGTAGCCCTTCTCCCCCGCGAACCGGCCGCCGAAGCCGCCGATGACGCCGTCGAGTCCGAACTTGCTGCCCGGCACACCGCCGATGACCAGGGCCGCGACGATGGTGCCGAGCGGCACGCCGAGTCCGACGAGGGCGGAGAACGTGCCGTACTTGGACTGCGGGACCCGGTCCGGCATACAGGCGGTGAGCGCCGCCTGGTAGCCGTTCATGATGAACTGCACGACGCCCCAGCTCAGTCCGAGCATGGCGATCGAGTTCGCGTGCGCCTGGCCGATCAGCGCCAGTGCGCCCATCCCCGCGCAGAGCAGGATCCACGGGGCGCGGCGGCCGAAGCGCGAGCGGGTGCGGTCCGAGAGCTGGCCGAATATCGGGTTGCCGACGGTCGCCAGGATGGCGCCCGTGGTGCTCGCCGTGGACAGTGCCCCCGTGTCGTTCGTGCCGGTGATCTGCGCGACCTGGATCGGCAGCAGGAAGCTGCCCACGCCCAGCCACAGCAAGTACAGGGCGATGTTCGCGAGCGGGAGCGTGACGTACAGGGGGCCCAGGCGGTAGCGGTTGACGGGGCGCATGACCTCGTCGGGGCCCCCGGGCGCGAGGACCGGGGGACCTTCTTCGGGTAGCAGTGTGCTCATCGGTGGACCCTTCGAACGGAAGAGACAGCGGAACGGGGGCAGGGCGAAGAGAACGCGCGCCAGTAGTCGCATCGACCGGCTCCGGAGGCCTCGGCGGGGCGTTGTCGGTGAGCGTAGATGACACGTGTCAGCAATGTAAGAGGTCGGTTCACGAAGCAATGGATCCGTGATGCACGACTGTGTGTTCAAGAAGTGAACACGGCATTGCGACAGCGCTCGCTCGCGGCTCTGCTGTCCCCGGCTCCCGTCCGGGGTCCCGGACTACCCCCGCGGCGCCGGATCCGTCGGCGGCGCGGCGGCCAGCCGCCGCAGCGTGCGGCCGCAGTGCCGGGCGTAGAGACGCTGGCACAGCGGGACGAGCGGCCCGGCCAGGCGGGTGTACCAGCGGCCCGGGCGGCTGAACGCGGTGACCGTGAACCGTACGGAATCGTCGGGAAGGAGCTCCACGACGAAGGACTCCTCGCCGCACTCCGGATGCCCGCTCAGCGTTCCGTACGCGAAGCCGATCCGCCGGGTCTCGTAGACGGTCCACACCACGCGGCACGGGGCGGCGATCCGCAACGGGCCGACGCCGATCGCGCACTCGACCGCGATCCCGGGCTCCGCGCGCGGCGCTCCGGCCCGGATCCGGACCCCGGCCTCGCGGTGCATCCGCCAGGTGGTGACGGCGGCGCCGGCCGCCTCGAAGACGTCCCGGCCCTGTCCGATCAGGACCTGGTGGCGCAGGTGGTGGTATCCGTCGGGCAGTTCCTCGTGCTGGGTGGCGCCGAACTCGGGATAGTTCGGGACCGGGTCCTGGACCCGGTCATGGCCGGCGTTCGCGACGGGCTCCGGCCCGGGGTTCGGCGTCATGCGGGGACACCCGCCGTCAGGACGCGCCTCACGACACCGCCACGGGCCGGTGCCGGCCCTTCGTCCGTCTCCAGCCGTTCGCCGGGTTCCGGCTCTTCGGCCTGTTGTTGGGCCGGTTCTTGGGCCGGTTCTTGGACTGGCTGCCGCAGCCGGCGCCAGGCGAGCACCGAACACAGCGCGAAGCCGAGGGCGTTGCCGAGGCCGTGGGTGGCCGCCATCCAGGTCAGCGTGGGGTGCGGAATGCCGGTGGCTTCGCCGAGGGCCCAGCTCAGGGCGAGCAGCATCGTCGCCAGGAGCACGGCCGCCGAGGTGCCGAGCAGGGCGCGGGTGAGCCGGTCGGGGGCGCCGGTGCGGATGTCGCGCCAGGTGAGCAGGGCCACGAGCCACATGCCGGCGGTGAGGACGACCGCCCCGGCGAGTTCGGCCCAGTCGTCGATGAAGTAGCCCGCCAGGACGAGCAGCGTTCCCACCGGCACGCTCAACGCGGCGAGCCGGCCGGTGATCCGGCCGGGGGTCGCGCGGCAGACCAGCCCGGCCATCAGTGCGGCCGTGAAGCCGGCGAAGTGGAAGTGCGGCACGGTGAGCTCGAGGATCTTCAGGTCGAAGCCGAAGAGCCGATGGCCCGAACGCTCTGCGACCAGCGCCAGTCCGGCCACCGACGGGGTCACGAGCGCGGTCAGGACCGCGATCTCCCGCGGCGCGAGCGACCGGGTGCGGGCCAGCCGCAGCGGAGCGGTGGCGGCGAGAGCCACGGTGGCGAGGGCATAGACCACGGCGAGCGCGGTCGCCGGGCCGCCGCGCGGCAGCCACAGCGCCACGCTCCCCGGCACGGCGCCGACCAGCCAGAACGTACGGACCACGGCGAGACCCGGCCCGTTGATCAGCGTGAGTCCGCACGGGACCACGACGAGCATGCCCAGCATGACGATCAGGTTCACCAGAGCCGTCACAGCGCCCCACCCCTATGTTGAACGCGTTCAATTCGACCGTACGACAGCGACTGTACGCCGCAATCTGAACGCGTTCAACATGGGATCCCGGGCGGCTGCGCAGGCTCACCGCGCTCGGTCGCGCCGCCCCTCAGCCCGGCGTGGACGAGGCAGCCGAACGCCGCTCCGACGGCGTACCAGAACAGGTCGGGCGCGTTGAAGGTGGAGCCGAGGACCAGCCGCGCGAGCGTGCTGTGCGCGGACAGTTCACCGGGCACCGGGCTGAGCTGCAAGAACTCGACGGCCCAGCTGGCGGCGAGGGCGACCGCACCGGCCGTCAGGGGCTTCACCCGGGGCGCGGCCAGGACGACCAGCGCGAGGAGCAGCACGCTGTACAGCGCGTCCCCGGCGTACTTCCCGACCGGCCCCGGCGCGCCGGCCCTGACACCCAGCGCCACCGCGACCGTCAGCGTGGCGGCGCCGACTGCGAGGAGCCGGGTCCGCAGCGGTCCGCCGGGCTTCCAGGAGTTGTTCATGCCGGAACCCTAGGCGGCGCGGCGGCGACAACAAGGCCGCGCGCCGGCCGGCCAGCCGGGTCGGACCGGGAGCATCCGCCCCGGGTCAGATCAGGAACATCTGCTCCGGGTCAGACCGGGAGCATCTGCTGGGGCAGGAACTTCGCCTCGGTGAGGTATTTGCGGGCCCCGAGGATCGCCGAGGACATCGGATCGGCCGCCGGGTGGACGGGCATGCCCACCCGTTCGGCGAGCAGTTCGCGCAGGCCGCCCATGAGCGAGCCGCCGCCCGTCAGCACCAGACCCTGGCGCGCGATGTCGTCGGCGACACTGGCGGGGCTCTGTTCGAGTACCGCGCCGACCGTCTCGGCGATCGTCCGGACGTACGGTGCCACGACCTCGGCCAGTTCGGCCTTGGTCACGTGCACGGTACGGGGCCGGCCGGTGCCGCCGTCGAGGCCGGTCACGGAGAGCGAGGACGGGCCGGGGGCTCCGGCCGTACCGCTCAGCTCGGTCTTGATGTCCTGGGCCCACCGGACGCCGAGCGCCAGCCCGTGATGGCTCTCCAGGTGCGCGGCGATCGCCTCGTCGAAGATGTCACCGGCCGCGGCGGTGGACGCGGACGCGACCATGCTGCCGAAGGCGAACCCGGCCACGTCGGTGGTTCCGGCCCCGACGTCGACGACCATGCACCCGTCGCCGTCCCACACCGGCAGCCCGGCGCCGATCGCGGCGGCCATCGGTTTGGGCAGCATCCGCACCTGGCGGGCTCCGGCCGCGTGCAACGCGTCCTGCAGGGCCCGGCGCTCCACCGAGGTCGCCAGGACCGGGACGGTGACCATCACCCGGGGCGGCGCCCACGCCGTCCACTGCCGTCTGCGTCCCAGCACGTGCCACAGCAGGCGCGACGCCGCCTCGAACTCGGTGATCGCCCCGTGGCGCAGCGGGGAGGTGGCCACGATGCCGGGTGGAGTGCGGCCGAGCATCCGTCTGGCGTCCTCGCCGATCGCCAGCACCTTGTTGGTCCCGGTGCGCACGGCGACCACCGAGGCGCCCTCGCTCACCGGGCCGTTCCTGCTGTGCACCCGGGTCGTCGCCGTTCCCAGGTCCACCACCAGGTCGAGGGCGCCGGACGCCCCGCTGGGGACGGGCGAGTCGGTCTGCTGCCGGCTGGTGAAGACGTTCAGCAGCTGAGGGAGCGTCATGGTGACTCCTCGGAGGGATACCTGGGCCGGTCCTGACCTGTCGTCATGAAGGCATGCCCGCCTTCACGCGCGCGGTAGTGCCCGCTGCTCGTTGTCCCTCGAAAGAGTGAATTCCCTCGTCCCGGCGGCCGACGGCCGTGCCGGGTCGGCTCGAGGTCGGGTGCCGGCGGTCCGGCCGGCGTCAGATGCTGACGCCGTGTGCCCGCAGGTAGGTGAGGGGGTTGATGTCCGAGCCGTACTCGGGCCCGGTGCGGATCTCGAAGTGCAGATGCGGCCCCGTGGCGTTGCCCGTGGATCCGGAACGGCCGATCTGCTGGCCGCGGTTGACGGGCTGCCCGGCCCGTACGGACAGTTGCGACAGGTGCCCGTACTGGCTGTACCTGCCGTCCGGGTGGCGGATGACGACCTGGTAGCCGTACGCGCCGCCCCAGCCCGCGGAGACGACCGTCCCGTTGCCGACGGCCTTCACCGAGGTGCCGGTGGAGACGGGGAAGTCGACGCCGGTGTGGTAGCCGCTCGACCAGCTGGAGCCGGAGGCGTGGTATGGGGTGCTGGGGCTGACGCCGCTGACCGGTGCCATGAAGGTCTGCGATCTGGACTGTGCCTGTTTCTGTGCCGGTTTCTGCACCGTGCTGTGCGTCGCCGCCGGCCTGGCGGGTGCCTTGGCGGGCGCCGACTTCGCGCGCTGCTGCGGCTTCGCGGCGGGCGCCTGCGTCCTGGCCACGGGCCGTTCGGTGCCGGTGAGACTGAGATGCTGGCCGGGGAAGATCAGGTCCGGGTCGCCGCCGACGACCTGCCGGTTGGCGGCGTAGAGCTGCGGCCAACCGCCCTTGGTGCGATGGTCCGCCGCGATACCTGACAGCGTGTCACCGCTGACGACGACATACGCGTCGGCCGTGGTCCGGCCGGGCGTCGCGGGCGAGGAGGGCTTGGCGGCCGGTGCGGCCTTGGCGGGCGCGGCCTTCGTGGAGACCTTCACCGGTGTCTTCACGGGAGTGGTCTTCTTCGGGTGTGCCGGGGCCTGTTGCGGCGCCGCGCTGTCGCGGGTGAGCCCGGCCCTGGGCCCGCAGACCGGCCATGCGCCCGGCCCCTGGCCGCGCAGTACCTTCTCCGCGACCGCGATCTGCTCGGACTTCGAGGCGAGGTCGGCGCGGGAGGCGTACGCGGTACCGCCGTAGGCCTTCCAGGTGCTCGACGCGAACTGCAGCCCGCCGTAGTAGCCGTTACCGGTGTTGATGCTCCAGTCCTGGGTGCTCTCGCACTGCGCGACCTTGTCCCAGGTGCTGAGCGGAGCCGCTGCCGCCCCGCTGACGCTGATCAGCGGTAGGGCGAGACCCGCACCGCCTGCGGTGACGGTCAGGGAGGCCTGCGAGACCCGGCTGGGCCGGTAGCGGCGGTGACGACCACGTAAGGGCATAGACCTCGTCCTCTTCCACAACCGGGGGCCGGACTGGCGCCCCACAGGGTAGACGCAACGATTTGGCCACCACAAGGGGCGCACGTGGAGCGGCTGTTGGGGGCGGGCCGCACCGGATGATCCGGTTTCGGCCCGCCCCCGAAGTCGATCAGTTGGCGATGTTGTAGCTGTCGCCGTAGACCTTCCAGCTCAGCGGCGGGTTGAGGTCGAAGTTGCCCTTCTGGAGAAAGACGCGCTGCTCGGTGTCGACACGGCTGGTGTCGCTGTGCGCCTCCTCGGTCTTCATCGCCGCCTTGCGGGCGTCGAGGAAGGCGTTGAGGTACGTCGTCTCGTTTCCGCCCTGGGCGGGGGTCTTGGCCTTCTTCATGGCGGCCTTGCGGATGCCGCCGAAGCTGGTGCTGTCCGTGCCGGGCCCGTGCATGACGATCGCGTCGTAGTACGCGAACTGGCCGAGCGCGCGCAGGCCGTCGGACTTGGCCTGGTTGACGGACGGGTTGAAGTAGACGCGATCCCGCTCGTCGTTCTGTGCCTGCTGGAACGCGCTGTCCTTGGCGGCGGTCTTCCACGCGCTCTCGAAGGCGGAGCCGAGGCCCGAGTGCGATTCGGTGCCGTTGACCTTGCGCAGCGCGGGAAGGTACTTGGCCAGGGCGTTGCCGGGCTTGCGGTCCGTGTACAGCTGGACGAGGTCCAGCATGTCGCCGGTACCGGAACAGAAGCCGATGATGCCGGCGGTGTAGCCGCGGCCGTCGCCGATGTCCTCGATGTACTTGTACTGCGCCTTCCAGTCCAGCGACGAGTTCTCGGCGCTGGAGACCAGCTGCATCGCGATGTCCTTCTTGTGGGCGTCGTCGAGCCCGACGCCCGCCGCCTTGACTCCGGCGCTGTGCACCGCAACCGGCTCAGCGGCGTTGCCGTTGGCCGCGATCACCAGGGGGGTGGCGCCCGCTGCCAGCAGTCCGGTAGCTATAAGAAGGGTCAGTCGCTTGCGGGATCGTCCTGCGCGGTGGTCGTTCACGTGCTCTCCGCTTCCGGCCGGGGGGCGGCCACTTCGGGGCTCGGGAGGTTGCCCTCGCCTTAGTTAGGAAACTTTCCTAACCGGGCGGGAGTATTCAAGCACCGCAACGAACAATCGCCAAGAGGCAGTTCGGCATTGAATTCCGGATCCGCGCGGGTTCGGTCCGAAATCGGCTCCGGGTCGGCCCCGGGTCGGCCTCGAATCCTCTCGGGGCCGACTCCGGTTCAGCTCCGGGCCGGGAGCGGACGGGACGGCACGCGGTCGGAACGCGGTCGGAACGCGGACAGAACGCACTCGGGCCGGACCGGATCAGTTCCGGCGCAGTTCCTCGAACCAGCTCAGGATCTGCGGGTAGGCCGCCAGCGGCGACGCCATGTGCCCCGCATCGCCCGCGTGGACCAGGGGTGCGTGCACCCCGTGGGACCGCAGTTGCGCCTGGCAGTGCAGGCTGTTGGCGATCGCCACGTCCCGGTCGGTGTCCGTGGCGAAGATCCGTACCGGCACCCGCGGCGTCCAGGCCGAGCAGGTGGAGTCGCCGACGCTCAGCGCCTCGGCGAAGGCGCCCGTGGGGTGCTGCAGCCGGTCGATGAAGGCCGGGGTGAACAGCTTCCGCGGGTCGCCCGGCAGCGCGCCGAGGATTTCCTGGTCGCTGTGGCTGCCGTCGAAGAGCTTCTCCACGGTCCGGTCGTAGGGCGGCAGGAACGCCTCGGAGGGCGATCCGTAGAGCGGGTGCAGCCGGTTCCAGGACGTCGTGAAGTAGCCGAGGTAGTAGGCCGCGATGGCCGGGTCGAGTCGTCCGTCGAAAGCGGCCGGAAGCTCCGCGCCGCGCGCGTCGAACGGGCCGCTCACCGGCGCGAGCGCCCGCAGCCCGAAGTACGGGTCGGCCCCGCCCTGCAGCGCCCGGCCGAGCCCCATCGCGGCCACCCCGCCCTGGGAGAAACCGGTCACCAGCACCTGCCGGTCCAGCGTCCGGCCGTGCCCGGCGGCGAACGCGCGGGCCGCACGCAGCATGTCCAGCGAGGCGCTGGTCTCCGTGCCGATGTCCATGTACGGGTGGTGCCCGGGGCCGGTGCCCAGTCCCAGGTAGTCGGGGGCGACGGCGGCGAATCCGGCGCCCGCGAACATCACCGCGACGGCGCGGTCCGCGGTGTCCGGGTCGGTGGAGGCCACACCCTTCTTCTCGGCGCGCGTGCCGTGCTCGTAGGCGACGGTCCGCAGCTCGCGGGGGCCTCCGACCGGCAGGACGACGAGCCCGCTGGCGGTGGTCGGCCGGCCGTCGGCGCCGATCGTGCGGTACGTGATGCGGTACGAGGCCGTCGCGTACCGGGCGCCGGGCACGTCGAAGCCCTGGCTCTCGACGTAGGCGTCCGTCTTCGTACGGTTGAGCAGGGCCACCGGCACGGCGGAGAGCAACGCGCCCCGCCCGTCGGCATGTTGGACGGCGCCGGCTCTGGTCGCCGCGGCGGGACTGCCGTCGGCCGCGAGGGCGGCAGCCGGCGTGCCGGCGACGAGGGCTACGACGAGCGCGGTGGCCGCGGCTCGAGCGGTACGGGCGCTGCGCGCCGTACGGGCGTTGGGCTCTGTACGGGCGCTGTGTGCCGCAAGGGCCGTGCGTGCAGAAAGGGCTGTGCGGGACATGGACTTCCCCTGCCGTGGAAAGGTGCGGTGAGCACTGGGTCGCTGCTCCCCTCACCCTTCCGTCCCGCGCCCCGCGGCTCCATGGGTCCACACACCCGACAGGAGGTGGGGCCTGCCTCACCCCTACTCGGGGGGAAATCCTCAGCGGTGGTCACCTGGCCGCCACGCTCTGGCGCGCCGGAAGGACCCTGCCTTCGATCATCGCGCCCATCCCCCGCGCCACGCAGCCGTCCGGATGTTCCGCGATCTGCACCCGCAGCCCGGTGGCCTTCCGGAGCAGCGAGTCCAGGCCCGGCAGCCGGGAGACCGAACCGCCGAGGGTGAGTCCGCTGTCCGCGATGTCGACCACCAGGTCGGGCGGGCAGCGCCGCAGCACCATGCTGACCCCGTCGAGGATCGGGCGCAGCGGGCCGCTCATCGCGTCACGTGCCGCGTGGGCGTCGGCCGTCACCGAGCGGGCCAGGCCGCTGACGATGTCCCGGCCGTTCAGCTCGACGTCCGGCTCTGCGGTGAGTGCCGTACCGCTGATCGCCTGGCGCAGCGAGCGCACGGTCTCGAAGGAGGGCGCCAGTTCGTGGTGGCCGCGGAAGTACTCCACGACGGCCCGGTCGATGGTGTCGCTCCCCACCGGCACCGTCTCGGCGGCCACCACCGTGCCCATGGAGAGCACAGCCACCTGCGTGCTGTCGGAGTTCGCCAGCACGATCATGGCGGCTTCCGGGTACTCCACGGGCAGTCCGCAGCCGACGGCCGCCGCCAGCAGCGAGTCGACGAGTTCGACCCGCCGCAGCCCGAGCCCCGCCAGCGTCTCGAACGCGGTGCGCCGCGCCACCGGCGGGGCGTCGTACGGAAGGCTCAGGGCAGCCCTGAGGACCGGTGTGCGCAGCCGCGCCCGGCGCAGCCTGGACCCGGCCACATGCCGGAGCAGGCGCCGCGCCATCTCGACGTCGACCACCATGCCGCCCGCCACCGGTTTGATGACGAGGAGGTGTTCCGGTGCGCGGCCGGTCAGCTGTTCCGCGGTGGTGCCGATCGCGACCACCTCGCCGCGCTCGGTGTCGAACGCGACGACGCTGGGCTCGTCGGCGATCAGGCCGTGGCCCCTGAGGTAGACCCGGGTCCTGTCGGCTCCCAGGTCCACGGCGACGGTGCACCGTCGCAAGCGCTCCAGAACCGGCGCCAGGGTCATCACGCGCTCCCGACCCCGGGGCGTTCCCCGGATGGTTTAGGTATGGACGTGGCTCTCCCGCACGACCGGGCGGTCATGCGAGCTCCTGGCTCGCCGCCCGCACGGCGCTCTCCGACCGGGGTTCCGTCACCTCTTCGGCAACCGGCACCTCGGCTTCGGCAGCGGGCTCCACGGCCTCGGCGGATTCGATCATCATGCCCAGACCCAGCACGGTGGAGAGCGCGGGGTCCTTCGTGATGTGCACCGGCATGCCGGTCGCGGCCCCCAACATGGTGTCGAGACCGTGCAGGACGGCGCTGCCGCCGGTGAGGATGATCCCGCGGTCGGCGATGTCGACCACCAGGTCGGGCGGGCAGCGCCGCAGCACCCGGCCGATACCGCTCACCAGCGCGGCGAGCGGGTCGCGCATCGCGTCCCGCACCCCGCCGGTTTCGAGGCGCAGCGAGCGGGCGAGTCCGCTGGACACGTCCTTGCCGTGCACCTCGGTGCTCGACTGCGGCTCGGCAACCGCCTCGGAGAGCACCTGGTGCAGGGGCAGCAGGCCCTGGTGCGGAAGTATCAGATCGTGGTGGATCCGCAGGTGTTCGAGGACCGCGTCGTCCATGGCGTTGCCCCCGACCGGGAGGACCTCGCCCGCGATGATCCCTCCGAAGGAGAGCACCGCCACCTGGGTCTCGGACGCACCACAGATCACGATCATGCTGCCTTCGGGCTGTCCGACCGGGATCGACGAACCCACGGCGGCGGCGAGCGGGGCGTGGACGAGCTCCACCTGCCGGGCCCCGAGGTCGGTCAGCGTCTCGGCCAGGATCTGGCGCGCCTGCGGTCCCGCGCCGAACGGTATGGCTGCCGCGATCCGCGGCTTGGACTGGCGGAGCCAGGCCCGGCGCGCCTTGTCGCCCAGGAGCTGGCGCAGCATGAGCGTGCCCATGTCCACATCGACGACGGTGCCTCCGGAGAACGGACGGACCACGCGCACGTATTCGGCGGTACGGCCGGCCATGCGCTCGGCCAGGGCGCCGACCGCGACAAGCCGCCCGTTGCGGATGTCGACGGCCACCAGGCTCGGTTCGTCGACGATCAGTCCGGCGCGCTTCGCATAGACGCGAGTCCGTGCAGCCCCCAGATCGATCGCCAAGGTACAGCGGCGCAGATCGTGCAAGCTGTCGGTCACGGTGGTGCCTCTCGAACGGTGGATCCGGCCGCTCGTTGCGGCGGCCTTCCCTTCACCATGCGGGCCGCCTCCGGTGATCGCCCGCTGGGATCCGCCGAGTGGGGAGACTCCGGGACCGGGCGTGTCAGGACCGGGCGTCCGCCCGCACGGCGGCCGGGACCGCGTCCAGCGGCTCGTAGCGGGCATGCACACCGACGCCGTTCTCGACGCCACGCCCCGCGCAGCCGCCGCACATTTCACACGTTCGAGTGAAAGGCCCGTACGGAGACATGCCGGCCGCCGTGAACGGCACGGGAACGCTCCCGGTCCGTCAGGTCCGCAGGTAGGAGGCGCCGTTGACGTCCAGGACGGTCCCGGAGGCCCACAGGGCCGCGGGCGACGCGAGCCACAGAGCGGCGGCCGCGATCTCCTCGGGCGCGGCGACCCGGCCGAACGGGCTCTGCGCGCGGATCGCCTCGCCGCCGGCGCCGGCCAGCCGGTGGGCGACCCGGTCGGTCTCGATGAAGCCGGGCGCGACGGACGCCACCGCGATGCCGTGCGGCGCCAGCGCGACCGCCAGGGACTGGCCCAGTGCGTGGACCGCCGCCTTCGTCGCGCCGTAGGCGGGATGGTCCGGTTCGCCGCGGAAGGCACCGCGCGAGCCGATGTTGACGATGCGGCCGCCGGTGCCCGAGGCGATCATCAGGTTCGCGGCGAGATGGCTGAGGTTGGCCGTGCCGAGCAGGTTGACGGCGACATGCCGCTGCCAGGCGTCGGCCCACTGCTCGTAGCCGGTGGTCGCGGGCGGGTGCGGGGTGTTGACGGCCGCGTTGTTCACCAGGACGTCGATGCCGCCGAGGGCGGCGGCCGCCCCGTCCGCCAGCCGGGCCGTGGCCGCCGGGTCCGCGAGGTCGGCGCCCAGCAGGACATGGCCCGTTCCCGGCAGGACCGCCAGGGTCTCTTCCGCCTCCTCGCGGCGCGACCCGTAGTGCACCGCCACCCGGTCGCCGTTGGCCGCGAACGCCTGGGCGAGCGCCCGGCCGAGACCGCGCGAGGCACCGCTGACCAGCACCCTGCGGCCGGAGGCCGGGAACGGCGGGATGTCGGTGGGATCGGGTACCGGGCCGGGCTGGTGCATCGCGCGCCGCTTCCTGGAGGAGTGATCGAACCCCCAGCCTAGGAGAACGGCGACGCCGCACCGGCCCGGCCCGGACCTGGACCTATAACTGGACCTGGTACCTGGACCTGATACCTGGACCTGGATCTGTCGGCCGGGTGGTCAGCCCGGGTTGTTGGCGTGGGTCAGGGTCTCCCAGGCGACGAAGAGGTTGTTGGAGCCCGCGGGACGTTGCTGTTCGGTGAGCTGCTGGGTGTTGGTCATCGCGATGCCGAGCCGGTTGTGCAGCGCGTTGTAGCCGACTTCGGTGACGGGGCCGAGGCCCAGGTTGAGGTGTCCGCCGCACAGTGTGGACGGTACGGCCGCGCCGAGCTGGTACTTGGCCTGGAAGCCCAGCGCCTGGCGCAGCCGCTCACCGACCTCGGGGTAGAGGTCCTGGCCCTGGATGCGGGTGGTCTCCGCGATGTGCGAGATGGCGGAGATGCCGTAACCGGTGTGGGTGAAGTCGCGGCAGGTCTCCTGGGTGAGGCCGGCGGTGAACGTGCGCTGGCCCTGCCAGTAGCTGATGATCTCCGCGCTGGTGTCGATGCTGCCGCCGGGCGGAGCCTTGGGGAGGGCGCCGTCGGAGGGCAGGTAGATGTAGGCGGGCACCCGGCCGCGGAACTTGGCTATGGCCTTGTCGTAGCTGGTGCGGTCCTCCACGAAGACCGAGATGCCGATGGCCGCCTCCATCATGCTCAGTTCCCAGTTCCCGTTGCTCTGGGAGCCGTTGATGACCTTCGGAAGGTAGACGGTGCGCAGCATGGCGGCGAAGCGGGTGACACCGGTCGAGGACCAGCCGGCTCCGGTGTACCGGATGATCTCGGCGGCGCGGGGCCAGGTCGAGCCGGCCCAGCCGGTCTGCAGCGGCGCGTTGCTGTTGGTGTGGTTGGTGATCACCGCGGACCAGGCGTCCATCAGCTGGACGGCCTTGTCGGCGTAGCGGTGGTCCTGGCCGATGTACCAGGCCAGGGCGTCGGTGTACGCGGCGATGGCGTCCTCGCGCTCGTCGGTACAGCCGTAGTTGGGGTTGGAGTACGAGCCGCATTCGACGACGGAGCGCGGCTTCGCGGTGCGCGACAGGGACGCGTAGGGGCCGGCGAGCATCTTGTCGTAGGCGCTCTTCCAGGGCTGGGCGCCCGCCTTGACCTGGGCGCGGACGAAGTCCAGCTGGCCGCGACTGGTGAGGACGCCGGGATGGGTGAACGTGGTGGGCGCGGCGGCGACCGTCCCGCTCTTCGGCGCCGCGGAGACCGTCCCGCTCTTGGGTGCCGCGGAGACCGTCCGGCTTGCGGAGGGTGCCGTCTTGGCCGCGAGGGCGGGGCCCGCGACGAGGCCGGCGCAGAGCAGTCCGGCGACGGCGGCGAAGGCGAGGACCAGGGTTCTCCGCCGGCGCGGGGGGCGCGGAGTCGTTCCGGTGCGCATGGGGGGGTGCCTTCCGGTGGGGGTGGCTCAACTCCCGCACTGATTCATATCCATGAACCATGTGCATTGGTATGAACCTTTGGTGAGAGGCGAAGTTAGAAGAAACCCGTGAACACGTCAAGGTTTTGCGTTGACCCGGCGATCGATTGGGCGGGTATCTGCGGAAGGATTCCCTTTGACCCGCAGAACCACGTTCAGAAGGTTGAACCGGCCGTGCGACGCCCCGCCCGGCGCGCCGCAAGTCGCGCTCCGCCCGTAAGCCTGTTCCCCTGGTAGGACGGATCCGCCCGCTCCCGCGGCGGGCATGTGGAGAGGGCGAGCATGCACACCAGTGAACTGACCCCCGCGGTACTCGAAGGTCTGCGCCGGCCGCGGCCCTATCCGGCGGTCTCGCTGCTGATGCCCACCCACCGCCACCGGCCGGAGACGGCGCAGGACCCGATCCGGCTGCGCAATCTGCTCGACGAGGCCCGCAAGCGCCTCACGGACGACCCGCAGGTCCCGCGCGCGGACCGGATCGAGTTGGAGGGACAGCTGGACCTGGTCGCCGGTGACGTCGACTTCGTGCACGGGGAGGACGGGCTCCTGGTCCTGCTCGCTCCCGGGGAGCGGCACATCTGGCAGCTGACCTCCCCCGTGGAGATCCAGGAACGCCTCGTCTTCGCCAACACCTACCTGACCCGCAACCTCGTCGCCGCGCGGCTGTACACCCGCCCGTACTGGGTGCTCGTGGTGTCCGAGGAAGCGACGCGGCTCTGGGAGGGCTCCGGCGAGCGGCTGGTACCCGTCGAGCGCCACGGCTTCCCGCTGGAGCCCGGGATCCCGGACCCCGAGGACGCCGTCCCCGGGCCGAACATCGGCTCCATCCCCGGCCACCAGCGCGAGGAACGGATGCGCCAGTACCTGCGCTCCGTCGACGCGGCCCTGGACAAGGCGCTGGGCCAGGAACGCCGACCGGTCTTCCTGGTCGGTGCGGCCGGCACCCTCACCCTCCTGGCGGAGCTGTCCCAGCACCCGCAGGATCTAGTCGGCCGCCTCGACCGCGCCGGGCTCGACAAGGCACCCGCCCACGAGCTGTCGGAGCGGCTGCGGCCGGTGATCGAGGAGTACGGGGTCAAGCGCACCGCGGAAGCGCTGGAGCAGCTCGACTCCGCGCGCGGCCGGCGCCGCTTCGCCGGCGGCCTCGACGAGGTCTGGAAGGCGGTCAACGAGGGCCGCGGATCGCTGCTGCTGGTCGAGGAGCACTTCCAGGTCGCGGCCCGTATCGAGGACGGCCACCTGGTGCCGGTCGAAGGCGGCACCGCGGCCGACGGCGTCGAGGAGGACGTCGTCGACCAACTCATCGAGGCCGCCCTGGACAAGGAGACCGAGGTCCGCTTCGTCCCGGACGACTCACTCATTAACGACGGCCGGGTCGCCCTCGTCCTGCGCTACTGACCGTCGCGTGCTCGCCCGGGTGACGCCGCGGCACTGGTGGACCGGCCGCTCCCCCGCCGCCGGAGGGGCCGCGATGGCCACCGCGATCATCTCCGTCGTCCTGCGGCTGACCGGGTACGACGCGGCCTCCGCGGTCTTCCTCGTCCTGGCGGTCGCGGTCTGGCTGCTGCTCGCGGCGCTCTTCGCCGAACGGCTGCTGCTGGACATCGGGACGTGGCGGGCGCAGGCCGAAACGCCTGCCGCGCTGACCGCGGTCGCCGCCACGACCGTGCTGGGCACCCGGCTGTCGCTGCAGAACCGGCAGGGATGGGCCGTGGCCCTGCTGATCGTGGCCGCCGTGCTGTGGCCGGTACTCCTGCCGTCGGTCGTGCGGCACTGGAAACCGCGACTGCCGGGAGCGGGCTTCCTGGTCTGTGTCGCCACCGAGGGCCTCGCGGTGCTGGCCGGAACCCTCGCGCTCGCCGAGCGGCTGACCTGGCTGTTGTGGGTCACCCTGGGGTGCTTCGTGCTCGGCCTGCTGCTCTACGCCGCGGTGCTCCCGCGCTTCGACGTCGGCCAGCTGAAGACGGGCAGCGGCGATCAGTGGGTGGCCGGCGGCGCCCTGGCCATCTCCGCGCTCGCCGGCTCCAAACTCGTCACCGCGTCCGCCGCGAACGGACCCCTGCACTGGGCCACTTACGCGCACGGGACGCTGCGCACGCTCACCCTTGTGCTGCTGCTGCTCGACCTGTGCTGGTTCGCCGTCCTGCTGGTGGGCGAGGTGCGGTGGCCGCGCCTGACCTACGACGTCCGCCGCTGGTCGACGGTCTTCCCGATCGGGATGACGGCGGCGGCCTGTCTCGCCGTCGCCGCCGCGGCGGACGTCCCGGCGGCCGGGACCGCCGGGCGCGTGCTGCTGTGGCCGAGCCTCGTCCTGTGGGGGCTCGCCCTCGTGGGCGCGGTCCGGTCCGCGCGAGCCGGTCGGCAGGTCTAGAACTCCGGGTCGGGCTCCCCCGACGGGTCCTCCGCGTCATCGGGCTCCACCGCGTCGGCGAACCCCTCCGGCTCCTCCGGTGAGTCCGGCTCGCGCTCCACGCCCGAGAGCGTGTCCAGGATCTGCTGACCGTACTTCGCCAGCTTGTTCTCACCGACCCCGCTGATGGTGCCGAGCGCCGCCAGATCCGCCGGAGCGGCCGTGGCGATCTCGCGCAGGGTGGCATCGTGGAAGATCACGTACGCGGGGACGCCCTGCTCCTTCGCACTGGCCGCACGCCAGGCGCGCAGCCGCTCGAACACCGGCAGCAGCGCCTCGGGCAGATCGACGGGAGCGGCCCGGCGGGACTTGGCCGACTTCTCCGCGCGGGCGGCCTTCTCCGGCTCGCGCCGCAGCAGCACCTCCCGCTTGCGGCCCAGCACCTCGCCGCTCGCCTCGGTGAGCACCAGCGTGCCGTAGTCGCCCTCGACGGCGAGCAGCCCCTGGGCCAGCAGCTGGCGGACCACACCGCGCCAGCCGGCCACCCCGAGCTCGGTGCCGATGCCGAACACCGACAGCGTGTCGTGGTCGAACTGGATGACCTTGGCCGTCTTCTTGCCGAGCAGGATGTCGATGATCTGGCCGGCGCCGAACTTCTGGTGCCGCTCGCGCTCCAGCCGCAGCACCGTCGAGAGCAGCTTCTGCGCCGGGATGGTGCCGTCCCACGACTCGGGCGGGGTCAGGCAGGTGTCGCAGTTCCCGCACGCGGTGCTCTGCTGGCCGAAGTAGGCCAGCAGGCGCACCCGGCGGCACTCGACCGTCTCGCACAGCGCCAGCATGGCTTCGAGGTGCGTGCCCAGCCGGCGGCGGTGCGCCTCGTCGCCCTCGGATGTCTCGATCATCTTGCGCTGCTGCACGACGTCCTGGAGGCCGTACGCGAGCCAGGCGGTCGACGGCAGGCCGTCACGCCCGGCGCGGCCGGTCTCCTGGTAGTAGCCCTCGACGGACTTGGGCAGGTCCAGGTGGGCGACGAAGCGCACGTCCGGCTTGTCGATGCCCATGCCGAACGCGATGGTCGCCACGACGACCACTCCGTCCTCGCGCAGGAACCGCGACTGGTTCGCCGCCCGCACCCGCGAGTCGAGACCGGCGTGGTACGGCACCGCGTCGATGCCCTTGCCCACCAGGAACTCGGCGGTCTTCTCCACCGACGCGCGCGACAGGCAGTACACGACGCCCGCGTCGCCGGGGTGTTCGGTGCGCAGCAGCTCCAGCAGCTGCTTCTTCGGGTCGTCCTTCGGGGCGATCCGGTACTGGATGTTCGGGCGGTCGAAGCTCGCCACGAAGTGCCGGGCGTCCTTGAGGTTCAGCCGGGACGCGATCTCGCCGTGGGTGGCCTCGGTCGCCGTCGCGGTCAGCGCGATACGGGGCACCTTCGGCCAGCGCTCGTGCAGCGCGGACAGCATGAGGTAGTCGGGCCGGAAGTCGTGGCCCCACTGGGCGACGCAGTGCGCCTCGTCGATCGCGAACAGCGAGATCGTGCCGCGGTCCAGCAGCCGCAGCGTCGCCTCGGAGCGCAGCCGCTCGGGCGCCAGGTAGAGCAGGTCCAGCTCGCCGGAGAGGAAGGCCGCCTCGACCGACCGGCGCTCGTCCATGTCCTGCGTGGAGTTCAGGAAGCCGGCCCGCACGCCGAGGGCGGTGAGCGCGTCGACCTGGTCCTGCATGAGGGCGATCAGGGGTGAGATGACGACCCCGACGCCGTCGCGCACCAGCGCGGGGATCTGGTAGCAGAGCGACTTGCCGCCACCGGTCGGCATGAGGACGAGGGCGTCACCGCCGGCGACCACATGATCGATGATCTCCTGCTGAGCGCCTCTGAACGACCCGTAGCCGAACACGCGGTGCAGGACGCGCAGCGCGTCGCTCGTCTCGGACGTCTCGTCGAGGGCAGCAGCAGTCATCCGGGCAGTCTACGAGGAGCCCGGTGCCCGCCATGACACGATTCCCCGTCCCGGCCGGGTCGGACCGGGACGGGGACCGTTCGGGTCAGCCCAGCCGTGCCGCGGCCGGGAGCCGGTCGAAGAACGGGCGCTGGGCGGCGGGAGCGCGCAGCCCCCGGGCCTGCGGGGTGACCGCTGCGGTGGAGGTGTGCAGAGCGCCGTAGCCGCCGACGAGCGGCAGGTTCACCCCGGAACGGGCCAGGTCGACAGTGACCTTCGGGGTGGTGTCGGCAGGCAGGATCAGCCCGCCGTCGGTACCCGCGACGATCACGGCGAGGCGGTGCCCGGCCGGGACCACATGGTCGGTGGCGGCCAGCTTCAGGGTCATCGTGTACGGCTTGCCCGGGGTCAGCGGCACGCCGTGCTCGAGGGAGGCGTAGTGGCCGAGGTCGGCCCAGCCGCGGCTGAACACGGTGTGGTCCACGGTGGTGGTGTTCGCCGCCGTGTCGAGGAAGCAGGCGCTGTCACCGGGCGTGCTCTCACCGAAGCAGGAACGGGTGGCGAGGGTCTTGATGCCCTCGCCCGCTCCCAGGAAGTCACGGATGGTCGCCGGGCCGAGGTCGACCAGCACCGCCGACAGGTGCGCGCTGGTGGTGGAGGAGGTCGCGGTGACGGTGACCGTGCCGCTGCCGGACAGCCGCAGGTCCTTGGTGAGGACCCCGGTGGTGAAGGCCGTCCTGGCGGGGTTGGCGGCGTCGGGCTGGGCAGCCCAGTCCTCCTCCCACAGCGCCGGGTCGTCGGTGAACGACGCGGTGGTGCCGTGGGCGGCGGGCTTCGTGCCGAGGGTGCCGACGCCGGGCGTGGTGCCGGCGCGCAGGTTCAGCCGGGTGTCGACGGTCGCGACCGGCGGCCAGACACGGTCGGTGGTCCAGTGGTCGGGGGTGCGCTCGATGTCGGCCATCGGCTCGCGCTCGATGCCGTTGCGCACGCCCAGCAGGTAGTGGTCGAACCAGCGCTGCAGGGTGGGCACCCAGGCGGTGCGACGGGTGTCGAACGGGTCGACGTGTCCGGTCTGCGACAGCCAGACCTTGCGCTCGACGCCGTTGGCGGCGATCGCGTCCCACCACTGACCGAAGTTCTTCGTCCGGACGTTGAGGTCCTGCATGCCCTGGACGGCGAAGACGCTGGCGCGGACGTTGTCCGCGTCCTTGACGTAGTCGCGCTCGGTCCAGAACGGGGTCCAGTCACCGGTCCGCGGCGAGCCGGCGATGATCTTCTGCTGCTGCGCGGCGCAGTGCGCCTGGGCGTCCGGGCTCTCGACGGCGTCCGACAGCCACTCGGGGCCGTCCTGGAGCGGAGCGCCCTGGTGGAAGTAGTAGTCGTACCAGGAGCTGATCGCGCTGATCGGCACGATGGTCTTCAGACCGCGTACTCCGGTGGCGGCGACGCCGTTGGCGATGGTGCCGTCCCAGCTCTTGCCGATCATCCCGACGGCGCCGGTGGTCCAGCTCGCCGTGACCGACTGGCCTCCGGCGCGGGCGCTGTAGCCCTTGGCGCGGCCGTTCAGCCAGTCGACGACCGCCTTGGCGGACTGGATGTCGGACCGCCCGCCGACATCGACACAGCCGTCGGACCGGTTGGTGCCCGCCAGGTCGACCAGGACGGCGGCGTAGCCGCGCGGCACGAAGTAGTTGTCGTAGAACAGTGGCGCCTGGACGATGTGGCCGTTGGCGTCGTACGTCTTCAACTGGCTCTCGTTGCCGCGTCCGCAGCAGGAGTAGTAGGGGCTGGCATCCATGATCACCGGGATCTTCCGGCCGGCCTTGGCGGGTTCACTGGGCCGCACGATGTCGACGGCGACGCGGTCGGCCTTGCCGTCCGCGTCGCCGTCGAGTCCGGTGTCCACCCATACCGATTCGCGGATGGCGTCGGCATAGGAATAGTCGGGTTGGCTCAGTCCTTGCCGTACCGTCCCCGCGTCCCGGCCGTTCGCGTTGGCGACGGTGGGTGCGGTGAGTACGGCGGCCAGGGCGGCGAGTACTGCCACCACGGCGGATATCCATTGGGTGCGGGTTCCCCGCGCATGTATGAGCACGGGCGGACCGTAGCGGTTGTACCCGCCATGACAGAAGAGGGATACGAGACAACTTCCGGTTCGGATGGTGCGGTTGTGCAGTGACGGGCGTCGAAGCCGCGTGGTGGTCAGGCCGCCGGCATGACGATGAGCGACCCGGCGATCGTCAGGCCCAGCAGCGCGCACCAGGCGATCACCGGGAACCGCCGCGGCCGGAACGGCTGCTCGAGGGCAGGCTATCCGGCTTCCCGGCTTCCCGGCCGTCAGTCGCGCGGCACCTGATTGGGCGGTGCCGGGTCGGGCGGCACGCTGTGCGGCACCGGACAGCCGCCCGGCCCGAAGGTGCCCAGTTCCGCGAGGTCGAAGCCGTCCCGGTACCCCTTGATCTCCGGGTTCTGGCGCGCGTAGTGCGGGGTGCGGCGCGGCGGCAGCAGCCGGACCGCGCGGCCCCGCAGCCGCAGCGCCCCGCGCACCGCGGCCCTGCCGGCAGGGGACGGCGCCGGGTAGCGGAAGGCGCGCAGCAGCGAGTCGTCCAAGAGCGCGCGGGCACCGGCGCGGGCCAGCGGGGCGAGCGGGGCCGGGTACCAGGACGCCATCAGGTCCAAGGTCGCGTCGGAGACCTTGCGGCCGCCCTCGTCCCAGCCGAAGTGCGCCGGCTCGTAGGCGTCGAGGAGCGACTCGAACTCCTCGAAGGTGCGCGGGACTTCCCTGATCCCCATCTGTGCGCCGAGGGTGCGGTAGTACGCGGCCGTGGCGCGCAGCTCGTGCTGCGACAACCGGCGCCAGCCGTACGCGTCGAGCCAGCGCTTCGGCATGACGACGAACGTGCACAGCACGTACCGCAGATCGTCGTTGCTGATGTCGTAGCGCCCGTGCATCTGGTTGATGCGGCGGATCGCGGTGCGGCCGTTCTCGCTCGCGAAGCCGTGCTCGACGACGGCATCGAGCAGCAGCGCGGTGTCGTCGTAGCGCTTCTGCGAACGGTCCGTCAGCTCCGCGGTCTCCGAGAGCAGTCGCCCGATGCTGGGGACGGCGTAGGTGCGGTAGAGGGCGAGTTCCAGGGCACGTGCGAAGTCCCAGGGGAATTCGAGGGTCGCGGAGATCCGGTAGATGCGCAGGAAGTCCCGCTCCGGATCGAGCCGGCGGATCTCGCGTAAGTGGTCGTAGCGTCCCACGGCTTACCCCCTGGTTCCCGGCACCGGCGGGAGCCCACTCTACGGCCGGCGCGCCCGCGCCGGCCGTAGAAATGCGACGATGGGTCAGCGTCCGCCGTTGCCCTTGTCCAGGCCCGCGCGGCGCAGCGCGTCGGCCATGGCGCCGCCGGGGGCCGGGGCCGCCGAACCACCGCCGCGGCGGTCACCACGGTCGTCGCGGCCACCCCGGCCGCCCTGGCCGCCCCGGGCCTGGCGCGGCGGGCCACCCCGGCGCTCGCCACCACCGCCACCGCCCGCCGGACGCTGGTCGTCCCGCGGACCGCGCGGGGTGGCCTCGTCCTCCAGCCGCAGCGTCAGCGAGATGCGCATGCGCGGGATGTCGACCTCCAGGACCTTCACCCGCACGATGTCACCGGGCTTGACGACCTCGCGCGGGTCCGAGACGAACTTCTGGGACATCGCCGAGACGTGCACCAGGCCGTCCTGGTGGACGCCGACGTCGACGAAGGCGCCGAAGGCGGCGACGTTGGTGACCACACCCTCCAGCAGCATGCCGGGCTGAAGGTCCTTCATCTCCTCGACGCCGTCCTTGAAGGTGGCGGTCTTGAAGGCGGGGCGCGGGTCGCGGCCCGGCTTCTCCAGCTCGGCGAGGATGTCGGTGACGGTCGGCAGCCCGAAGGAGTCGTCGACGAAGTCCTGCGGCTTCAGGGCGCGCAGCACGGTGCCGTTGCCGATCAGCGACGGGATGTCGGTCTTAGCCGTGGCGCTGATCCGCCGCACCACCGGGTACGCCTCGGGGTGCACGCTGGAGGAGTCCAGCGGGTCGTCACCGCCGGGGATCCGCAGGAAGCCCGCGCACTGCTCGTACGCCTTCGGGCCGAGCCGCGCGACGTCCTTGAGCGCCTTGCGGGACCGGAAGGGCCCGTTGGCGTCGCGGTGGGCGACGATATTGCCCGCCAGACCCTCGGTGATGCCCGAGACCCGGCGCAGCAGCGGCGCGGAGGCGGTGTTGACGTCGACCCCGACACCGTTCACGCAGTCCTCGACGACCGCGTCCAGCGAGCGCGACAGCTTCAGCTCGGACAGGTCGTGCTGGTACTGGCCGACGCCGATCGACTTGGGATCGATCTTGACGAGTTCGGCCAGCGGATCCTGCAGGCGCCGGGCGATGGAGACGGCGCCGCGGATGGAGACGTCCAGCTCCGGCAGTTCGGCGGAGGCGTAGGCAGATGCGGAGTAGACGGACGCGCCGGCCTCGGAGACCACGGCCTTGGTCAGCTTCAGGTCCGGGTGCAGCCGGATCAGGTCGGCGGCGAGCTTGTCGGTCTCGCGCGACGCCGTTCCGTTGCCGATCGCGATCAGGTCCACGGAGTGCTCGCGGGCGAGCTCGGCGAGGGTGGCGACCGACTCGTCCCACTTGTTGCGCGGCACGTGCGGGTAGATCGTCTCGTGGGCGGTGACCTTGCCGGTGGCGTCCACGACGGCGACCTTGACACCGGTACGGAAACCGGGGTCGAGCCCCATGGTGGCCCGGGTGCCGGCCGGTGCGGCGAGCAGCAGGTCGCGCAGGTTGGAGGCGAAGACCCGGACGGCCTCGTCCTCGGCGCCCTGGCGCAGCTGTCCGCGCAGGTCGATGCCGAGCCGGACCAGGAAGCGGGTGCGCCAGGCCCAGCGCACGGTGTCCGCCATCCAGCGGTCACCGGGCCGTCCCCGGTCGGCGATGCCGAAGTGGTGCGAGATGCTGCGCTCGTAGCTGCTGGGGCCCTCGCTCGGCTCCTCGGGCTCCAGGGTGAGGTCGAGGACCTCCTCCTTCTCGCCGCGCAGCATGGCCAGCACGCGGTGCGAGGGGAGCTTGGCGAACGGCTCGGTGAAGTCGAAGTAGTCGGAGAACTTGGCGCCGGCCTCCTCCCGTCCCTCGCGCACCTTCGCCACCAGGCGGCCCCTGGACCACATCCGGGTGCGCAGTTCGCCGACCAGGTCGGCGTCCTCGGAGAACCGTTCGGTGAGGATGGAGCGGGCCCCTTCCAGCGCGGCGGCCGCGTCCTCGACGCCCTTCTCCGCGTCGGTGTAGCCGGCGGCCACCGCCTGCGGGTCGAGGCCGGGGTCGGCCAGCAGCGCGTCCGCCAGCGGCTCCAGGCCGGCCTCCCGGGCGATCTGCGCCTTGGTGCGCCGCTTGGTCTTGAAGGGCAGGTAGATGTCCTCCAGCCGCGCCTTGGAGTCGGCGGCCAGGATCTGCGCCTTCAGCGCGTCGTCCAACTTGCCCTGCGACTCGATGGACTCCAGGATCGCGGCCCGGCGCTCGTCCAGCTCCCGCAGGTAGCGCAGCCGCTCCTCCAGGGTGCGCAGCTG
This sequence comes from Streptomyces sp. NPDC045021, assembly GCF_056432645.1. NCBI lineage: Bacteria > Bacillati > Actinomycetota > Actinomycetes > Kitasatosporales > Streptomycetaceae > Streptomyces > Streptomyces sp. NPDC045021. The sequence goes on from NZ_JBWKIQ010000001.1 coordinate 545,483, forward strand.
CGCGTCGTCGAGCGTGCCGGTGGCTTCCTTGCGGTAGCGGGCGATGAACGGCACGGTGGCGCCGCCGTCGAGCAGGTCGACGGCCGCCTGCACCTGTGCCTGCCGTACCCCGAGTTCCTCGGCGATCCTGCGCTCGACCGACGGCCCGACCGACCCTGCAACAGACATCGTCACGATGCTGAACCTGCTCTCTCCGCTGGACTTCTGCGTGCATTATGCCCGCGCCGGCCCGGCTCCCGCGTGCGCCCACGGTGTGGTGAACGGCTCGGGGAAGTGCGCGGTTGCCTCAGACCAGCTTCTTCTCGAACCAGTGGTCGGCGTACTGGCTGTCGTTGTACGGCGGGATCTCGCGGTATCCGTGCCGGGCGTACAGCGCGCGGGCCTCGATCAGGTCCTTGCGGGTGTCGAGCCGCAGCACGGCCACGCCCAGGATGTCGCGGGCGGCCTGCTCGGCGGCGGCGATCAGCCGGCTCGCGACGCCCTGGCCCCGGGCGTCGGCGTGCACGAACATCCGCGTCAGTTCCGCGGTGTCCCGGTCCAGCACCCGGACGCCCAGGCAGCCCAGCGGCACACCGTCACGGCGTGCGACCAGGAAGTAACCGGTGGGGAGGACCAGATCGTCGCTGGGTTCCTCCAGCAGGACCTGGTCCACTTCCTCGTCGGTCGCCGGCCGGTCGTAGTACCGGGCGACCAGTTCGACGTAGTACTGCCGCAGCAGGGCGGATGCCTCGGGATGGCCTGGCGCCAGGGGGGCTGTCTCCCACTCGGCGGCGTGGTCGGTTGTTGCATTCACGCAGCCCATACTTACAGGACCGTGCGGGGGCTAGCCCCCGAATATCCGGGGGCTTGGCACCCCAGCGGTTGGGGTGATGCCGCCATGGCTGCTCCGGGCCGCTGATCCGTACGTTCGACGTACGGATTCCGCACGCCAGCATCGAGGAGCACCAATGCCCCCCGTCAGCATTCTCGCAGCCCCTGTCACCGCCGCCTCCGACGACGCCGACTGTCCGGCGGGCAGCGATTTCGCCCCCTTGCTGCGGGAGGTCAAGGAGCGCGGGCTCTTCAAACGCAGGCCCGGGTACTACGCCGCCGCGATCGCCCTGAACCTGGCCGCACTGGGCTGCATATGGGGCGGGGTGCTGATGCTCGGCGGCTCCTGGCTGGTGCTGCTCCTCGCCCTGCCGGCCGCGGTCTTCGGCGCCCGTACCGCCTTCTTCGGACATGACGCCGGACACCAGCAGATAGCCCGCAGCCGGGACCGCAACCGGCTCATCGGTCTGGTGCACGCGAATCTGCTGCTCGGTATGAGCTACGGATGGTGGAACGACAAGCACAACCGCCACCATGCCAACCCCAACCACATCGAGAAGGACCCGGACGTCGAGGTGGGCGCGCTGGTCTGGACACGGGCCCAGGCCGTCGAACGGCAGGGCTTCGCACGCTTCCTCACCCGGCACCAGGCGCGGCTGTTCTTCCCGATGCTGCTGCTGGAAGGCATCGCGCTGAAGGTCTCCAGCTTCCAGAGCCTGAAGAGCCGCCCGGCCCGCGAGCGCGGCGTCGAAGGCGCACTACTCACCGCCCATCTCCTCGGCTACCTCTCCCTGTTGCTGATCGCGATGCCCGTCGGACAGGCCATCGCCTTCGCGTTGCTGCACCACGCACTGTTCGGCCTGCACCTGGGCTCCGCCTTCGCGCCGAACCACAAGGGCATGGAGATGCCGGAGCCGGGATCGCGCTGGGGCCACCTGCGCCGCCAGGTCCTCACCTCCCGCAACGTACGCGGCGGGCTGGTCACCGACTGGTTCCTCGGCGGGCTCAACTACCAGATCGAGCACCACCTCTTCCCGAACATGCCCCGCCCGCACCTGCGCCTCACCCAGCCACTGGTCCGCGAGCACTGCGACCGGCTGGGCGTCCGCTACACCGAGACCGGGCTGCTCGACTCGTACGCCCAGGCACTCAGCCACATGCACGAGGTCGGCGCCCCGCTGCGCGGCGCAACCCCTGCCTCCTAGGGCGCCTTGGGGCGGCCGTCGCCGTACAGCCAGGCGGCGAACAGGCCCCAGAGGTCCTTGCCGGACTGCTTCTCGCACCACGCCATGAACTCGGCGGAGTCGACGTTCCCGCCCCGGTGCCCGGCGGCCCAGCCACGCAGGATGGCGAAGAACCGCGCGTCGCCCACCGCCTGCCGCACCTTGTGCAGGACCATCGCGCCGCGGCCGTAGACCGGGGCGTCGGAGACGTTCTCCGGCTTTCCGGGGTCGGCGGCCGGGAACGCCCACTGGGTGTCGTCCTGGTAGGCGGCGTCGAAGTGCTGCTGGGCGCTCTGCCCGCCGTGCTGCTCGTCCCACAGCCACTCGGCGTAGGTGGCGAAGCCCTCGTTGAGCCACATGTGCCGCCAGGTGCGGGGCGTGACGGAGTCGCCGAACCACTGGTGCGCCAGTTCGTGGACCAGGGTCGGTTCGTCCAGCGTCGTGCCCTTGCTGTCGCCTGGGAACACCGGCTTCGTCTGGGTCTCCAGGGCGTAGTCGACGATGTCCCGGTCGACGCGGTCGACGACGGCGCCGGTGGACGAGAGGGGGTACGGGCCGAAGAGCCCGCTCTCCCAGTCCACGATCTCCGGGATCCTGCGCAGCACGCCGGAGCGGTCCTCGCCCGCCTCGCGGGGGTCGACAGCCACGTAGACCGGCAGTCCCGAGGCCGTGGTCGACCGGGTCACCTGGAACTTCCCGATGGCGACGGTCGCCAGATAGCTCGCCATCGGCTCGGCGCTGTGCCACTGGAAGGTGGACCGGCCGCCCGAGGTGCGGGTGTCGGTGAGCTCGCCGTTGGACACCGCGGTCAGGCCTTCCGGCACGGTCACCGTGATGTCGTAGGCGGCCTTGTCCGAGGGGTGGTTGTTGCCGGGGAACCACGCCATCGAACCGACCGGTTCGCCCAGGCCGAGCGCGCCGTCGTCGGTGGGGACCCAGCCCTCGTGCGAGCCGTCGGCGTCCTGGATGGTGCCGGGGACGCCGGAGTACTCGACGACGGCGGTGAACTCCGCGCCCGCGACGACGGCGTGGGCGGGCCGCACGGTCAGTTCGGTCCCGGCGCGGGAGTTCTTGGCCCCGGCCCCGTCAACGGTGACCTTGCCGACCTCCAGTCCCGACAGGTCCAGGTTGAAGGTCGTCAGCGCCCGGGTGGCCCGCGCGGTGATCCGCGCGGTGCCGCGCAGCAGCCGGGTGCCGGGGTCGTACTCCAGGACGAGCCCGTAGTGGGAGACGTCGTAGCCGCCGTTGCCCGCCAGCGGGAACAGCGGATCACCGACACCGGAGGGGCTGTCCGCGGGCGGGGACGCGGAGGGCCGGCCGGCCCCGCACGCGGTCACGAGGAGCAGCGCGCAGAGCGCCGCGCGCAGGAGTCGGTGGTGCACGGGTCCTACCCCTCGTACAGGGAATCGATCTCCTCAGCGTACGTACTGCGGATCACCCGGCGCTTCAGCTTCAGCGACGGTGTGAGCTCTCCGGTGGCCGGTCCCCACTCCTCGGTGAGCAGGTGGTAGCGCTTGATCTGCTCCGGACGGCTGAGCCGCGCGTTGGCGCTGGCGACCGCGCGGGCGATCTCGGCGCGCAGCAACTCCGGGCCCTCGCGGCCGGCCCAGGCGGCGGCCGGCTCGGGGTCGAGAACGAGCAGCGCGACGAGGTAGGGGCGGCCGTCGCCGTGCACGAGGGCCTGGCCGATCAGCGGGTGCTCCTTCAGCGCGTTCTCGACCGCCGCAGGGGCCACGTTCTTGCCCGAGGAGAGCACGATGATCTCCTTCTTGCGGTCGGTGATCCACAGATAGCCGTCCTCGTCGATCCGGCCGACGTCCCCGGTGGGGAACCATCCGTCGGCGTCGGTGGCGGAGAGCACCGTGCCGTCCGGCCGCAGATAGCCGTCGCAGACGATCGGTCCGCGCACCAGGATCTCGCCGTCCTCGGCAGTCTGTATCTCCACCCCGTCCAGCGGGCGTCCGACGGAGCCGAACCGGAAGCCGCCGGGGCTGTTGGTGGTGGCCACGCCGGTCGTCTCCGTCAGGCCCCAGGCGTCGACGATGACGAGGCCGAAGCCGGCCCAGAACTCCAGGATGTCCACGGGCATCGGCGCGGCGGCGCTCGCCGTCCAGACCAGCCGTTCGAAGCCGGCCAGAGCCAGCACCGGGTCGAGCACCCCGGCCTTCGCCTCGGCGTAGGCCGCGGCCAGGGCGGCCGGCGGCTGCTCGCCGCGCTCGCGGCACTTCACCACGGCTCGCGCGGTCTCCGCGGCGGCGTCGAAGGCCACGCGCCGCTCCTCGGGCAGCAGACCGAGCGCGGTTCGCACGGCGGAGGTGAGCTTCTCCCAGACCCGGGGCACGCCGAAGAACTGCACCGGGTGCAGTTCCCTGGCGGTCGCGGCGACGGCCAGCGGATCGGCGCAGAGGTGGACGTGCGCGGCCCGGAAGACCGGCAGATAGATGCCGAGCATGCGCTCGGCTATGTGGGCGAAGGGCAGGTAGCAGATGTGCGCGGCGTGGCCGGGGAAGTCCGCGACGCGGTCCAGCGCGATGCCGTTGAGCAGCACGTTGCGGTGCGAGATCACGACGCCCTTGGGGTCGCCGGTGGTTCCGGAGGTGTAGACGACGGTGAGCGGGTCGGCCGCACCCACCGCGCGCCAGCCCTTGTCGAAGGCTTCGGCGTCGTACAGCCGGACGCCCTGCGCGGCGATGGAGGAGTACGCGACGTGCGGCCCCGCCTCGCCCGGTTCCACCACGACGAGCCGGCGCAGCCGGGTCTGCGGGTCGTCGACGAGCGGCTCCCACCGGGCGGCCTCCCGCGCCGATTCCACGACCACCAGCCGGGCCCTGCTGTGCCGGGCGATATGGGCGATCTGCTCGGGCGCGGCCGTGCCGTAGACGGAGACCGGCACGGCGCCCAGGTGGACCAGGGCGAGGTCGGAGAGCCAGTGCTCGGGCCGGTTGCCCATCATCAGCAGGACGTGCTCGCCGCGCTCCACGCCGATCGCGGCGTAGCCGGAGGCGAGGACGGCCACCTTGCGGCGGACATCGGACCACGTGAGGGTGGTCCAGCCGGATCCGTCGGCGGTACGCCAGGACAGCGCGGGGAGGTCCCCGTGGTCCTCGGCGTTGCGCAGCAGCAGCGCGGGGAGGGTGAGCTCGGACGGTTCGGCGGGGAGTCGCAGGATCGTGGGCATGACGGCCTCCTGGCCGGCCTGGCGGCCGGTCTCCTGGAACCTGGCGGGGTACGGGAACCGCAAGCTTTCACACCATCGCTGAGACAGCAATACTGTTGAGCACGATCGCCGCATCGACCGGGGCGGCACCGGCGTACCGACGGAAGCGAGGCGCAGCGCATGACGCAGTCCCTGATCCAGCCGGCCGGCCTCACCGTCGACGAACTGGCGGCGCGGGCCGGAGTCACCGTCCGTACGCTTCGTTTCTACAGCAGCAAGGGCTTGCTTCCGCCGCCCGTGCTGGGTCCGCGGCGGGTGGGGCTCTACGGGCCCGAGCACCTGGCCCGGTTGTCGCTGATCGAGGAACTGCAGCACCAGGGGCTGACGTTGGCCGCCATCGAGCGCTATCTCCTGCAGCTGCCGGCCGACATCACGGCGGAGGATCTGGCGATGCACCGGGCGCTGGTCGCCGCCTGGGTGCCGGACTCCGCCGAGGAGACGCCGCGCGCGCAGCTGGAGCGGCGGGCGGGCCGGGAGCTGACCGATCACGACGTGGACCGGCTGTCGGCGATGGGCGTGCTCGACCGCACCGACCGCCCGGAGATCTTCCTCGTCAATCCGGCGATGCTGCACCTGGGGGTGCGGCTGCTGGACGTGCCGATCCCGCTGGAGACGGTGCTCGCCACCCGCGAGATCGTGCTGAAGCACACCCGGGCCGTCGCCCACGAGCTGCAGAAGCTCTTCCGCGAGCAGGTGTGGCAGCCCTATCTGGACGGCGACCCGAGCCCGGAGGAGACCGCCCGGATGCGTGCGCTCACCGAGTACATCCAACCGGCGCTGGTCCAGGCGCTGGTGACGGCCTTTCAACGGTCGCTGGCGGAGGAGCTGCGGGCTTCGACCTCGTCCGCGCGGGACTGAGGCCGAAGCCCGTACGCCGACAGCTGCCGCCTGTCGGCAACCGTCAGTTGTCGCTGAAGGTCTCGCCCTTCTCCGCCTTCTCCACCAGCAGGGCGGGCGGGGTGAAGCGCTCGCCGTACGCGGCCGTCAGCTCGCCGGCGCGGGCCACGAAGCCGGGCAGCCCGCCCTCGTAGCCGTTGATGTACTGCAGGACGCCGCCGGTCCAGGCGGGGAAGCCGATGCCCATGATCGAGCCGATGTTGGCGTCGGCCACCGAGGTCAGAACGCCTTCTTCGAGGAGCCGGACGGTGTCCAGGGCCTCGGAGAAGAGCATCCGCTCCTGCATGTCCCGGAACGGGATCCGCGCGTCGGGCTTGCTGAAGTGCTCGCGCAGGCCGGGCCACAGCCGGGTCCGCCTGCCGTCCTCGTAGTCGTAGAACCCGGCGCCGCCGCTGCGACCGGTGCGGCCGAAGTCGTCGATCAGCCGGTCCATGACCCGGTCGGCCGGGTGGGTCTGCCAGGTGCCGCCCTCGGCCTCGATGGCACGCCGGGACTCCGCGCGGATCTTGCGCGGCAGGGTGAGCGTCAGCTCGTCCAGGAGCGAGAGCACCTTCGCCGGGTAACCGGCCTGAGCGGCGGCCTGCTCGACGGAGGACGGGTCCAGTCCCTCGCCGACCATCGCGACGCCCTCGTTGATGAAGTGCCCGATGACGCGCGAGGTGAAGAAGCCGCGCGAGTCGTTGACGACGATCGGGGTCTTGCGGATCTGCCGCACCAGGTCGAAGGCGCGGGCCAGCGCCTCCTCGCTGGTGTGCTCGCCCTTGATGATCTCCACCAGCGGCATCTTGTCGACGGGCGAGAAGAAGTGCAGCCCGATGAAGTCCTGCCGCCGCTTGACGCCTTCGGCGAGCAGCGAGATCGGCAACGTCGAGGTGTTGGAGCAGAGCAGGGCGTCGGGGGCGATGACGTCCTCGATCTCCTGGAAGACCTTGTGCTTGAGCGACGGGTCCTCGAAGACCGCCTCGATGACGGCGTCGCAGCCCGCGAGGTCCCGCGGGTCACCGGTCGCCCTGATGCGGCCGAGCAGCTCGTCGCGCTTGGCCTGGGTGGTGCGACCCCGGGCGAGGGCCTTGTCCAGGATGGCGGCCGAGTACGCCTTGCCGCGCTCGGCGGCCTCGGCGGACACGTCCTTCAGGACGACCTGAATGCCCGCCTTGGCGCAGGAGTAGGCGATGCCGGCGCCCATCATCCCGGCGCCGAGCACGGCGACCTTGGTGACCGGGCGCGGGTCGATGCCCTGCGGGCGGTTGGCACCGGAGTTGACGGCCTGCAGATCGAAGAAGAACGCCTGGATCATGTTCTTCGAGATCGGGCCGCAGGCCAGTTCGGTGAAGTACCGGCCCTCGATCGCCAGCGCGGTGTCGATGTCGACCTGGGCGCCCTCGACGGCCGCGGCCAGGATGTTGCGCGGCGCCGGGTACGGGGCGCCGGCCAGCTGCTTGCGCAGGTTGGACGGGAAGGCCGGCAGGTTCGCCGCGAACGCCGGGCTCTTCGGGGTGCCGCCGGGGATCTTGTACCCCTTGACGTCCCAGGGCTGCTGGACCTGCGGGTTCGCGTCGATGAACGCGCGCGCCCCGGCCAGCATCTCCTCGCGGTCGGTGGCGACCTCGTGGATGAGGCCGGACTCCAGCGCCTGCCGCGGGGCGTACTGCCGGCCCTGCAGCAGCACCTTGAGCAGCGCGTCGGCGATCCCGAGCAGCCGCACGGTGCGCACCACTCCGCCGCCGCCGGGCAGCAGCCCGAGGGTGACCTCGGGCAGGCCGATCTTGGAGCCGGGGGCGTCCAGGGCGATCCGGTGGTGGCAGGCGAGCGCGATCTCGTACCCGCCGCCGAGCGCGGCGCCGTTGATCGCGGCGACGACCGGCTTGCCGAGGGTCTCCAGGCGGCGCAGCCGGCCCTTGATGCGCATCGAGCCCGCGAAGACGTCGGCGGCGTTCTCGGGCGTGGCGCGGATCAGGTCGCGCAGGTCACCGCCGGCGAAGAAGGTCTTCTTGGCGGAGGTGATGATGACGCCGCGTACGGTGTCGGCCTCGGCCTCCAGCCGGTCCAGGACGGCGTCCAGGGAGTCGGCGAAGGCCGCGTTCATGGTGTTGGCGGACTGGTTGGGGTCATCGAGGATCAGGGTGACGATTCCGTCGCCGTTCCCGTCCTGCTCCCAGCGGATGGTGGTGGACTCGCTCATCTCAAGGTCTCCGTAAGGGGGTTGGACTCGGCGTCAGACGCGCTCGATGACAGTGGCGATGCCCATGCCGCCGCCCACGCACAGCGTCAGCAGGCCGTAGCGCAGATCGCGCCGTTCCAGTTCGTCGATGAGGGTGCCGAGGATCATCGCGCCGGTGGCGCCGAGCGGGTGGCCCATGGCGATGGCGCCACCGTTGACGTTGACCTTGTCCAGGCTCAGGCCCATCTCGCGGACGAAGCGCAGCACAACGGCGGCGAACGCCTCGTTGATCTCCACCAGGTCGATGTCACCGATGCTGAGGCCCGCCTTGGCGAGCGCCTTGCGGGCGGCGGGCGCGGGGCCGGTCAGCATGATCGTCGGGTCGGCGCCGGACACGGCGGCCGAGACGATACGGGCCCGCGGGGTGAGGCCGTACCGCTCGCCAGTCTCGCGGTTGCCGATGGCGACGAGCGCCGCGCCGTCCACGATGCCCGAGGAGTTGCCCGCGTGGTGGACGTGGTCGATCTTCTCGACCCAGTGGTACTTCTGCAGCGCCACGGCGTCGAAGCCGCCCGCCTCGCCGACCGTCGCGAAGGACGGCTTGAGGGCAGCGAGGGTCTCGGCGGTGGTGCCGGGGCGGATGAACTCGTCGTGGTCCAGGACGGTCAGGCCGTTGCGGTCCAGGACCGGGACGACGGACCGGGCGAAGCGGCCGTCCTTCCACGCCTCGGCGGCCCGCTCCTGCGACAGGGCCGCGAAGGAGTCGACGTCATGGCGGGAGAAGCCCTCGATGGTGGCGATGAGGTCGGCGCCGACGCCCTGCGGGACGAAGCCGGTCTCGAAGTTGGTCATCGGGTCCATCGCCCAGGCGCCGCCGTCGGTGCCGAGCGGGACGCGCGACATGGACTCCACGCCGCCGGCCAGCACGAGGTCCTCCCAGCCGGAGCGCACCTTCGCCGCCGCCAGGTTGACCGCTTCCAGGCCCGAGGCACAGAAGCGGTTCTCCTGCAGACCCGCGACGGTGTCGGGCAGCCCCGCCGCGATCGCCGCGATCTTGGCGATGTCGGAGCCCTGGTCGCCGATCGGGCCGACGACGCCCAGCACGATGTCGTCGATGGCGGCCGGGTCCAGGCCGGGGAACCGGCGGCGGATCTCGTGGATGAGGCCGACCACCAGGTCGATCGGCTTGGTGCCGTGCAGTGCGCCATTGGCCTTGCCGCGGCCGCGCGGGGTGCGGATGGCGTCGAATACGTACGCTTCGGGACTCACGTCGGGTGCCTTTCGGGAATGAGGGGTCCGGAGGTCGGTCGGAGGATCAGGAGAGCAGTGAACGGCCGATGATCTCCTTCATGATCTCCGTGGTGCCGCCGTAGATGGTCTGGATACGGCCGTCGGTGAACGCCCTCGCGACCCGGTATTCGGCCATGTAGCCGTATCCGCCGTGCAGTTGCAGACAGCGGTCGGCGACCCGCTTCTGCAGTTCCGTCGCCCACCACTTGGCCATCGAGGCATGGACGGCGTCGAGCCCGCCGGCGCTGTGCTCGGTGATGCAACGGTCGATGAAGGAGCGGGTGACGGCGCACTCGGTGGCCATCTCCGCGATCTCGAACCGGATGTGCTGGAGCTTGGCCAGCGGACGGCCGAACGCCTCGCGCTGCTTGACGTACTCGGTGGTCAGCTCCAGGACCGATTCGGCGGCGGCGATCCCGGAGACCGCGATGGCCAGCCGCTCCTGCGCGAGATTGGTCATCAGGTGCAGGAACGCCTGGTTCTCGCCGCCCAGCAGGTTGGCCTTCGGCACCCGCACATCACTGAACGACAGCTCCGCGGTGTCCTGCGCGTGCTGGCCGATCTTGTCCAGGTTGCGGCCGCGTTCGAAGCCCGGCATACCGCGCTCGACGACCAGCAGGCTCAGGCCCTTCGCTCCCTCCTGGCCGGGCTCGTGGCCGGTGCGGGCCACGACGATGACGAGGTCGGCGAGGATGCCGTTGGAGATGAAGGTCTTGGAGCCGTTCAGGATCCAGTGGTCCCCGTGGTCGGCGGCGGTGGTGCGGATGCCCTGCAGGTCGGAGCCGGCGCCCGGTTCCGTCATGGCGATCGCGGTGATGATCTCGCCGGAGCAGAAGCCCGGCAGCCAGCGGCGCTTCTGCTCGTCGGTGGCCAGCGAGGTGAGGTACGGGCCGATGATGTCGTTGTGCAGGCCGATGGCCAGCCCCGAGACGCCCGCCCTGGTGAACTCCTCGCCCAGGACGACCCCGTAGCGGAAGTCCGGCTCTCCCCCGCCGCCGAACTCCTCGGGCACCGCGACACCGAGCAGGCCCTGGCGGCCCGCGGCGAGCCATGCCTCCCGGTCGACGATGCCCGCCTTCTCCCAGCGCTCGTGGTGCGGCAGCGCCTCCTTGGCCAGGAAGGTCCGCACGGTCTCACGGAAGGCGTCGTGGTCGGAGGTGAAGATCTCACGCTTCATACGGATTTGTCTCCTCGGAGGCTTTCGGACGCGTCGAGCGCGGGGCCTTGGTCGAGTACGGGGCCTTGGTCGAGGGCGGGGCTTTGGTCGAGGGCGGGAAGCTGCCAGTCCCGGGCCACCTCCGCGGTGTGCGCGCCCGGCTGGGCGGGCGGGAGGCGTACGGCGCCGGGAGTGGCGGAGAAGCGGGGCGCGGGGGCGGGCTGGACGAGGCCGCCGTCCTCGGTGAAGGTGCCGCGGGCGGCGAGATGCGGATGGGCGGGAGCCTCGCGCAGCGACAGCACCGGGGCGACGCAGGCGTCGGACCGCTCGAAGACGGCCGTCCACTCCTCGCGGGTGCGGGTCTTGAAGCGAGCGGCGACGGCGGCGCGCAGATCGCCCCAGCGGGCGAGGTCGCCGCGGTCCGGGGCGTCGTCGCCGAGCTCCAGCAGCGCGGCGAACTCGGCGTAGAAGCGCTTCTCCAGGGCTCCGACCGCCATGTAGCCGCCGTCCGCGGTCTCGTAGACGCCGTAGAACGGGCAGCCGCCGTCGAGCAGGTTGGCGCCGCGCCGGTCCTGCCAGCCGCCGGCCGCGACCATGCCGTGGATCATCGAGGTCAGATGCGCGGTGCCGTCCACGATCGCGGCGTCGACAACCTGTCCGGTGCCGGTGGTGCGGGCGTGCTGCAGGGCCGCGAGCACGCCGATGACGAGGTAGAGCGAGCCGCCCGCGTAGTCGCCGACGAGGTTGGCGGGGATGGCCGGCGGGCCGTCGGCCGGGCCGATCATGCCCAGTGCGCCGGTGATGGCGATGTAGCCGATGTCATGGCCCGCGGTGTGCGCGAGCGGGCCCTCCTGGCCCCAGCCGGTCATCCGCCCGTACACCAGGCGGGGGTTGCGGGCCAGCGCCTGCTCGGGGCCGACGCCCAGCCGTTCGGCGACGCCCGGCCGGTATCCCTCGACCAGGATGTCGGCACGTTCGACCAGGTCGAGGACGGCAGCGGGGCCCTGCGGGGACTTCAGGTCCAGCAGCACGGACCTCTTGTTGCGGTTGGTGATGTCGTACGACGGGTCGATGCCCAGCCCGGAACCGCCGGGCCGGTCGACCCGCACGACATCGGCCCCCAGGTCGGCCAGCACCATCGCGGCGAACGGCCCGGGGCCGATCCCGGCCAGCTCGACGACCCTGACGCCGGCCAGTGGGCCCGGGCCTGCCTGCACGTCCATCAGCTCCCCGATCACTTTGACAGTACTGATGTCACATCAGTGATGTTAGGAACGTGTTCCAGTCCTGGCAAGGGCCGGACGGGCGGGTCCCGGAAACGCCACCGGCCCGCCGCGCCTCCAGGGCGTGGCGGGCCGGTGGCCTGCGGTCAGGCGGAGGTCTCGGAGGCCGCGGCCTTCTCCAGCTGGAACGCCTCGTTGCCCAGGCCGACACGCGCGTGCACCTCGGGCTTCGTGGCCTTCAGCACCAGGCCCAGCACGATGCCGACGACACCGGAGAGCGCCACGATGCCCGGCAGGATCCAGGCCAGCGCGGCGTCCTGGTCAGGACCGATCAGCACATCGAAGTCCTTGACCGCGTAGACGAGCACGAAGAGCAGGGCGGCCCCGGCCACGCCGGCGCTCAGCAGCCGCCAGATCTGGGCACGGCCGGCCCCGCGGCGGACGAAGAAGGCGATGACGGAGGCCGAGGCGACCGCCATGAGGAGGATGACGCCGACGGCGCCGACGTTGCCGCCCCAGGTGAACAGCCGCAGCACCGGCACGGTCGGGTCCCCGGCCGGCTTGTCGTCGGTGACCGCGAAGACGACCACGACGAGGAGGGAGACCACGGTCTGCAGCATCGAGCCGATCGCGGGGGCACCGCTCGACTTCGACGTGCGGCCGACGGCGGAGGGCAGCAGCCCCTCGCGGCCCATCGCGAAGGCGTAGCGGGCGACGACGTTGTGGAAACTGAGCATCGAGGCGAAGATGCCCGTCAGGAAGAACACGTGCAGCAGGTCGGTGAAGGTCCCGCCGAGCCGCGACTCCGTGAGACCGAACAGCAGGCCCGCACTCTGCTCCTGCGCCGCTCCGACGATCTGCGAAGGACCGGCGGCCACACCCATCAGCCATGCGGTGAGGGCGAAGAAGACGCTCGCGAAGGCGACGGCGAGGAACATCGCGCGCGCCACGGCCCGCCCCGGACGGCTGGTCTCCTCCGCGTACACGGGGGCCTGTTCGAAGCCGACGAAGCCGACGACGGCGAAGCAGAGCGCGATACCGAGACCCGCACCCGTCAGCGTGCCGGGGTCGAAGCCGGTCAGGGACAGGCCCTGTCTCTTGTCCGGGTCCGCGGCGAAGGCGATGTCGCACACGACGACCAGGGCGCATTCGACGACCAGCAGCACGCCGAGCACCTTGGCGTTCAGGTCGATCTTCAGCGCGCCCAGCCCGCCGGTGAGCAGCACCGCGAAGAGCGCCGGTATCCACCAGTCGATGGATATGTCGAAGTGCTGGTCGAGCTGGCCGACGACCTCGAAGCCGAAGATCCCGTAGATGCCGACCTGCATGAGGCTGTACGAGACGAGGGCGACAAAGGACGCGCCGACACCGGCCGTGGCGCCGAGGCCGCGGGCGATGTAGGCGTAGAAGGCACCGGCGTTGTGCACATGCCGGCTCATCTCCGCGTAGCCGACGCTGAAGAGCGCCATCACCACACCGAGGATCACGAACAGCAGCGGCTGCCCGACGATCCCGGTCGCACCGTACGTCGTGGGCATGACGCCCGCGACGACCATGAGCGGCGCGCTGGCCGCCAGCACCGAGAGCAGGAGTCCGGTCGTACCGATCCGGTCGGCGCGCAGCGCCCTTTCCTGGCCCTTGAAGGTGCTGATCTCGGTCTTACTGCCCGTCAGCATGGCTGCGGTGTCCTTCCGGTGAGGTGAGCATCGGGTGCTACGGAGAACCGAAACCGAGCGCGGAGCTGCGCGCGGCGCGGAATGCCTTCTTCGGATCGCGGCCGGAGTACGACCAGGGGCGCCGGGTGGCGTGCGGGCCGATCCGGTTGAACAGCGCGGCGGCCTCCACCGGGCGGCCGCTGTGCACCATGGCGAAGGCCAGCAGGTTGAGGTCCAGCTCGAGCCGCGGGTGGTCGCCGCCGTGCCACTCGAGCCACCAGTCGAAAGCCGTGCGCAGACTCTGCCGGCCCCGGCCGCTGGTCCAGTGCGGCAGGCCGGTGGGGTCCTTCGGCTCGGCGCCGGTCCCGGCGAGCACCCGGTAGCGCTCGATATGGGCGAGCAGCGGAAGGCCGGCGAGGGGCGAGCCCTCGGGCGCCTCCTGCGCGGCCCACTCGGCGAACTCGTACACCTCATGGAACGGGTCGTTCCGGTCGGTCTTCTGACGCTCGGCCAGGCAGGCGGTCATCAGGTGGTGCGCGTGGTGGTGGCTGCGGTGCCGGCCGCGTACCTGGTCGAACGCGCGCACCTGGTCCTCGTCGCTGCCGGTACGGCGGGCCAGGATCAGCAGCGCCAGCCACGGTGACGGGTCCGCCGGCGTCAGCCGGGCCACCGCGAGGCAGGCCTCCCGCGCGACCTCCGGGTTCGCCTTGCCGGCCACCGCGCGGAAGACCATGGCGCAGGCGAGCAGCATCGCCGCGTCGTGACTGTCCGGTTCCGCGAGCTGCCACTCACGGGTCCAGGCAGCGGTGGCGGAGCCTTCGGCGAGCACGACCAGCCGGTGGCCGCGACGGTCCCAGTGGTCGCCGGTTTCGGCCAGCAACGTGCGCACGTCGGACCAGTGTCCCTGTCCCAGCGCGCTGCGAGCCGCGACCAACTCGACGTCGTCGAGGGCCGGGTCGAAGCCGAAGTCGTCCTTGGACCGGGAGAAGCCGAAGGGGGGCGGAGGTGGGCTCATCCGCGGGCTGCCTCCACGGGCGGGTTACGAACAGTGATCGTCCACAGCCAACCGGTAGGCACAGGTCCGCTTCAAGACCACGCCTGTTGCCTCCCTGTAGTCCCCTACGGGTCTGCGGCCGGTCAACGCGGGCCCGCCCCTTCATGATGCCGGGCCCGGAAAGTACCTAACGATGACTGATTCCGTGTCCGTCCGATCTCCGTACCGTCTTGACCTGCAGGAACACAGCGCAACACAGAACACGACAGCGCACACCGCACACCGAACCGCAGGGAGACCCGGACATGAGCGACACCCAGTACCTCGTCGAGCGCTACCTCGCCACCTGGAACGAGACCGACCCCACCGCCCGCCGCGCGGCGATCGACGAACTGTGGGCCGACGACGCCAACTACACCGACCCGCTGGTGGTCGCCGAGGGGCGCGACGCGATCGACGCGACCATCGGCGCCGTGCAGGCCCAGTTCCCCGGACTGGTCTTCACCCTCGGCGGCCCGGTGGACGCCCACCACAACATCGCCCGCTTCACCTGGGAACTGGGCCCGGCCGGCGGCGAGTCGCTGGTGATCGGGTTCGACGTCGCAGTGCTGACCGAGGACGGCCGGCTGCGCAGCGTCCTCGGCTTCCTCGACAAGGTCCCGGCCGCCTGAGCCGCGGGGGGGGGGGGGGGGGGGCCCCCCCCCCCCCCCCCCCCCCCCCGCCCGCCCCCGTACCGACACCCGACGATCCGACCGACCCGACGACCGACCCGTATCGCCCCCTTGCCCCCAGGAGTTCCACCATGGCATCGACCGTCACCGACGAACGCACCGTCTCCTCCGCCGCGAACCGTCAGCGGCCGGCCGCCACCCGCCGGCCAGGGCTGGGCCTGCTGGTTCTCCTGGTCGCGACCTTCATGACCGCCCTCGACTTCTTCATCGTCAATGTCGCGATCCCCTCCATGCAGGTGGACCTGCACGCGGGCACCGCGTCGATCCAGTGGGTGGTGGCCGGCTTCGGACTCGCCCTGGCCACCGGGCTGATCACCGCCGGAAGGCTGGGTGACATGTTCGGCCGCAGACGGATCTTCGCCGTCGGGCTGGCGCTGTTCACCCTCACCTCCGTGGCCTGCGGGATCGCCCCGACCGCCGGGATACTCGTGGCCTCCCGGGTACTGCAGGGCCTGGCGGCCGCGCTGATGGGCCCGCAGGTGCTCTCCATCATCCAGACCGACTACGCCGGCAAGGCCCAGGCCCGCGCGTTCAGCATGTACGGGCTGACCATGGGTATCGGCGCGGTGTTCGGCCAACTGATCGGCGGAGTGCTCATCAAGGCGGACTTCTTCGGCCTCGACTGGCGCACCTGCTTCCTGATCAACCTGCCGGTCGGCGCCGTGACCCTGCTGCTCGTCCCGCGGACCCTGACGGAGTCCCGCGCCCCCCAGCGCCCCCGCCTCGACGTCACCGGTGTCGTCCTGTCGACCCTCGCCGTCGTCGCTCTCGTCCTGCCCCTGATCCAGGGACGTGAGCAGGGCTGGCCGCTGTGGACCTGGCTGTGCCTGGGGCTCTCCGCGCTGCTGTTCGCGGAGTTCACCGTGCACCAGCACCGGTTGGGCCGCCGCGGCGGCGACCCGCTGCTCGCCACCGCGCTGTTCCGGGAGCGGACATTCACCGTCGGCGCCATCGCCCAGCTGGTGTTCTGGATCGGCCAGGCGTCCTTCTTCCTGGTGCTCGCCCTCTATCTGCAGCAGGGCCGCGGCCTGGACGCGCTCGGCTCCGGAGTGGTCTTCACGGCGATCGGCGCCGGCTACATGATCACCTCAACGACCGCCCACCACCTGGCCGCCCGGCTCGGCCGGCACACGATCTCGGTCGGCGCCCTCGGTATGGTCCTCGGTCTGGGACTGCTCTGGGAGGCCTCGCACACCATCGGCACCACCGGCGGAATCGGCTGGCTGGTCCCCGGACTGTTCTTCGACGGCCTGGGAATGGGCATGGTCATCGCACCGCTCACCACCACCGTGCTGCGGGGTGTCACACCCCAGCTGGTCGGCTCCGCCTCCGGCGCCGTGGCCACCATCCAGCAGATCGGCGGAGCGCTGGGCGTCGCACTGATCGGCATCATCTTCTACGGCGCGGTCGGCAGCGGAGTGCCGGAGTCCTTCCCGCACGCCTTCGGTCTGAGCCTCGCCTTCCTGATGGCGGTCGAAGTCGCCCTCGCCGCGCTCGTCCTGCTGCTGCCCCGCAAGGCGGCCGCCTCCGGATGAGTCCCATCCACCCGACCCCCTCGGTGCCGTCTGGACGGCGCCGAGGGGGTCGGCTACGTTCCGCGGCATGAGTGCCATGGGGATACTGAGACGTACGGTGACGATCGGGTTGTGCGGGGCGGCACTTGTCGCGGTGGCGGCGCTGCCCGCGCAGGCCGGGCCGGAGCCGGGCGGAGGGAAACCGGCCGGGCCGGAAGCGAACGGGGCGAAGCTGAGCCCGAAGCTCGGCTGGGAGCTGAAGGCGACCGGGACGACGTCCCGGTTCCGCGGTCTGTCGGCGGTGAACAGCCGGACCGCCTGGGCGGCGGGATCCGCCGGCACCATCCTGCGGACCACCGACGGCGGCGCCGGCTGGGCCAATGTGTCCCCGCCGGGCGCCGCGGAGTTGGAGTTCCGCGACATCGAGGCGTTCGACGCGCGGCGCGCGGTGGCCCTCGCGATCGGCGAGGGCGACGCCTCCCGCGTCTACCGGACGCAGGACGGCGGCGCCACCTGGACCGAGACCTTCCGCAACCCCGACCCGAAGGCGTTCTACGACTGTCTGACCTTCTTCGACGCGAAGAACGGACTGGCCGTCAGCGACCCGGTGGACGGCAAGTACCGGATCCTGTCCACGGGTGACGGCGGCCGCAGTTGGCGGGTGCTGCCCTCCGACGGCATGCCCGCCGCGCAGGACGGCGAGGCCTCCTTCGCCGCGAGTGGCCAGTGCCTGGTCAGTTCCGGCAGCCATGACGTGTGGCTGGCCACCGGCGGCGGCCCGGCCTCACGCGTCCTGCACTCCGCCGACCGAGGTCTGACGTGGACGGCGGCGCCGACCGTGATCCCGGCCGGCGACCCCGCCAAGGGCGTCTTCGCCCTCGCCTTCCGTGACGCCCGGCACGGCCTGGCCGTCGGCGGCGACTACCGCGCCGACCAGGCCTCGCCCCGGGCTGGAGCGGTCAGCCAGGACGGCGGCGCCACCTGGACGGCATCCGCGACACCGCCGCAGGCGTACCGCTCGGGTGTCGCCTGGCTCCCCCATCTGGGCTTTGCCGCGATCGCTGTGGGACCCACCGGCAGCGATCTGTCGCTCGACTCGGGGCGCACCTGGCGGCAGTTCGACTTCGGGTCCTTCGACACGGTCGACTGCGCTCCCGACCTCAGCTGTTGGGCGGCGGGCGAGAAGGGCCGGATCGCCCGTCTCGCCCTGACCGTCTCCTGAGGTCTGACAACGTCTGCTGACGTCTCACGACCGTGTCTGCCGGCCGCTCAGCGCCTCGAGAACGCCTCCGCGTCCCGTGCACCGCTGGGCGGCGGCCCCGCGTACGCCTGGGCCGGCACCCGGCCCGATCGGCGCGGTCCCCTGGTGAGGGTGTAGCCGCCGATCGCGGCGAGCGCGCCGAGCACACCTCCGCCCGCGGTCCACAGCCAGCGGTCGGACCACCAGCCGGCCGTCCAACCGTCCTCCGGGGCGGCGAGCGCGTCCGGCTGTCCCGCGGGGGTCAGCGGGGCGGCCAGCTCGCCGCCCTCGGAGTGCGCTCCCCCGGCGTCCTTCGTGGTCGCGAGAACCTCCGTCTTGAACGGCTGCCCGAGATCCTCGGCCGGCAGATCGACGACGGTCAGCCGTACGTAGTACGCGCCCGGCAGCGGGTCGTTGGACCTGCTGTCGGCGATCGGCCGGACCGTGCGCAGGGTGCAGGTGAGGGTGACGGAAGGACCCGAGTCCGGGCTCCGCACCGTCCGGTCCCCCGAGACGCACGGCTGGCGGCGGCGCAGCCCGTCGTAGACGTCGATCTGCCAGGTCTGCGCGCCGTGCCGGGTGGCCTGGTCCGGCAGGGTCACCGTCGCCCTGGCCGTCGCGGTCTGTCCCGCGGCGGCCGGGAACATCCAGTACAGGTAGTCGCCGGTGGAGGCGGAGGCCGTGGCGGCCTGTCCCTGCCGGATCGCGGTGGCGGTACGGAAGGCGGTGCCGGCCTCGGTCGGCGCGGCCTCCTCCTCGGTGCCGGCGCTCCCGCTGGGGGTGGCGCCGGCCTCCGAGCTCGGGCTGCTGCTGGGGGTGTCGGCCAGTGCGGTCGCGGCGGGTCCGAGCAGGGCCGCCCCGGTGAGCAGTGCGGCGGTCACCAGACGTGTCGTACGCATCAGTTGCTCCTCCATACAGCGACGCGCCAGCGGGCCAGCCAGCCCCAGATCAGTCCGGCGAACAGACCCGTGACCGCCAGGACGCCGAGCAGCACCCAGCCGCGGCCCAGACCGAACGCGGCGACGTCAGCGGCTTCGTCGGGGGCGTCGACCAGGTCGAGGGTCAGCTCGACGGGCAGGCCCGGGGTGCGCTTGACGGCGTCGGGCGCCGAGAAGGAGTTGCTGACCTCCAGGCACACGGTGTGCGGCGGCACGGCGTCGTCCGAGTCCGAGTCCTTCTCCGGGTAGACGTACCGCAGGCCCGAGGACATCACATCGGTACGGCCACTGCCGGCGTCCGAGCCCCGCACCAGTTCCTGGCCCTCGCCGCTCACCGCGCGCAGCAGTACGCCGTAGTCCGCGTTCACCGCCCGGTCGGCGCCGACGCTGACCGTCGCGCGCAGTTCCTGGCCGTCGGTCACCGCGACCTTGTAGTAGCGGTGCTGTCCGAACTCCTCGCGGTCGGTGTAGACGCCGGGGGTGATGCCGGCCGCGTTCCCGCACTGCGCCGAGCCCTGGACCGCCTTGGGGACGACCGGCGGGGTCTGCGCCGAGCGCCGGACCAGCTGCTTGATGCGCGAGGAGAGCTGGTCGGTGTGCTGCACGGAGGTGTACGTGCCGCCGGTGGCCTCGGCGATGCAGCTCAGCTGCTTGCGGATCTTGTCGTTCGCGACCAGGCCGAGGGTGTCCACCACCAGATGGGTGCCCTGCGCGGCGAGTTCGCGTGCGACGTCGCAGGGGTCCGGCTGGCCGCAGGAGTCCTCGCCGTCGGTGATGAGCACGATCCTGCGGGTGGCGTCACCGCCCGCCAGGTCCTGGGCCGCGCCGCGCAGCGCCAGCCCGATGGGGGTCCAGCCGGTGGGGCGCAGCGTCGCGACGGCCGCTTTCGCCTCGGTCCTGTTGACCGGGCCGACCGGGTACAGCTGCTTGCTGTCCTGGCAGCCGGTCTTCATGTCCTTGCCGGGATAGGTGGCCCCCAACGTCCTTATGCCGAGCCGGACATCGTCCGGCACCGCGTCCAGCACGTCGTTGAACGCCTGCTGCGCCGCGGACATCCGCGACTTCCCGTCCACGTCCCGCGCGCTCATCGACCCGCTGACGTCCAGGACCAGGTCGATCTTGGGTGGTTCCTGCGCTGTGGGCTCGTCCGCGGCGGCGGTCGCCGGGAACAGTCCGGCGGCGAGAGTTGCGGCAAGGCCGCACAGGCCGGCCGCCAGCCGTCTTTTGGTGATCATCCGGGGAGCTTAGTGACCGCCAACTGAACGGCGAAATCGAGGCCCTTGAGCTGCGCTGGGCCCGGCTGCCGTGCCTACAGGGCGAGCTTGAAACCGTCGTGGCTGCGGGCGAAGCCGAGCGAGTCGTAGAAGCGGTGCGCGTCGGTGCGGCGCTTGTTGCTGGTGAGCTGGACGAGACCGCAGCCGCGGTCGCGGGCGCGCTCGATGGCGTGGCTGAGCAGGGCGCGGCCCAGTCCGGCGCCGCGCCGGTCGGACCGCACCCGCACGCCCTCGATCAGTGCCCGCTCCTGGCCGCGCCGGCCCAGGCCGGGGATGTAGGTGAGCTGGAGACAGCCGAGCACCGTGCCGTCGCCGTCGTCCATCACGACGATCTCGTTGCGCGCGTCGCTGTCCACCGCGTCGAACGCGCGGCTGTACGCCTCGTCGACCGCGGCCCGGTCCTGGGCGGCCACCGGCGGGTCGACAGTGTCCTCGGAGATCAGGGCGATGAGGGCGGGCAGGTCGTCGCGCGTGGCGGTGCGGAAGATCATGCTCCGATCCTTTCATCACGCGCTCGGCCTCAGGAGGCCCCGGGCCCCGCGGCGAAGCGGTCGCGCAGCTCGCGCTTGAGGATCTTGCCGCTCGCGTTGCGCGGCAGCTCGTCGACGAGCAGGACCCGCTTGGGCGCCTTGAAGTGGACGAGCTTTCCGCGGGCGTACTCCATCAGTTCGTCCTCGGTGACCTCGTCGCGCGCCACGACCACCGCGGTGACCGCCTCGATCCAGCGTTCGTCGGGCAGCCCCACGACGGCGACCTCGGCGACCGCCGGATGCCCGTAGAGCACGTCCTCGACCTGGCGGGACGCGACCAGCACGCCGCCGGAGTTGATGACGTCCTTCACCCGGTCGACGACGGTGAGATACCCCTCGGCGTCGCGTACCGCGAGGTCGCCGGAGTGGAACCAGCCGTCGCGGAAGGCCTCCGCCGTCTCCTGCGGCTTGTCCCAGTAGCCCTCGCACAGCTGCGGTGAGCGGTAGACGACCTCGCCCGGGGTGCCGTCCGGTACGTCCTTGCCGTCCTCGTCGACCACCCGGGCCTCGACGAACAGCACCGGGCGGCCGCAGGAGTCCATCCGGCCCTCGTGCTCGTCCGGGCCGAGGACGGTGGCGAGCGGGCCGATCTCGCTCTGCCCGAAGCAGTTGTAGAAGGCGAGGTCCGGCAGCCGGGCGCGCAGCCGCTCCAGGATCGGCACGGGCATGATCGAGGCACCGTAGAAGGCCTTGCGCAGCCCGCTCAGGTCGCGGTCGGCGAACTGCGGGTGGTTGGCGAGGGCGATCCAGACGGTGGGCGGCGCGAAGAGGCTGTCCGCCCGACCCTCCTCGACGAGGTCGAAGACCGTCTGCGGATCAGGCCCCGCGATGATCGTGTTCTCCGCGCCGACCATCAGGTACGGCAGCAGGAAGACATGCATCTGCGCCGAGTGGTACAGCGGCAGCGAGTGCACCGGTCGGTCGCTCTCCCGCAGGCCGAGCGCGGTCACGGCGCTGACGTACTCGTGGACGAGCGCGCGGTGCGTCATCATCGCGCCCTTGGGCAGCGCGGTGGTCCCGGAGGTGTAGAGCAGTTGCGCGAGGTCCTCGGCCCCGACCTCCGGCGCGCCGGTCGCCGGCCCGGCGGCCGGCAGCAGGGCGAGCAGCGACGCGTCGTCGTCCCGGAGCGCCAGGACGCGTACGCCGCCGGGCAGCCGGTCGCGCAGCTGCGGGTCGCTGAGCACCAGCACGCTGCCGGACTGCCCGATCTGGTAGGCGAGGTCCTCGCCCTCCAGATGGTGGTTGACCGGCACGTGCACCAGTCCGGCGCGCGCGCAGCCGAGGAAGCCGATCAGATAGGCGTCGGAGTTGTGTCCGTAAGCGGCGACGCGTTCGCCGGCCCGCAGCCCGGTCTCCAGGAGTACGGCCGCCGCGGCGGTCACCGCCTCGTCGAGCTCCCGATAGCTCCACGTCCGGTCCCCGAACCGCACCGCCACCCGGTCCGGCACCCGCCGGGCGCTGCGCCGCAGCACCCCGTCGACCGTACTGCTGTGCACCGCGACCATGACGCCTCCCCGCTGCCGGACCTGCCCGGGGCCACCTTCGGACGGTGCGGGTGTCCGGGTCAAGCACTACCGCACGGCGCGCAGGGCCGGCCGGAAGGCGGCAGCGGATCGCCGCGCGTCTCTTGACCTGCGATGCGGATCCTGATTACTTGAGCCCGTGACGACAGTACCGAACGATCGGTCGGGAGCGGACGACACCCTCCTCGACGCCGGGGAGCAGCTGAGCGGTGCGGAGCTGCGGGATCTCCAGTTGCGCCGATTGCGGGCCACCCTGCGGCACGCCTACGACAACGTCGCCTTCTACCGGAACTCGTTCGACACGGCCGGGGTGACGCCGGAGGACTGCCGCACACTCGCCGACCTCGCCCGGTTCCCGTTCACCACCAAGGCCGACCTGCGCGACAACTACCCGTTCGGGATGTTCGCCGTGCCCGAGACGGACATCCGCCGCATCCACGCGTCCAGCGGCACCACCGGCGCGCCGACGGTCGTGGGCTACACCCGCAACGACCTGGACATGTGGGCGGACATGGTCGCCCGCTCCATCCGCGCGGCGGGCGGCCGGCCCGGCCAGAAGATCCATATCGCGTACGGGTACGGCCTGTTCACCGGCGGCCTCGGCGCCCACTACGGTGCCGAGCGGCTGGGCTGCACGGTCATTCCCGCCTCGGGCGGTATGACGGCGCGCCAGGTGCGGATCATCCAGGACTTCCGGCCGGACATCATCATGGTCACCCCCTCGTACATGCTCACGCTGCTCGACGAGTTCGAGCGGCAGGGCGTCGACCCGCGCTCGACGTCCCTGCGCACCGGCATCTTCGGCGCCGAGCCGTGGACCGAGGAGATGCGGCGGGAGATCGAGGAGCGGATGGCCATCGACGCGGTGGACATCTACGGGCTCAGCGAGGTCATCGGCCCCGGGGTGGCGCAGGAGTGCGTCGAGACCAAGGACGGGCTGCACATCTGGGAGGACCACTTCTTCCCCGAGGTCGTCGACCCGCTCAACGACCAGGTGATGGCACAGGGCGAGAGCGGTGAGCTGGTCTTCACCTCGCTCACCAAGGAAGCGATGCCGGTCATCCGCTACCGCACCCGCGACCTGACCCGTCTGCTGCCCGGCACGGCACGGCGCCCCTTCCGCCGGATGGAGAAGGTGACCGGCCGCTGCGACGACATGATCATCCTGCGTGGCGTGAACCTCTTCCCCACCGCGATCGAGGAGATCGTGCTGCGCACCCCCGGCGTGGCGCCGCACTTCCAACTGCGGCTCACCCGCGAGGGCCGCCTCGACCGGCTGACCGTGCGCGCCGAGGCGCGGCCCGGCGCGAGCGCCGAGCTGCGGGCCGCGGCGGCGGCCGCCATCGCACAGGGCGTCAAGGACGGCGTGGGAGTGACGGTGGAGGTGGCCGTCGTCGATCCGGAGACCCTGGAGCGCTCGGTCGGGAAGATCAAGCGCGTCATCGACGAGCGGGAGCCGCGGTCGGCCGGGTAGCGGGTGTCCGCCACCGGAATATGCGCCACCGCCCGCGATTTCATCCCATCGGTTATGCCTGCGGCACGGTCCATGAACTTCACGGCGCAGCGAGGCTACGCTCCCGAAAAGGGAATGCGAACGACCTCCATGCGACGGGAGCGCCCATGACGAACGCCATCCGCTTCGAGGACATCGTCGAGGAGAAGCGGTATCTGCTCGACGATCCGGTGGAACACCGAAAGGCGGTCGACCGGGCCAACGAATTCGCCCGATGACTGGATCGGCCGGTGGGCGATGAACCACGACGGCTGGCGCGGAACGTTGGACATCACCTCGGCCGTTCCCTTCACCGCTTCTTACACGGCGGCCGACGGCCGGGTGCTCGACGTCAGCGGCGGGACGGACGTCACCCTGCCGCACGTCCTGCGCATCACCATCCCGTTCGCACCGGACAACCTCCAGCCGTTCCAACTGTTCGCGCACACCTGGGAGAAGGACGTCTTCTCCGGGCTCACCCAGTGGGGGCCATGGAACTTCGGAGTGCAGGGCAACCGCGACTGACCGCCGGACGTCCCCGGCCCGGGCCCTTGTAACGGGGTACGACCTGCAGCACTACCGCCACCGGACCGGGAAGTGCGTCAGGCCGTTCTGGAAGTTGGACACCAGCCGCACCGGCTCGCCATCCGGCTCCAGTCCGGGCAGCCGGGTCATCACCTGCCGCACCATCGCCCGCATCTGCGTCCTGGCCAGGTGCGAGCCGAGGCAGAAGTGCGGGCCGAAGCCGAAGCTGAGGTGGTCGTTGGGGGTGCGGGTGATGTCGAAACGGTCCGGGTCGGGGAAGACCGTCTCGTCCCGGTTGGCCGAGGCGTGGTAGACGACGACCTTCTGGCCCCTGCGGATCCGGACTCCGCCCAGCTCGGTGTCGCACGCCGCGGTGCGCCGGAAGTCCAGCACCGGCGGCCAGTGGCGGAGCATCTCCTCGACGGCCGGCTCCGTCAACTCGGGCCGCGCCAGCAGCAGCCGGTGCTGCTCCGGATGACTCAGCAGGGTGTACAGACCGCCGGGAATGCCATTGCGCAGCGTCTCGTTCCCCGCCACGGCGAAGAGGAAGAACATGTTCTCGAACTCGTCCCGGCCGAGCCCGCCCGCGCGCATCCGCGCCATCACGCTGCCGGGCCGGGGCTGTTCGGCCAGCGCGTGCGCGTAGGCGAACATGTCGGCCAGTGCCTCGCGGGAGCGCGGGTTCAGCGGACGGCCGTCCGGGCGGACCGCGGACGCGGGCGGCCGGTGCGCCAGCGCGGCGCGCCCGATGGCGCTGAGCCCGGTGCCGTCCGCGGTACGCGAGTCGGCGTACTCGGCGTCCTGGTAGCCGATCACCCGGCTGGACCAGTCGAACAGCAGCCGCCGGTCCTCCTCGGGCACTCCCATGAGATGGGCCAGCGTCCGCACCGGCAGATCGGCGGCGATCTCCACGAGGTTCGCCGCGCCGTCCGGCTCGACCGCCGCGATCAGTGCGCCGGCCCGCTCCTCGATGACGCTCTCCAGCTCGCGCACCGCCCGCGGGGTGAACGCCGCGGCCACGATGCGGCGCAGCCGCGAATGGTCCGGCGGATCCTGGTTCAGCATCATCGCCCGGACGAACGCCAGGTCCTGCCCGGTGTCCGGGTCGCGGATCTGGGTGGCGCCGAGGTGCGACGAGAACACCTCGGGCGTGCGCAGCACCTGCTTCACATCCGCATGCCGGAACACCGCCCAGTACCCGGGCCCCGCGGGCCACGGACCCACCGCGGGCTCCTCGGTCCAGCGGACCGGACAGGTGGCCCGCAGTTCGCGGAACAGCTCGTACGGGACGCCCTCGGCGTAGGTCTGCGGGAGGAACACCGCGTCGGGGTTCATACCGCCCGACCGTACGCGGCGCCCTGGTGGCGGCGTCAAGGCGTCGACACAATGGCGTGGTGACGCTGAGCACCGCTGAGGCGGAGAAGATCCTGGCCGACAATTTCGCGCCCTGGGTGCGGGATCTGGCGCTGACGGTGACCGAGACCGGCGAACGGCACGCCGTGCTGCGGCTGCCCTGGTCGGACCGGCTGGCCCGGGAGGGCGGGGCGATGTCGGGGCAGGCGCTGATGGCCGCCGCCGACACGGCCACCGTGATCGCGGTCTCGGCGGCGCGCGGCGGCTACGGGCCGATGACGACGGTGCAGCAGGCGACGACCTTCCAACGGGCCGTGCTGGACGCGGATGTGCTGATCACCGCCCGGGTGACCAAGTTGGGCCGGAAACTGGCCTTCGTCGACATCACGATGGCCGTCGAGGGCGGCGAAGACGTGGTGGCACAGGCCACCACCGTCTACGCCTTCCCCGGCTGACGACCGCACCGGGTCGTCAGGTCACGTCAGACGCGGCGCAACCGCACCACGGGTATGTCCCGTTCGGTCTTCTTCTGGTAGTCCGCGTACGGTGCGTAGACGTCGACCAGGTGCGGCCAGACGCGGGCCTTCTCCTCGGCCGACAGGGTCTGCGCGGTGGCGGCGAACCGCTCGGTGTCCACCCGCAGATGGACCTCGGGGTTGTCGCGCAGGCTCAGGTACCAGAGCGGGTGCTTGTCGTCGCCGCCCTTCGAGGCGACTATCAGGTAGTCGGCGCCGTCGCGCCCGTAGATGAGCACGGTCCGGTGCCACGCGCCGCTGCGCCGGCCCAGGTAGTCCATGAGCAGGCACGGCGAGCCGTTCATGACGGTGCCCTTGACGCCGCCGGACTCCTCGTAGGTCCGCGCCTGCCTGGCCACCCAATCCGTCGGGCTGATCCGCACTGTGTTTTCGTCGTACTCCGCCACGCAGTTGCCTCCAAGTCGATCTCGGGTGTGATCTCCACACTATGTACAACGGGTTCCGCGCCTCGCGCCTCCACCTCACAAACCCGGTGCGCCCCAGACCGGGAACCAGCGCGAGAGGTCCTGCTCGATCCGCAGGTCGTCGGTGACCAGCGCCCTGACCTGCAACTCCAGCGGATTGTCGCGCTTTTCGCCCGGCAGCGGCGCGAACGGGTAGAAGGCGCCGCGCTTGTAGAGGTAGACCAGCGCCAGCGGGCGCCCGGCCGCGTTCCGGAAACCGATCAGGGAGCAGAGCAGCTGCGGGCCGAAGCCGCGCCCCTCCAGGCCCGCGTTGATCGCGTGCAGGTCGGTGACGAGGGCGGGTACGTCGTCGGGCGCATGGCGGGAGAGGAGCCAGGTGTAGCCGTAGGCGTCCTGGCTCGGTTCCGTGGCCACCAGCGCCTTGAGATCCTGCTGGATCTCGGCGAAGGCGCCGCCCTCGACCGAGGCGAAGCACACCGACCCGAGGCCGGTGGGCAGGAAGCCCGCCGTCTGCAGGGTGATCGCCGCCGACGGCAGGCCGAAGAGCTGGTCCAGATCGGGCCTGACGGGTTTGCTGCGGCCGAGCAGCACGTCCAGCAGGCCCATCAGCCGCGGCCCAGTTCGACGGAGATCCGGCCGAGCTGTTCGAGCCGCTGCTCCAGGGTGGGGTGGCTCGACAGCAGCTGCGACAGCTTGCGCCGCGAACCCCCGTCGGTGCTCTGCAGCGGGGCGATCGCCGGGGCGAAGTAGAAGGCGTTGAAGGATCCGGCCTTGCGGAGGTCCTTGGTGGGGATGGCCGCCATCTCGCCCGTCACCTTGGTGAGCGCGGAGGCCAGCGCGGACGGCCGTCCGGTGAGCAGCGCGGCGGACCGGTCGGCGGACAGCTCGCGGTAGCGCGACAGCATCCGCGTGAGCAGGAAGCTGATCGCGTAGACGACGGCGCTGACCAGCGGGATGAGGACGGCGACCGCGGCGGTGCCGGGACCGCGGACGCGGCGGAAGCCGCCCCACAGGCCGATCCGGGTGATCACTCCGGCCAGGATGCCGAGGAAGGAGGCGATGGTCATCACGGCCACGTCCTTGTGCGCCACGTGCGACAGCTCGTGCGCGATGACGCCTTCCAGCTCGTCCGGCTCCAGCCGGCGCAGCAGACCGGTGGTGGCGCACACCACCGAGTTCTGCCGGTTGCGGCCGGTGGCGAAAGCATTGGGGACATCGCTGTCGGCGATCGCCACCCGGGGCTTGGGCATGTCGGCCAGGGCGCAGACCCGGTCCACGACGCCGTGCAGTTCGGGCGCCTGCTCGGGGGTGACCTCACGGGCGCCCATGCTGAAGGCCGCGATCCGGTCGCTGAACCAGAACTGGGCGACGAAGAGCGCCGCGGCGATCACCAGGATCAGCGGCCAGGAGCCGCGCAGGAGCGCCAACAGCGCGCCGACGAAGACCACATACAGCAGCCCGATCATGAACATCGTGGCCGTCATGCGGGTGGTCAGCCCGCGGTCGGAGGCGAATCGGGACTGATCCATGGCCGCTCCCGGGATGTGCGGGGCGCGGGTCGCAGGCCGCGGCCCGTCGTACTCCGTTGTCCATAGTGCATCTTGGAGAACGAACACGACGGGCCGCGGGTTTCCGAATCAGCGGGTGATTCGGCGCGATCCGGCCCGGCGGGGTCCCGGCGGCCGGGCAGAGCTCAGCGCGTGACGTCCAGGATCAGCTTGCCGTGGGTGCGCCGCGCGCGGATGTCCTCGTGGGCGCGGGCGGCGTCGGCGAGCGGGTACACGCCTCCGACCTGGGGCTTGAGGCGTCCGTCCGCCGTCATCGCGAGCAGTTCGGCCATCGGCTCGCGGTACATGCCGGGCCGGCCGAGGCAGTGCATCAGCCAGAAGCCGACGACCGCGCGGGAGCGGCCCATCAGCTGGGCGGCCTGGACTGGCGTCGGGGGGACGCGGGAGGCCATGCCGTACGTCACCAGCCGGCCGAAGGGTGCGAGGGCGGCGAGTGACGCGTCGAAGACCGGGCCGCCGGTCATCTCCAGGACGATGTCGACCTTCTTGCCGCCGTTGGCCTCGACGAGCCGGTCCTTCAGCCCCTCGGCGTCGGCGTCGACCGCGATGTCGGCGCCCAGTTCCAGCGCGAGGTCCCGCTTCTCCTTGGTGGAGGCGGTGGCGATGACCCGGCCCGCGCCGAAGGACTTGGCGAGCTGCACGGCCAGCGAGCCGGTGCCGCCGGCGGCGGCGTGCACCACGACGCTCTCGCCCGCGGCGATCCGCGCGGAGGTGCGCAGCAGGTGCCAGGCGGTCAGCCCCTGGACGATGAGGGCGAGGGCCTGGCCGTCGCTGACGCCTTCGGGGACGTCGTGCGCCAGGTACTCCTGGACCGAGGCGACCTCCGCGTAGCCACCGTTGTCGACGAGGGCGACGACGCGGCGGCCGTCGGGCGTGCGGCCGACGACCTCGGCGCCGGGGACCATCGGCAGTGTCGAGCGCGAGAGGTAGCTGTCCTCGACGGTGTGGGTGTCGGCGAAGTTGATCCCCGCGGACGACACCTCCACGAGCAGGTGTCCGGGCTGTGCCTCGGGCTCCGGCAGTTCCACCTGCCGCAGTACCTCGGGTCCACCGAACTCCGTGATCTGGATCGCGCGCACCGCGACTCCTTCCGCTGTTCCTCGTCGTTCTCGGTCCGGCTTCCCGGCAGCCTTCACGTTAGAGCGTGCGGAGCGCCAGGGGAATGGGTGACCGACCAGTCGGTATGTGATCTGCGCCGCGCGTGGCCCTGCCGGTTCCCGCACCACGGGGCCATACGCTTTCCCGCGAAGCGAGCCGGCCTCCGGCCCCGCTCCGACCTGGAAGGACACCGTGTTGCGCGCACTGCTGGGCGTCGTGGGTACTGCCGTCGTGCTCGGTATCTACTCCTCCGTGCTCCGGACGCTGGTGATACCGCGCGCGAGCCGCTCCGGATTCACCCAGATCGTCCAGCGCCTGGTCCACCGGCCCTTCCAGCTGGTGGCCGACCGGTGCCACAGCGCCGAGAACAAGGACCGGGTGCTCGCGCCCGCGGCCCCGCTGGCGATCGTGATCACGCTGATGAGCTGGCTGGCGTGCTTCATGGGCGGCTACGCCCTGCTGGAGGCCGCGGTGAGCCGGCTCGGTCCCCAGGCGGCGCTGTTCGAGGCCGGATCCTCGCTGTTCACCCTCGGCTTCGCCAGCAGCAGCCGTCCGACGCTGACGGCCATCGACTTCTGCGCGGCGGCCACCGGCCCGATCGTCATCGGACTGCAGATCGGCTACCTGCCGACGCTCTATGGTGCGTACGCGCGCCGCGAGACCGAGGTGACGATGTTGCAGGCCCGCGCCGGGAGCCCGCCGTGGGGGCCGGAGATCCTGGCGCGGTACGCCCAGGTGGAGCTGCTGGACAGCCTCACCGAGCTGTTCCGCAACTGGGAGCGGTGGGCCGCCGAGGTGAGCGAGAGCCATACGACGTACCCGGTGCTCATCGCGTTCCGCTCCCCCCGGGCCACCCGGAACTGGCTGCTGGCCCTGCTGTCGGTGATGGACGCGGCCGCCCTGCGGCTGGCGTTCAATCCCTCCGGGCCGCAGGCGGAGGTGCGGATGGCGCTGCGCGGCGGCTTCGTCTGCCTGCGTGACATCGCCGACATGCGCGGCGTCCCGTACGACCACGATCCGCTGCCGGAGGACCCGCTGGCCCTGGAGTACGCGGAGTACCTGCGCGGCGTGGCGCGCATGGCGGCGCAGGGCTATCCGATGGAGCGCACGCCGGAGGAGGCCTGGCCGCACTTCAAGGGGTGGCGGGTGAACTACGAGTCGCTGGCCTACCGCCTGGCGTGGGACATCGACGCCGTTCCGGCTCCGTGGTCGGGCCCGCGCCGCACCGCGGTGGCCATCCGCAACCCGGTGACGCCGGTGGACCGCCGCCCCGTCGGCTGACCCGCCGCACGGGCCCCCGCGAGCCCCCACCGGCGCCCGGCCGGATCGCGGAACACCGGATCGCGGAACCGGGTCAGATCGCCGGGACCGGCTGCGGCGGCGGGGGGCCGGTGCAGCGCGTGGCCGGACGGCACCCGAAGACCGCACGAGCGCAGTGCGGCGCACAGAAACTCCTGTGCGCTCACTCGCACACCTCTGCGATCATCTCCGGATGTCGCACCATCTCGAATCGCTGGTCATTCGGCACACCCACCGCCTTCCCTCCCCCACGGGCTCCGTCGGGGAAGGAACCATCGCCGCGCGGCAGTTCGACGCGGCGCTGACATCGGTGGGCTTCAAGCTCTCGGCGGAACTGCTCGAGCGGCTGTCGGGGCTGTCCGGGGCCGCGGTCGTGCACACCGCCCAGCAGACGCTGCGCACCGTGTGCGAGTTGGTGGGCGATCACGTCCGGCACAACTCGTACTTCATCGACTTTCCCGCGAACGTGCCGGCCACCGAAGAGTTCTGGATGCAGTGTGTGGCGAAGGCGCTCGCCGACGAGACATCGCGCGAGAACGTGCTGGCGCAGCTGGGCGACGGGGTACTGGACCTGCTCAGCCTCCCCACGTATGGCCGCTACCAGCACACCTACGAGGAGATGCTCGCGGCGCAGGACGAGCTGATCGCCGCGGCGGGTGACCGGGTGACCGTCCTGCACCTCGGTCGGGACCTGGACGACGAACTCACGGACCTGTACCTGGCCTTGGCGGGCAGCACGACGCCCCTGGGCGAGGAGCACTTGCGCGACCTCAAGACCCTTGCCGAGCGGTGCGCGCTCGGCCCCCAGCCGGAGTCGATCCCGGTCCGGGAGAACCGGGCAGTCGTCAACGAGGCCCGCCTGGCTGTCGGCGCGGACCTCCTGCTGGACACCGTCACTGATGTGCTGCGGCTGGCCTGCGCGCTGTCGGACGGCGACGTGACCCTGCAGGAGCCGACCCGGTTCCGGGCGCTGCAGCGGCCGGCCCGCCGTGCGCTGCTCGCGGGCCTCGACGCTGTGGTCTCGGCGAACCCCGCCAAGCTGGCGGATGTGCACATGCATCGCGAGCCTTTCAAGCGGCTCGGTGAGCGTCTCCACCCGCACGAGTACCCGCGCTGGCCGCACGCCGCCGATGTGTTCGCCGTGGCGCGGGGTGAGAAGGAGGCGCGGTCCTTCGACAGCCGCGTCGAGAAGCTGCTCGACGAGTACGACATCCTCGGTGCGGTGCGGCTGCTGACGTCCGCTCCCGGCAAGCTGTTCCGCGCCCTGGACCTCCTTTTGCGGATAGCCGCCGACCAGGAGCAGCGGGACGCGGTGGTGGCCGCCGCGGTGCGAGTGGCTCCTGAGGTATCCGGCCGGGTCGTGCTGTCGGTCCGTGAGCACTTCCAGAACCGGGAGCGGGAGACCGACCAACCCCGGGTCTTCGTCAACCGCCGGGGCCGCGGCTGGGTCGCCCCGGACGTCCGGCCGCCCGTCCCCGCCGCCGACCGCGACCGTCTGATCGCCGCCCTCGACGCCGAGCTGCGCCGCAGGCTCCCGACGCCGGTCCGGCTGCTGCTGGACCCCGACATCCTCGACGTTGCGCTACCGCTCAGCGGCAGGACGACCGCGGCCGGGCTCGGCGTACTGCCGCGCGGTTCGGTCTCGGCGGTCGACGGCGAGCAGCTGCGCTTCTTCGTGTACTGGAAGGAGACCGAGCAGCGGACCGACTACGACCTCTCGGCGCTGCTTCTCCACGCCGACTACAGCACCGACTCCTGGCTCTCGTACACATCCCTCACGGCCGTCGGAGGCGAGCACTCGGGCGATATCACCGAGGCTCCCGACGGGGCCACGGAGTTCATCAACCTGTCCCTGGACCGGGTACGCAGCACCTTCATCGTTCCGCAGGTCAACATCTTCGCCGGAGAGAGCTTCGAGGAGGTCGAGGAGTCGTTCTTCGGTTTCATGCTGCGCGACGGTGAGCAGAAGGGCCGGCCGTTCGAGCCGCGCACGGTGCGGATGAAGTCGGATCTTCGCGGAGCGGGTCGAGTGGCGCTGCCGCTGGTGTTCCGGCGTGAGGACAACGGCCGGTGGCGCGCGAAGTGGCTGCACCTGTATCTGAAGGGCATCTCGTCGGCCAACCGGGTCGAGGAGAACCAGGTGTCGGTGTCCAAGGTGGTGCGCGCCGTCGTGGAGCGCGAGCATCTGACGGTCTGGTACCTGATCGACCTGATGTCCGGAGACACCACGGCCGTGGATCTGTGGGACGGCGAGGCAGTCCCGGACGAACCCGTGATGTACATCGGCCTCGAACGACCCGAGGGGCTGCACCCGGATTCCCAGGTCATCACCCTCGAAAATCTGCGCGACTTGATCCCGGGCTGAGTGCTAACGTTGCCCATGGCGAGGCCATGAAGGGGCTTCCTTCTCAACTCCCTTTGAAACAAGTTCCTTCGCTCTCCTCGCCCCTCGACATCGCTTCGGGCGGTGCCCGCGCTCACCGCACCGCGCGAGCACCGCCCGATCGTCAGCACGGACACGCCGACCTGCTGACCCGGAATCCATGGCCTTCCGTGGTGCCGAGAG
Source organism: Streptomyces sp. NPDC045021 (assembly GCF_056432645.1). Taxonomy (NCBI): domain Bacteria; kingdom Bacillati; phylum Actinomycetota; class Actinomycetes; order Kitasatosporales; family Streptomycetaceae; genus Streptomyces; species Streptomyces sp. NPDC045021. The sequence goes on from NZ_JBWKIQ010000001.1 coordinate 578,700, forward strand.
CCTCGCGTCAGTGGCTCACTGCGACGGCTACTCGACCGGACTGCAAGGATGACCGCCTGCGTGCGGGGCCGCCGAGGGTGTGTGCGAGGGCGAGGAGTTGGTCGTCCGACACCACTCGCAGGCCGTACTCCGCGAGCAGTACGGCCATCTGCTTCGGCCTCCACAGGGAGCGCCACGGCTCGCCCGACGTGATGGAACTGCCGAGCACGCGGGTCAGCAGCCGCCCTGCGGCCGCCCTCGCCGAGGGCGCCTGGTAGTTGACGACGAGGGCACTGCCCGGGGCCGTCCGGGCGGCGAGTGCCGCCAGTGTGGCGCGCACCTCGTCGCGCGTGAGATAGGGGACGACGCCCTCCCACAGCCAGGTCGTCGGCGCGGACGGGTCGTGCCCGGCGGCATCCAACGCCGCACCGAGGTCATCTACCGCGAAATCGACCGGCGCGAACCGCACCGAACGGGCCATGGCCGGCAGCTCGGCGGCCAGGCCATCGCTCTCATCCGGTCCTGGGAGCAGGTATCCGGCCTCGGTGAGGCGAACACACTTGTCCTGTTGGGAGGCCGGATGATCGACCTCCCACACATCTGTCTGCGCGAGCTCGGGCAGACGCCACGCGCGTGTGTCCAGACCGGCGCCGAGGATCACGAGCTGGCCGGTCACAAGGACGCGCAGCGCGTCGTCGATGGCGACCGTCCGCGGCACGACCACCTCGGCGCAGGCCCGCACACTCTCGTACACGGTGCGCTGCTTCCAGCCCGCCGGCGGAGTGCTCGCGCGCACCTCGTCAACGGGCGTGCGTTCCGCGGCGCTCAGCAGTCGCACCGCCGGCGCATCCGAGAACCGGCCCGGAGCAGCCATCCCATCCGCGGCCGCCCGCCCCTGACAGACCAGCACCGCCGTCCGGCTCGCCGAACGCCCACTTCCGCTCATGGAGCCATATTCAACACCAACGCCACCCTGTCCCCCACCTCAGCGAGAAGCAGAGACAGACGTCGATCACGGGATCGGGGGCAACCCGAACCACAGTCATGTCTGCGGGAGCCAGCCCTGTTGCACAGCGCGCATGCCGGCTTCGAAGCGGCTCCTGGCGCCCAGGCGTTCCATCAATTCGCTGGCGATGCGGCGTGCGGTGCGTTGGGAGACGCCCAGGCGCTTGGCGATGGCCTCGTCGGTGTGGCCCTGGGCGAGCAGACCGATGGCGGCGCATCCCTGGGGGCTCAGGCCATGGGCGTTCTGGGTCGCAGCCTCGCCGAACGGCTGGGCGGCGCTCCAGACACTGTCGAACAGGGCGCACAGTGCGGTCAGGGTGCCCTGCCCGGTCAGAACAACGGCGCCGGCGGCGCTGTCCTCGCTGCTGACGGGCAGCACGGCGGTCGAACGGTCAGTGATGATCATGCGGGTGGGCAGGGCGGGCGCGGTGCGGCCGCGGTTCCGGCCATGGCCGGAACCGTCCCCATCCGGAAGGAGCACGCATGAGCGACGATCGTGTGGCCAGGTGCCGGTGTGGCCACCTGTGGACGGTCCACCTGGAAGGCCGCTGCAGCAACGAGGACGGCCCCTGCGACTGCCGGGGCTTCTATCCCGACGACTGGCGTCCCAACACCACCGGAACATGCCGCGGATGCGGCCACAGCAGATCACAACACTCGGGAGTGAGCTGCCAGGCCGGCATCGGCCAGGACACGGTCACCGAACGCCACTTCGGCAACGAAGGCGAAACGTGGACCACGAAGCGCACGGTAGAGATCCGCTGCTCCTGCCAGAGCTTCTGGTGAGCCCACAGGTCCCCGGATCTCACAGGTGGATTCCCGGCGGGAGGTGCGCTACCCCGGCCCGCCCCGGTCGGGGCGGGGCAGCCCCAGGTGACGCGCGGCCCTGGGGCTCGCGAACCCGGCGAGCGACCCTCAGGCATGTTCTCAGGCCATGGCCGGCAGCGCCGCCGGCGGTGTCGGTCCCACATACCGCGCAACCGGGCGGATGATCTTCGGGTCCGCTGCCTGTTCGAGGATGTTCGCGCTCCAGCCGACCACCCGTGCCGCCGCGAACGTCGGCGTGAACATCTCCCTCGGGAGGCCGCACAGTTCCATGACCACGCCCGCGTAGAACTCCACGTTCGTGTGGAGTTCTCGGCCGGGCTTGAGTTCCGCCAGGATCACCTCCACGTGCTGTTCGACCTCGATCGCGAAGTCGACCAACTGGCCCCCGAACCGTTCCGCGATGCCGCGAAGCATCCGGGAACGGGGATCCTCGGTGCGATAGATCGGGTGTCCGAAGCCCATGATGCGGTCACCGGCAAGGACACGTTCACGGATCCAGGGGTCGATCCGGTCGCGGCTGCCGATCGCGTCGAGCGTGTCCAGCGCACGGCTCGGCGCGCCGCCATGGAGAGGGCCCGAGAGGGCTCCCACCGCACCGACCAGAGCGGCCGCCACGTCCGCACCTGTCGACGTGATGACCCTCGCCGTGAATGTTGACGCGTTGAATCCGTGGTCGATGGTCGAGATCAAGTACTGCTCGATCGCCCTCGCCCGATCCTCGGTCGGCTCCGAACCCGTCAGCATGTAGAGGTAGTTCGCGGCGTACGGCAGATCCCCGCGCGGCTCGATCGGCTCCAGGCCCTGCCCCAATCGGTACAGCGCCGTCAGTATCGTGGGGACGGCGGCGGCAGCCTCGATCGTGTCCGCGCGGCGCCGGTCCGGGGCAATGTCGTACACCGGCCGGAACCCCTTCGACGCCCCGAGCAGTGACAGCGCGGTGCGCAGCCCGGCGAGCGGCCCGGATCGGCCGCTCGCCGCGGCCACCGCGGGAAGTGCCGCGCGTACGTCGTCGGGCAGGCGGCGCAGGTTCGTGGTCCGCGCGGCGAAGGCGGAGCGTTGCGCAGCGTCCGGCAGTTCGCCGTGAACCATCAGGTGCCAGACATCCTCGAAGCCACGGGTCTGCGCGAGTTCGACGGCCGAGTACTGGCGATAGTGATAGAAGCCCTCAAGGCCTCGGACGTCGCCGATGGCGGTCTCGGTGACGACCACTCCCTTCAGTCCGCGGGGTACATCGATCGGGGCGTTCCGCTCGGTGGTGGCCATGGTTTTCCTCCCTGAATGTTGATTCGACTGTCTATGATTGATTCAATGCTTGTCAACGTTGATTGAATCAATATGGATACGGTGAGGCGCATGACGGACGACGCGGCGGGCGGAACGAGCGGGAGCGGAAAGCGGCTGAGTACCCGGGAGACGGCCGTCCGGCTCGGGGTCAAGCCCGAGACGGTCTATGCGTACGTCAGCCGCGGACTGCTCACCAGCCGGCGCGCACCCGGCGGGCGCGGCAGCACCTTCGATGCCGACGAGGTGGACGCGCTCGCCCGCCGGTCCGGACGCGGCCGGCCGGGCGGCGACGGCACGGCGGCGGACCGGGCCGCCGGCTCCTCCGCTGGCGACGGCCCGTGGGACCTGACCGCCAGAACCGGCATCACCCTCATCGACACCGACCGCTATTACTTCCGCGGCGTCGACGCCTGCGCCCTCGCCGCCCGTTACGGCTACGAGGAGACCGCGGCGTGGCTGTGGACCGGCGAACTGACGCCGGGCATCCGCTTCACCGCACCGCACGAGAGCCTCGCCGCCGCGCGCCGGGCCGTCGAGGCGCTGCCCGGGCACAGCGGGCTGGTGGACCGGCTGCGGGCGGCGGTGATCGCGGCGGCCGTCACCGATCCGTTGCGGTTCGACCTGGCGGCGCCCACCGTGCTCGCCGCCGCTCCCGCCCTCATCGCCACCCTGGTCGGCGCCCTGCCCGTACGGCAGACGGACGCGGCGGACGAGCCGGAGACCGCGCTGGCCGCGCGGCTCTGGCCCCGGCTCACCCGGCACGCCGCCGACCAGGCGTCGGTGCGCGTACTGGACGCCGCGCTCACCCTCCTCATCGACCACGACCTGGCCGCCTCCACCCTCGCCGCCCGGGTCGCGGCCTCCGCGCGCGCCCACCCGTACGCCGTCGTCTCCGCGGGCCTCGGCGCGGTCGACGGACCGCTCCACGGAGCCGCCAGCGGCCTCGCGCACCGGCTGCTGACCGAGGTGCTGGAACGCGGCAGCGCAGCGGCGGTCGTCGCCGACCACCTGCGCGAAGGCCGCCGGATCCCGGGGCTCGGCCACCGCCTGTACCCGGGCGAGGACCCGCGTGCCCGGATGCTGTTCGGTCTCCTCGAGGACCTGCCGCAGGCGGCCCCCGCACTCACCGCCGCCCGCGAAGTGGTGGAGACGACCGCGCGGTACACCCCGCTGCACGCCAACGTCGATCTCGCGCTCGCCGTGCTGTCGGTCTCGGCCGGCATGCCTGCGGAGGCGGGCGAGGCGGTCTTCGCGGTGGCCCGCACCGCCGGCTGGATCGCCCACGCGCTGGAGGAGTACCAGGAGCGCCCGCTGCGGCTGCGTCCCAGTGGCCACTACACCGGACCCACGCCGCCCCAGCCGCTGCCGTGACCCACCTGCACGTCCAGCACCTCCCGACCCCGGCTCGAGAGCCGTTCGCCACCTTCCCCTCACCTACCCGTCCCACGGATCGAGGAGGAGGTGAATCTCATGTCGGAGAAGAAGATGTCGTCCCCCTCCAGCAAGCCGGAAGAGCTGGAGGAGTCGGAGCAGAACGAGGAGTCGGTGGAGCCCTCCTGGGTGGCCACCTGAGCAACGGCACAACGAGGGGCGTGCCCGTACGCCATGGGCGGGCACGCCCGCGCCGCACCCCTGCCGGCACCGGCCGGAAGTGGCGGCGCGGCACCACGCGGACCGAACGGAAGCCGGACGGTAGGGAAGGGAAGGCCGCCACATGCCGATCGACCTGGCGCCGGACACCCGGATCGGGGTCTCCGACCACCTCCAGCTCGAAGCCGGCGACGGCGTAGCCACGGGGAAGACACTGGTGGTCGCGCCCGGCACCGGTGGCTGGACGGTCACCGAGGACGCCGGCGCACTGGCCCTGCTCGCACATCTCGACGCGAACGGCCCCGCCTCCCTCAGCGACCTGTACGCGCTGGGTGACCCGATCGCCCGCGTCTCCCACGACACCGTCCGGGAGCTCTTCGACCGCGGGCTGCTGGAGCTGGACGAGCGGGTGCGCGGCACCTCGGCCACCCGCCCCGCCCCCGGCCTGGAACTGATCTCCCCGAAGGCCGCCCACAACAGCTATCCGGTACTGGGCATCTTCCATGTGCACAACTGGTGCAACCTGGCGTGCACCTACTGCTACACCATCGAGGAGGGCATCCCCCGGGAGCAGCTCTCCGCCGAGGTGATGTGCAAGGCGGTCGACGAACTCGCCGAGATGCCGACCCGGTTCACCAGTTTCGAGTTCCACGGCGGCGAGCCCACCATGGCCATGCCGGCCATCCGCGAGGTCACCGCGCACGCCCAGCAGGTGTACGCCCGCGCGGGGAAAAAGGTCCGCTTCTCCATCCAGACCAATGCCTACAACCTGTCGCCGCAGGTGTGCCGGTTCCTCGCCGACAACGACTTCTCGGTCCGCGTCTCCCTGGACGGCACCCCCGGGACGCACGACGAGTTCCGGGTGGACCACGCGGGCAAGGGCTCGTACCGGGGCGTCGTGCGCGGCATCCGCAGGCTGCAGGAGCTGGGGATCGCGGTGCACGCGGTCTGCGTCGTGCACGCGGGCACCGCGGACCGCATCGTCGAGATGTACGACTCGATGGCCGCGCTGGACGTCGCGAGCGTACGTTTCCTGCCGGTGTTCACCACCGGGAAGGCCGGCCTGGAGCAGTGGCTCACCGGCGACCGGTACCTGGCCGCGTACCTCGGCGTCGTCCGGCATGTGGCCCGCCTCGGGCGGTCCGGCGCCCCCACCGTCCCGCTGGCCAACCTCAACGCCGGCGAGCTGGGTTCGCTGCGCTCCTTCAAGCGCGAGTACATGTGCATGCGCAACCCGTGCGGTGCCGGGGTCAACATGATCACCGTCGACACCAACGGCGACCTCTACCCGTGCGAGGAGATGGTCGGCAAGCCGGAGTTCGTCATCGGCAACCTGCGCACCGAGACCATCCGGGACGTGCTCGACACCAGCCCCGTGGTGCGACAGCTCCGCGATCGGCATGTCGAGGAGATCGACGAGTGCGCGAAGTGCACCTGGAAGCAGATGTGCCACGGCGGCTGCGTGCACAAGAGCTACACGCACTTCAAGCGGCTCGACCGTGAGTCGGAGCACTGCTCGTACTACAAGGGCGTCTACCGGGAGCTGATCTGGCTCGATGTGAAGGAGCCCGGCAGCTGGGAGGCGCTGAGCCCGTCCGGAGCCCGCCGGTGAACCGCCCCTGGCCCGCCGCGTACGGACGCCTGCTGGGCGCGCGGCTGCTGCTGCGCAGCTACTTCTTCCTCCCCTACATCGTGCTGTACGCCCGCCAGGTCGGGGTGTCGCTGGGCACTCTTCTGGTCATCGAGGCCGTCTTCGCGCTGCTGATCGTGCTGGTGGACCTGCCCGCCGGGCTGCTCGCCGACCGGATCGGTCCGCGCCAGGCGCTGGCCATCGGGGCCGGCGCGGAGGGCGCCGCCGCGCTGCTGCTGGGCTGCTGGCCGCACGCGCTGGTCTTCTGGCTGGTGCAGCCGCTGTTCGCGGCGGCCACCGCGCTCACCCAGGGCAGTGACGCGGGCCTGGCCGGTGCCCTGCTGCGCCGGGCAGGACGCGACGCGGAATTCGAGTCCGGGGAGCGGCTGTTCCAGGCCGGGGCGCTGGGTTGGAACGCGGTGGTCTTCGCCGCCGCCAGCGCCTTCTCGCTGATCTCGCTGCGGGCCACCTTCGTGGCGAGCGGGATCGTGCTGTGCCTGACCGTCGGCCTGGTCCTGACGGTTCCGGACGTACGCGGCGCGGCGCCGGACGGGGAACGCCCGGGTCTTGCAGCCCAGTTGACCGGGGTCGCGCGCGCCGTTCGCGAGACGGCCGGACTGCGCTGGGACCTGACCGCGATGGTGCTGACCGGGACGGCCTTCTCGATCCTGCTGTACCTGATGCCCGTGTACGTGGTGGCGGCCGGGATCGACGAGCGGCTGGTCGGCCTGGTCGCCGCCGCCGTGGCGCTGGGGGCCGCGCTGCTGCTGCACCTGGCGCCGGACGGGCTCGGCACCGGATCGGTGGTGCTGGCCGCGGTCGCCGCGTCCGCCGCCCTCGCCTCGGCGTCGGTGACCCTCGTCCTGGCCGGGATCCTGGTCGTGCAGTGCGCCCAGGGACGGCTGTTGCCCTCGTACCGGGCCCTGGTGCTGCGGGATCTCGCTGACCGCGGCGACGCCACCGCGATGAGCGTGGTCACCACGGCGTCGAGCCTGGGGTTCGCCGTCCTGGCCCCGTTCCTCGGCATCCTGGTCGCCCGGCTGGAGCCGGACGGGCTGGCGCTGGTCTGCGCGCTGCTCTTCTCGGGCGCCGGGGCGACGCTGGTGGTCCGGTCCGGAGCCGCACGGCGGTGGCGGGCCGGTGCGCCGGCCGGTGAGAAGGAGGGCGCCGTATGACCGGCCCGGATCTCTGGTCGTTGGACGGCCGCAAGGTGGTGCTCACCGGCGCCGCCGGAGCGGTGGGCCGGGAGGCGGCCGCCGCCTTCACCGCGGCGGGCGCCGCGGTCGTCGGCATCGACCGCAACGAGGAACCGCTGCGCGAGATGCGCAAGGCCGGGATCCTCGCCGACCACCTGTGCGGCGACCTCTGCGACCAGGACGTCCAGGACGCGGCCGCCGACTGCTGCGATGCCGATGTGCTGGTCAACAACGTCGGCGCGGGCGACGCCCGGCCGCTCGCCGGTACCGACGACGAGCTGATCGACCGGATGCTCGACATCAACCTGAAGACGGCCGCGGGGCTGTGCCGCCGCTTCGCGCCGCGGATGGCGGCCCGCGGCCGGGGAAAGATCATCAACGTCTCCTCGGTCCTGGCCCTGCACCCGGTCCCCACCGTCCCGGCCTACGCGGCGGCCAAGGCCGCCCTCATCGGCTTCACCCGCAGCGCCGCACTCGAATACGCGGCGTCCGGCGTGCAGATCAACGTGCTCGCCCCCGGCTATCTCGAAGGCCCCAAGAACGCCGCCTACTTCGCCTCCGCGGCGGGCCGGCGCTTCCAGGAGCGCTTCATGCCGGACGGCAGGGTCGGCCCCGCCGACGCGCTCAACGGACCGCTGCTCTTCCTCGCCTCCGCCATGTCCGACCACGTCACCGGCCACGTACTCGTCGTGGACGGCGGCTACAGCATCTGGTGAGTGCCTCCATGGAATGGATCTCTCGGCCCCGCTACCGGCTTCCGCTCGACGACGCCGAGTACGCCTGGCCCGGCCGCCCGCAGATGACCATCGAGTGGTTCGGCTCGGGCGATCCCGTGATCGCCCTGGCGCTGATGCCGCACGCCAACGAACCGCTGGGGTACGCCCTGCACCGGCCGCTGCAGAAGCTGGCCGACGGGTGCGGGCAGGTGGCGGCGGTCTGGCCGGTGGATCCGCCGCCCGCCGACCGGTGCTTCCCGTTGCCGTGCGACTTCCGGGAGTTCCTGCGGACCGGCTATCTGCAGCCGCTGGAGGAGCAGACGGAGTTCGCGCACACCGCCGTTCCGGTCACACCCGCCCAGCACCATGCCGCCGACTTCCGCCGGCTGGTGCGGCTGGCCGCCCCCGCGGCACTGATCCTCGTCCACAACGACGCGTTCTCCCGGATCCCCTACATGTACGGCAACCGCCGGTGGCCCGAGGCCGAGCGGCTGCTCGCCTCCGCGCCGGCCGGCGCGTTCCCCGACGCCCCGCTCGACGAGGTGGAGTGGACACACCATCTCGGCCCGCGCACCTATTCCTACTTCGCGGCAGCACAGATCGGCATCACGGACAGCGAGGCGGCCGGCCTGTACATCGAGCGGACACTGCGCATCCCGGTCCTCACCGCGGAACTGCCGATGTTCGACTGGACCGGGATCAGCGACGAACTGCGGATCGCCGTACGCATGCGCATGGAGCAGTGGATCGAGGACGGCTGCGGCGACGTCACGTCGATGGTCGCCGACAGCGAGGCCCTGCTCGCCGGGCGGCCGGTGCCGATGATCGCACCCAAGGTCAACGCCCGGGCCCTGCACGCTGTCCTGGAAGGCGTTCGCGCCGAACTCGACGGGTAGTTCCCGGCACACGGGTACGCCCCGCCGGGTCCGTGTCACCGGCGGGGCGCGATTCGCGTGCGGGACCCTGTTCTCAGTACTGCCAGGACGCCCCGGCGACCGTCCCCCGGGAACCGTGCTCCGACCAGCCGGCGAGCCCGGTCCGGCGCCGATGTGCGGGACCGCGGTGCCCGCCGTCCGGCTCCCCCCACTCCGTCGCCTGCTGTGCGGCCTGCACCATGCCCCAGAGCACTCCCGGGTTGGCGAACGCGGAGGAAGGCATCGTGCCGGGCGGAAACGTCACCCGGTGCGAGGTCTCCAGCCTGGCGATGAGCTGCATCATCCCCATCGAGTCCAGACCGTACTCGGACAGCGGCGTGCTCGGCAGCAGCGCCTCGTCCTGCTTCAGCAGGGGAAGGCTGGATCTCAGTATTTCGTCGAACGCCTTGTCCCAGGGCGCCTTCGTCATCCTTGCCGTCCTCTCCGCTCCTGAAGTCCGACGCGCGGGAGTGCCAGGGTCGGCACTCCCGCTCGAACAGCCATGGAGGGTGGCTGCAACCCGCGCGCCCTCCACCGCGCCGCGGCCGGCGGGCCCGGCGTCATCGTCCGGCCGCCCGCCAGGAGCCGGCGCTCTGGTACCCGTAGCCCTGGCGCCATGCGGCGCGGGAGGGTTCGGTCTCGGGCCCGGGTACCTGCGCGCGCGTCGAGAGACTCGCCAGGACCACCGCCAGGGCCGCCAGCTCCTCCTGGCCGACGTCGCCGCGCTCCACCGCCCATCGCTCGCTCATACCGGGGGGTTCCCGTGCTTGCGGGCCGGCAGGACCTGCTGCTTGGACCGCAGCATCTCCAGGGAGCGGGCCAGTGTGCGCCGGGTCCAGCGGGGGTCGATCACATCGTCGACCAGCCCGCGCTCCGCCGCGTAGTAGGGGTGTACCAACTCCTGGCGATACTCCTCGACCAGCAGCTGCCGGGTGGCCTCCGGATCCTCCGACGCCGCGATCTGACGTCGGAACACCACGTTCGCGGCGCCCTCGGCTCCCATCACCGCGATCTCGTTGCTCGGCCAGGCGAAGGAGAGGTCGGCGCCGATGGAGCGCGAATCCATGACGATGTACGCGCCCCCGTACGCCTTGCGCACGATCACCTGAATGCGTGGAACGGTCGCGTTGCAGTACGCGTACAGCAACTTGGCACCGTGCCGGATGATGCCGTTGTGCTCCTGGTCCCTGCCGGGCAGGAAGCCCGGCACGTCGACCAAGGTGATCAGCGGGATGTTGAACGCGTCGCAGGTCTGCACGAACCTGGCCGCCTTCTCCGAAGCCTGGATGTCCAGTGCTCCGGCCATCGAGGCCGGCTGGTTGGCGACGATACCGACGACATTGCCGCCGATACGGGCCAGTGCGCACACCACGTTGGTGGCCCAGCGCTCATGGACCTCGAACAGGTCGCCCTCATCGACGATCTCCTCGATGACGGCCCGCATGTCGTACGACTGCGTCGGATCGGCCGGCACCAGATCCACCAACACGTCGTTGGGGCGGTCGACCGGGTCGTCACAGGGCCAGACCGGCGGCAGCTCGCGGTTGTTGGCGGGCAGCAACGAGAGCAGGAACCTGACCTCCTCCAGGCACTCGTCCTCGTTGTCGTAGGCGAACGCCGCGACACCCGAGGTCGCCGCGTGGGTGTCGGCGCCGCCGAGTACCTCCTGCGTGACCTCCTCGCCGGTGACCGCGTGCACCACATCGGGCCCCGTGATGAACATCTGTGACGTCCCGCGCACCATGAACACGAAATCGGTGAGCGCCGGCGAGTACGCGGCGCCGCCCGCGCACGGGCCGAGCATCACACTGATCTGCGGGATCACCCCGGAGGACCGGGTGTTGCGGGAGAAGATCCCGCCGTACCCGGCCAGCGCGGTGACGCCCTCCTGGATCCGGGCGCCCGCGCCGTCGTTGAGACTGACCAGCGGGGCGCCGGAGGACTCGGCGAGATCCATCAACTTGTGGATCTTCTCGGCGTGCGCCTCGCCGAGCGCACCGCCGAAGATCCGGAAGTCATGCGCGTAGGCGAAGACGATACGGCCGTGCACCTTGCCCCAGCCCGTCACCACTCCATCGGTGTAGGGCCTGCGGGCCTCCAGGCCGAACCCTGTCGCACGGTGCCTGCGGAAGGGCTCGACCTCGTTGAACGTGCCCTCGTCGAAGAGCAGTTCCAGCCGCTCGCGGGCGGTGAACTTCCCGCGGTCGTGCTGGTTGCGGGTGGCCTGCTCGCTCGGCCCCGCTTCCGCCTCCGCCTTGCGGCCTTCCAGTTCGGCGATCCGGCCGAGCATGTCCGCGGGCGCCGGAGCGGTCGCGGTCCCGGCTGGCAGGTCGACGGAGTCCGGGTCCAGGTTCGGTGACGAGGGCGGCACGATTTCCGGTGGAGCACCGGTCATCTGTCGTTCCAGCTCGAAGATGCTCATGGTTTCCTTGTCGGTTTGCCGGACTGCGCCGATGGTTCAGTAGCGGTAGTGGTCCGCCTTGTAGGGGCCCTCGACCGGGACGCCGATGTAGGCGGCCTGCTCCGGGCGGAGCGTGGTCAGCCGGACGCCGAGGGCGTCCAGGTGCAGACGGGCGACCTTCTCGTCCAGGTGCTTGGGGAGCACGTAGACGCCGGTGGGGTACTCGCTCTGCTTGGTGAACAGCTCGATCTGGGCCAGCGTCTGGTCCGCGAAGGAGTTGGACATCACGAACGAGGGGTGACCGGTGGCGTTGCCGAGGTTCAGCAGACGGCCCTCGGACAGCACGATCAGGACCTTGCCGTCGGTGAACTTCCAGGTGTGGACCTGGGGCTTGACCTCGTCCTTGACGATGCCCGGGATCTTGGCCAGGCCGGCCATGTCGATCTCGTTGTCGAAGTGGCCGATGTTGCCGACGATGGCCTGGTGCTTCATCTTGGCCATGTCGGCGGCCATGATGATGTCCTTGTTGCCGGTCGTGGTGATGAAGATGTCGGCGATCTCGACGACGTCGTCGAGGGTGGCGACCTGGTAGCCGTCCATCGCCGCCTGCAGTGCGCAGATCGGGTCGATCTCGGTGATCACCACGCGGGCGCCCTGGCCGCGCAGCGACTCCGCACAGCCCTTGCCCACGTCGCCGTAACCGAGAACGACGGCTACCTTGCCGCCGATCAGGACGTCGGTGGCACGGTTGATGCCGTCGATCAGGGAGTGGCGGCAGCCGTACTTGTTGTCGAACTTCGACTTGGTGACCGCGTCATTGACGTTGATGGCCGGGAAGAGCAGCGAGCCCTCCTGCATCATCTCGTACAGGCGGTGAACACCGGTGGTGGTCTCCTCCGTGACGCCGCGGATCTCCGACGACAGCTGCGTCCACTTCTGGGAGTTCTCACCGATGGTGCGGCGGAGGAGCTGGAGGATGTGGCCGTACTCCTCGGAGTCGTCGGCGGTGGTGGCCGGGACCTCGCCGGCCTTCTCGAACTCGACGCCCTTGTGGATGAGGAGCGTGGCGTCGCCGCCGTCGTCCAGGATCATGTTCGGGCCACCGGTGGGGGTGTTCGGCCAGGTCAGCGCCTGCTCCGTGCACCACCAGTACTCCTCCAGGCTCTCGCCCTTCCAGGCGAAGACCGGCACACCCTGCGGGTTCTCGGGGGTGCCGTTCGGGCCGACCGCGATGGCGGCGGCGGCGTGGTCCTGGGTGGAGAAGATGTTGCAGGACGCCCAGCGGACCTCGGCACCCAGGGCGACCAGGGTCTCGATGAGGACGGCGGTCTGGATCGTCATGTGCAGCGAGCCGGTGATGCGGGCGCCGGCCAGCGGCTGCGCCTCGGCGTACTCGGCACGGATCGACATCAGGCCGGGCATCTCGTGCTCGGCCAGCGTGATCTCCTTGCGGCCGTAAGCGGCCTGGGAGATGTCCGCGACCTTGAAATCAGCGGCGGTGAGGGACGGCATCTGCACTCCTAATGTTTCGGTGGATGTCCAAGGCGGCCGTGGACCGATTGAGGGTGATGTAGTGGAGCCCCGGAGCGCCGGCGTCGAGCAGGCGCTGGGCCAACCGGGTCGCGTGGTCGACCCCGATCCGGTGGGCGACGTCCGGGTCGTGCTCGGCCGCCGCCAACTGGGCCGCCAGATCGTCCGGGAACGTCGCATTGCTCAGCTCGGCGAAGCGCCGGATCTGCCGGACGTCGGTGGCGGGCATGATCTCCGGGATGATCGGCAGATCGCAGCCCGCGGCGGCCACCCGGTCCCGGAGCCTGAAGTAGTCCTCGGCCCGGAAGAACATCTGGGTGATGGCGTAGTCGGCCCCGGCCCGCGCCTTGGCGACGAAGTGCCGGACCTCGGTCTCCCAGTCGGGTGAGCGCGGGTGGCGCTCGGGGAAGGCCGCCACACCGATGCTGAAGTTCCCCGACCCCTTGACCAGCGCGACCAGTTCCCGGGCGTGGTTGAGCCCGTCCGGGTGCGGCACCCAAGCGCCGCGCGGGTCGCCGGGCGGGTCGCCGCGCAGCACCAGGACGTCCCGGACGCCGGCGTCGGCGTACTGCCCGATGATGCGCCGCAGCTCACCGATCGAGTGCCCTACCGCGGTCAGATGGGCCACCGGGCGCAGACTCGTCTGCGCGGCGATCCGCTCGGTGACCGCTATGGTCCGGGTACGGGACGAGCCGCCGGCGCCGTAGGTGACCGACACGAAGGTGGGCCCGACGGCCTCGATACGCCGGATCGTGTCCCACAGGGAGCGCTCGCCCGCGTCCGTCTTCGGCGGGAAGAACTCGAAGGAGAAGGACCGGGTTCCCGATGCCAGGATTTCGCGCAGCGTGCTCATAAGGGGCCTCCATGAGCGTTGAAGTAGCTGGCTTCCGGGTGGTGGATGACGATCGCGTCGGTGGACTGCTCGGGGTGCAGCTGGAACTCCTCGGAGAGGTTGACCCCGATGCGTTCCGGCTGGAGCAGGTCCATGATCTTGGCGCGGTCCTCCAGGTTCGGGCAGGCCGGGTAGCCGAGCGAATAGCGGCAGCCCTGGTACTCGGTGCGGAACATCGCGTCCAGGTTGTCCGGATCCGCTGAGGCGATGCCCAGCTCGGACCTGACGCGTCCGTGCCAGTACTCCGCCAGCGCCTCGGTCAACTGGACGGACAGTCCGTGCAGTTCCATGTAGTCGCGGTAGGCGTTCGCGGCGAAGATCTCGTTCGCCGCGACCGAGACCCGGTTGCCGACGGTGACGACCTGCATCTCGATGACGTCGGTCTCGCCGGAGTCCTCCGGGCGGAAGAAGTCCGCCAGGCACAGCCGGCGCCCGCGGCGCTGGCGCGGGAAGGTGAAACGGGTCCGCTCGCTGCCGTCCTCGCCGAGGATGATCAGGTCGTCGCCCTTGGACACGCAGGGGAAGTAACCGTAGACGATGGCCGCTTCGAGCATGTTCTCGGTGTGCAGCCGGTCCAGCCACATCCGCAACCGTGGCCGGCCCTCGGTCTCCACCAATTCCTCGTACGAAGGACCGCTGCCGCGGGCCGACTTCAGGCCCCACTGGCCCTTGAAGAGGGCGGCCTCGTCCACCCAGGCCGCGTAGTCCTTGAGCGGCGTGCCCTTGATGATGCGGCTGCCCCAGAACGGCGGGGTGGGGACCGGGTTGTCGGTGGCCACGTTCGACCGGACCGAGCCGCGTTCCTCGTCCGGCTCCTCGATGACGACGGCCGGACGGGCGGCGACGCGGCGCTGCTTCAACTCCGGCAACGTCGCTCCCGGCACCCCGCGCTTGACGGCGATCAGCGCGTCCATCAGCCGCAGGCCCTCGAACGCGTCACGGGCGTATCGGACTTCGCCCTCGTAGATCTCGTGCAGGTCCTGCTCGACGTAGGCGCGGGTCAGGGCGGCGCCGCCGAGGATGACGGGGTAGTCGGCGGCCATCTTGCGCTGGTTGAGCTCCTGGAGGTTCTCCTTCATGATCACCGTGGACTTCACGAGGAGTCCCGACATGCCGATCACGTCGGCCTTGTGCTCGGTCGCCGCGTCCAGGATCGCCGCCACCGGCTGCTTGATCCCCAGGTTCACCACGTTGTAGCCGTTGTTGGACAGGATGATGTCGACGAGGTTCTTACCGATGTCATGGACGTCACCGCGCACGGTGGCCAGCACGATCGTGCCCTTGCCCTCCGCATCGGACTTCTCCATGTGCGGTTCGAGGTAGGCGACCGCGGCCTTCATGACCTCCGCGGACTGCAGCACGAACGGCAACTGCATCTGCCCGGAACCGAACAGCTCACCGACGACCTTCATGCCCTCCAGCAGCGTGTCATTGACGATCGCCAGAGCCGGGCGGGTCGCGAGCGCCTCGTCCAGGTCCCGGTCCAGGCCGTTCTTCTCACCGTCGATGATCCGCCGCTGCAACCGCTCGTCCAGCGGCAGCGCGGCCAACTCCTCGGCCCGGCCGGCCTTGACGGACTTCATGTCGACGCCCTCGAAGGCCTCCAGGAAGGCCTGCAGCGGGTCGTAGCCCTCACGGCGCCGGTCATAGACCAGATCGAGAGCGATCTCCCGCTGCTCCTCGGGGATACGAGCGATCGGCACGATTTTCGCGGCGTGCACGATCGCGGAGTCCAGACCTGCCGCCACGCATTCGTTGAGGAACACGGAGTTCAGTACGACACGGGCGGCCGGGTTGAGCCCGAAGGAGATGTTCGACAGGCCCAGCGTCGTCTGCACCAGCGGGTGGCGGCGCTTCAGCTCCCTGATCGCCTCGATCGTCGCGATCCCGTCCTTGCGGGACTCCTCCTGACCGGTCGCAATGGTGAACGTCAGACAGTCCACCAGGATGTCGGACTCATGGATGCCCCAGTTGGTGGTCAGATCCGTGATGAGGCGCTCGGCGATGGCGACCTTATGCTCGGGGGTTCGGGCCTGGCCCTGCTCGTCGATCGTCAGCGCGATCAGCGCGGCGCCGTGCTCCGAGGCCAGTGCGGTGACCTGCGCGAAACGTGACTCGGGGCCGTCACCGTCCTCGTAGTTGACGGAGTTGATGACGGCCCGGCCGCCGAGCTTCTCCAGCCCGGCACGCAGGACCGGCACTTCGGTGGAGTCCAGCACGATGGGCAACGTCGACGCCGTCGCGAAACGGCCCGCGATCTCACTCATGTCGAGCGCACCGTCGCGGCCGACGTAGTCCACGCACAGGTCCAGCAGGTGGGCGCCCTCGCGGATCTGGTCGCGGGCCATCTCGACGCAGTCGTCCCAGCGGCCTTCGAGCATGGCCTCGCGGAACTTCTTCGATCCGTTGGCGTTCGTCCGCTCGCCGATCGCGAGATACGATGCGTCCTGCTTGAACGGCACCGTCTGGTAGAGCGAGGCGGCACCCGGTTCGGGGCGCGGGTTGCGCGGCGACAGGTCCAGGCCACGCACCCGCTCCACGACCCGCCGCAGGTGCTCAGGTGTCGTCCCGCAGCAGCCGCCGACCAGGGACAGCCCGTACTCCCGCACGAACGACTCGTGTGCGTCGGCCAGTTCCTCCGGCGACAGCGGGTAGTGCGCGCCGTCCTTGCCCAGCACCGGCAGGCCGGCGTTGGGCATGCACGAAACGGCGATACGGGCATGCTGCGACAGATAGCGAAGGTGCTCGCCCATCTCGGCCGGTCCGGTGGCGCAGTTCAGACCGATCATGTCGATACCGAGCGGCTCCAGCGCCGTCAGCGCCGCACCGATCTCGGAGCCCAGCAGCATCGTGCCCGTCGTCTCGACGGTCACATGCGTGATGATGGGCAGGTTGCTTCCGAGTTTCCGCAGAGCGCGGTGCGCGCCGAGGATGGCGGCCTTGGTCTGCAGCAGGTCCTGAGTGGTCTCCACCAGGATCGCGTCCGCGCCGCCCTCGACGAGACCGGCCACATTCGCCTCGTAGCCGTCCCGCAGCGCCACGTACGGTGCGTGGCCGAGCGTGGGCAGCTTGGTGCCGGGGCCGACGGAGCCGAGCACCCAGCGCGGCCGGTCGGGCGTCGCGAAACCGTCCGCCACCTCACGGGCCAACCGGGCACCCGTCAGGGACAGTTCGTGGATCCGTTCGGGGATGTCGTACTCCCCCAGTGCCGCGAGGTTGGCGCCGAAGGTGTTGGTCTCGACGCAGTCGACACCCGCCGCGAAGTACTCCTCGTGCACCGACCGCACGATGTCCGGACGGGTGACGTTCAGAACCTCGTTGCACCCTTCCAGGTTCTCGAAGTCGTCCATCGAGGGGTCCTGGGCCTGCAGCATCGTGCCCATCGC
Source organism: Streptomyces sp. NPDC045021 (assembly GCF_056432645.1). Classification (NCBI taxonomy): domain Bacteria; kingdom Bacillati; phylum Actinomycetota; class Actinomycetes; order Kitasatosporales; family Streptomycetaceae; genus Streptomyces; species Streptomyces sp. NPDC045021. Next base: position 596,051 of record NZ_JBWKIQ010000001.1, read on the forward strand.
GCCGTCGGCCACCACCACCCGGGTGGCGAATGCCCGACGCAGCGCGTCCGACCGGGCGGCCGCGCTCATGACACGCCCACCAGTTGGGGCTCGATCGCATCGGCCGCCTCGTCGCCGTGGGCGATCTGGATACGGGCGGTGAGCTCGGCCGGTGAGATCTCGTACTCCTGGGTCCCGATGGATTCCAGCACCACTGAGGCCAGCGCGCAGCCGAGCTGGGCGGAGCGGATGTCGGACCACTTCCAGGCGACGCCTGCCAGGAAGCCCGACCGGAAGGCGTCACCGACTCCCGTGGGATCCACCACCGTGGCGTCCGGAACCGCGGACACGGAGAGGGTCGGCTCGCCGGCCCGCGCGATGTCCACACCGTCGGCGCCGCGGGTGGTCACCCAGGTGCCGACCTGGTCGAGCAGCTGGGAGTGGGTCCATCCCGTGCGCTCCTGGAGCAGCGAAGCCTCGTAGTCGTTGGTGAACAGGTAGGTCGCACCGGTCACCAACTGCCGTGCCGAAGGTCCGTCGAGACGGGCGAGCTGCTGCGAGGGATCGGCGGCGAACGGGATGCCCAACTCACGGCATTCCGCGGTGTGCCGGAGCATCGCGTCCGGGTCGTTGGGCGACACCACGACCAGATCGAGACCACCGGCCCGTTCCACGACCGGGGCGAGGGCGATCTCCCGGGCCTCGGACATCGCGCCCGCGTAGAAGGTCGCGATCTGGTTCTGGTCCGCGTCGGTGGTGCAGACGAAGCGCGCGGTGTGCCGGGTCTCGCTCACCCGTACCGAGGCGGTGTCGACGTCGTTGCCCTCGAGCCACTGCCTGTACTCCGCGAAGTCGACGCCCGCCGCCCCGACCAGCAGGGGCCGGATTCCCAGCCGTCCCAGGCCGATGGCGATATTGGCCGCCACCCCGCCCCGCCGGACCTCCAGGTCGTCGGCGAGGAAGGAAAGAGATACCTTGTCGAGCCGGTCGGCGAGCAACTGCTCGGTGAAGCGGCCGGGGTAGAACATCAGATGGTCGGTCGCAATGGATCCGGTGACGGCGATCTTCACAACTGTTTCTCTCCTTTGGCTGAGGTCAGCCCCGCACTGCGGCGACCAGCTTTTCGGTGCGGTCGGTCCGCTCCCAGGTGAAGTCGGGCAGCTCCCGGCCGAAGTGCCCGTAGGCGGCGGTCTGGGCGTAGATCGGCCGCAGCAGGTCGAGGTCGCGGATGATCGCGGCGGGACGCAGGTCGAAGACGCTGCCGACGGCCTCCTGGATCTGCTCGACCGGTACGGTCTCGGTTCCGAAGGTCTCCACGAACAGCCCGACCGGAGCGGCCTTGCCGATCGCGTAGGCGACCTGTACCTCGCAGCGGCGGGCCAGGCCCGCGGCGACGACGTTCTTGGCGACCCAGCGCATCGCGTAGGCGGCGGAACGGTCCACCTTGGACGGGTCCTTGCCGGAGAACGCGCCACCACCGTGCCGTGCCATACCGCCGTAGGTGTCGACGATGATCTTCCGGCCGGTCAGCCCCGCGTCACCCATCGGACCGCCCACCTCGAACCGGCCGGTCGGGTTGACCAGCAGCCGGTAGCCGTCGGTGTCCAGGCCGATGCCGGCCTCGGCGAGTGCCCTGAGCTCCGGCTCCACGACGTATTCGCGCACGTCGGGTGCGAGCAGACCGTCGAGGTCGATGTCGGAGGCGTGCTGGGAGGAGACCACCAGGGTGTCCAGCCGCGCCGCCTTGTCGCCGTCGTACTCGACGGTGACCTGGGTCTTGCCGTCGGGCCGGAGATAGGCGATGGTGCCGTCCTTGCGCACATCGGTGAGCCGTCGGGCCAGCCGGTGAGCGAGGGCGATCGGGAGCGGCATCAGTTCCGGGGTGTCGTCGCAGGCGTAGCCGAACATCAGGCCCTGGTCGCCGGCGCCCTGGCGGTCGAGGTCGTCCTCGCCACCCTCGATGCGGGATTCGTAGGCGGTGTCGACGCCCTGGGCGATGTCCGGGGACTGCGCTCCGATGGAGACCGAGACACCGCACGAGGCGCCGTCGAAGCCCTTGGCGGACGAGTCGTAGCCGATGTCGAGCACGGCTTCCCGGACGAGGGTGGCGATGTCGGCGTAGGCGTTGGTCGTCACCTCACCGGCGATGTGCACCTGCCCGGTGGTGATCAGGGTTTCCACGGCGACCCGGGATGTCGGGTCCTGCCGGAGCAGCGCGTCCAGGATGGTGTCGCTGATCCGGTCGGCGATCTTGTCGGGGTGACCTTCGGTCACGGACTCCGATGTGAACAGGCGGCGAGACACGGTTCCTCCAGATGGTCGGCAACCTCGGGCCATGTTGCGTGCAGTGCCTGCAAGGCCGCTCAAGACGGGGTTGACGCGGTTACGGCGTCGGGGGGCGGCTCCCAGGAGCCGAACGCGGACTGGTCACGCCTTGGTGTGCTCGACGAGGACGGACGCGTCCTTGTCGCCGTCCCCGGCCTCGATGACCTCGGCGAACCGGGCGCGGACCATGTCGAGGACCGGCAGCGTGACACCTGCCTCCTGTGCGGCCTGGTTGGCCAGCCGGAGGTCCTTCTCCATCAACTCGGCGCGGAAGAAGGCTGGTTCGTAGGTTCCGTTGAGCATCAGATTCGCCCGGAAGCGCATCACGACCGAGCTGAACCCGCTGCCGGCGATGGAGGAGATGAGCATGTCGCGGTCGAGTCCGGCGCTCACCCCGTAGGCGACGCTCTCGGCGAGTGCGGCCACCTGGGCGCCGAGCAGCAGATTGAAGATGAGCTTGATGGTGGTGGCCATGCCGGGTGCCCCGGCCGGCACCACTTCGGAGCCGATGGTGTCGAGGATGTCCCGCACGTCGGCGATGTCATCGTCCCGGCCCGAGGCGAACACCCGCAGCTCACCCTTGCGGGCCTGGAAGGGATTGCCCACCACGCACGCCTCCACCCGGCGTACGCCCAGCTGCGCGAGGCGCTCCGCGGACTCCCTGGCGTAGCGGGGCGAGACGGTGGAGGTGTCGATCACCACGGTGCCGGGCTCCAGCACCGGCGCGAGCAGGCCGAACAGGATCTGCTCCACGGCGTGCTCGTCGCTCAGGCTGAGTATCACCACCCCGTGGCCGGCCGCCGCCTCGACGGGGGTGGCGGCGGCCCGGGCTCCTGCGGCGACCAGCGGCTCGGCCTTGCTTGCCGTGCGGTTGTACACCGTGAGCGGGTAACCGGCGTCGAGCAGGGTGTGCGCCATGCCGCCACCCATGTTTCCCAGTCCGATGAAGGCGAGCTGCTTCGCGTCCATGTCACTCCTCGCTGAGGTCAGGCGGTCGCTGCGGCGGCGCCCAGACCGCCGAGGTCGTACACGATCTGGCTGAGGATCATCTGACCCCCGACCCGGAAGGGCTTCAGTCGGCGACGGTGCTCGACATGCGCCTCACTGCGCTCGAACGCCCGGAAGCTGGGTTCGTCGATCCAGTCGGTGAAGATGTAGTAGACGAACTCCTCCTCGGCGCTGCGCACCAGCACCTGGCCGAGGTTGGCGGGATCGAGGGCGATCACCCTTGCGACCTCCAGCCAGGCGTGCTCGAAGTTGACCGCCGCCCCCGGGCGGATCTCCATCCGCAGAATCACCCGGAAGGGCGGGGCATCGGTGCCGCCACTGCTCGTTTTGCCGTTCACGTCTCACCGCCGGTCTCTTGGACGCCGCCGGAGCACCTCCGGTGGTCGGCGGAACGCTGGCAGGCCCCGATCGAGACCGGCTCAAGGGGCACCCTGTCGCGATGTGACGGCCGGCGGTCAGGACGCTGGACGGCCCTCGGGCACGCACCCCGCCGCGCGGAGATGTGCGTGCCCGAGGGCCGTTTCTCTGAAGTCAGGTTTTCTCAGCTGTACTCCTCCTGATGGTCCTTCAGCCAGCTGTCGAAGGTGCGGGGAGGAAGACCGGTGATGGACTCCACGGTCGGCAGCGGGATACCACCGCGCGCGGGATCAGGATCGCTCTGCACAGCCAGCAGCCCTTCGGTGAACTCGGCGGACAGACCCGCGCCGACCATGGCCTGCTGGGCCTTCTCCACCGGCATCTCCACGTAGCTCAGCGGCCGCCCGAGCAGCTTGGCGATCCGCTGGACCGCGTCGTCGGTGGTGAGCGCCTCCGGGCCGGTGACCGTGTAGTTGCGGCCCTCGTGGCCCGGGGTGACGAGGGCGGTGGCGGCCACCGCGGCGACGTCCGCCGGATGCACCAGGGCGCGGGCGATCGTCCCGTACACCCCGTAGACGGTGTCGTGGGACCTGATCGACGCCCGCCACTGCAGCGCGTTGGTCATGAAGGTCGCTCCGCGCAGCATCGTGCACGCCGCGCCCGAGTCCTGGAACGCGCGGTCCGCCTCGGCGTGCGCGCGGCCGTACGAAGTCTCGACCGGCGGCAGCGCGGCCACCGAGGACATCCGCACCACCCGCGCCGTACCCGCGCGCCGCACCTCCTCGGCCACGGCGAGGTCGTAGGACAGGGCGTCGGGGCCCGCGGAGAGCATGAACACCGCGTCCACCCCCTCCAGCGCGGCCCGGATGCTCCGGCTGTCGTCGAGGTCTCCCGTGTGGACCTCCACCTCGCTGTCGAAGACGGCCCGGGACGGGTTCCGGGTGAAGGCCCGGACCTGCTTCCCGCGCTCGACCAGCCCGTTGACCACCTCTTTGCCGACATTGCCGGTGGCTCCGAAGACCAGGATCATCGTTCGTCCTCCTCAAGGACGCCGGGGGGAAACCGGCCCGGCAGGTTCCGGAACCGGGACCGGTTCCGGCAGCGCCGGGGGGTGCCAGTCGCCGACACCGGCCACCCCTTTCTGTCCGGCACGCGGTGGCGCGATTCTCAGCTTCACGTTGCGGACCAGCAGCTCCAGGCGCCGCTCGTTCAGCTTCAGCTCTCCCATCCGGCGGGAAGCCTCGACGATCGCCTGCGACCGCGGCCGCCGCAGTTCGTCGTAGTCGGCGAGCGCGCGGGGGATGTCGGCCTCGGCCGCCAGCACGGAGCAGAGCACGGCCGAGTCCTCCAGCGCCTGGCAGGCACCCTGTCCGAGGTCCGAGGTCATGGCGTGGGCGGCGTCGCCGAGCATCACCACGCGGCCCGAGACATAGCTGGGCAGCGGCTGCGCCAGCTCGAAGACGTCGTGGCGCAGCACCCGCTCGGGCGGCGTGGCGGCGATCAGCGCGGGGATCGGGTCATGCCAGGAGCCGAACCGCTCTCGCACCTGCGCGTGTTCGTCGGGGTATCGGACACCTTCGGGAAGATTGGCCACGGCGAACCAGTAGACGCGGTCCGCGGCCAGTGGCATCCGCCCGAACTCCCGGCCGCGGCCCCAGGTGCTGCCGCCCGGCTCGGCGCTGCCGTCGCACCCCTCGGCGATACCCCGCCAGACGCTGTGGCCGCTGTAGACCGGCGGTGGCACCTGCGGCCAGCGGGCGCTCCTGATCCGGCTGAACGTGCCGTCCGCGGCGACCACCATGTCGCCGTGCACGGTCCGCTCGCCGCCCTCGGTCCGGTAGCTGACGCGGGCGCCGTCGGTCACGTCGGCGACCTCGGTGACGTCGGCGCCGGTGTGCAGCGATGCCTCCGGCAGGGCTGCGCGCAGCGTGCCGTGCAGGTCCGGCCGGGGCAGGACGATGATCGACAGTCCGCGCTCGCGCAGGAAGGCCGGCTCGGCCGGCCGTTGCAGCCGCCGCCCGGACGCCGCCCGCAGGCCCTCGCCGCCGGGATCCATGGTCGCCGAGAGGGCGCGTACCGCGTCGCCGACGCCGAGCCGGTCGAGCGCGCGCTGGGCGTTCGTCAGCAGCGAGATACCCGCCCCCGACTCACGCATCCGGTCGGCGCGCTCCAGTACGGTGACGCGCCAGCCGAGCCGGTGCAGCCCGACAGCCGCTGACAGGCCGCCGATGCCGCCGCCCACCACCACGGCATGGCGGCCGGCACCGGCCGATCCGGTCCGATCAGACACTGGACACGCTCGAAGGTGTCTGTCCCCCGTCGACATCAATCTGGATGGACCACTTGGCGATCTTCAACGACATGTCGACGGCCTCGGTCGCGTACTTGACCATTTCCGTCTGGTACTCCGTCACGGCATCGGTCAGTGACTGCTCACCGCGGCTCACCCGGGTCAGTGCCCGGGTGAGTGCGGCCCCGTCGCGCAGCGCGGTGTTGGCACCGACCCCACCGGTGGGAGGCATGGTGTGCACCGCGTCCCCGAGCGGGACCACATTGCCGGGTTCCCAGGGCTCGACCGGCGACGTCGCCCGCAGCGCGACCGGGTGGGTCTCCTCGGGTTCCGCATGGGCGAACACGGCCCGCAGGTCCGGGTGCCAGTTGGTGGTCCGTTCCAGCACCAGCTGCTTGAGCTCCTCGCCGCTCATCGCGAAGAACTTGTCGTCGGACAGCCCCAGGGAATCCTGGTGCACGCTGAAGACCGACATGTAGTAGTCGTCGGTCTTCTCGAATTGCAGTCTTGGCCACAGCCGGGCCGAGGCGTCGTCCGGCTGCTCGCGGAAGACCATGGGCATCAGTCCGAGGTGGTATCCGTCCGAACCGATCACATAGACGAAGCGGTCCTTGAAGGCATCCGGCAACCCGGCAGCAACGGCCTTGGCCCTCGGGGTGCGCGACAGGACACCCCGCACGCCCAGGTCGAGCGCGCGGTCGGCCGGCCGCAACTGGGTGCGCACCGTGGAGTTCACCCCGTCGGCGGCGACCAGCACATCGCCCACGTCCGAGTCGCCGTCGTCGAAGTGCGCCACCACGCGGCCGCCCACCTGCTCGCAGTGGGTGAACCGCTTGCCGAAGCGCACTGTGTCGTCCAGGCCGGCGAGCAGGATCCGGCGCAGCGTCGCCCGGTCCACGGCGTCCACCTTGTCCGGTGAATCTCCGCGCGGATCGCTGAACGTGGGCGCCCACTTCGGTTCGAGGTGCTCGTCGTACGCCGCCAGGCCCTCCTCGCCGCGCTGGTTCGAGGTGGCGCTGAGGAGCTCCTGCAACCGGGGAGGCAGGACCTCTCGCAGCGCCTGCTCCCCGTCGGGGCTGATCCTCAGCCGGTACCCCTGCATCCGGCCCCGGGCGGACTGATCGCGTTCATAGACGGCGACGTCCTCAATACCGGCCTGCTTCAGCCCCTGGGCGAGGCACAGTCCGCCGATGCCACCACCGATGATGATGATCCGAAGCGGCCGGCCCGAATCGCGGGCAGTGTCCATCAACTACTCCTGTTACGAGGTCGGGGCCGGATGCGGGTGTGATGCGGAGGCGCTGGTTGTCAGCGCAGCACCACGTCGGCTATCCGGTCCAGGTGATCGGGATCGGCCGTGACCGACAGCAGCAGCAGCTCGTCACAGCCGTTCGCCGCGTAGGCGTCCACCACTTGGCGCAGCCGGTCTTCCTCAGTGATCGCGCCCGCCGCGAGGTGCTCCGCCACCTTGCCCATGTAGGCGTAGTAGCTGAGCATGTGCTCGGTGGCGAGTTCCTTGCCGCCGGGACCGAGCGACACATAGCAGTTGGCGCCCATCCTCGGCGTACCGGTACGGCCCTCCTCGGCCCACAACTTCGCGAAGTTCGCGACCAGTTCGCCGAACTTGTGCGGCGGTCCACCGGGTGAGATCCAGCCGATGCCGTACTTCGCGGAACGGCGCAGGCCGCCCGGCGAGTGGCCGCCGCCCCAGAACGGGATGTCACCGTTGGTGGGGCGGGGACCGACACCGGGAACCGGTCCCCTGCCCTGCCAGACTTCGCGCATCTCTTCGATCATGGCATCCAGGCGGCGCCCACGCGTCGCGTAGTCGGTTCCGGTCGCCACGTAGTCGTCCTCGCGCATCCCCGCGGAGAGCCCGAGTATGAGCCGCCCGTCGGAGAGCCGGTCCAGACTGGCGAGCTGCTTGGCCAGCTCCACCGGACTGGGCCTGGTGGCGGCCAGCAGAATCGCTGTCACCAGGTTGATCCGCTCGGTGACCGCCGCCGCTGCGGCGAGCGTCACAATGCCCTCGTAGTTGTCGTAGACGACCCGGTCGGTCACCGTCAGGCTGTGAAATCCGAGACGGTCGGCGCGGCGCGCGAACTCGATCAACTGACTACTGTCGGCGCCGTGCACGGCGGTCGGCAGGCAGACCCCGATATCCATGGCGTTCCTCCTCGAGCTCGTGTCCCGTGATTGTGTGAGTGACGGCTGGGGAGCCGGTCGAGCCGCGGTTGACGGCCCTGGGCCGTGTCCTAGACGTGGACGCAGGGTGACTGGTGCGGCCCGATGTTCGGCGGCGCGTCGTGCGGCACCGGGAATCCCAGGAAGTCGTGTCCGGTGTCACCGGCGATGAGGACACCCGCACCGATGGCGGGCGATCCGCACTTCAGCAGGTACCCCAGGGGGCCGGCGCCGGGCCGCACGAACGCCGGGTCCGCGGCGACGGCGTGTGCGTCGACCGTCGGTGCGGAGGTGACGTTGAAGTACAGGTTGTGGTCGAAGGACGCCATCGGGTCGCCGATCGTCGAACCGCCCGGCTTTCCGGAGAAGATGTTGTTGCTGTACGCGACAGCCGTCTCCCCGAAGTTCCCGATCAGCCCGCTCGCGTACTTGGTGTGGATCACATTGTTGTAGAAGCGGACATCCGGCTGCACGCTGCCGCAGCCATTGGTGACCAGCGGGAGTTCGGTGGTGCCGAACAGCGCGCCCCGGTCGTTCTCGCTGACGTTGTAGCGGATGGTCGCCCCGGCGCTCTTCTCACCGGGATTCGTGCACAGCAGCATGAACCCGGCATTGTCGTGGCTGTAGTTGTACTGGTAGAGAACACCGGCAGCCGCGATGTCGACGTCGAAGGCGAAGGCAGGCGGAGAGGAGGAGCCGTGCGACACGTCGTTGTACTGCATCACCGGACGGTCGGAGTTCCACGACCAGATTCCGGCGTGGAAGGCCGTGGCACGCTTCCCGAATCCGTCGATCACATTGCCTTCGACCAGCGGGTCGATGCCGTTCTGTACGACGATTCCGTCACCGCCGAGATCGGACAGCCGGTTGCCTGCGATCCGCACATGGGAGATCGGCACGAAGGTGTTCGTTCCGGACGTGAGCAGCGGACGGAGCGACCATTGGGACGATGTCGCTATTCCGTAGCCGTCGACGCCGGAGACGGTGTTTCCCGTGACCTGGATCCCGTCGAACCCGGTGGCCACGGTGGATCCGGTGGCCTTGAACAGGATGCCCGCACTGTCCTCGTTCGCCGGTCCCGTGGCGTCGATGCCCACCACGTGGTGGACGTTCACGCCGTCGATCACGTAGTGATGGCCGGTGCCGTAATCCTCCAGCAGCACGTAGATCCCGGTGCGCGAGGTGCCGTTGCCGGCTGCCCGGTCGGAGATGTCGAGGTTCCGGAGCTCCCAGTACTGCACGTTGTGCAGGAAGACCACCGCGCGGGCGCCGTCGGCGACGATGGCCGGACGCGCTCCCGAGCCGTACGAGCCGGCGACGATCGGCCGGTTCTCGGTACCGGACCCCTTTGGCGAAAAGGTGCCTTGGCAGGTGGTGCCGCTGCGCAGCAGAATGGAATCACCAGGGTGGAACACCAACGCGTTGACGTGGTCCAGAGTCCGCCATGCCGACCCCTGCGCCGTACCGGCCGCCGCGTCGTTCCCGGCCGCGCAGTCGAGGTAGTACCGCTGGCCGCCCGGCGAATCGGCGGCGGCCGAGGTGCTTGACACACCGAGGGTCATTCCGGCCATCAGGCCGAGAACGAGAGCGAGTACTCTCCGGGCCGGTCTTCTCTCCTGACCCCCGCGACGCGCTCTGTTCGAGCGCCAGGTGATAACCATGCCGTTGCTCCTCGCAGTAACTTTGGCCGAAAATCGTTGTCTCGGCGAGTCTGCGACGGCGCGGTCAACCCTTGCTCAAGAATTGCGTGAACCGGGCGGAAGGTCAGACGCTCCAGGCTTGCAGCCGGAAGGCTGAATCGGCGAAAGCCAGTTCATGCCGTGCGCCGAACAGGAAGTGTTCGGCCAGCGTGGCACGGTCGGCGGGCGAACACTGCTCGCCGAATTCATCGATCATGCTCAGGTAGGCTTCCACGTAGTCGTGGAAACCGCTTTCCGGGCAGTACTGATCGATCCACGCCTCGTACCGCGACCCGGGCACGCACCGTTCCCGCAGATCGCGCGAGACGGCCTGGTGGAACCAGGTCATGGGCAGCAGCCCGCCGAACGCGGCGCCGAACGAGACCGCCGGGGCCGCCAGCATGAAGCAGGTGTGCGCATGGGTCGCGGGACTCACCGCCACGGTCCGCACCGGCCTGCCGAGCTCCGCCGCCAGGGCGGCCAGTTCGCCGTCCATCCTGCCGACCGCGTCCAGGGTGACGCGCGCCGCGCCGCTCATCAGGGCGCTGTGCGCGTCCTGGTCGGCGATCGCGGCCGTGCGGGCCAGCGCCCGCGCATAGGCCGGCACGGCATAGCGCGCGTCCTGCTCCGCGAAGTACCACAGCGAGTCCGCGGACAGCGTGCCCTTGCGCAGACCGTCCCAGAAGGGATGCTCCAACACGGCGGCCAGCACCGGTTTCGCGATCGCCGACAGCTCGTCCCGCAGCATCTCAGCGCCCGCCGGCGGGATGGATGACCTGCCCGTTGACATTGCCGTTCGCCTCGGACGACAGGAAGACGATGAGCCGGGCCACATCGTCCGCGGTGCTCAGACGGCCGCTGGGCGTCTCCCGTACGGCGACCTCCAGCAGCGCCGGGTCCACCGCCTCCAGGCTCTCGGTCAGGGTGCCGCCGGGCGCCACCACATTCGCCAGCACGCCGTCGCCGGTCCACATGAGTCCGCGGACGAATCCGTGCAGGGCCGCCTTGGCGGCGCTGTAGATCTCAGAACCGGGGTTTCCGTGGGTCGCGGTGACCGAGGACAGCAGGACGACCCGGCCCCAGCCGCGTTCCCGCATCCCGCCCAGGGCCTGACGCACCGTCCACAGATGGCCTTCGACGTTCTCCCGGTACTTGGACAGCCAGAAGTCCATCGGGAAGTCCTGGTACTGCGGCATCTCCTGGGGGTTGATCCACTCCCAGGTCTGGGCGTTGGCCACCACCACGTCGACGCCGCCCCACCGGTCCTCGATCGAGCGCACAGCCTGTTCGATCGACTCGGGTACCGCGAGGTCGTAGGGGACCGCGCAGGCCCGGTCCGCTCCGCCGAGTTCCTGGACGAGCTCCTTCGCCGCCACCTCGTTGCTGTGGTAGGTGACCGCGACCCGTGCACCCTCCGCGGCGAACACCCGGGCAGTGGCCCGGCCGATGCCCCGCGTGGCGCCGGTGACCAGCACCCGCTTGTCCGTCAAACCCAGATCCATCTCGAACTCCTGAGGCCGTTACCACAACTCAGCCGTACGGTCCCGCCCGCCGCCCCTGCCGGTCCGGCGCCGCGGGCTCCCCGTACTGGAGCCTGGCACGGATTCCCGGCGCGCGCTCCTAGACCGGCCGGTACTCCAACAGGGCGATGTCGCCCGGGACCGGTTCGTTGGCCGGCGCGAAACCGGCTGCGGCGGTGAGGTGGTTCCATTCCTCGCGACTGCGCTCACGGCCGCCCAGCACGGCGAGGGACTCGACGTCGATCAGCTTGCCGATGTCCCACTCGCCGGGACCGCGCAGCAGGTTCTCCACGATGAGCAGCCGCGCCTCGCCGTTGCCGCCGATGGCCTCCCTGATCCGGCGCAGGATCAGCTCGGCCTTGTCGTCCGACCAGTTGTGCAGCGTGTGCTTGATGAAGTACGCGTCGCAGCCGGCGGGCACCTCGACGAAGAAGTCGGTCGGGACGATCTCGACCCGGTCCGCCAGCCCGTCGTCCGCGAAGGTCTCCTTGGCGTCGGCGACCGTGTGGGCCTGGTCGGCCAGTACGCCGGTGACTCCGGCATGGCGGCGCAGCACCTCGGCCAGGAACTGGCCCCTGCCGCCGCCGACGTCCGCGATCCGGGGAAAGCGCCCGAAGTCGAATTCGGCGAAGATCCGGTCCGTACCGGGATAGTGGTTCTGCTTCATCGCCCGGTCCAGCACCGCGCCGCTGGCCGGATTGGCCTTGGTGTACTCGTAGTACGACATCCCGAAGACGTTGTTGAAGGCCGCTTCGCCGGTGCGGACGCTGTGTGCCACATTCTCGTACGGCCGCCAGAGGGTGGGGTCGGAGGCGAACAGGAACATGTCCCGGATGCCGTCGGTGGCGTCCGAGACGAGGCCCGCCGAGAGGGGCGTCAGTACGAAGCTACCGTCGGTCCGCTCCTCCAACACGCCGGCCGCGGCGACCGCACGCAGCACCCGGTAGAGGGCGTCGGCATCCGTGCCCGTCGTCTCGCTGATCTGCGCCACGGTCCGCGGTCCGTCGGCGAGCGCGTCGGGCACCTTCAGCTCCACCAGCGCCCGCAGCGCCCCGATGACCCACTTGGCGTAGAGGAATCCGAGCACCTGCTGCTGTGGGGGGAGGCTCGCGTCGAACCATCCGGCTGTGCCCTGGGCCCCGGAAGCGCTGTCCTGCGCGGTCATCGACGTCCACCTCTCGTCCGGATCAACGTCCGCACAGGTTCGGGGCTCCGCCTCGAACCTCACTTGAACCACGGTGGAGGCCTGGTGGAACGGCGGGATCTAGCAGGCGTCAAGGTCCCTTCGAACCGGCACCCGCATGCTGCCGACGACTTTCGGAAGACAGACGGCTTTCAGAACACAACTGAGGGAGACACAGATGTGCGGCATCGCCGGCTGGGTGGACTTCGGGCAGGACCTGTCGCAGAAGCGGTCGGTGCTGCAAGCGATGACCGACGCGGTCGCCAAGCGAGGTGTGGACGACCAGGGGCTGTGGGTCAGCAGGCACGCCGCGCTCGGGCACACCCGTACCGCGATCATCGATCTGGCCGACGGCGTGCAGCCGCTCACGGTGGAGGAGGACGGGCGCCCCGTCGCCGTCATCGTCTACAACGGTGAGGTCTACAACTACAAGCAGCTGCGTACCGAGTTGCAGGGGCGCGGCCATCAGTTCCGCACCCGCAGCGACACCGAGGTGGTGCTCCGCTCCTACCTGGAGTGGGGCCCGGACTGTGCCAAGCGGCTGGAGGGGATCTTCGCCTTCGCCATCTGGGACCTGCGCCGCGAGGAACTGCTCCTGGTCCGCGACCGGTTCGGCGTCAAGCCGCTCTTCTACCACCGGCTGCCCGAGGGCGTCCTGTTCGGCTCCGAGCCGAAATCCCTGCTGGCCAACCCGCTGATCCGCCCGGTCGTCGACGCCGACGGCCTGCGGGAGATGTTCGCCGTCGCCAAGAAGCCCGGGCAGGCGGTCTTCCGCGACATGCGCGAGCTGCTGCCCGGCCACACCCTGACCATCGGCAGCGCGGGCGTCGTCGACCGTACCTACTGGGAGCTTGAGGCCCGGCCGCACACCGACACCCTGCAGGAGACCATCACCAACGTCCGCTCGTTGCTGGAGGACATCGTGCTGCGCGAGCTGGTGGCCGACGTGCCGCTGTGCACCGCGCTCTCCGGCGGCCTGGACTCCAGCTCGCTCACCGCGATCGCCGCCCAGTGGCGCTGGAAGCTGGACGGCGCGCGGCTGCGCACCTTCGTGACCACGTTCGACGACTACGCCGAGAAGTTCCAGGCGGACGACGTCCGCTTCTCGCCGGACGAGCCCTTCGCGATCGAGGTCGCGGAGCATCTCTCCTCCGACCACGTCAACATCCGGCTGAGCAGCCACGACCTGATGGACCCGAAGACCCGTCTGGCGGCGCTGCTCGCCCAGGACGCGCCCTCGACGCTCGGCGACATGGACACCTCGAACTACCTCACTTCACGCGAGATCAGGACGCACTCCACGGTGGCACTGGTCGGCGAGGTCGCGGACGAGATCTTCGGCGGATACAACTGGATGTTCAATCCGGAGACCGTGGGCGCCGACGCCTTCCCCTGGGTGGCGCACGAGGCGCTGCAGCCGAGTTCCATGAAGGGACAGGGCCGGGGGCTCTTCGACGACGGGCTGCTGCAGAAGCTGGACATGCGCCGCTACTACACGGACTCCTTCCACGAGGCCGCCGCGGAGGCACCGCACCAGGAGGGCGAGAGCCCCGAGGAGTACCGGATGCGGGAGATCGGCTATCTCACGCTCACCCGGTGGATGCCGATGCTGCTGGACCGCAGCGACCGGCTCTCCATGGCCCACGGCCTCGAACTGCGGGTGCCCTACTGCGACCACCGGCTCGTCGAGTACCTGTACAACACTCCGTGGAGCTTCAAGACCTTCGACGGCCGGGAGAAGGCCATCCTCCGGGCAGCCGTGCGCGATCTGCTGCCGGCGTCCGTGCTGGAGCGCAAGAAGAGCCCGTGGCCGGTCACCCAGGATCCCGCCTACACGGCGATGCTGCACGAGGAACTGACCGCGCTGATCAGCGATCCGAACTCACCGATCCTGCCGTACCTGGACAACAAGGCGGTGGAGCACACGTTGCGCAACCCGGGCGCCGCCAATGACTGGCCGAGCCGGATGCACATCGAGACGGCGCTGCAGTTCAACTCCTGGCTGTCGCACTACAACGTGGAACTGGTGGTCTGACGGACAGCCGATCGCGTTTCCTGCCGCCGTGCCGTCGATCAAGTCGCGGTCCAGTGGCACTCCGGTGCCGTTTTACACCATGGGCCGGAGGCCATGCCCTCACACGGATGCTAAGCAAACGAGGTGAAATCTTGTGGCGCTGACGATTGAAGCTCGGGGACTAGTCAAGCGTTTCGGAAAGAAGACCGCCCTCAACGGACTCGACCTGGAGGTCGAGTCCGGGAGGGTGGTGGCGGTGCTGGGCCCCAACGGGGCCGGGAAGACGACCTTCGTGCGGGCGGTGGCGACCCTCCTCTACCCGGACGAGGGCGAGCTGCGCGTCGTCGGCCACGACACCCGGCGAGAGCCGGAGGCGGTCCGCCGGGCGATCGGCCTCGCCGGCCAGTTCGCCGCCGTGGACCAGGCCATGACCGGCCGGGAGAACCTGGAGCTGGTGGCCCGGCTGTTCGGCCAGCGGGCCAAGCAGGCCCGCGCCAATGCCACCGCCATCCTGGAGCTGTTCGACCTGACCGACGACGCCGACCGGCTGGTGCGCACCTACTCCGGCGGTATGCGGCGCAAACTGGACCTGGGCGCCAGCCTGGTGAGCGCCCCGCGCCTGCTGCTCCTCGACGAACCGACGACCGGGCTGGACCCGCGCAGCCGGCTCGATCTGTGGGACGCGATCGACGCCCTCCTCGAACAGGGCACCGATGTCCTGCTGACCACGCAGTACCTGGACGAGGCCGATCGGCTCGCCAGCCACATCGTGATCATCGATGAGGGGCGCACGGTCGCCTCCGGGACCCCCGCCGAGCTCAAGAGCAGGATCGGTGGCAAGGTCTTCGAGGTCCATGTGCACGACCGCGCGGACCTGCCCAAGGTCGCCGCCGCGCTGGCCCGCGAGAACGGCGCCGAGCCGCAGGTGGACGAGGCGACGCGGTGCGTCAGCGTGGCCGCGGGACCTGGCAACGACGACACGGCCCAGTGGCTGATCGCGGGACTGCGGTCGATCGAGGGAACGGCCGTGGATCTCGCCGACATCAGCGTGCGCGAGCCCAGCCTCGACGAGGTGTTCCTCGCGCTGACATATCAGCGGCCGGAGGAAGAGGTCGGAGCCGACAAGCAGCACGCCCTGTCCGCCGCCGAGTCGGTGTGACCGGATCCGGAAGGATGGAATGCCCATGACGACCGCGGTCGCCACATCACAGAGCAGGGCCGGCCTGCTGACGAGTACGGGGCTCCTGGCGAAACGGACCACGCTGACGTTCTGGCGAAGGACCGAACTCATCGTGCTGAGCGTCCTGCAGATGACGTCGATCATGCTGACCTTCCGCTACATCTTCGGCGGCGCCATCGGCACGAGTCAGGGCCTGGACTACGTCGACTTCTCCGTCCCCGGCTTCATCACCGCCGGAGTGCTCTTCCAGACGCTGGGCACCGCCATCGGGATGGCCGAGGACGTCGAGGGCGGCTTCATCGACCGGCTGCGGTCGATGCCCTTCCCCTCCTCGGCCGTGCTGACCGGCCGGGTGCTGGCGGACACCGGGATCCTGGCGTTCGTCCTGGCGATCACTACAGGGGTCGGTTTCGCAGTGGGCTTCCGGCTGCACGCATCCGTCCTGAGCGGGTTGGCGGCGTTCGCGCTGTGCCTGCTGTTCGGGGTCGCCTTCAGCTGGGTCTTCATCGCCGTCGGGCTGTTCACCGGCAACGTCAAGTCCGCACAAGGCGTGTCGATGGTCGTCTTCATCGTGACCTTTGCATCGAGCGCCTACGTGCCGGTCGGGACCATGCCGGGATGGCTCCAGGCATTCGCCGAGAACCAGCCGGTCACCGTGATGGCCGACGCGGTGCGGGCGCTCACGCTGGGCAGCCACGCCCATGCTCTGCTCGGTCATGACGCCGGGTACTTCGTCTCACGTTCGCTGATCTGGACCGCCGGGATCACGGTTGTCTTCGCTGCCCTGGGCAGCGCCCGTTTCCGG
Source organism: Streptomyces sp. NPDC045021 (assembly GCF_056432645.1). NCBI lineage: Bacteria > Bacillati > Actinomycetota > Actinomycetes > Kitasatosporales > Streptomycetaceae > Streptomyces > Streptomyces sp. NPDC045021. The sequence goes on from NZ_JBWKIQ010000001.1 coordinate 612,575, forward strand.
CGCCGCTGAGAACACTGGAGAGCCATATGACGAGCGACACTCCCGCCTCCGCTCCCGAGTCCGCGGAGCTGGACCCACGGATCGTTCATGCGCAACAGGTGTACAGCCGCAGCAGGCTGGGGATCTACGACAAATGGGTGCTGGGGGTGTTCTGCCGTGTGGTGTGGCGCTGCCCGGCCGGAGTCATGCGGCGGCTCTACAACTCCTCCGCCGGCAACCGCCACCTGGACATCGGCCCCGGCACCGGTTACTTCGTGGACAAGTGCCGGTTCCCGACCAAGACGCCGGAACTCACCCTGCTCGACCTCAACTCCGAATGCCTTGACATGTCCGCGGGCCGACTGGCCCGCTACCGGCCGGCGATCTGCCAGGCCAATCTGATGGAACCGCTGCCACTGCCGAGCCGGCACTTCGACTCGGCCGCCATGAACCTCGTGTTCCACACCATCCCCGGCGGCTGGGACACCAAGGGCATCATCCTCAAGCATGTCGCGGAGACCCTCCGGCCCGGTGGTGTGCTGTTCGGCACCACGGTGCTCGCCGAGGGCGTTCCGATGAACAGGCTGACCAGCAAGATGGTGCTGGAGCAGCACCGGCGCGGCAACTTCCAGAACCAGGGGGACGACCCGGCGGGCCTCGAACGGCAGCTGGCGAAGTACTTCCCCGAGTACCGGGTGACGATCCGCGGTGCGGTCGCCATCTTCACCGCGACCGCCGGCTGACCGAAAACAACAAGGAGTCGGGGGCCCCCCCCCCCCGGGGGGGCCGGGGCGGGGGGGGGTGGGCGACGCGGGGCACCGCGCCGCGCCGCCCCCCCCGCCCCTCGCCCCCGCGCGGGAGTGACAGGGGTACG
>NZ_JBWKIQ010000001.1:613437-969091 GCF_056432645.1 Streptomyces sp. NPDC045021
GCCCGGGGCCGCGGGCGGGGGCCCCCCCCCCAACCCCCCCCCCCCCCCCCCCCCCAACAACCCCCCCCCCCCCCCCCCCCCGGGGGGGGGGGGCCCCCGACTCCTTGTTGTTCCCGCTCTCGGGTGACCCGGTCAGCGCACGGCGGCCCTGCTCATGCCGCCGTCGATGAAGTAGTCGGAGCCGGTGATGCTCGGCACCTTGCCGGAGGCCAGCAACAGCACCAGCGCCCCGATCTCATCGGGCTCGATCATCTTGCCGGTGGAGAGACCGGCCATCTTGGGGACGGTCTCCAGGAACTCCTCGGTCGTGATCCCGAGCCGGCGTGCGATCTCCGGATTGGTCCACAGCCGCGTCCGCACCGGTCCCGGGGAGATGGTGTTGACGGTGACACCCTGCGAACTGAACTCCAGGGAGAGCGACTTGCTGATGTTGGCCAGTGCGGCCTTGGCAGCCGAATAGTGGCCGAGTGCCGGGTCCGCCATGCTCGCGTTCATCGAGCCGATATTGATGATCGCGCCCCTTCGCTCGACCAGGCTGGGCAACGCCGCTCTGGTCGTCCTGATCATGCTGAAGACATTCAGCTCGAAGGTGTGGCGCCAGGTCTCGTCCTCGATGTCGAGGAAGCCGGTCGCCAGCTTCACCCCGCCACCGACGTTGTTGACGAGAATGTCGACGCCCCCGAACTTGCCGAGCGCGTGTTCCAGCAGCGCCGTCGGTCCCGCCTCGGTGAGCAGATCGACCTCGAACACGTGCGGCGTGGCGTCCAGCAGCTCCGGGCTGATGGTCCGGGAGCCGCCGAGCACCTGGGCGCCCGCCGAGGCGAGTGCCTGGACGGACGCCAGCCCGATCCCGCTGCCGGCCCCGGTGACCACGGCCGTTTTGCCGGTCAAGTCGAATTGCATCGGATCTCCTGTTCCTGGGACGCCGCGGGCTCAGCCCGGTCCGCGTTTCTCGGTGAGGAAGTGCCCGGTCGGTCCGTCGTCCGGAAGGGTCGCCACATCGGCGATGAACCGGGCGGCAGCTTCAGGAAGTTGCTCCTGGGTCGGCATCATCCGGGTGCGCACCCGACCCGGGTTCACGGCGTTCACCAGGACACCGGTCCCGGCGGTCTGGGCCGCCAGCATGGTCGTCAGCCCGTTGAGCGCGCTCTTCGAAAGGGAGTAGCCGGGAGTACCGGCGAAGAGCCGGCCCCCGAAGTCGGCGGTGGTGCCGCTGGAGATGATCACCACCCGGCCCCATCCCCGCTGGACCATGGGCGGCACGAACTCCTGCAGAACGCGCCAGGTGCCGAGCAGGTTCACCCGCAAGGTCCGTTCGACGAGTTCCAACGGCACGGAGAGCGGATCGGTGCGGGCGTCCAGCAGCACGCCGGCGTTGCACACCAGCACATCGACGGGCCCGGCCTCCGAGCCGGCCAGCTTCACGCTGTCCGGATCGGTGACATCCAGTACGCACGACCGCACTCCGGGCCCGATCCCGGCAGCCGCGGCGCGGCCCTCGCCGGCCAGCCGCGCGGCCACCACCACCTGGAGCTCCCGGTGGTGGAGCTCGGCGGCGACCGCACGGCCGATGCCACGGTTGGCTCCGGTGATCAGGGCGGTACGCGGCGGGGTCGCCGCGTTCTCACTGGTCATTCGTCACATCCACCCGGGTCAGCGAAATCGCATGGGCAGGTACTTGATGCTGTTCATGAAGTTGGTCTCGGGTCGCACCGGCGTACCGGCGATCTCCAGCCGCGGCAGCAGGTCGACGATGCCTTCGAGGAACTGGCGCAGCTCCATGGTGGCCAGCGCGTTGCCGATGCACACATGCGGACCGCCGCCGCCGAAGGCGAGGTGCGGGTTGGGGCTGCGGGCGATGTCGAACCGGTCCGGGTCCGTGAACACCTCTTCGTCCCGGTTGGCCGACGTGTACCACATCACCACGCGCTCGCCCGCGCCGATCGGCTGGCCGGCGACCTCGGTGTCGACCAAAGCCCTGCGGGCGAAGTGGGTCACCGGGGTCACCCAGCGCAGCACCTCGTTCGCGGCGCCGGGCATCAGGGTGCGGTCGGCCCGTAACGCGGTCAGCTGGTCGGGGTTCTCCATCAGGGCCAGGACGCCGCCGGTGACGGAGCAGTAGGTGGTCTCGCTGCCGGCCGTGATCAGCGTGGAGGCGAACAGCCCGACCTCGTCCGGGGTGAGCCGGTCGGGAAGGCCCAGCCGCTCACCGTTGAAACGGGCGGACAGCAGGACGGAGAAGCAGTCGTCGGTGAGGTTCTTGGCGCGGTAACGGGCGAAGTCCAGCAGGTACTCGTAGATCCTCTGGAAGGAGTCCAGGCCGCCCTCGGCGGCGGCCGCCTCGTACTCCGCGTCACCCAGGTTCACCGTCTGGCCGGCCCAGCCGAGCATCATGGCCCGGTCGCCGGCCGGGATGTCGAGCAGTTCGAGTAGGACCTCGAAGGGGAGACGCAGCGCGATGTCCTCCGCCAGGTCGAACTCGCCCTTCTCGGCCACCTCGGCGAGCAGCGAGTCGACGATGCGGCGGATCGGCCCCTCCAGAGCGGCGAGCCGTGCCGGGGCGAACGCCTTGAAGGTCAGTTTGCGCAGTCTGGTGTGGTCGGGGCTGTCCAGGAAGGTGATGATCGGCGGGCTGGGGTCCACCTTGCGGATGGAGGTCATGGTGGTCGGGCTGGACGAGAACCGCTTGGTGTCCCGGGAGACCTCGGACACGTCCCGATGGCGCGTCAGATACCAGAACCGCTCGCCGTCGGTGTCCTTGCCCAGCGGCAGCCCTTCGGACCGGCGCAGTTGGCGGAAGTAGTCGTAGGGGATCCCGTTGTTGAACACCTTGGGATCCATCAGGTCGAGATCGTTGGTGGCCATTGCTCGCCTTTCTCGTCGGCCCGCCGGTGCGGTGGCCGCTCGTCTCAGACCGGCCACGAGGGCTGTCCCGCGCAGCATTCGGCGAATGCCCACTCGTACCGGATGCTGAGGGAGAACTGGTCGATGATCACCCGACGCTGGGCGGCCGAGGAGCTCTCGCCGACCCGGTCGGCCATGTCGCGGAAGGCCTGCACCGCGTACTGGTACGACTCACCGGGGTGGTAACTGCGAATCCAGGGCACATAGCGCGTGCCGGGTACGGCGTTCCGCAGGAGGTTGTCGGACACCTCGGCGTTGAACCACACCATGGGCAGCAGCGCGCCGACGCCGGCATGGAAGGACGAGGCGCTGGCAGCCGTGAAGAACGAGGTGTGCGCGTGGGTGGCCGGGTGGATCGCCGGCCGGGCGTCGAGTTCCGGCAGGCCGAGTTCGCCGGCCAGCGAGAGGTACGACGAGCGCAACGCGTCCCTGGCCTCCAGCGTGCCGGTGACCGACTGCCCGAACAGATAGGTGTCCGCCTCGTCGGGCGCGGCGGCCGCGCAGCGGGCCAGCGCGCGGGCGTAGGCCGGCAGCAGGAATCCGGCGTCCTGCTCCACGAAGCGTGCCAGTGACCCGACCGGCAGCGAGCCGTCCCGCAGGCCGGCCCAGAAGGGATGGTCCAGCACTTTCCGCAGCACCGGGCCGCAGATCTCGGCGAGTTCCTCGTACAGCATCTGTTCCCTCCCGCGCCGTGTTCTCCCGATGAGGGACCGTATCGACCACTGCTCGAATGGGCCTGGTGGCGTCCTGGACGGTCGACCGGCCGGACCGTCCTAGTCCTCCCGGCCGTGACCGCGGTAGGACCGGTCGGAGTCGGCCAGTCGGCGCTTGAGGGCAGGCAGGTGATTGACGACGCGCATCGCGGTACGCAGCGCGGCCAGCAGGATCCGGCCGACGAACGGCTGGTCGGGCCCGGTGCCGCCGCCCGATTTACGGGACTCCTTGACGGCGTCGAACCCGTACTCGATCATCTTCGTCTCGTAGTCGCGGATGGCGGCCAGCAGCGGTTCCCGCCCTTCGTGGGCGGCGACGAGCATCCGGCACAGCAGCCGGGCATCGCGCAGTGCCGTGTTGGCGCCGACCCCCCGGCCGGGGGTCATGGTGTGGATCGCGTCGCCGAGCAGCGTGACGTGGGTGGTCTCCCACTGCGGAATGGGGACCGCGGTACGGATCTTGATCGGGAAGCAGCTGTTGGGGTCGGCGAGCTGGAAAAGCTTGCGCAGGTCGGGGTGCCAGTCCGTGGTGCGCTCATTGACCAGCCGGTACAGGTCGGGGCCCTTCATCTTCAAGGTGTCGTCCGGCAGCCGCTTGGCACGGGTGACATAGCCCCAGTTGATGTAGTCACGGGTGTTGTCGAAGGTCAGCCCGGGCCACTGGCCGAGGAGCTCGGCGTCGCTGGAACCGATGCCGTCCTTGGGGGCGCCATCGGCGTCCCAGGGGAACTCCATCGCGTGGTAGATGCAGAAGACGCCCTTGGGCGCGTAGATCATCGAGATGCCGCGCCGCATCTTCGGGGTGAGCAGCGCCACGGTCTCATCGGTGACCGGTACCTTGCCGGTGATGCCGATCGGCCCGCAGTCCTCCAGCCGGGCGTGCGGCAGGTACTGCCGCCGGACCCGCGAGTTGCTGCCGTCCGCCGCCACCAGCACGGTGCCGTCCACCGAGCTGCCGTCCTCGAAGAACGCCGTGACGGAACCGTCGTCATTGGTCCGGTAGCGCTTGAAGGTCTTCCCGAAGTGGACGACGTCCTGCAGGCCGGTCAGCAGTACCTGACGTAGCGTCATTCGGGACACGGACTTCTCGCTGTCGACCGCGTCGTCGGACTTGAAGCCGTCCAGCGACAGGACCTCCTTGCGCCCCTCGGTCAGGAAGTTCACGTACTCCGGCGGCCGCGCGCAGGTGGCCAGGAACGTGGCGTACAGATCGGGGGGCAGGCAGTCGCGCAGGGCGCGGGTGCCGTCCGGGTTGATCCCGACCCGGTATCCCTGCAGCCCGTCGGCCCGTGTGGCGTCCCTTTCGTAGACCGCGACACTGACTCCGGCGCGCTTGAGGCCGTGCGCCAGGCACAGCCCGCCCGTTCCCGCGCCGATGATGACGACATGCAGAGTGGAGGTGGGCGCCGACATGAGGAACTCCTCATCCAGGGGTGATCGACCGGACAGGGCCTGGGCCCTGGCCGGCCGGGAGTCCTGCGAGGCTCGCACCGGGGCGCTGAGAGCCGGTCGAAGAATCCTGGACACGGAGGCGGGGGGCCGCAACCGTCACGTCGCGGGTGCGCCCGCAACGATGCTCTCCAGCTCTCCGACGACCTGCGCCGGTGCGGGCTGCCGGCGCATCTCCTCCTGCAGCCGTTGTGCGCTCTCCCGGTATCCCGACCCGGCCAGCAACTCGGCGAGCCGCTCCCGGATCGGCTCCGGTCCGTCCACCGGCGCCGGGAGGACGACTCCGGCGCCCGCCTCGGCGAGCCGGCCCGAGTGCCGCACATGGTCGGGCAGCCGGGGAACGAGGAGTTGGGGCAGACCATGGGACAGCGCGGTCAGCAGCGTCCCCGCGCCGCCGTGGGCGACCATCAGGTCGCACTGGGGCAGCAGCAGGTGCAGCGGTGCGGACTCCACCACGTGGACGCCGGCCGGCAGCGTGCCGAGCAGCTCCCGCTGGCCGCGCGTGCTCGCGACCACCACATCCACGTCAAGGCCGTCGATCGCCCGGGCCACGTCGCCGGCGAGGAAGAGCCCGGGATCCAGCCGGCCCATGGTGGTACCCCAGCTGACGCAGACGCGGGGCCGGCCCGACCGTTCGGGCAACCGCGGCGGCGCCAGCCCCGGGCCGTTGTACGGGATGTACCGCATCGGCAGGCGCCGCGATGCGGTGGGGACCTGCAGTCCGCCGGGGCACGGGTCCACGGTCCCCACCCCGAACGGGTCCACGCCGTCCAGGCCGAGCTTCTCGCTCAGCGGACCGAGCGCACCGGTAACGAACCGCCCGACGACGCTCATCAGATCGGTGCCGTACAGATGGCGCACGGCCGGGATGCCCAGCTTGGCGGCGGCCAGCGGCCCCGCGAAGGCCGTGGGATCGAAGACGACCAGGTCGGCGCGCCATTCCCTGCCGAGCTCGACGAGGTCGTCGACCATGGCCTGGGCCAGGTTGCTCAGCAGGTCCAGGACGCGCGGACCGCCGCCGGATCCCGGCTGCGCGGAAGGCGGCGTCAGCACGATGTTCCGGAAGACCGCCTCCGCGTCCACGTCCTGCCCGACCGGTGCGGCGGGCAGGCCGGTACGCAGAACGGCGTCGGTGAGGGCCGGCTGACTGGCCATCAGCACATCATGACCGGCGACGCGGCAGGCCCACGCGAGAGGCACCATCGCGTAGAGGTGTGACGGCCACGCCCAGGAAGTGAAGACGATACGCATACCGCCATGGCAGCACGCGGCGCTTGCCGCTGCCTCCATTGCCGCTTGAGGGCTCGCCGCACCCCGGCCCCGGGTACGGAGTGCGGCGGCCCGGCGGACACGGCCGGGCCCCGCCGCTCCCAGGAGGGGAACAGCGGGGCCCGGCCGGAACTCTGCCCGGTGCTCAGCCGGTCGTGGCCTGCTCTGAACCGCTGTCGCCGCCGTCGGCTCCGGCGCCGACCGCCGGTTCCTCGATCCGGATCGACCGGGTCGGACAGCTCCGCTGGGCGTGCAGCAGGTCCTCACGCAACTCCTGCGGCGGCTCCGCGTTCACGACGAGTACCAGGCCGTCCTCGTCCTGGTCGAACACCTGGGGCACCCGGTAGACGCACAGGCTGCTCGTCACACACGTGTCCTGGTTGGCGGAGACTCTCAGGCTGCCCATCGCCGTCACCAGGTCACAGGGACGTTGGTGTACCCGGCGAGGAAGCCACCCTCGGGACGCACCAACTCGTCACCCGGTATGGCCAGTTTCAGTCCGGGGAAGCGCTGCAGCAGGCCCTCGGTCGCCTCCTGCAGCTCCATGCGGGCCAGTGCCGCGCCGGCGCAGAAGTGGATGCCTGCACCGAAGGTCAGGTGGTGGTTGTCCTCGCGCCGGATGTCCAGCGTCAGCGGGTCCTCGAAGACCTCCTCGTCGTGGTTGGACTCCTGGGAGAGCAGGACCGAGGAGCCCTTCGGGACGACGGCGCCGTCGTCCAGTTCGATGTCCTCGACCGCGTACCGCAGCGTGCCCAGCGAAGTGCCCATGATCTGGTAGCGCAGTAGCTCCTCCACCGCCGACGGCACCAGCGACAGGTCGGCCTTCAGATCGTCGGCGACCTCCGGGCGGTGCAACAGGACCGCCATGCTGGTACCGAGTTGCGAGGCCGTCGTCACATAGCCCGCGATCAGCAGGGTCTTGACCCAGTTCTGCAGCTGGTAGTCGGTCAGCTTGCCCGGGTCCTCCCGGCTGATCTCGATCAGCTCGCTGATCAGGTCGTCACCGGGCTGGGCCCGCTTGGAGTCGATCAGTTCGGTGAGGTAGTCCCAGTACTGCTTGCGGCACTCCTCGACCTCGTCCTCCGGCAGCCGGGTCACCGACAGATAGCCGTCGATCAGCCGACGGAACTTCGTGCGGTCCTCCGCGGGCACTCCCAGCATCTGGCAGATCACCAGGATGGGGAGCGGATACGCGAACGCCTCCATCAGCTCGGCGGGCTGCGGTCCCGCCTCCATCTCGTCCAGCAGGTCGATGACGACCTTCTTGACGAACACACGCAGCGCCTCGATGCGGCGGGCGCTGAACGCCCGCATCACCACGGAGCGCTCCTCCAGATAGCGCGGTGGATCGTTGTCGACATTCGGGTCGCCGAACAGGTCGTTGCTGGCGGACACCCTCGACGCCCGGCCGAACGTGTTGCGGCTCAGCCGCTCGTCGGCGAACAACCGCCGTACGTCCTTGTACCTGGTGACCAGCACGGCGGGTTCGCCGCTGGGCAGAGTGATCTCCACGAGCGACCGCTCGCGCAGTGCCTTCCACTCCTCAGGGATGTCCGGGGTCGGGGCCCAGGGGATGGGGTAGCCGACGGGGCACGACTCACTCATACGGGAACCGCCCTCTCAATACACTCACCGCTTGTATCGCGCACAGCTTGGGCGCTCGGTCTGGTGACCGGCTCGAAGCCCGGTCGATACCCGCCCCACCGCACCCGCCCGAGGCTGGGACCACCTCCCAGCGGTAGCCATGAGGTGCCCTTCATGTCCGCCCCATGTCCGGCCGGACAGGCCCTAGCGCCAGTCGAGCAATCCTCGGTCCGCCGCTGCGAGATTGCCGCCGGTGAAAGGAGAACCGCCCATGACATCGACCGGAGCGGACCCTGGGACCGCAGCGGGGATCATCCGGCTCGGCACCGCGTTCTGCGACGCCAAGACCCTGCTCACCGCCGTCCGTCTGGATCTGTTCACGGTCCTCGCCCAGAACCCGGCGACCGCCGGTGAACTGCGCACGCTCCTACGCCTGCACGGCCGCGGGCTGCCGGAGTTCCTTGCCCTGCTGGCCGCCCGCGGCCTGCTGCGCCGGGACGTGGACGGCCGCTACCACAACGCCGAGGGCGCCGATCGCCATCTGGTCGCCGGCCGTCCGGGCGCCGTCACCGGCTTCCTGATCGGCGCGGACATCAATCTGTACGACGTCTACGGGCGGCTGGGAGAGGCACTGCGCACCGGCAAGCCGCAGGCCGACGGCGACTTCGCCGGAATGCTGCAGGACCCGGTGGCGGTCGACCGCTTCGCGCGGATGATGGACGGCCTCACCGAGGGGTTCGGCGCCAAGCTGCTGGACGCCCTGGACGGCACCAGGTTCCGCACCGTCCTCGACGTCGGCGGCTGCCGGGGCCATCTGACCGGGCAGCTGCTCGCCGCCCGCGACGACCTGGTCGGGCATGTCTTCGACCTGCCCCAGATGGAGCCGGTCTTCGACGAGCACATGGCCGAACTCGGCCTCACGGAACGGGCGCACTTTCACGCGGGAGACTTCTTCAGAGATCCGCTGCCGCCGGCAGACGTGATCATCTTTGGCCACAACCTGAGTGACTGGGACCCGGACCAACGCCGGCTGCTGCTGACCAAGGCATACACGGCCCTGAGCCCCGGCGGCACGGTGCTGGTCTACGACCGGATGCTCGGCGAACGCCGGGACGACACCGAGAACCTGGTGGCCAGCCTCAACATGCTGCTGGTCACCGAAGGCGGCAGGGAGTACACCGTCGCCGAGCTGGGAGCACAGGCCCGAGCCACCGGCTTCAGCTCCATCACCCACCGGCCACTGGCCGACCACGACACGCTGGTGTCGTGCCGGAAGGACTGACCGCCGCCGCGCCGCGCGGCGGGCCGAACTAAGGAACCATGGGGAGTGCAATGAGCAGTCAGATCTCTGGACAGCCGGCGACCGCGGCGGAATACCTTCCGCTTTCCTTCGGCTTCGCCCTGCACCAGATAGGCGCCGCCGTGTCATCGCTCGGCGTCCTCGACGCCCTGGCCGACGGGCCCCGTACCGCCGCGCAGCTGGTCGAGGTCACCGACGCACATGCCGGCAGCCTGCGTCGCCTGCTGTACGCCGCCACGAAGGCCAAGCTGCTCACCGTCGACAGCGAGGGCTACCACCTCGCTCCGCTGTCGGCCTTCTTCGGCCCGCTGTCCGACTACCACGCCGCGCCCGAGATCTGGGCGGCCTGGGGAGCTTTCGAGGAGTCGATCCGTACCGGAGTGGACGCGTTCCAGATCGCCAACGGCGCGCCGCTGTTCGACTACATCAAGACCAATCCCAAGCTCGCGGCCACCTTCCACGCCGCGATGTCCGCAGGCAGCGACGCCCAGGTGCCGGCGATCGTCGAGCACTTCGACTTCAGCCGGTTCAAGACCATCGTGGACTGCGGTGGCGGCAAGGGCACGCACCTGACCGCCATTCTGGCCGCCAATCCACACCTTCAGGGCACCATCTTCGACACCGCCAACGGGGTGGTCGAGGCCGCTGCCGTGATCGAGGCCGCCGGGGTCGGTGACCGCTGCGAGGTCGTCGTGGGCTCGTTCTTCGACTCGGTTCCCGAGGGCGCCGACCTGTACGTGCTGAAGAACATCCTCCACGACTGGAACGACGAGGAGAGCGTCCAGATCCTCTCCAACATCCGCAAGGCGATGGCACCGGGCGGGCGTGTGGTCGTGCTGTCCTCAGTGCTCTCCGAGGGCGAGGACGAGGACCCGGGCGACGCGCTGGGCGGTGCCATCTCCGACATCGAGATGCTGGTGATGACCACAGGTCTGGAGCGCAGCCAGAGCGAGTACGCCCAGCTGTTCACCGACGCGGGACTGAAGCTCTCGACCGCGACCGCGCTTCCCTGCCCCTGGCTCTACTACGCGCTGGAGGCCACCGCCTCCTGACTCCGCAGCAGGGCAGTCGGTCGGGCGGGCCCGGAGCAAGCAGCTCCGGGCCCGCTCGGCGCTGCCCTGGCGACGCCGATGCGACGTAGCGGCGCCGTGGCGCAGCGAGAAGCCGGCCCCGGCTTTCGACCGGGACCGGCTTCGTGTCGCGCTGTCACTTCCCTCGGTGGATCAGGTGTCCCAGGTCACCGGGAGCGAGTGGACTCCGTAGAAGACCTTGTCCACACCGGTGGGTACTTCCTCGGCCGGCACCGCGAGCCGCAGCCCGGGCAGTCTGCGCAGCAGGGCCTCGAAGGCTATCTTCATCTCCACCCGCGCGAGATGGGCGCCGAGGCACTGGTGCACACCGAAGCCGAAGGCCATGTGCGGCGCTCCCTGGCGGCTCACGTCCAGCTGGTCCGGATCGGGGTACACACCGGGGTCACGGTTGCCCGCCGCCAGTGAGGTGACGACGGTCTCGCCGGCCCTGATCAGCTGCCCGGCGATCTCGGTGTCCTCACGCGCCGTGCGGGTGAGGCCGAACTGCACGATGGTCAGGTATCGCAGCAGCTCCTCGACAGCCGTGTCGAGGAGATCCTCGTTGGCCCGCAGTTTCGCGGCCTGGTCAGGGTTCTGCAGCAGGGCGAACGTACCGAGGCCGAGCATGTTGGCGGTGGTCTCCAGCCCGGCGATCAGCAGCAGCGCGCTGATGCCGACGACTTCGTCGTCGTTGAGCGGACTGGTGCCGTGGTGCAGCAGGTCGCTGACGATGTCGTCCCCGGGCGCCGTGCGCTTGGCACGGACGAGTTCGCCCAGGCTTCCGTAGAGGCCGTCGCTGGCTTCGCGCAGTTGGTCGGCGTCGGTCTTCAGGGAGAGCATCGCCAGGATCCAGCGCTGGTACTCGGCCCGGTCCGGCTCGGGGATGCCGAGCATCTCGGTGATGACGCGGGTCGGGATGGGCTGGGAGAACCAGCTGACCAGATCGACGGGCGGGCCGTGGTCGATCATGGCGGTCAGCTGGTCGTTGATGATCTGTGTGAGTCGGGGAGTGATCTCACGGGTGCGCTTGCGGGTGAAGTACCGGCTGACCTGCCGGCGATACCGGCTCTGCTCGGGAGGGTCCATCGCGGAGAACACCCCGGGCGGTACCTGGAGCTCCTCCTCGGGCAGCGGCAGGTCCGTCGCGGGGGTCACCTGGATGAGGGGCGGGCTGAAGCGCTGGTCCGCCAGCGTCGCGCGCACGTCCTCGTAGCGGGTGACGAGCCAGCCGATCCGCCCGCCCGGAAGCCGCAGCCGGCTCAGCGGCCGTTCGGCACGCAACTGCGCGTATTCTTCCGGCGGATCGAGTGGGCAGCGTCGCTCGGCCGGCAGGTTCATCGGGTCGGGCAGCGGGATGGGCATCCACACACCTTCTTGCTGTGTCGTCGGGTCCGTACCGGGGCCGGGTAGGGCCTGTCCAGCCGGACAGACCCTTGCACCGGTCGGTACTCCAGCAGGGCGATGTCGCCCGGGACCGGTTCGTCGGCCGGCTCGGGGCCGGCCATCGGCGGTGGGACGGTTCCATTCCTCCAGGCTTCCGCGCACAGGTTCCCGGCTCCCGCTCGAACTCCGATGGGGATGCGGTCGACCGGTGCCGGCCGGGCGGGCGCGGCAGCCCGGCGGCGGCGTCCTGACTCGTCTGCCAGGCGTCCTTGAGGCAGGCCCGGTACTCATCGGGGGCATGTCAGTCAGGTGACGCGACATCCAGTGGTGTGGGAGCCCGAGCCCGGTACCGACCGCGGGCGGGGCCCCGACGGGTCCCGGTCACCCGCTCCCCGCGGGGCATGACATGACACTGTCCGCCACATACGAGGAGTAGACGCCATGACAGGAAGTCAGGCTGCCACACTGTTCTTGGGAATCGCCGTAATCCTGCTATTAGCCCGGCTGTTGGGCGCCGGCGCGAAGGCCATCGGCCAACCTCCCGTGCTGGGTGAGATCCTGGGCGGAATACTGCTCGGCCCCACGCTCTTCAACGGCGCTGTCGCCCGACACCTCTTCCCTGCCTCGGTCGGTCCGTTCCTCTCGGCGCTGGCCAACCTCGGGCTGATCCTCTTCATGTTCGTCATCGGCTTCGAGCTCGAACACTCCCTGGTGCGCGGCCGCGGCCGGATCGCCGCCGGGGTGTCACTCAGCTCGATCCTGCTGCCGTTCGGCCTCGGGGTGGTGTTGGCACTGCATCTGAGCCACCGTCACCCGGCCCACAGCACCGCCGGTTTCGTCCTCTTCTTCGGAGCTGCGATGTCGGTGACCGCCTTTCCGGTGCTCGCACGGATCCTGACGGACCGCGGAATGCAGCGCACACCCGTCGGCAGCATGGCGCTGGCCTGCGCGGCCGTCGACGACCTGCTGGCCTGGTCGCTGCTGGCGGTGGTGACCACCATCGCCAGCGGTACCGGGCAGTGGCACACCCTGCTCGCACCGGTCTATCTGGCCCTGATGATCGGCGTGGTCCGACCACTGTTCCGGCGGCTGTTCGCCACGCACTCGACGTCCGGCCGACTCTCGCCGCAGGTGCTCACCCCGGTGCTGATCGGGCTGATGCTGTCCTGCTGGGCCACCGAGTGGATGGGCGTGCACTTCATCTTCGGCGCCTTCCTCTTCGGACTCGTCATGCCGCGCGGCGGCCCGCAGGTCGTCCGCGAAGGACTGCTGAACAGCTTCGAGAACGTCGGCATGGTCTTCCTGCTCCCGGTCTTCTTCGTCACCGCCGGGCTGAAGGTCGACCTGTCGCACCTGAGCACACGCGATCTGGGCGAGCTCGGACTGATCCTGCTGGTGGCCATCTCCGGCAAGTTCATCGGGGCCTTCACCGGGGCGAAGCTGCAGGGCGTCTCCACCCGGCACTCCGGCGTACTGGCCACCTTGATGAACACCCGCGGGCTGACGGAGCTGGTCATCCTCACCGTGGGCGTGCAGCTCGGCGTCCTCGACAAGGGGCTGTACTCGCTGATGGTCGTGATGGCCATGGTCACCACCTTCATGGCAGGACCGATCCTGCGGCTGATCTACCCGACCGAGCAGATCGAACGCGACACCCTGCCGGCATCGCTGGTGGTGGTGGAACCGAACCTGGAATCCGAGCGGGAATCCGAGCGCGTCGCGCACTCGGCCTAGAAGTCGGCCGACACGGCAGCGGGCGGAGGGGGAACTCCCCTTCCGCCCGCCGCCGTGCTGTGCCGTGCTGCCGGGTGTGCACGGCGAACAGCCGGGGGGCGGGAGCCTCAGCTCCCGCCCCCCGGCCGCTGGGCCGTTCCCGGGTCCTTCGCGGACAACCGGTGTCAGGACGCCGCCCGCACCGCACTCACTCGCCGGCCCGCCGCAGGCCGAGCTTGGGGAAGAAGGAGAGATACAGCCCCCTCACCGCGCTCTCCTCGGTCATCGGCGCCGCCTTCTGCTCGTGCACCCGGTTGAGGTTGTTCAACGGGATGGGGTCGCCGCTCTCCGCTCCGGTGAGGTGCTGCTGCACCTTGGCGTAGACGTCCTGGGCGTCCTCCAGGTCGGCGATGCCGGTGATGATCCGGTCGAAGGCATCCTGGATGTTGAGCCCGTCGCGCTGCTGCTCGGTGAGCCGCTGCGCGTTGTAGAAGTGGTAGTCCTTGCCGCGGTAGCTCTCGTAGAAGACGGACACCAGGACCAGCAGCCGCTCGTAGGCGTGACGGTAGACCGTCCCGTAGAACTCCCAGGCCTGCTCCTCCGTCACCTCTCCGCGCAGCACGCTGGAGATGGAGGCGGCGGCCAGCATGGCGCTGTAGGTGGCGAGGTGGACGCCGGTGGACAACAGCGGGTCCAGGAAGCAGGCGGCGTCGCCGCTGAGCAGGAAGCCGGGGCCGCCGAAGGACTCCGCGGCGTAGGAGTAGTCCTGCTCGACCTTGAAGTCGGCGACCCGCTCCGCGCCGGCGATCAGCTCCTGAATGATGGCCGACTGCTCGACCGACTGGTCGTAGACGGCCTGGATGCTGCCCAGTTCGGCGCGCTGCGCGTTGAACCTGTCCCGGCCGGTGACCAGCCCGATGCTGGTGGTGCCGTCGTGCAGCGGGATCACCCAGAACCAGCCCTCGGCCGTCGAGGCCACCCCGATGGCGCCCGCGGGGCCCTTGGGCAGCGGCTTGGCGCCCTTCCAGTACGTCCAGGCCGCGACGTTGCGGAAGACCTCGTGGAGCTTGCGGTTCTTCAGGTGCTTGGTGGCGATGACACCGTTGCGGCCGGAGGCGTCGACGATGTAGTCGAAGGCGATACGGCCCTTGCGGGCGGCGTCCTTGGTCTCGGCCCACAGCGCGGCCACCGGACGGTCCCCGTCGAATTCCAGCTCCTTGACGGAGATGCCCTCTACTACCTCGACGCCCAGCTCGCGGGCATGGTCCAGGAGGATCTCGTCGAACTCGGACCTGACGACCTGCCAGGCACTGGGGTTGTCATCGCCCATGGCGCTGAAGCGGACCTCCCACTCCTCGTCCCCCCAGAAGAAGTAGGCGCCTCCCTTGGGCTGGAAGCCGTGGCGTTCCACCTTGTCCCATACGCCGAGCAGCTCCAGGATCGGCCGGCAGGACGGCAGGATCGACTCGCCGATGTGATAGCGCGGGAAGCGCTCCCGCTCCAGCAGCGTGACTTCGAATCCCTCCTTCGCCAACAGGCCGGCCGCGGTGGCTCCCGCGGGTCCGCCTCCCACTACGAGGATCTGGGTCGACTCACGCATGGACATCTCCATCCTCCGACGAATGCAACTTCAGGTAGTGAGGGCACGCGATCGGCTCACCGTGTCCCCACCGGGTGGAGGTCCGCTGGACAGGTGCTCGAAGGGGCCGGTCACCGGCCGGGGCCGCGGTCGGAACTCCCCCGATACAAGCCCGGTTTCAGGCCAACAGGGGCCGAAATTATACGCGCCGGTCGCTCGACCTGCGCTCAAGCCCCGAGCGGGACCATGAGCACCCCCGCATCACGCGATGTGTCACCGAATGTACGGAGGTACCCCACCATGACCCCTAGGCGCACGGAGGCGTCAGGTCGCCGGCTGCGGTGGCTGGTGCCGCTGCTGCTCATCCTCGGATGGCTCCTGGTGAGCGGTGCGACCGGCTCGTTCAGTCAGAAACTGGGCGATGTGGCCACGAACGACGGCGCGGCGTACCTGCCCGCCAAGGCCGAGTCAGTACACGCCGACCAGTTGCAGTCCACGTTCTCCGACAACAAGACCTACCCCGCCGTGGTGGTCTACGAACGGGCGTCCGGCGTCACCTCCGCCGACCAGGCCGCCGTACGGTCCGACGCCGCCGCCGCGGGCAAGCTGGCCGGTCTGCGCGGCCCGGTGAGCCCGGTGAGCGTTTCGAAGGACGGCCGCGCCCTGCAGTTCACCGTTCCGCTCGTCAACCAGGCCAAGCCGGTCAGTGACGCGGTCAAGGTGCTGCGGGCGAACGCGTCGCAGCACCCGGGGCTGGCCGGGCATGTCACCGGACTCGGCGGGATGTTCGCCGACTTCGCCGGGGCGTTCAGCAATATCGACGGGCAGCTGCTGCTGGTCGCCGTCGGACTGGTGATCCTGGTCCTGCTGCTGGTCTACCGCAGTCCCACGCTGCCGTTCCTGGTCCTGCTCGGAGTCATGTGCGCCAGCGGCGTGGCCGGGGCCGTGGTCTACGGGCTCGCCAAGCACGGCTCGATCACCTTCACCGGCCAGAGCCAGGGCGTGCTGTCGGTGCTGGTGGTCGGCGCGACCACCGACTACTCGCTGCTGCTCATCGCCCGCTACCAGGAGGAACTGCGCCGCACCCAGAACAAGTACGAGGCCCTGGGCACCGCCTGGCGCGCGATCCTCAAGCCGGTGCTGGCCTCGGGCGGAACCGTCATCCTGGGCACCCTGTGCCTGCTCTTCAGCAACCTCAACAGCAACCGCAGCATGGGACCGGTCGCCGCGATCGGCGTCGCGGCCTCCATGCTGGCCGCACTGACCTTCATCCCCGCCGTCCTGGCCCTCGCCGGCCGTGGCGTCTTCTGGCCGTTCCGGCCCGCCTTCGGTACCGCCGAGCGCACCGGTAGTGGTCTGTGGGGCCGGGTCGCGGGCCTGGTCGGCCGCAAGCCCAGGAGGGTCTGGCTCACCGCTGGCGTCGTGTTGCTGCTCGCTGCCTGCTTCGTCCCGCAGTTCAAGGCGTCCGGGATCGCCATCACCGACAGCTTCACCAAGACGACCGACTCCTCGACCGGCCAGAAGATCCTCGGCGCCCACTTCGCGGGCGGCGCGGGCACGCCGGTGTCCATCATCACCAAGGCCGCCACGGCGGACCAGGTCGTCGCGGCCACGAGCAAGGTGAGCGGTGTCACCTCCGTCACCCGGCTGAACAAGGTGGTCAACGGGCTGGCCGAGGTCGACGCGGTGCTCGCCGCCACACCCGACGGACCGGCGGCCGTGGAGACCGTCAAGCAGATCCGGGTCGCGGTGCACGCGGTTCCGGACGCGGATGCCAAGGTCGGCGGCTTCACCGCCATCTCCATCGACACCCGGGCCGGTGGCATCCGCGACCTCAAGGTCGTGGTTCCGCTGGTCCTGGTGGCGATTCTGATCGTGCTGGCGCTGCTGCTGCGGGCGCTGGTGGCGCCGCTGCTGCTCATCGGCACCGTGGTGCTGTCGTACGCGGCCACCATGGGAATCTCCGCACTGGTGTTCAATCACGTCTTCCACTTCGCCAACGCCGACCCGTCGGTCCCGTTGATGGGCTTCGTGTTCCTGGTCGCCTTCGGCGTGGACTACAACATCTTCCTCATGCACCGGGTGAGGGAGGAGTCGCTGGCGCACGGCACCAGGGCCGGCACGCTCACCGCGCTGCAGCGCACCGGCGGGGTCATCACCTCGGCCGGGGTGGTGCTGGCCGCGACCTTCGCGGCGCTGGCGGTCCTGCCGATGGTGTCGATGGCCGAGCAGGCGTTCATCGTCGCGTTCGGCGTGCTGCTCGACACCATCGTGGTCCGGTCCCTGCTGGTTCCGGCGCTCGCGCTGCAGCTGGACGACCGCACCTGGTGGCCGTCCCGCCGCGTGTTCGGCACGCAGATCCCGCGGTCCCGCACCGGGGTCGCGGACAAGCAGCCGGAGCCCGAACCGGCGAGCTGACACAGCCCCGTACACAGCACTCCGCCCCCGGTCCTCTTCCAGGACCGGGGGCGGAGTGCTGTGTACGGCAGGGGCGGTGCTCAGGCGGCCTTACGGGCGACGACGAGGGTGTCGTAGTCGCCGAGCAGCTTGACCTCGGTGCCGGCGAAGCCGGCGTGCTCCGCGTATCCGACGATCTCCGCGGCCGGGTACTCGGAACCGCCGTCGGTGACCAGCAGCATGTCGAGGCTGATCACCAGGTTCTCGGCGTGCTCCGGCTCGTCGTCGAGCATCCGGTCGTAGACGAGCAGCGTTCCACCGGGCAGCACAGCGTCGTACGCCTTGTGGATGAGGTAGCTGCGCTGGCTGGGGTCCCAGTCGTGCAGGACATGGCCCATGACCACGATCTCGGCCTGCGGCAGCGGGTCGCTGAAGAAGCTGCCGCCGTGGAATTCCACCTTGCCGGGAATGCCGAGTTCCTCGGCGAGTTCCTTCGCGAAGGGCGCCATCTCCGGAAGATCGAAGACATGCCCGGCCAGATGCGGCTGGGCCTGGACGATCTGGGAGCACAGATTGCCGCGGGCGCCACCGACGTCCAGTACGGACGTGAATCCGGACCAGTCGAACGCCTCGATCAGCTGGGCACCGAGGACGTTGGTGAAGGCATCCATGCTGCCGATGAACTGGCGCAGGATCGCGGGGTTCTGCGTGACTTCGTCGTAGTGGCTGCCCGACTGCTGCTTGCCGGTGCGCAGCGCCTCCTCCAGCCGGCCCCAGGCCGGGTAGAGGTTGCGGCTGGACCGCAGCAGGAAGCCACCCACATAGGCGTCCCCGGTGCGGACCAGGTGCTTGGCCGCACCCGGCGCGTTGCGGTAGACGCCGTCGGTGCGCTGCAGCACCTTCAGGGCCACCAGCAGATCAAGAAAGTCGCTGAGGCCCCGGCCGTGCAGTGACAGCAGCCCCTTGATCTCCTCGGCGGTCGCCCCGCCGGACGGGGCCTCCTGCAGTTGCGTGAACAGATCGAGTTCCACGGCGGTCAGCAGGGCCTTGGC
This sequence comes from Streptomyces sp. NPDC045021, assembly GCF_056432645.1. NCBI lineage: Bacteria > Bacillati > Actinomycetota > Actinomycetes > Kitasatosporales > Streptomycetaceae > Streptomyces > Streptomyces sp. NPDC045021. The sequence goes on from NZ_JBWKIQ010000001.1 coordinate 631,851, forward strand.
ATCGCAGAACGCGTTGCCGAGCCGGAGGATCCCGGCGGCCGTACTGACGTCCGGGGGGGTGGTCGTCATCGGGCGGACTCCTTCCTGGACGCCTGGCCACCAGGCGCCGGTGTCATCGTCGTGACGCTCGCAGCCGGCCGTGGAGCTGACCTCGAACACGCCTCGAACCGCAGGCGGGCCAACGGACCCGACCGGGAGGCCAGGCATCCTTGAGCACCGGTCAGTACCCCTTACCTGTGCCGCGGACAGTCCGCATGGCAGTGTTCCTGAGGGGATACGCATGTATGACGTGAACATCCCTGTACTGATCGTCGGTGCCGGACCGGTCGGGCTGTCCACCGCCCTGTTCAGCGGGCGCCACGGGATCAGTACTCTTCTGCTGGAAAAGCGCACGGCGACCTCCACGCTGCCGCGGGCCCCCGGCCTGCAGTCGCGCACCCTGGAGTTGTTCCGTGCCGCCGGAATCGGCAAGGACATCCGGGCCCTGGAGATGGGAGACTCGCACCCCTTCTTCGAGGGCGGGATCATCCAGGTCGACACCTTCGCCGACATCGACAACGCCGTCGTCCTCGAGTCGCCCTCACTGGACGGACCCACCGTCAGCCCCGAACGCGTGATGGGCTGCGGCCAGGACCGCTACGAGCGGGTCCTGGTCGACAAGGCCCGGGAGTTCGGTGCCGACATCAGGTTCGGGACCAAGCTGATCGAGTTCACCCAGGACGACGAGGGCGTGACGGCCGTCGCCGAGGAACTGGAGACCGGCCGGCGCTACACCATCAGGGCCGGCTACCTGGTCGGCGCGGACGGCGCCAACAGCCATGTGCGGACCGAACTGGGCGTGGAACGCAGCGGCCGGGGAACGGTGTTCGACGCTCTGAGCATCTACTTCAAGGCTCCGGAGCTGGAATCACTGATCAAGCACCGCCCGTTCATCCTGTGCTACGCCAATGTCAACGGGACTCTGATGGGCCTGTCCCGGCTGCACGGCTGCGACCCCTTCCTGGCCGCCCCGATCTACTTCCCGGACAAGGGCGAGAAGCCCGAGGACTTCACCGACGAGCGCTGCATCGACATCGTCAGGACCGGTTCCGGCCGGCCCGACATGGAGGTGGAGATCGTCGCCAAGGTTCCCTGGCAGGGCGCCCAACTGGTCGCCGAGCGGTTCAGGACCGGTCGTATCTTCCTGGCCGGGGACGCCGCCCATCTGCACCCGCCGGCCGGCGGGTTCGGGGCCAACACCGGCATCCACGACGCGCACAACCTGTCGTGGAAACTGGCCGCCGTCATCAAGGGCTGGGCCGGGGACGTACTGCTGGACAGCTACCACGAGGAGCGGCACGCGGTCGGCTCCGCCATGGCCGAGCAGGCCATGGTGCGCAACCGCATCCGGCACGGCTACGCCACCGACGAGGACCGGGCGACGATGGTGGACGACATCATCATCACCCTCGGGTACCGGTACAAGTCGGAGGCCATCACCCACGACCAGACCGGTCCGGTGCTCACCCCGCACCTGGAACTGAAGGGCGAGCCCGGCACCAGGGCGCCGCACCTGTGGGTGGAGCGGAACGGTGCGAAGCTCTCCACCATCGATCTGTTCTGGGACTCCTACGTGCTCCTCACGGACGCCTCCGGCGCCGCGTGGGCCGAGTCCGCGGTGAAGGCCGCCGCGGAGCTCGGTGTGCCACTCAGGGCCCATCTGGTGGGCCCTGGGGCCGAGTTGACACCGGGCGAGGAGCGCGACTGGGGTTCGGTGTACGGCGTGGGCACGGGTGGCGCGGTGCTGGTCCGCCCGGACGCGTTCGTCGCATGGCGCTCGCAGGGGCCGGTGGCGGACCCGCAGCAGGTGCTGACCGAGGTCCTCTCCCGGGCCGCCGGCCTCGGGTAACCACAGCTCTGCCCCACAGCCGCCGGAGGCGCCCGTCACACCTGACGTGACGGGCGCCTCCGGCACTCCATCGCCCCGCGGCCCACGGCTCACGCGGGCCAACACGCACACAAGCTTCCGGCCCGGACTCGTGGTACTGAGTCCGGGCCGGAAGCTGGTGTGCGAAGACCCTGAAAGGGGCTACAGGGCCGCCTTGGCGAGCAGACTCACCTGCTGGGGGTCCGCGGTGCACGGCAGCAGGATCAGCTCGTCACAACCGGCCTCCGCGTACGCCTGGGCCGCGTCACGGATCTGCACCGCGTCCACGAGCACGCCGCTGGCGGCCCGTTCGGCCTTCACGCCGATGAACGAGTAGTAGTCGCGCAGATAGCGGCCCGCCGTCGATCCGGCGTCCGGGCCGAGGCACGCGTACACCAGCGAGACCATCCTGGGCCGTTCGGTGCGCCCGGCCAGCGTCCATTCGTGCTGTGCCTGGCGGACCAGTTCCCCGTAGGCCGTGGCCGAGCTGCCGCCCGCGATCCAGCCGGTGCCGAATCTCGCCGAACGCCTCATCGCGGTCCGGGAATGGCCTCCAACCAGCAGCGGGATACCGCCCTGCCCGGCGGGGAGCGGACCGATGCCGGGCCCCGGACCCTCCCCGCTCCAGATGTCGCGGAGTTCACCGAGGAGTTCGTCCAGCCGCGCTCCCCGGCCGGCGTAGTCGGCGCCGGTGGCCTTGTAGTCGTCGTCACGGCCGCCGGCGGCGACACCGAGCGTGAACCGCCCCCCGGAGACCGCGTCGAGGGTCGCCGTCTGCTTGGCGAGCAGCGCCGCCCCACCGCGATAGCCGGCTATGAGAATGGTGCTGGCCAGCTTGATGCGGGTGGTGACCGCAGCCGCCACCGCCAGCGACATCAACGGTTCGAAGTTGTCGTACACCAACCGGTCCAGCACGCCCAGAGTGGTGAAACCTGAGTCCTCGGCCGCACGCGCCCAGGCGGCCAGTCCGGGCCCGGACTTGTCGGGAACGGTGGTGGGCAGCCCGAGTCCGATGTCCACGGTCAGACCCCGCCGTCGACATTGAGCGTGGCGCCCGAGATGTAGCGGGAGGTGTCGCCGGCCAGGAAGAGCACGGCGCCCGCCACGTCCTGCGGGGTGCAGATCCGGCCGAGCGCGGTCATCCCGACGATCCGCTCCACGGCCTCCGGCGGCAGACCGGCGCCCGGTTCGGTCTCGGTGAGACCCGGCGCGATGGTGTTCACGCGGATCGAACGAGGTCCGAGTTCCTTGCACAGCGCGCGGGTGAGCCCGATCAGCGCGGCTTTGGAGGCGGTGTAGTGCACCCCGCGGACCCGGCCGCGCAGCGCCACCGAGGATCCGATGTTCACCACCGAGGCACCGTCGACGAGCAGGTCGAGCGCGGCCTGGGTCATCAGGTAGGCCGAGGTGACGTTGTGGTCGAAAACCCGGTGCCATTCGGACTCGGGCAGCTCCGCGAACCAGACCTGGCCGTCCACCCCGACATTGTTCACGAGAACGTCGAGCCCCCCGACGGCCTCCCTCACCTGTGCGGCCACCGTACGGACGTCGGCGGCGTCGGTCACGTCCGCGCGCAGCAGCAGATGTCCGTCACCGGTCTCCTTCAACTCGCGGGCGAGTGACTCGCCGTCCTCCCCCGCGCTGCGCGACACCACCACGACGCGAGCGCCGGCGCGCGCGAAGGCCAGTGCCGCCGCCCTTCCGATGCCGCGCGTACCGCCGGTGATCAGTACGCGTTTGCCGGCCAGTCCCTGCTCCATCTGCTCCTCCTTCAGTACGCCGCGTCGACCCGGTAGATACCGAACGGAGCGGAGAGTCGTGTGTCGCGGTACGGCCGCAGCGGAGCGGTGTCCGCGCGGTGCCCGGCGCCCTCTTCCCATGACTGGAAGGCCGCGAGATCCGCCCACCGGCTCACCACGGTCAGGGCCGAGGGGTCGAGGGCAGACTGCAGCAACTCATTGGCGAGCATTCCCGGTACGTCGGCGAGCCGCCGGCTGACCACGTGGTACGCCTCGCGTACCGCGGCCAGCTCGGCCTCGTCCCGGGCCTGGTGATGGATCATCACCAGGACCTCGCCCGACTCAGGCGGCATGGGCGGCTCCCTGGATGTGCTCGACCACCCGCATGGTGTCGAAGGTCGCCGAGGCGCGGTAGGCGTGCAGTCGCTCGCGATGGGCGACGTGCGCCTTGCCGTCCTCGAACGCCCGGAAGCCCGTCTCGTCGACCCAGTCGCTGACGATGTAGTAGGTGTCCTCGTCGGCGGTGCTGCGAGCCAGCCACTGGCCGATGTTCGCGGGGTGGCCGGTGACCGCGTCGGTACCGCTGCGCCACTCCTGCTCGAACTCCGCCGATAGACCGGGCTTGATCGTCATCTCCAGCATCACCCGGAAGGCTCCGCCGGCCATCAGGAGATTCCCCCGTCGACCGAGATGGTGGCACCGGTGACGTAGCGGGACAGGTCACTGGCGAGCCACAGGATGGCGCCGGCGACCTCGTCGGTCCGGCCGAGCCGGCCGAGCGCGGTCTTGCTGCTGTAGCGCTGGACCATCAGGTCCTGCTGCTCCTGCGGCAGGTCGTAGAGCGCCTCGGTCTCGATGACGCCGAGGGCGACCACGTTGATCCGGATGCCCTGGGAGCCCAGCTCCTTGGCGAGCGAGCGGGTGAGCCCGACCAGTGCCGACTTCGTCGCCGTGTAGTGCGCCCGCAGCGGGATCCCCGCCTCCGCGCCCTTGGATCCGATGCTCACGACGGAGGAACCCTCGCCCAGTAACGGCAGGGCGTTCTGCGTCACCAGGTGGGTGGCGGTGAGGTTGGTTGCGACGATGCGCTGCCACTCCTCGAACGGGAGCTTCGCGTAGGGGATGTGGCTGATGGTGCCCGCGTTGTTCACCACCAGGTCGAGGTGGCCGTACAGGCTGCCGGCCTGCTCCAGCAGGCTCGCGACCTGCGCGGGGTCGCTCAGGTCGGCGCGCAGCACGTGGTGGTCGCCGCCGATCTCCTTGAGCTCCCGCTCCAGGGTGGCGACCCGCTCCCCTTCCTGCAGGTAGCAGGTGATGACATCGACGCCGGCGCGGGCCAGTGCGAGCACTATGCCGCGTCCGACACCACGGGTGCCGCCGGTGACCAGCGCCTTCTTTCCTTGCAGTTCGAGATCCATCTGTTCCTCCTCAAAGAAGCGTGGCCAGCGCCGCGCAGTTGGACAGCAGGGCGAGCATGGTGATCACGCTGCGCCGCTTGTTCCACAGGCCCCACTGGCTGCGGCGCTCCGTGGCGTCGAAGCCGGTGGGCAGGTTGTCCGGGTCCACGGTGCGGATCCACCGGTTGACGGGGACGTTCTTGGCGAAGGAGATGACCACGGTGCAGAGCGCGAGCAGTGCCGCGGCGGTGAAGCAGGCCCTGGCCCAGCCGTCATCCACACCGGCGGCGAGAACGCTGTCGCCCAGCAGGGTGCCCAGCGTGCAGATGGGCATGTACGGGTCGTAGCGGCCGGAGAAGAACGCGTGGGTCCGGACGTAGCCGTCGTCGGGCAGGCCTGCGAGCAGTGGCCAGCCGCCGAGCAGCGTACCGAGCATGCATCCGGCCGCGAGCCCGTTCATCAGCAGCACGAGAGGGATGAGGAGAGCGGGCACCGGTGACCTCCGGGGTACGTCCGCGGCTACTTCCGGAGGGAAGCGGCCTCGACCTTGTCCTTGATGAGCTTCATCTGGATGGCGGTGTTCCGATTCAGGTGTTCGGTCATGCCGGCATCGTCCGCGGGTGCCTGCGGCTTCATGTGGAAGTCCTGCACCCAGCGCATCCGTACGCCTTCGGGCGTCTCGGTGTACTCCCAGTAGATGTTCATGAACTCGAACGGCCCGGTCTCCACCCGGCGCGCGCGCACCGTGCGGGTCACCGGGTCGGGGGTGCGCTCCGACACCCAGCTCCACACCCGGCCTTCGTCGTCCGGGTGCATGGTCAGCCGGAACGTCACGGTCTGCCCGTCCTGTTCCAGGATCTCGGCCTTGGCGTACTCGCTGAACAGATCCGGCCAGTTGACCACGTCGTTGGTGGTCTCCCAGACCTCGTCGATCGGTGCGTTGATCACTATCTCGTTGTCGGTGTGCCCGGCCATCGCCACTCTCCCTTGTCTCTCGCCTTCGTCCCGCTCCGCTGTCAGGAAGCCGGACGTCCCAGTACCAAGGCCGCGTTGAAACCGCCGTGTCCCCGGGCCAGGACCAGTACGGTGCGCAGTGCGGCGGCCCGTGGTTCGCCGAGCACCAGATCCAGGCCGTACCCGGGAACCGGTGACTCGGGTCCGACGGTGTGCGGGATCACCTGGTCGCGCAGGGCCAGCGCGGCGGTTGCCACGTCAAGGGCCGCACCACCGCCGTAGAGCCGTCCGGTCAGCGTCTTGGGAGCCGTGACCGGCACGCTGCCGGGCCCGAAGACAGCCCGGATCGCTGCGGCTTCCGCCGCGTCCTGTGCGGGAACACCCGACGCGTCAGCGAAGACCACATCGACCCCGGCGGGTGTCACTCCGGCGTCCGCGAGAGCCGCCTCCAGAGTGCGGCGCAGCGCCGGCGGGCGCTCGGATCCGGGCGCCGGGTCGAAGCCCGCCGCGTAACCGAGCACCCGGGCATAGCCGCCGGCGCCGCGAGCCTCCGCGTCCGCGGCCCGTTCCAGGATCAGCATCGCGCCACCCTCACCGGGCACATAGCCGCTGGCCGCGGTGTCGAACGGCAGGTAGGCCCGTCCCGGGTCGCTGACGGTGGACAGGTTTCCGGTGCTCAACTGGGCGGTCAGACCGTACGGGCACAGCGAGGCGTCCGTTCCGCCGGTCACGACCAGCCGGGAGCTGCCGCGCAGCAGCCGACGGCTCTGCCCGATGGCGTCCAGCCCGCCGGCCTGCTCGCAGCAGAGCACACCGCAGGGTCCGCGCATGCCGTGCCGGATGGAGATCTGACCGGTGGACGCCGCGTAGAACCAGGCGATCGACTGGTAGGCACCGACCCAGGACGGGTCGTGCTGGTACAGGTTCTCCATCTCGTGCTGGCCGAACTCGGTGCCGCCGGAGGAGGCCGCGGTGACCACGGCCATCTCGAACTCGGGCAGTTCGGCCGGCACCACCTTGGCATCCTCCAGCGCCTCGGCGGCGGCGGACAGACCCAGGTGGGTCCAGCGGTCCGTCTGGTGGATCAGCCGGCTGGGCACCCTGGCCTTGGTGTCGAAGTCCGCCACCTCTCCGGCGAGTTGGACCGGATAGCTGGACGGGTCGAAACGGCTGATCCGGCCGATGGCCGGCTTCCCGGCCAGGACCGCCGCCCAGTGCTCGTCCGCCGTCAGACCCGTCGGCGCGGTGACTCCCAGACCGGTGATCACGGGGGCGGCCGACGATCCGTTCGTCGCGCTGCTCACCGTCAGCTCCTCTCATACGGGACGGCGCCGGGCCTGGCCAGCACCATCGCGCTCTGGAAGCCGCCGAATCCGCTGCCCACGCTGAGCACCACATCCATGGCGTGGTCCCGGGCGGTGACCGGCACATAGTCCAGGTCGCACTCGGCGTCGGGGTTCTTCAGGTTGGCGGTGGGCGGGACCACCTGGCGGTCCAGGGCCAGCGCGCAGGCCGCGACCTCGATGGAACCGATCGCTCCCAGCGAGTGGCCGACCATGGACTTGATGGAGCTGACCGGCACGTGGTAGGCGTGGTCGCCCAGGCTCCGCTTGAACGCGGCGGTCTCGTGCCGGTCGTTCTGTTTGGTGCCCGAGCCGTGGGCGTTGATGTAGCCGACGGCGGTCGGGTCGAGTTTCGCCTGGTCGAGGGCGGCCCGTATGGCCTCCGCCATTTCGCGGCCCTCGGCCTTGAGACCGGTCATGTGGAAGGCGTTGCTGCGTCCGGCGAACCCGACGAACTCCCCGTAGATGCGGGCGCCGCGAGCCTCCGCGGCCGACTTCTCCTCCAGGATGAGGACGGCCGAGCCCTCGGCCAGGACGAAGCCGTCGCGGTCCCGGTCGAACGGCCGCGAGGCGTGTTCCGGGTCGGCGTTGTTCGGCGTGGTCGCCTTGATCGCGTCGAAGCAGGCGGCGGTGATCGGGGAGAGCGGGGCATCGGTGGCGCCCGCCAGTACGACGTCGGCGGAACCCTCCTCGATCAGCTGCACTCCATGTCCGATGGAGTCCAGACCCGAGGTGCAGCCGGTGGAGACCAGGGACACGGGGCCCTCGGCTCCCACCGCGTGCGCGACCTCCACCGCCAGGGTGCTGGGCACCATGTAGCCGTAGAGGTGCGGTACCCCGTAACTGCTGTCGACGAGCCAGTTCTTGCCGCCGTCGCTGAGGGTGACGTACTCCTCCTCCAGGCCCATGGTGCAGCCGACCGCGCTGCCGATGGAAACCGCGATCCGCTCCGGCGGGAGCGCGGCGAGTTCGGCTCCGCTGTCCGCGAGCGCCTCGCGTGCGCACACCACGGCGAACTGCGCGGCACGGTCCATCCGGCGGATCTGCTGGGGAGTCAGACCGGCGGCGGCCGGATCGAAGTCGACTTCCGCGGCCACCTGGGAGCGGAACGGCGCGGGATCGAAGAGGGTGATGCGCCGGGTGGCGGTGCGGCCGGCGGAGAGCTGATCCCAGAAGCCCTCTCGGCCCAGGCTTCCTGGTGCCAGGACACCGATCCCGGTGACCACCGCGCGACGGCTCACGGGGCCCCGCCCACGTTCGGGTTGGGCGCCTGGGGGTTGGTCGGCTTCTCGGTGTCCACATGGCCGAGGTCGGGCCGGGGTGCCAACGGGGAGAGGTGGAAGGCACAGTGCGCCTGGACCTCACCGATGTTGACCAGCCGGTGGCGTACACCGATCGGCACCAGCAGGGAGTCCCCCGGGCCGAGTTTGAGCGGTTCACCGTCGAGCGTCATCTCCAGTTCTCCGGCGATGACGTGGATGAACTCCTCGGAGTACGGGTGGTAGTGCTCGGTCACGAACTCGGACGGGTCCAGGTACATCACTCCGCCGAAGCCCGAGGTCGAGCCCGCAGTCACCGGACTGAGCGTTACCCGGATGTCGCCACCGCGCTTGCGGTTGGACGCGACCTCGTTCGCCGAGATGCGCACAGGCTGCTGCGTGGTCATTGGATCCTCCCCTGCTCCGGAGTCCACACGTAGAAGGGCACGGCCATGGCGTCCTTGGGCTCTTTCCAGTTCGGGTCGTACGGTGACACGCACTCCGCGAGCTTGCGGTTGATGTCGTCGTAGAGCGGGTGGCTGCGCGCCCGGTAGAGGCCGTCGGTGATGTCCTCGTCCGCCTCGACCAGGTGAAAGTACAGATCGTGGAAAGCGAAGAGGGTCCGTCGCGACACGCCGATCATGTGCGGCAGATCCGACGCATCCGACTCAGCGAAGATCTTCGCGATGTCGTCTGCCTTACCCGGCTGCATCTTCGCCACGATTAATGTCCGGTGCACCGTCGACCTCCTTCATACGAGTTCCTCGAACCATCAGCCGGAACCGTCACAGCTGGCTCTAAAGACCTGCTCGAATCGGACTGCATCGCGCATCGGAGCGCGTCGGAGCCGGTGGGCCGGGCGGCCGGCCGGGGACGCGCCGGAGCTCCGTGCGATCGGCCCGATCGCACGGAGCTCCGGGAGACGACCCCGTCAGGGTGCGGTCACGCCTTGGTCTCCAGCGTTTCCACGTCGAGTTGGAGGAGACTGCGCATGGAGGCATTCCGGAAGTACTCGCCGAACGCCCGCGGGGACGATGTGTCCCGCTCCTCCTGCAGATAGGGAGCCAACCGGGCCTCGGCCGCATGCACGCCCGGTTGGGTGGCCATGTGCTTGCCCACGGCAGCCAGATCACCCTCGTAGTGGATGACCCGGACCATCACATCGTCCTTGATGAAGAGTCCGGTCCCGAGAATGCGACCGGTCTGCTGACCGTCGTCGGACCGCAGGTCCGCGGTGTCCACCCGGTTGAAATTCTCGAAGATCTTGGCGATCTCATCCTCGTGACCGGGCTTCACCCGGTACATGATCGCTCCGTACGGCATCCGATTCCTCCCACAGACTTCGATCTCGACAGCGACCGGTCGCCCGGCGGGACGGCCGTGCTGTGCTGGTCAGCTGGGTTGCGCCAGGCTGGTATTGATCATCTTCAGCAGGATGCGCGGTGTTTCCGCCTCGACCACGGCGTCGTCCGAAAGGTCGATCCTGCGCTCCCGCTTGATGACACCGGTCACCTGGAGCAGCGCGAGCGAGTCGTATCCGAGTTCCATGAAGGGGGTGTCCTGGACGTCTCCGTCGAGGTCGACACCGTCGGGCTCGCCCGCGCACTCGCGCAGCTTCGCGGTCAGCTCCTGCAGAGTGAAATCACTCATCCGGTTTCCTCTCCTCACTGTCGTGAGCCCGCTGAAGGACCCGGACGGCAGCGTGACCACCCTTCCTCCAGAAGGACTTGAGCCGGAGTGGGCCGGGGCGGTCGCGAGCGGTCCCCCGGCGCCGTGGTGCTGCAGAGCCCGGCCCGCGGCCGCGTTCCGGATTCGACCGGTCTTCCAGTACCCGCCGAGAGATCCCTGCGACGTTGCCGCGAACTGACCGTGGACCCACAGTCGAGAGAGGGATGAGCATGGTGTTGCTGCAAGTGCTGAGCGTCGCCGTGATCCTGGGCACCGGTATCGTCGCCGGAGTGCTGTTCGCCGTGGCGATCAGTGTCATGCCCGCGTTGATCGCGATGCCTGCGGACCGGTACATCACGACGCACAGGCTTCTCGGCCGCCGCTACGACCACATCATGCCGTACCTCGTCATGACCTCCGTGGTCGTCGACGTCTTCGCGGCCTTCCGGACCGAGTCCACCGCGAGCCGGCCGCTGTTCGCCGTCGCGGGCGCTTTCATGGTGGGTGTCGCCGTTGTCTCCCAGACCCGGAACGTGCCGATCAACAACCGGGTGAAGAGCCAGGACGAGAACAACCTCAGCCCCGACTGGCAGGACCCGCGTCAGCAGTGGCGCAACTGGCATGCGTTGCGTACCGCGTTCGCGATCGTGGCCCTGATCCTGACCGCCTCGGCCGTGGCAGTGCTCCGATGAGCCCCACCGCGCGGCCCCTGATCGAACTGGGACGGCCTGGCGAAGAGGGCCTGCCGGACAACGCGGCCGTGATCGCCGCGCTCTCCGCGCCTGCTCCGGGACCCATGGCGCAGCGGTTGCTGCTGCTGCACTTCACCGGCCGGCGCACGGGGCGGGCGTTCACCATCCCGGTGGGCGCGCACACCCTCGACGAGGATCTGGTGCTGACTACTTCGGGCAACTGGCGGCACAACTTCGCGGGCGGCGGGGACGCCGAGATCACCTGGCAGGGGGACCGCCGGACCGCCCGCCTGGATCTGGTGACGGACCCGGTCCGGATCGCGAACGGCTACCTCCGGCTGATCCGCCTCTACGGTCCCGCCGCGCAGCGCCGGCTCGACCTCACGATCCACCCGGACCGCCCGCCGACCACCGCGGATCTGCGGGACGCGGTCGAACGGTACGGGCTCAGTCTCATCGACGTACGGCTGTCCGCCCCCCGGCCGCCCGCCCCCGCGCATCCCGGGGCGCAGGACGCGGTCGGCACATAGCCGCGATCACCCATGCCGGCCCGGCCCTCGCGCGAACGTCTCGTGCGGGGGCCGAGCAGCGCTCCAGTGCCGCGAGAGCGCGAGGGTGACGATAGGTGCCGGGGCCGTTCCCGGCCCGCATCGGCGGGACCGAGCAGGTCCGCCGACCCCCTTGCCGCCTTCGGAGGCCGCCCATGCCGTTCGCCGCCATCACCTACGACATCAAGGCCGGTTATGAGAAGGAGATCGGGGAGATCTTCGGCGGATTCCGTCGGGTGGGCTCCCCCGTCGTCGAGGGCGCCGACGGCGCGGAGACGACCCGGATCCTCGCCACCGCTGTCTTCATCAGGGACGCCACGATGGTCCGGGTCATCGAGTACGAAGGCGACCTCCAGGACGTGGCCCGCTTCATGGCCTCCCAGCCCGGCGTCCAGGAGGTGGAGCGCAAGCTCGCCCCGTATCTCTCCCGGCCCCGCGACACCGGTACGCCGGAGGGTTTCATCGCCACCTTCAACCGGAGTCTGCTCACCTGCCTGACCCAGATCTCGGCCCGCGAATCCTGATCCACGCACCGGCTCCGCCCTGTCACTGTGCCGGTCAGCCGGTCAGCCGGCCCGCACCACTCGCAGCGGTCCCCCGCCGGTCAGCGAACCGACCGGGTCGCATTCGAGTCCCGGGTCCGACGCGAGCATCGCCTGCTGCAGTTCCTGCAACGCCGAGGACGGGTCGAGTCCCAGTTCCCTGCCGAGCACCACGCGCATGCGGTGGTAGGCCTCAAGGGCGCCGCCCCGGCGGCCGGCCCGGTACAGGGCGAGCATCAGCTGACCCTGCAACCTCTCGTGCGTGGGGTGCTGGGCAGCCAGCCCGGCCAGTTCGCCCAGGATCTCGTGGTGCCGGCCGAGCTGCAGATCGGCCTCGATGCGCTGGCTGAGGATGCTCATCCGCGATTCCTCCAGCCGGGTCACCTCCGCCTCCAGCAACGGGCCGACCTGTACGTCCACGAGCGCCGGGCCGCGCCACAGGGCGAGCGCCTGCTGGAACAGCAGCGCTGCCCCGGAGTGGTCGCCGGACTCCAGGGCCCGGTGGCCGGCACCCGCCAGCCGCTCGTACTCCACGGAGTCCACCACACCGCCCTGGGTGTCGAGCAGATAGCCTCCCGCCTCGGTGACCAGGACGCTCTTGGCTCCCAGCGGCAGATCGCGCTGGTCCTCACCGGCCAGTGACCTGGTGATCAGGTTCCGGATCTGCAGGATGTACGTCTGCAGGGTGGTCTGCACGCTGCGCGGCGGATTGCCGCCCCACAACTCCTCGATCAGCGAACTCACCGAGACCACCCGGTCCGGCTGCAGGGCGAGCAGGGCGAGCACCTTGCGCGGCTTGATCGCAGTCGGGACGACTGATTGTCCCGCCTGCGTCACCCGGCAGGGGCCAAGCACACCAATGTCCATCTTCTCGGCTCCTCTCGAGGGTCAGACGGCCGGTTCCAGTGGACGCCGCTCTTCGAGCTCGGCGCGCAGCAGATCGGCCAGGTCGGCGTCCCTTACGAACAAGTGGTCCCCGGGCACCGAGCCCGTCCGGAAACCCTCGGGCGCGTAGCGGGACCAGGCATGTACCGCACCTGGCGGTACCAACAGGTCGTCCCGGCCGGACACGGCCAGCACCGGGCACGGGAGCGGGTCCCCCGCCGCGGCCCGCAGGCCGGCGGCGAGCAGCAGATCGTCCCGCATGATCGTCATCGTGAGTTGCAGCCACTGCGGCCGGTCCAGCAGCTGGCTGGTGATGCCGCCGGACGCCCTCATCACCGAGAGCACCCGTTCGTCGGACCCTTCCGCACCCTCCAGGTCCGGCATCCCCAAGTGCGGTGCGGAGCAGGCTCCGACCGTCAGCACCTCGGGCGGACGTCCTCCCGACCTGTGGTGGTGGAGGGCGAAGGAGTAGGCGACCAGGGCGCCGAGACTGTGCCCGTAGAGGGCGTACGGTCGGTCGAGAAAGGGCCCCAGCTCGGCTTCCAACTCGCGCGACAACTGTTCTCCATCGGTGACGCGCTCTTCACGCAGTCGCGTCTCACGTCCGGGGAGCCGTACCGGGATAACGGAAATGTCAGAGCCGAAACGATTCTGCCATCGAGCGAACGACATTGCGCCGCCACCCGCGTGGTGAAAGCAGAAAAGCCGAAGCCTGGCGGCCATTTTTGGTCTCACCGCCAGATATCCACCCACAGCCGACCGCCTCCTGGACTTGTTCCGCCCGCATCCGGACGGATGCCGCGATCGTCCACAGGCCGCCTGGAAAGTCACTGGACGCAGGCTGGAGCAGCCGGCCGGGCCTCAGCCGATACTCGCCACTCCGACCACCGCGCCGGGGTGAACCCCGTCGAGAACCGGGTCCGCGGAGAGAATCGCCCGTTGCAGGCGCTGCACCCGGGCGGAAGGCTCGAGCCCCAGCTCGTCCACGAGACCGGACCGCAGCCGGCGAAATGCCTCGAGCGCCTGCGAAGGGCGGCCGCACCGGTAGAGCGCCAGCATGAATTGTGCGTGCAGGTTCTCGTGCAGCGGGAATTCCGCGGTCAGACCGGCCAGTTCGCCGAGCAACTCATGGTGCCGGCGCATGGCCAGGTCGGCGTCGAGCCGGCGCTCCAGCGCCGCGAGGCGGCTTTCCCTCAGCCGCATCACCTCGACTTCGAGCAGCGTTCCGTGCTGCAGGTCGACCAGCGCCGGCCCTCGCCACAGGTTCAGTGCCTCGCTCAGCCGGCGGGAGGCCCGGGCGACGTCCCCGGCCTCGTAGGCCGCGTATCCCGCCACCGTCAGCTGGTCGAACTGCCAGGCGTCGATGGCAGCGGAGTCCATGCTCAGCTGATAGCCGCTGTGCCGGGTGGCCAGCACGTCCTTCGCTCCGGTGACCGACCCCAGCGCCGCGCTCAGTTTCCGGCGGAGCTGCAGAATGTACGTCTGCAGCGTCGTCGGAGCACTGCGCGGCAGATCGGAACCCCACAGCTCCTCCATCAACCTGGCGACAGTCACGACATGGTTGGCGTTCAGAGCGAGAACGGCCAGGATCTGCCGCGGCTTGGCGGCGCTGGGCACAATCGAAGTGCCGGCTTCGCTCGCCGTCAATGGTCCCAAGACGTTGATCTCCATTGGTGCCGTCCTCTCCCCGTTCCACGCCGCCGTTGTGTCGTCTCGACCCGGCGATCGCTGCGCACATAGGAGCACGAGCAAAGGTTCCCATCGAGGGCATTGACCTGAACAGTGAGATCTTCACGGGTTTCAGGGGAGGACGGGATTCCGAGATCATGAAATCTTCACATGAGTTCCATGACCGACCCACTGTTCGCTGCCCGATTTTCAGCCGCACACTCCTCGGTGTACCGCCAGGAACGCATCAACCGGCCATGAACAGGTCACAGAACTGGAGAACGAGAATGGACGCAATAGAGCAGGACTGGCGCTTCGCGGAGCTGGTGGCGCTCAGTTGGATCGAGCCGGCCTTAAGCCTCCGGTACGCACAGAACCCCTCCCAGGTACTCGCCGAGTTCGGCTTGCACGTCGCCGGCGACGTCAGCACCCCCGCCCTCCCGCCGGCACCGCAACTGGCGCTGGTGATCGAGGACTTCACCGGCGAGATGAAGGCACGCAGCTCCGTCAGTTGTTTCTGCGTCAAGGGATGATCCACTAAAACCGTGCTGGCACAGGGGGATGCTGCTATGACGGAGTTCAAGGCTCATCTGCGTGCTGAGGTAATACCGGGCGAAGGGACATATCTCTTCTCCGAGCGGGACGTGAAAATGATCGACTGTCCGCAGTTGGAGCTCATGGCTCCGCTCATGGACGGCCGCCGGGGATTCAACGAGATAATCCGGGACGCCGGACGGGAACTCGCCCCGGAGCAAATCGGATACGTATTGGCCCAACTCGCCAATGCCGCACTGGTCGACTTCCGGCGTACCGCACGCACGTTGGAGAACCCGGCCAGGACGGGGCTCGCGTTCTGGGAACTGGCCGGGCTCGACGGCGCGCAGACCGCGGCCCGGCTGGCGGACGGATCGGTCCGCATTCTCACGGTCGGCGCGGTCGACGGCAGCGCGGTGAGGGCCGCGCTGCAGGCCACCGGGGTGTCGGTCCACGCCACCTCCGCGGTGACGGGGGCCGGCTGCGGAATTCCGCGCGCCGACCTGTCCGTCGTGGTCTGCGACGACTACCTGGCCAGTGAACTGGCCGCGGTCGACGCATCGCACCGCGCGGCCGGACGGCCGTGGCTGCTGGCGAAGCCGCACGGGGCCGACATCTGGCTCGGCCCCGTGTTCCAGCCGGGTGAGGGCCCGTGCTGGAACTGCCTCGCCCACCGACTGCGCGGTCACCGGGAAGTGGAGAATCACGTACAGCGCACGTTGGGGCGTTCCGGTCCGCTGCTGATTCCGCAGGCCTCCATACCCCCGAGCCAGGGGGTGGGACTGCACATGGTGGCTCTCGAAGCGGCGAAATGGATGGCCGGGCACCGCTACCACGGGCAGCAGTCCGTACTGACCCTGGACAACTTCACGATGACGGCCCGTCATCACGCGGTACAGCGCCGCCCGCAGTGCTCCTTCTGCGGGGATCCCTCTCTCAGTACCGAACGGATCGGACGTCCGCTGCCGTTGCGTTCGCGTTCCAAGGCGTACGCGAACGG
The DNA here is from genome assembly GCF_056432645.1 of Streptomyces sp. NPDC045021. Lineage (NCBI taxonomy): Bacteria > Bacillati > Actinomycetota > Actinomycetes > Kitasatosporales > Streptomycetaceae > Streptomyces > Streptomyces sp. NPDC045021. Next base: position 647,986 of record NZ_JBWKIQ010000001.1, read on the forward strand.
CAGCGGCGACCGGTCCGCCTCTCCCGAGAACGTCCTCGCCCGCTACCGGACGCAGGTCAGCCCGCTGACCGGGGTGGTGAGCCGGCTCGACCCCGACCCGGCCGCGCCACCCGGACTCCAGGTGTACCGGGCGGGCCACAACATGGCGCTGGGGACGCCGGGGCTGCGCTCCTTGCGGCACGGCTTCCGCGGTATGAGCGCCGGCAAAGGTGTGACCTCGGTGGAGGCCGAGGTCGGGGCGCTGTGCGAGGCGCTCGAGAGGTTCTCCGGTGTGTTCACCGGCGAGGAACTGCGCGTACGCGATTCACTGCGGAACCTCGGCGACCTGGCCATCCACCCGAACCGCTGCCAGCTCTTCGACGAGCGCCAGTACGCGGACCGGGACCGCTGGAACGCTGCGCACGGGGACTTCCAACAGGTGAACGAGGTGTTCGACGTCACCGCCGACGTGGACTGGACACCGGTCTGGTCGCTCACCGAGCAGCGGCAGCGGCTGCTGCCGACCAGCATGCTGTACTACAACACCCCCGAATCCTCCGGCGGCGGCTTCTGCTCGGCCGACTCCAACGGGTGTGCGGCCGGAAGCAGCCTGGAGGACGCCATCGTGCAGGGTTTCCTCGAACTCGTGGAGCGCGATTCGACGGCCCTGTGGTGGTACAACCGCACCCGCCATCCGGGGCTCAGTCTCAGCGCGTTCGACGAACCCTGGATCGCCGAGCGGCGCTCCCTGTACGCGGGCCGGAACCGCGAGGTGTGGGCCCTGGACCTGACCGCCGACTTCGGCATCCCCGCGGTGGCGGCCCTGTCCCGGCGTACGGACAAGGAGGACGAGGACATCGTGATCGGGCTCGGCGCCCACTTCGACATGCGTGTCGCGCTGCGCCGGGCACTCACCGAGCTCGACCAGATGCTGCCCTATGTCATGAACGCCCGCCCGGACGGCGGGGGTTACGAGTGTTCGGGCAACGACATCCTGGAGTGGTGCCGTACCGCCACCGTCGCCAACCAACCGTATCTGCTGCCTGATCCGCTGGCTCCGATGTCCACCCCGGACGACTACCCGTACACCGCCCATCCGGACCTGCTCGACGACGTCATGGGCATCCAGCGTCTGGTGGAGGCCAAGGGAATGGAACTGCTCGTCCTCGACCAGACGCGGCCCGACATCGGTCTGCCGGTCGTCAAGGTCATCGTGCCGGGGCTGCGCCACTTCTGGGCCCGCTTCGCACCGGGCCGCCTGTTCGACGTCCCGGTTCTGCTCGGCCGTCGTACGACGCCGCTGGGGTACGAGAACCTCAATCCGGTTCCTCTCTTCCTCTGACATCGCGTCCGCAACACCGCATCCGAAGGAGACCTCCTGTGCATTCAGAACCACGCCCGGACGTAGGCACCGACCTGCGCAGGGTCTCCTTGTGGTCGCTACGGGAGGATGTCCATCTGGAACGGGCATCCTCCGCCGGCGGGGCGGTGCTGCACAGCCGGTGGGGGGACGTGCTCCTGACCGGTCCCGATGAGCTGGTCTACGAATCGCTGCGCAGGATGAGCTTCGGGCCGGTGGATCTGGAGAACATCCTGCGCGCCACCCCCCGGCCGCACGGCGAGATCACCGCGAGCGACCGGGCCCGCCTGCTGGCACTCCTCGACAGCGTCTCCTACCTCGTCGTCCGCTCGCTGGGCCTGGACGACACCGAACCGCAACTCCTGGACATGGTCCCGATCGCCCGCGGCGCCCGGCTGGACATCCGGGCGGTGCCGCCCGACCAGCCGATCAGACTCTCCCGGTTCGCCGTACTGCAGACCAAGGACGAGCTGCTGGTCCTGGAATCGGCGCTGTCCCTGCACCGGGCGCAGTTCCGCCGGCCCGAGGCGGCCTGGGTGATCGGGGTCCTCGGCAAGGCGACCACTCTGAAAGCCGCCACGGCCGCGCTGCCGGTGGCGGAGGGCGTGGTGGCGGACATCATCGCCTACCTCGCCGCCGCCGGCATGGTCACGCTCGGCGAACATGACGCGAACGGGGTGGTGGTCTTCGCCGAGGACCACGATCCCTCGCTCATCACCTGGACCCCGAACGAACTGCTCTTCCACACCCGCACCCGGCTCGGCCGCCATGACGGCGACTTCGGGGCCACTTTCCCCTATCTCGGCCAGCTGTCCCCGGAACCGGCGGTCAAGAGCGCGCCCGACGGCGTACGCATCCCGCTGTACCGGCCCGATCTCGACGCGGTGCTGGCGGCGGACCCGCCGCTGACCGCGGTACTGGAGACCCGCCGGTCCACCCGCACCTACGCGGAGGAGCCGCTCAGTGATCGGCAACTGGGCGAGTTCCTCTACCGGATAGCGCGCATCCGTTCCCTCTACAGCAGCATCGGTCTGGAGCCCGCCTCCTATCCCGCCAGTAGCCGTCCCTATCCGAGTGGCGGATCGGCCTATGAGCTGGAGTGCTACATCACTCTCAGCCGCTGCGTGGGACTGGCGGCCGGCAATTACTACTACGACCCCTACGGCCACTGTCTGGTACGGCTGGACGACCCGTCGAACTCCGCTGCCGAACTGCTCGCACAGGCGAGCGCCGCCGCGGGTATGACCACGACGCCACAGGTCCTGATCACCATCACCGCCCGCTTCCGCAGGTTGTCATGGAAATACAGCGGCATGTGGTACGCCCTCGCGCTCAAGCATGTGGGCGTGGTCCAGCAGACGATGTGCTTGGTCGCCACGGCGATGCGGCTCGCTCCCCTGCCGCTGGGCAGCGGAGACATCGAAACGTCGGCGCAGGCCTTCGGACTGGACTGGCGCGAGGAATCCAGTATCGGCGAGCTCCTTCTCGGCCCGCTGGCACCGGACGACACCTCCGCGGAGGCAGAAAGTGCCATGGGATACCCCGTCAATGACAGTGATTGGGGCGAACGATGCGCGGCAACAGCAGGTCATGTTCAGCCTGTAGCGAGTAGTCTTCCGGCACGGCCTGGTGCTCAGCACGATGACCGCTGATCCATTGCTGCAGGGGAGACAGGTAATGGTCGGTGTACGGGGGCAGGTAGAACACGATTTGCCAGGGGGCGACATTCCTGTGCCCCGGCTCGGCCGGGCGATCGTGGCCTTGACCATGCTGGGGTATCTGCTGCTGGGAATCGTCAGCATGCTGGCCCGCCAGGTGCCGACTTCGGACATGGCATGGGGCGCCGGCATACTCGTTGCGCTATTCCTGCTGCAGAACCTCCATTCCCTCCCCAATCGGGGCGGCGACAGACCTCGTTACTGGATCTGGACGCTGTCCATGCAGGGGCTGCTCACCTATATCCCCTTCTTGATCCTGAAGGACAGCTGGGTGGGGATGCCGGGCTACTTCGCCGGATCACTCCTGTTGTTCCTTCGCGGCAAAGTCTCCTGGCTGAGCGCGTCAGCCGTGGCGATCAGCATGTTCTTCATCGAACAGCACCTCGGGTCCGACGGGTTCAGCGCCTTCTACTACGCATGCGGCGTCGGCACCATCGGCCTCTCCGTCTTCGGCCTCACCCGGCTGGGCGATCTGCTGGTGGAGGTACAGGCCGCCCGCGCCGAACTCGCCCGGCTGGCAGTGGCCCAGGAGCGTGATCGGGTCGCCAGGGATCTGCACGATCTGCTCGGCTACAGCCTCTCCGCGATCACCCTCAAGGGGGAACTCGTCTACCGGCTGGTCAACAGCCATCCGGATCGCGCCTGCGAGGAGATCTCGACGATGCTGGCCATCTCCCGCCAGGCACTGTCCGATGTCCGCATGGTGGCGAGCAGTTACCGCGACATGTCGCTGGCCGCCGAGATAGCCGCCACCCGGGCCGTGCTGGTCTCGGCCGACATAGCGACCGTGGTGACCGTCGACTGCGGCCCGCTCGAGGACCGGGTCAACACCGTGCTCTCCACCGTGCTGCGTGAGGGGGTGTCGAACCTGCTGCGGCACAGCAAGGCGCAGAACTGCGTCATAGAAGCGATCCTGGACAAGGGCGTGGTGCGCCTGCGGGTGGAGAACGACGGGCTCAACACCTCCCCGTCCGTCACCGCCCGGCGCGACGGCAGGGGCCTCGACAACCTCTGTACACGACTCGGCGAGCTGGGCGGCACGCTCAACGCCGCGGCCGCCGAGGACGGCTGGTTCCGGCTGACCGCCCTGGTGCCGCTGAGTGGCGCGGCGGCGTAGAGCTCACGCCGGGCCGTTACAGCCAACCGGCGTCGCGGGCGATCCTGATGGCGTCGACCTTGTTACGCGCGTTGAGCTTGGCGAGAATCGTCGTCAGATAGTTGCGGACCGTGCCGACCGAGAGGAACAGCCGGGCGGCTATTTCCACCGCCTCCGCGCCGTTGGCGGTGAGCCGGAGGACCTCGACCTCCCGCCGGGTGAGCGGGTTCTCACCGGTGTCCCAGGCGGCCAGGGCGAGTTGGGAGTCGATCACCCGCTCTCCCGCACGCACGCTGCGGATCGCCTGGGCCAGTTTGGCCGGCGGCGCGTCCTTGAGGATGAAACCGGAGACATGCGCGTCCAGAGCCCGGCGGAGGTTGCCGGGTCTGCCGAGGCTCGTGAGGATCAACGTCCGGCACGACGGCATCTGCTCATGCAGGTCCGCGGCGGCGGTCAGACCGTCGATGCCCGGCAGGTCGATGTCGATCACTGCCACATCGGGGCGTGTCCGAACGGAGGTGGGCACGATCTCGTCCCCGGACTCGACCTCCGCGATGACCTTGATGTCGACCTCGAGGTTCAGCAGGGCGACCAGCGCACCGCGGACCATGTGCATGTCCTCCGCGAGGAGAACGTGAATCATGCGTCGCGCCTCCCGGCTCCCAACTGCCAACTTCCGGGTCACAGGATCGCAGATTCAGCCACGTTAGGCACACGGATGAGCAGATTACGTGAACGGCCGGTACCAATGGTCGCAGGAAACGACCTCCGGCCCGGTCCTGAGCCGGTCCTACCCGTGCCGCACCAGACGTTTGAGGTCCGGGTCGACGACCTCGTGCAGGGGGCGGAGCCGGTCGGTGAGGAACAGCTGGCGCATGGCGGCGCGTTGCAGTTTTCCGCTGGTGGTCCGGCGGACCGTCCCGGGCCGGACCAGCACCACGTTCCGCACCGGCATCGCGAACTCCCGCGACACGCTCTGCTGGACCGCCGACACCAGGCCGGGCAGATCCGCGTCGAAGGTGCGCCCGGACCTCACCTCCTGGACGACCACCACATGCTCGCGATCGGAGTCGACGGCGAAGACCACCGTCGAGCTGAACAGGGCACTCACCCGCTGGACGGTGCGCTCCACATCCTGCGGATACAGATTGCGCCCGGCGACGATCATGACGTCCTTGAGCCGGCCGGTGACGAACAGCTCTCCGTCCCGCACCACCCCGAGGTCTCCGGTGCGCAGGAAGCCGCTCTCACCGGTCGAGGTGACCGCCTGGAAGGAGTACGCGGTCTCCGCCGGCCGGTTCCAGTACCCCTGGGCGACGCTGTCGCCGCGTATCCAGATCTCGCCTATCGTCCCGGGCATCCTCGGCCGGCCGCTCTCGGGGTCGACGATCCGCAGGTCGAAGTCCCGGACCAGACCGGAGCCCACCAGGGTGCGGACCGGTCGGCCAGGAGCGGGGTCCTCCAGCCGGTGGCGCTCCAGCGAGGCCGCGTCCACCGGCAGTTGGGGCGCCCGGCTGCCGGGTATCCCGCCGGACACCAGCAGCGTCGCCTCGGCCATCCCGTAGCAGGGGTAGAGCGCGGACGGGTCGAGGCCCGCGGGCTTGAACTTCTCGGCGAAGGCGCACAGCGTCTCCGCCCGCACCGGCTCGGCCCCGTTGACGGCGTTCTCCCAGCGGGACAGGTCGAGCTCGGCGACCTGCTCGTCGGTGACGCGCTGGACGCACAGTTCGTAGGCGAAGTTGGGGCCGCCGCCGGTGGTGATCCCGTACTCGGAGATCATCTGCAGCCAGCGCACCGGACGCCGTACGAAGCTCATCGCCGGCATGATCACACCCTGGGCGCCCAGCCACAGGGGGTGCAGCAAGTGGCCGACCAGGCCCATGTCGTGGTGGAAGGGCAGCCAGCCGCCGATCGTGGACCGGGCGCCGGTGCCCATCGCCCGCTGGATCGCCCGCTGGTTGGCGAGCAGATTGCGGTGCGAGATCATCACGCCCTTGGGCTCGCTGGTGGAACCCGAGGTGTACTGCAGGAAGGCGATGTCGTCCAGCGAGACGTCCGGACGCCGCCAGTCGTCCGGGTCGGCCGGCGCGATGGCGTCGGCCGGCAGCGCGTCGGTCGCCAGGCACACCACGTCGCCGTGGCCGGCCTCGGCCAGCAGCTGGGAGATGACCGGCGCGTGCCGGGAGTCGGTGAGGGCGAACGACGCGGCGGAGTCCTTCACGATGCCGGCCACGCGTTCGATGTGCCGGCGGGTGCCGCCGGGTGGCGGGGCGGGCACCGCCACCGCCCCGGCGTACAGACAGCCGAGGAAGCAGGCGATGAACAGCGGTCCCCGGTCCTGCAGGATCAGCACCCGCTTGCCGGTCGCGTGGTGGTCCTGCAACCAGGCGCCCAGCCGCCGGGCCTCCCGGTCGAGCCGGCCGTAGGTGATCCGGTCGACGGTCGCGGCCCCGTCGCGTCCCTCCCCGGTGAAGGCGAAGGCCTCTTGGCCGGTCCGCGCCTGCGCTTGCTGCCGCACTAATTCTGCGAAGTCCGCTTGTCCAGACAAGGCTGCTCCCCCGTTGGCGTCGCCGTACGGGGTCAGAATGAGCTCGTCGCCTCAAACCCGCCTTGAACCTGAGTGGTCAGGGGCGTTCGAACTCGTGGACAAGGCCCAGCTGGCGGGCGGCTTCCCGTTCGAAGGCACTCAGCGGGACGTCCGGACGGACCGTCTCCGGGTGCCCGTCGGCAGGGCCCGCGTAGCCGGCGATCGGGTCTGCGTAGTCGTGGCCCGGCTTGCGCTGCTGCCGTCCCAGCCCGGCGGTCCGACCCGAGGGATAGAGGTACGGAGTGATCGGCACGTAGAACGTCCCGTAGGTCACCAGAGCCCGGTAGACCGGGCCCAGGAAGTAGGTGACAGACCACTTGGCGAGCTGGCTCATCTGAGGCCTCCGTGGGATTTCGCGCTCTCTCCGGCGCTGCGTCCATAGTGTCCGCGGCCGCTCAAGGACGACTCCAGCACGAGTCATGGAAGCTCTGATCCGGTTCCACCAGGTTTCCTTGACGGGACGTTGACCGGATCACGAGCCCGGCGGCGGACGCTCGGGCCGGGGCGCGCTCCCGCGCTCCACCGGCCCCGAGGAGTGTCACTGTGACCACCTACCCGCCGCCCAGGCCGTCCGCGACGCAGGTGCCACCGGCCTACGAGGACCTCCGCGCCGGCTGCCCGGTCGCCCGGGTCACCCTGCCCAGCGGCGACCCGGGGTATCTGGTGAGCCGCTACGAGGACGTCCGTGCAGTGCTCGGCGGCGCCGACTTCAGCCGCGCGGCCACCGTCCTGCCGCAGGCCCCGAAACTGACCGCGATGCCCTTCGACGCGGGCGGTCTGTTCACCCTGGACCCGCCCGAGCACACCCGGCTGCGCGCCCTGGTCACCGCGGAGTTCACCGCGGGCCGGGTGCGCGCGCTGCGGCCGCGGATCGAGCGGGCCGCGGAACGGCTCGTCGACGAGATGGTGACCGCGGGCGAGGGCGTCGACCTCATCGGCGCCTACGCGTTCCCGCTGCCCGCCTTCGTCATCTGCGAGCTGCTGGGGGTGCCCTACGAGGACCGGGACCGCTTCCGCGGCTGGTCCGACGCGCTGCTGTCGCTCACCGCGCACTCCCCCGAGGTGATGCGGGCCAACCGCGACGAACTGGTGGGGTATCTCGCGGACCTGGTCGGCGCCAAGCGCCGCGAGCCCGGCGACGACCTGCTGAGCGCGCTGGTCCAGGCGCACGACGAGCACGGCAGCCTCAGCCATCTGGAGCTGCTCACGATGGCGATGACACTGCTGGTCGCCGGGCACGAGACGACCGCCGGGATGATCGGCACCTGCGTGTTCACCTTGCTGCGCGAGCCGGACGGCTTCGCGACGCTGCTGCGCCGGCCCTCCTCCGTGGTGGAGGAACTGCTGCGGCACAACCCGATGGGCGACGGCGGCCCGCTGCGGGTGACCCTGCGGGACACCGAGGTCGCGGGTGTGCCGATCCCCGCCAACAGCGCCGTCATCGCCTCGATCTGCTCCGCCAACCGTGATGAGAAGGTCTTCCCGGACGCGGACACCTTCCACCCCGGCCGCCCCGGCCCGTCGCATCTGGCGTTCGGTCACGGTGTGCACCACTGCCTGGGCGCGCCGTTGGCCCGCGCCGAACTGGAGATCGCGCTGACGACGCTGGCCCGCGCGTTGCCGAAGCTGCGGCTGGCCGTTCCCGAGCAGGACATCACGATGCACACCGGGCTGCTGGTGAATCGGCTGACGGCGCTGCCGGTCACCTGGTGACGTAGCCGGCCGCGTCCCGCGGTCCGTAACCGCAGGCGCGGTCCCAGCCGATGTGCCCGAGCCAGGCCATGCCCGCGACGGCGAGGCGGCGGCGGCCGGTGAGGGCCGCCGCCGTCAGCAGGACGGCCGGGACCGCGGGCGAGTGCAGCACGTTGTACGGGCGCACCGCGTAGGACGGCATCCGGTGCCAGGTGGGCGCTCCGGCAATGCCGAGCAACAGGGCGGTGTCCGGTGCCACCGCGCAGAACCAGAGCACCTTGTCGCGTCTCCCGCCCAGCGCCACCGCGCCGCCCAGCGCGCCCAGGCCCACCGCCAGGCTCACCGCGCGCCCGACGGGGTGGCGGTGCGCCCAGGTGGCGGGAGCGCCGCTCCAGCGGGCCGTGGCGGGGGCCGACGGCGGGGCCGGGGGCCGGGCCCCCGAGGCGGTGTGCGTGACCGGCGGGGCGGTTCCGCCGCCGGGGTTCAGGGTCATCAGGCGGCTTCCGGTACCGCGCCGGGCACCGCGGGCGCGGCGACGGCCAGCGCGGCCCCCAGCAGCACTCCGCGGGTGTGGTCGAGGTGGGCGGGCGCGCCGTGCACGTCGTCGAGGACGGTCACCTCGCCGGGGACGGATGCCCGGCGCAGCACCGCGGCCTCGCCCAGCGGCACGATCTCGTCGCGCAGGGCGGCGATGTAGTGGACGGGGATGCGCAGGGCGCCGAGTTCCTGGTCGGTGAGGCCCCAGCCGCGGGTGTACCCGAAGACCAGGGACGGCGGAACGCCGGTGGTGTGGGCCAGGGCCGCGAGCGTGGTGCGGGGCACCTGGCGCTGCCAGGCCTCGTCCTCGAAGAAGAGCCGTAGCGGGGCGCCGACGGTGGCCACGCCGGCCAGCCGGGAGTCCACCAGGGCGCAGCGCAGCGCGAGATGGCCGCCGAAGCTGAGCGCGATGGCGGCGGTGCGGCTGACGTCGGCCCGGCCGGAGAGCGCGTCGAGGATCGCCGAGAGCATGCGCGGGGAGCGCGGCCCGTACGGCACGGTGTTTTCGCCCACGCCGGGCAGTTCGGTGACGGCGAGCGCGACTCCGAACGCCTCGGCGTGCACCAGCAGCGGCGCCCACTGCTCCTTGACGCTGACGATGCCGCCCATGACGACGATCAGCGGTTTCGGGTCGGTGGCCGACAGCCCGGCGGTCCAGCAGACGGCGGTGCCGTCCTCCAGCGGGACCTCCAACCGCTCGATGCCGGCGTCCTGTTCCGCGCGCCAGGTGTCGAACGCGGCGACGCAGCGGCGCTGGGCCTCCTGGCGGGGCTCGTCCCCCGGGTAGGGGAAGCGGGCCATGGCGTAGTGGCGGGAGGCCTCCAGGTGCAGTCCCTGGTCCGCGAGCCGGTCGCCCTCGGCGCACCAGACGCGCCCCCAGGAGCGCGGACGGTCTCCCCACGGCTCGGTGATCCGGGCCAGCAGTTCCTGGGCGGCGCCGGGTTCGATGCCCTGGGCCTGTGCGTGCAGCAGGGACAGCCCGCGCAGCTCCTCCAGGCCGATGGCGTCGTCGGCACCGAGCCGTGTGGTCATGTCCGTGCCTCCTGCTCGTGCTCGTCGTGGTCCTCGCGCCGGGTGCCGCGGCCCCGTTCGGACCGCTCCCGGTCGGCCCGCTGGTCGGCGAAGTACGCCGGTTCCAGCATCCGGGCGCGCAGCCGGGCGGAGGTGTCCAACGCCCGGTAGACGCCGCGGCGCACCGCCACGGCGGCCGGGGCCGACCAGGTGAAGATCCGCTCCTGGCGCAGTTGCAGCCGCCGGGAGCGGGCCACCTCGCGGGACCGCTGTCGCTGGAACTGTCCCGTGGCGCGGTCGAGTCCGGCTGGTTCCCCGCTGTGGAGCGCCGCGGCGGCGAGCGGCGCGAGCGCTGCGGCGTCGGCGAGGGCGTGGTTGACGCCCTGGCCGAGGACGGGCGACAGGGTGTGCGCGGCGTCTCCGATCAGCACGACGCCCGGCGCCGACCAGTGCGGCACGGTGGTGCTGAAGATGTCCAGAAGCGCGGTGTCGGACCAGTCCCGCAGCGTCTGCCGGGCGGGCTCCGCCAGTTCGGGGGCGAGTTCAGCGAGCCGGCCGTGCAGCGCGTCCAGTCCTGACCTGCGCAGTTCGCGCAGCCCGCCCTTGGGGATGTTGAGGCCCACCCGGACGGTGCCGCCGGAGTCGGGGAGCAGCAGGGCGTGCCGGTCGCCGCGGATACGGATCCGGTAGGCCGCGTCCGTCCACTCGACGGGGCGCGGCAGCCGCATCCAGATCACGTCCCGGTCCAGCGGCCTGACCCGGGCGGCCAGTTCGGCGAGTTCGCGGACCTTGCCGTAGCGGCCGTCCGCGCCGACGGTGAGTCGGGCACGGATCTCGCACTCCGCCCCGCCGGGCCCGACGGCCCGCACGCCGGCGGTCCTGCCGTCCGCGGACAGCAGGCCCTTGGCGGTCCAGCCGCGCAGCATCCGGAAGCCGTCCCGGCCCTGCGCCGCGGCCTCGATCTCCGCGAGCAGCAGGGACTGCGGGATCTCCAGCGGGAAGCGGTACGGATAGGGGAAGGACTCGAAGCCGACGTCGAGTACGGTCCTGCCGCCGTCGGCGACCTCGAGCCGGCGCACCGGAAGGGCGATGGCGCGCAGCGGCTCCAGGACGCCACAGCGGTCCAGCAGCCGGACGCCGTCCGGGGACAGCGACTCGCCGCGGAAGTCGCGACGGCCGCCGGCGGAGCGTTCCAGCACGGTGGTGCGCACGCCGAGCCGTACCAGCGCCAGCGCCAGCGCGAGCCCGGCCGGCCCGCCGCCGACCACGACGGCGTCGGTCTCGGCGGGCGGCGGGCCGGTCATGCCGCCACTCCGGCTCCGGTCAGCGGAACGTCCGGCGCCGTGGTCGCCTCGGCGGCCGGCTGCGGCGATTCGGCCGGCTGGTGCAGCAGCGCGGTGACCAGGCCCTCGTCGAGCATGGTGCCGGCCCGGGTGTCGTCGGTGTCGCCGAAGCCCGCGTCGTACAGCGCCCAACTGGCGGTGTAGCGCCCTTCGACGCGGCAGGTGCCGAACGCCCACTCCTCACCTGTGCCGGGAGAGCCGTCCGGTCTGAGCACTTGGACCGGATGGCCGCTCGGGCCGAAGCCGAACTCGTTGAACCGGAACCGCATGCCCTGGCCGATGGCCTTGCTGTACGCCTCCTTCAGCGTCCACAGCCGCACCATCTCCTGGTTGCGGTCGCTCTCGCGGACCTGGGACAGCATGGTGCGTTCGTACGGGGTGCACACCTGCCGCTCGATGCCGGAGACCAGCATGGAGCGGTCCTCCAGTTCGGCGTCCACGCCGATCCAGCCGCGCCGGGTGATGCCGACCAGCAGCAGTTCCTCGGTGTGGCTGAGGCTGATGTCGATCTGGTCGCAGCCGCGCAGGTACGGGCGGCCACCGGGCTTGTAGGCCAGCTCCACGGTGGCCGGCGGTGCCTGGATCGCCTGCGCCGCCACGTGTTTGAGCAGCAGCCGGGAGGCGGCGAAGCGCTCCCGCACATGGTGGTGGCGCATCGCCTGGTAGCGGTGCCAGTCCCGTCCGAGGACCGGGCGCAGCTCCGGGTCGTCGAGGTTCTCGGGCACCCAGTCCGACAGCAGGGCGTGGACCATGACGCTGCCACGCTCGTCCAGCGCCTCAACCACGCGGTGCCACGGGCCTTCCGGACTGGTCACCCTGATGGGCCGGCCGATCACCGGAACGGCGTTGGGGGGCGTCCCACCCCCCGGGAAGAGCGGCATCGCATGCCTCCAGGAGTAGTGCCAGGTCGTCCAGTACGTCGGCGGCCGCCGCGCCGTCGAGCACGCGGTGGTCGAAGGTCAGACCCAGGCGCATCACCGGCGCCACGGCGACACGCGTCGCACGGGCCACCGGAACCTCGGCGATCCGGCCCGCGGTCAGGGTGACCGCGGTACCACCGTAGGAGTGGAAGGTGTCCACCCTGCGGTGGCCGAGAGAGCTGACCGCCACGGTCCCGAGCAGCTCGGCCCGGCGGGCCCCGCTGCTCACGGCCGTCCGGAAGGCGAGGTGCCCGAGCAGCGACGGCAGCCGGCCGAGCCGGCGCACCCCCGCGGCGCCCGGCAGGTCCTCGGCGGCTCCGTTCCGGTAGCGGTCGACCAACTGCTGGATTGCCTCCAGGTCCAGCCGGTCCACATCGGGCAGGACCGCCACGCGCACCGCCCGCCGGCCCTCGTCGGCGTCCCCGCTGTCGATGGCCAGCTTCGCGTTCACCCGCTCGTAGCGCAGGGTGCGCGGCACGATCCCGCCGGCCGTTGTCGCGTTGGCCTCCGGGTGGTCGGCCAGTACCTGGCCGACCGCGTACAGCAGGTAGCTCACGACGGAGTACCGCCGGCCCTCGGCGCGGGCCGCCGCCCGGTGCTCCTGGACGCCGGACATGTCGATGTCCGCGGCCAGGTGTACGGGTGCGGCGGCGCGAGCCCACCGCAGGAAGTACCGGGTGTGGCGCCGGGCCCGGTCGGCTCCTGCCGTGTCCTGACGGGCCGTCTCCTGCGACGTGCCGGCCCGGCGGGTCGCGGCCTGTGGCGTCACAGCCCCACCGCCAGCGCGTGGATCTCGGCGAGGGTGCCCGCCGTGACGACCTCGGCGACCGGCAGCGGCCGCCCTGCCTCCTCCTCCAGTACCGCGACGAGCCGGAACAGCAGTAGCGAGTCCCAGCCCGGGAGCGCGTCCAGGGGCGACCCGGCGTCCTCCGGGCGCAGGAACAGGCCCAGTTCCCGGTTGAGCAGGGTGATCATGTCCTCGACTCCTGTCACTGTGCCTCCTCCTTCATTTCCGTGTGCGGGTTCGTTCGTGCGGGTTCGTCGGTGCGGGTCCATGGGTGCCGTCCGTCATGCGGCCTCCAGGGCGAAGCCGGCCGAGATCCACCGACTGGACTCGACGCAGGCGCACAGCGCCCGCTCGCCTGGGGTCAGCAGGGGCAGCAGCAGTTCCAGCTGGCTCAGCACGAGGGCGTTGCCGGTGTTTCCGGTGTCGGCGACGCAGGAGATCTCGACGGCCTTCTCCACCCCGAGCCCGGCGCGCAGCGCGGCGGTGATGCGCCGGGTCATCAGACCGCCGAGCTGCGGTGGCAGCAGGTAGCCGAGGTCGGGCGCCGACCAGCCGAGGGTGTCCAGCAGGTCGGCGCAGACCTGTTGGGCCAGTTCCGGGACCAGGCACTCGACGGCCTTGTAGTCCTCGGAGACCGGCGGCAGCGCGCTGCCGCGGTCGGCGGCCCCGTACCACTCGACGTGCTGGCCCGGCGGCTGTCCCGGCAGGGCCAGCCGATGGCCGAGCCCGTGGAAGGCGGCGCTGCCGGGGGCCGGGGCCGCGCTCACCACGGCGGCGCCCGCGCCGTCGCCGAAGATCACGTAGTTGACGAGCTGGGCGGGCGGCATCCGGCGGAAGTCCTGCTCCAGATCGAGGTGTTTGGCGCAGACGTCCCCGCCGAGGACCAGCCCGTACGGCCCGCCGCCCGACCGTGCGGGTTGGCGGGCGAGCAGCGCCTCGGCGAGGGTGAACGCCTGGACGGCGCCGGAGCAGCCCGACTGCAGCTGGTAGGCCGCAATGCCCGCCGCTCCCAGCCGGTCCGCGACGACGGCGGCGGTGGTGGGCATCAGGGAGTCCGGGGTCGCGGTGGCGAGCACCACGAAGGAGAGGTCGTGCACGGTGAGTCCGGCCCGCTCCAGGCTCCGTGCGGCGGCCTGCTCGCACAGGTCGGCCAGCCGGCAGCCGACACCGCCGGCGAGGTCCACCGCGAAGTGCCGGGTCCGGGTGCCGATGAACATCTCCACCCACTCGGCGGAGAGCCCGAGCCGACCGGCCAGCGCCTCGTTGCCGATCGCCGGGCCCGGCAGCGCGGTGGCCGCCGCGAGCAGGTGCATGCCGGGCTCCGAGGGCGGGCTCCCGGTCATCAGGCGGGGACCCGGGCGAGCTGCTCACGCAGATAGCCGATGAGGGTCGTCAGCGAGACCAGGCTCGACATCATCTCCGGGATGGACAACTCGCCCAGTGCCGGAACCGCCTCCTCCAGCCGGTACTTGAGCTCCATGAACATCACCGAGTCGAAGCCCAGATCGTCGTAGAACCGGTCGTCGTCGCGGAGCGTGCCCTCTTCGGCGCCGGTGATCCCGGCGACCGTCTCGCGCACCGCCTCGGCAAGCCCGCCGCCGTCCCGCTCGGGCGCCCGCGGACCGGCGCCGGCCCGCACCAGCGACAGAACCGGACTCCCCGGCTCGCCGGCCGGGGCCGCCGCCGGTCGGGGCGGCTCGTACCAGAACCGGGCCGAGGTGTCGAAGCTCTGCGGCGCCAGCTGGGCGTGCACCTTGTCCTCGGGGCGGTAGAGAAGCTCCCAGCGGATGTCGACCCCGGCCGTGTAGAGCGCGGCCGCCGCCTCGGCCGCGGTCAGCGCGCCGCTGTGGGCGTCACGGACGACCGAGATCCCGGGCAGCCCGCTGCCGCCGGGCAGCCGCCGGGCGAGGGGCAGCAGGACGGGTTTGGGGCCGAGTTCGACGAGATGCGTCACGTCGGAGCCGAGCAGCGCGGCGGCGGCGTCGGCGAACCGGACGGTGCCGGTGATGTGTTCGCACCAGTAGTCGGCGTCGAGCGGGCGTCCGGCGAACAGGCCGCCGCGGACGGTGGAGAAGAACGGAATGCGCGGCTCGCCCGCGGTGATCCCATCCGCCGTCGTGCGGAAGCCGGGCAGCACCGGCTCCATCAGGACCGAGTGGAAGGCGTGCGAGACCTTGAGCGGGGTGCAGCCGACGCCGCGCGCGGCGAGCTGTTCGCGGATCCTGGCGAGGCCCGCCAGATCGCCGGACAGCACGGACGCGGCAGCGCCGTTGGCGGCGCCCAGGCCCACCAGCGGTTCGCCTGCGAGGACTTCGCGCAGGTCGTCGGGGTGCGCCCGCACGGCGAGCATCCCGCCGCCCTCGGGCAGCGCCTCCATGGCGGTGCCGCGGGCCGCGACGAGGGCCGCGGCGTCCTCAAGACCGAGCGCGCCCGCGGTGACGGCCGCCGCGAACTCGCCGATGCTGTGGCCGAGTACGGCGCCGGGCCGCACGCCCAGCTCCTCCAGGTAGCCGGCCAGCGCGTACTGCACGGCGAAGACGGCGGGCTGGGTCCAGCCGGTGCGGTGCACCCGCTCGTCACGGCCGAGCAGCAGCTCGGTGATCGAACCGCCGAGGTGCGGTTCCAGGGCCCGGGACGCCTCGTCGAGGTACTGCCGGTAGAGCGGCGACTCGCGGTACAGCCGGCTCGTCATCCCCGGGTACTGGGCGCCCTGGCCGGTGAAGAGGAACGCCACCACCGGGGGTTCCGGCGGCTCCGGCACGCCCTCGCCCGCCTCCGCGGCGGCGTCCAGGGCGGCGGCGAGCCCGGCGGTGTCCTCGGCGGGGATCGCGATCCGGTACGCCATACCGGTCCGGGTCAGATTGCTGGTCCAGCACAGCGGGGTGACCGGCTCCTGGGCGCGACCCGCGATCGACCGAGCCTGGACCACCAGGTTGCGGCGCAGCGCCTCGGCCGTGGGCGCGGTCAGCGTGAACACCCCCGGGTTCTCACCGCTCTCACCGTTGTTGGTCTGCGGGGCGGCGATGGGGGCGGTCTGCCGGGGCGCGGAGGAGAGCACGACGTGGGCGTTGCTGCCGCCCATGCCGAAACTGGAGACGGCGGCGAGCATCTCGCCGTCGGGCAGCGACAGGGGTTCGGTCAGTAACTTCAGCCCGTGCGCCGACAGTTCGAGCCCCGGGTGTTCGCCCCCCGCGGTCCTGACCGGCGGGACCAGCCGGTGTTCCAGCGCCAGCACGGCCTTGATCAGGCCGGCGATACCCGCCGCGCCCTCGGCGTGGCCGATGTTGCCCTTCACCGAGCTGATCGCGCACGGTTCGGGCCGCAGCCCGCCGTACACGTCGCCGAGAGCGCGGGCCTCGATGAGGTCGCCGACCGGGGTGCCGGTGCCGTGCGCCTCGACCCAGCCGATCCGCTGCGGCTCCACCCCGGCCCGCCGGCAGGCGGCCTGGATGACCTCGCGCTGCGCGCGCCGGGACGGCGCCATGATGCCGTTGCTGCGGCCGTCCTGGTTGACGGCGCTGCCCAGCAGCAGAGCCCGGACCGGGCGGCCCTGTTCGCGGGCGCCCGCCAACCGCTGCAGGACGACGGCGCCGACGCCCTCGGCCCGGCCGATGCCGTCGGCCTGCGCGCCGAAGGGCTTGCAGCGGCCGTCGGGGGCGGCCAGTCCTGACTGCCCGTAGATCTCGTCGAGGACGTCGGACATCACCAGATTGACCCCGCAGGCCAGGGCGATGTCGCATTCGCCGGACAGCAGCGCGCCCATCGCGAGGTGCACGGCGATCAGCGCGGAGGAGCAGGCGGAGTCGACGGTGAGACTGGGGCCGCGCAGGTCCAGCTGGTACGAGAGCCGGTTGGCGAGGATCGCCCGGCCGGCGCCGGTGCCGGTGCGCGGGGTGATCGCCGCGTCGTCGGCCAGCCGCAGCCGCGACCAGTCGTCGGCCATGGCGCCCACGTAGATGCCGGTGCCGCTGCCGGCCAGGTCCCTGGGGTTGATGCCGGCGTCCTCCAGGGCGCGCCAGGCGGTCTGCAGCAGCAGCCGCTGCTGCGGGTCCATGGCGGCGGCCTCGGCGCGGCCGATGCCGAAGAAGGCGTGGTCGAACGCGTCGGCGTCGTCGATGAATCCGCCGTCGGGCCGGGCCGCGGGCCCGCTCGCCCGCCGGGTGTCCCCGACCCGGCGGGAGGTGGGTCTCGGCCCGACGCCGTCGGCTCCGGCGGCGAGCAGGTCCCAGTACGCCCCCGGGTCGGGGGCCCCCGGGAAGCGGCAGTCCAGGCCGAGAACGGCGATCGGGTTCACCGCGGTCCACCTCCCGGGGTGTTCCGCGTCCAGCCCGCCGTCCCGGGGTTGTCGCGGGGGTCGGTCGGATCGCCGCCCGCCTGGCTCCCGCCGGTCGGTTCGCCGTAAGGGGCCTGCGTCAGCGGGCCGGTGGCGCTGCGAGCGGACTCGGACGCCAGATAGCGGGCGAGGGACTGCACCGTGGGGTGGTCCCAGGCCACCGTCGGCTCCAGATAGAGGCCGAATCCGTCCTCGATGTCACCGAAGATGCTCAGCGCGGCCACCGAGTCGATGCCGTACTCCGCGAACGGCACGCTGATGTCGATGTCCACCGGGGGGCGCCGCAGGTACTGGCCGAGCTTCTCCAGGAGCCATCCGCGAAACTCCCGCTCCTGGACAGCGCTGCCGGGAACCACCATGTCCGACTCCTCTTTGTCTCGGTGCCGCTCAACCGGCCAGGGGGCTGTCGTAGAGGTCGTAGCTGCGTTCGCCGTGGTAGCGGTCGAGGACCTCGCCGAGCAGCCAGTCCACCTCGTCCCGGCTGCGTTCCGGGACGGGCAGGCCCAGCCGCCGGGCGATCCGGGCGAGCGCGGCCGTCGGCCAGGCCGGGTCGGCCAGGAACGGCGAGCCGCCCCCCAGCTGTTCGCGCCATACGTTCAGAACGGCGGATCCCGCGAGCACCAGGGCGTACCGGTCGGCGAGCGCATAGGCGTGCGGGCTGGCCAGTACGGTGCGGTCCTCGGGCGGCATCTCCGTGCACTCGCCCTGCAGTTCGCGCAGTTCCTCGACGAGCGAGCGGACCAGTTCGATCAGCGCGGCGGCGTCGGTGCCCCCGCTGCCGGTGGCCCGCAGCCAGTCGTACCCGCTCACCAGCGAGGCGGCGAGCGCGTCGCCGTCCGCCGCCAGGGACAGCCGGCTCGTGTCGAGCGGCGGCAGCCCCTCCCAGCTGCGGAACAGCGAGGCCGGGGCGGGTTCGCCCGCGAACCACGACTTGCGTGCCAGCCGCGGCAGTTGCGGGATGATGGTGGCCTGGCAGGCGGCGGTCCCGGCGTGCCCGAGGCTGGTCATCGGCAGGTCCCGTACGTGCTTCTGGAAGATGCCGTACTCGCCGTTGCGTACGTAGAAGTTGGCGCCCAGCACGATCGAGAGGTCGTACGTGGCGTCCTGCAGGAACTTGGGCACCAGGTACTTCACCACCGCGGCGTACACGCTGGTCTGGCCGGGCAGCAGATGGACCGCACGGGTCGCGGCCAGCGCGAGGGAGTCGCAGATCAGCAGATCGGTGAAGGCGCCCGCCACGGTGGACCGGGCGTGCGGGATCTCCAGCACCGACCGGCCGTACAACTGCCGGTCGACGGCGAAGCCCACCACGGTGCGCAGTGCGGTGTCGGCGCCCGCCAGCACCATCGCGGGGATGGCGCTGCGGGTGATCTGGAAGGACCGCAGCGCGATCTCCACACCTTCACCGAGACCGCCGACGAGTGCGTCGCCGGGCAGCGGGCAGTCGCGGAAGTGGAACCCGCCGATCTCGCAGCCCTTCACCCCGACCGTGCGGTAGCGCGGCAGGTGCTCGAACCGGTCGGCGGGCAGCACGCTCTTGTCGACGAGCAGCACGGAGTGGCTGCGGGCGCCGGCCTCCTTCGCGGTGCGGCTGAACAGGACGAGGGCCTCGGCGCGCCCGGCGTTGTTGATCACTTCCTTGCGGCCGTCCAGCCGGAAGCCGGTGCCGTCGGGGAGCGCGGTGAACTCGTTGCGGACGAAGTCGTTGCCGTGCGCGAGCTCGTGGTAGGCGATGGCCAGCCGGCCGCCGCCCATCAGCAGGTCGGCGGTCCAGCGGCGCTGCTCCGGTGTGCCCGCCGCCCACACCGCGACCGCGGCGAGGAACGAGGTCACCCCGTACCCCAGTGCCAGCGAGGCGTCCCGGCGGAAGACCGGGCGCAGCACGCGGGCGAGGGTGTCCACCCGAGCGAGCCGTCCGCCGAGCTCCACGGGCACGAACTCGTGGTTGAGGCCGAAGCCGGTGAGCGCGTCCTCCGCGGAGGGCAGGAGTTCGCTGCGGTCGTCGGCGGCGAGCAGCGCGTCGTGCCCGAAGGGGTTGTCCGGGTCGCGGGGGTCGCCGAGCAGTTGCTCCAGTTCGGTGATCCTGGCCTGGATGGCCACTTCCGCCGGGTCCACCGACCGGAGCCCGGCCGACTGCGCCGGCGCGGCGTCCGGGTCGAGACCCGGCTGCGGGCGGGAGCTGTTGTCCTTCAGCATGATGGCGGTCCCTCGGCTATCGGGCAGGGCAGCAACGAGAAGAGACTGCCGTCCTGGTACTGCTGGGTCAGCTGTGTGTAGAGCCGCTCGAACAGCGGGTCCTCCGCGGCGCCCGCGGGCGGGCGCACCTCCAGGCGGGCCAGCAGCCGGTTCAGTACGGCTTCGAGCCACAGACCGTTCTTCCAGAGTCCGCCGGTCCCGCCCGCCTCCGCCTCCCGGTGGCTGTGCAGCCACAGGCCCAGGCAGGCCGCCCCGGCGAAGCAGAGCCCGTACTTGCGTGCGTCGGTGAAGCTCTCGGGTGACGCGGCCGCCACCGTTTCCATCCGGCGGGCGATCCTGCGGTGCAGCGCGTCCGCCGCGACCCGCAGTTCCGCGGCGCACTGGGCGGCCCCGCCGAGCGCGGGGTCGAGCAGGGCCGCGTCCGCCAGCCGCGTCACGGAGGCGGGGAGGGTGCCCAGGATGCTGCTGCCGTAGCGGGAGAGCAGGGTGAGCCGCTCGGGGTCGAACGGCGGCAGCGGCCGACTCAGGTTGAACAGGGTGCCCAGCCGCGGGCGGTGGTCCAGCGGCCCGAGGTAGTTGCGGGCCAGCGAGCGGAACTGGGCCACCAGCGAGTACTGGTTGACGAGGGTGTTGCCGTCGAAGATCCCGACGATGCGGTGGTCGCGGGCCACCTTCTGGAAGCTGCCGTGCGCGAACTCGCCCGACAGGAACGACCGGGCGCCCAGCAGGGATCCCAGCGAGGCCACCTGACTGTCGATGATGGTCGGGACGAGGTACTTGGCGACGGCGGAGGTGACACTCAGCTCGCTCGGCAGGGCGTGGATGCTGCGGGTCGCGACCGTGCTGAGCGCCTCGCAGACCAGCAGGTCGGCGTAGGCCTCGGCCAGGGTGCGCCGGGTGAGCGGGAGTTCGGTCAGCCGTCGGCCGTAGAGCACCCGCTCACCGGCGAACTCCATGGCCAGTCGCAGCGCGTGGTCGGCGGCGCCGAGCGACAACGACGGGCAGAGCGTGCGGGTGAGTTGCAGCGACTTGAGGAGCAGCTCCGCGCCACCGCCGGCCCCGCCGACCACCGCCTCCGGGCCGACCACGGCGTCCTGGATGACGACACCGCTGATGTCCGCGCCGCGGATGCCGTGGGTGGGCACCTTGGGCAGGCAGCGGTAGGTCTCCTGGGGCAGTTCCTCCTTGTCGAGGAGGAGCAGGGTGAAGCCGCGCGGGCCGCCGACGGGCGACGTACGGGCGAGGAGGCTCAGCAGCCGGCCGCGGGTGGCGTTGTTGATCAGCCACTTCTCGCCGTTGACGCGGTAGCCGGGGCCGACCGGTTCCGCGGTGAGCTCGCCCGCCATGATGTCGCTGCCGTGGGTGCGTTCCGTGAGCCCGAGCGAGACGCGGGCACCGGCCTTGACCAGCGCACCGAGCCGGACCGCCGCCGCGTGGTCGCCGGAGACCCACACCGACACCGAGCCGAGGAAGGTCTTGCCGTGTCCGACGGCGACTGTCAGATCGCGCCGGGCAAGCATCCGGATGAGCTGCTGCAGATCCTCGAAGCCGGTGAGCACCCCGCCGTAGTCGGCGGGCACGTAGTAGTCGGCCAGGCCCCAGACGTCGAGGGCGGCGCACGCCTCGTCGGGGAACTCCTCGGCGTCGTCCAGCCGGACGGCCTCCTGGTAGGAGAAGACGGTGGCCGGGTCGCCCGGATCCCCCAGCTCCCGGTCGAAGCGGGCCGCCAGCTCCCAGGACGGATGGCGCAGTTGCGGGACTGCCGGGGCACCTTCCCCGGCACCGACGCGCCGCAGGACCGTCACCATGGCCGCCGTCCCGACTTGTGGAACGTCGCGCGTACGTTCACAGCAGGTTCCTTTCGGGTCACTCCGGGCGATGCGTCCGAGGATGTGGACCGGCCCTCGAATCCAGCTCAAGGGGGCGTCCACGCCACGGGTTGATGAGAAGAATTCAGCCCGCCGTTACCGGCGGGTGGCCGGTGCCGCCGGGACTTCTGCGTCACGCTGGAGGGAAGGGAACCGCGCGGGACATCCACCGAGGATCCGCGGGCGGCCCGCGGCGGAAAGCCGGCCGCGCCGACCGGGCGGACACGTGGACACGCTGAGGAGGCGTCGCCATGCCCATGCTCGTCATCGAGGGCACGTACCGGATCACCGGAGCCCGTCCCGACGGGGACTCCATCCGCTTCTACCCCACCGATCCGGCCCAGTGGGACCTGGTCGGAGGCGTCCACCAAGTGCAGCGCAACGCGACGGGCGGGGCGCAGCTGCGGCTGGACGCGATCGACGCGCTGGAGACGCACTACATACCGGCGCACGGCCAGGAACTGCACCAGCCGGCTCCCTACGCCGACCAGGCCGCCGCGGAGCTGGTGTCCTGGCTGGGTTACACCGGGGTCACCCGCGACGGGCACGGCACGGTGAGTACGGCGGAGCCCGCGCAGCTGCCCGGCTACCTCCTCACCCGTGGCGCCGACCTGTACGGCCGGTGCGTGGCCCTGGTCGGCAAGGGCGCGGCGCCGGGCGCCAGTGGGACGCGGATCCGGGTCGAGGCCGCGCTGCTGGAGGAGACGGCCAACTTCCACCAGCTCGCGGAGGGGCTGGCCTACCCGACGTACTACCGGAACCTCTACGTGGACCTGCGCCAGGCACTGACGGCCGCGGTGGACGGGGCCAGGTCCAAGGGAGCCGGGCTGTGGTCGCTGGACGTGACCCAGTCGGGGGCGCGGATCGACGGTCTGGAGTCGATCACCTCGGAGGCGGTGATCATGCCGAAGCTGTTCCGGCGGCTGGCCGACTACCTGGCGCTGGGCGCCGGGGACCCGTCACTGGCCGGCTTCGCCGCGTTCCTGGACCAGCGCGGTGACCGTGTGCTGATCGTGTCCCGCGGCCAGTACACCGGCTTCGAGACGGTGGTGGAGGTCTCCGGCCAGACGGTGCGGATGAACCGCCCGCCGGAGGATCTGGTCTTCGACGAGGGCTGAGACGAGGGCTGAGGTGCCCCGGTCCCCTGCCGCGCCCCGCTGCTCTCCGTCAGACGCCCGTCAACCGGGGGATCCGGCCGACCAGCTCGGCCCACTCCATGTCGATCTGTCCCGGTACCATCCGCCCGGCCGACCGCCACTGGTCGGCCAGGGCGGCGTAGACCGGGGCGTCCGAGCCGTGCGGAACCGTTCCGCCCCGGATGAGGCGCCAGGCCGCTCCGTCGTTCGCGCCACCGCTGTCCCAGGTCCGTTCCGTCGCTCCCATGACCGGACCAACGAGGCCCACCCGCTGATCGCCACTGCACCCGGTGACCCCATCACCCGAATGAGTGAAGCCACCGGAATATCCGACCGGCACCCCCCGTTATCCGCACCATGAGCACTGTCGAGCTGACCAAGGACAACTTCGACGAGGTCGTGACCAAGAACGATTTCGTCCTCATCGACTTCTGGGCCGCTTGGTGCGGCCCGTGCCGGATGTTCGCACCGGTCTATGAGAAGGCCGCCGAGGCGAATCCGGACCTGGTCTTCGCGAAGGTCGACACCGAGGCGCAGCCGGAGCTGGCCGCCTCCTTCGACATCCAGTCGATCCCGACGCTGATGATCGTGCGCGACCGCGTCGCCGTCTTCGCGCAGCCCGGCGCCCTGCCGCCCGCGGCGCTGGACGATGTGATCGGCCAGGCACGCGCGCTGGACATGGACGAGGTACGCAAGTCCGTCGAGCAGGCCCAGCAGGGCTCCTGATCCCACGGCCCCCGACCGCCCGCCGCTGACCGCCCCTCCCTATCTGACGGATAGTCAGTTATGGTGCGGCTTGCTGTCCAACGGACGGGAGGCGGCGATGGGGAGCACGGAAACGGCGGGCCGGGCGGGGGCCGCACACACCCCGGACACCGGCTCCGCGGCCGGCACCACGGTCGCGGAGCTGGTGCGCGCGCGGTGGAAGGACCACCGGCCGGGCCTGAAGTACGGCGATCTGGTCCTCACCCATCACGAGACCGCCGCCGGTTCCGCGGCCCGCGCCGCGCTGCTGCGCGATCTGCTGCCGCCCGGGGCGCAGCCGCACGTCGGCGTCCTGCTGGACAACGTCCCGGAGTACCCCCTGTGGCTGGGCGCGGCCGCGCTCGCCGGAGCCACCGTGGTCGGCGTCAACCCGACCCGGCGCGGCCCGGAGCTGGCCCGCGACATCGCCCACACCGAGTGCGCCCTGCTGGTCACCGAACGCGCCCACCTCCCGCTGCTGGACTGCCTCGACCTGGGACCGTCGCTCTCCCGCGACCGCGTCCTCGTCGTCGACGACCCCGCGTACGACGCGCTGCTCGCCCCGTACGCGGGCGCCGAGCCGGAACCCGCGCCGGAGGTCACGCCCGGGACCCGGATGCTGCTGTACTTCACCTCCGGCTCCACCGGCGCCCCCAAAGCGGTGATCTGCTCGCAGGGCCGCCTCGCCCACGCCGGCCGGGCCCTGGTCGACTTCCTGGACGTGGTGCCGGAGGACGTCCACTACATCTGCATGCCGCTGTTCCACGGCAACGCCGTCATGGCCAACTGGGCCCCCGCACTCGCCGGCGGCGCCGCCGTCGCGCTGCGCCGCAAGTTCTCTGCCTCCGGGTTCCTGCCCGACATACGGTCCTACGGGGCCACGTACTTCACCTACGTGGGCCGCGCCGTGCAGTTCCTGCTGGCGACTCCCGAGCGCCCCGACGACCGCGACCACCCGCTGCGGCACGGCTTCGGCACCGAGGCCGGGGCTGTCGACGCCGCCCGCTTCGCGGCCCGCTTCGGCACGCCGCTCATCGAGGGGTACGGCTCCTCCGAGGGCGGCGCCGCCATCCAGCGCTCCCCCGGCACACCGCCCGGCGCCATCGGCCGCGCCGCCTCCGGCGCGGATCTCGCCGTCGTGGACCCCGACACCGGCCGGGAACGCCCGCCCGCCGCCTTCGACGCCGACGGGCGCCTGCTCAACGGCGACGAGGCGATCGGCGAGCTGGTCAACCGCGGCCCGAGCACGTTCGAGGGCTACTGGAAGAACGAGCAGGCCGTCGCCGACCGGCTGCGCGGCAACTGGTACTGGACCGGCGATCTGTTCTTCCGCGATGCCGAGGGCTTCTTCCACTTCGCCGGGCGCAGCGACGACCGGTTGCGGGTGGACAGCGAGAACCTGGCCGCCGCGGTCATCGAGAACATCCTGGCCCGCTTCCCGGACGCGGCCTCGGCGGCGGTCTACGCCGTCCCGGACCCGGTGGCGGGCGACCAGGTCATGGCGACGCTCGCGCTGCACGACGGCGCCGCCTTCGACCCGGCCGCGTTCGCCGCCTTCCTCGCCGCCCAGCCGGATCTGGGGACGAAGATGCCGCCGCGCTTCGTGCGCGTCACCGACCGGATGCCGGTCACCGCCACCAACAAGGTCCACCGTGTCGGCCTGCGCCGCACCGGCTTCCGCTGCGCCGATCCGGTCTGGTGGTCCCCGCCGGACGCGGGCCCCTGCGGCGCGGCGTACCGGCCCTTCACCGCGGCGGACCGGCTGGCGCTGCTCGACCAGTACCGCGCCCAGGACCGCGACGCGCTCCTGGACCGCTGACCGGCGGCATTGCCGGCGGCCCGTTGTCAGTGCCCCGCTCTACGCTCGACCCGTGACCACTCCTCGCCTCTCCGCGCCACGCGTCGCCGTCGCACCCGACCCCGTGGGGTCCGGCGGGCGGCTGCTGCCGCTGGACGAGGAGGGCGTCCCGGCCGGGCCCGCCGAGCGGGTCGGCGATCTCGCCGCGGCCATCGCCGCCCGCGAGACGTCGGACGCACCGCGCTGGGTGTGGGCGGCGACCGAGGACCTGTACCCCCGGCTGCTCGACCGGCTGCCGGTCCGGCCGGCCCGCTGCCATGATCTGAAGCTCGTCGAAACGCTGCTGCTCGGCCGCGACGGCCGGCATGGGCAGCCCCGCTCGCTCGGCGCCGCCTGGGCGCGGCTGAACGATCTGCCGGTCCCCGAGGACGCCCGGGAGGGCGCGGCCGACGACCAGCCGGTGCTCTTCGCAGCCGACCGCCACCACCTGCCGCAGGACGCCGATCCGCTGACGGCCGTCGTCGCCGTCCATGCCGAACAGCAGCGCCGTCTCAAGGAGGGTGAGCACCCGGGCCGGATGCGGCTGCTGTGCGCCGCCGAGTCCGCCGGTTCGCTGGCCGCCGCCGAGATGGGCCGCGGCGGGCTGCCGTGGAGCGCCGCCGTGCACGACGAGTTGCTGACCGGCCTGCTGGGCCCGCGCCCGGCGGGCGGCGCCCGGCCCAAGCTGCTGGGCGAGCTCGCCACCCAGGTCCAGGAAGCGCTCGGCAGCCCGGTCAACCCGGACTCCCCCGCCCAGGTCCTGCCCGCCTTCGCCCGGGTCGGCGTCCAGCTGCCGTCCACCCGCTCGCACGTGCTGCGGGACGTCGAGCACCCGGCGGCGGCTCTGCTGCTGCGCTACAAGGAGCTGTCCAGGATCCATGCCGCCCACGGCTGGGCCTGGCGGGAGACCTGGGTGCGCGGCGGCCGGTTCCGCGCGGAGTACGTCGTCGGCGGCGTGGTCTCCGGCCGCTGGGCCACCCGCGGCGGCGGCGCCCTGCAGATCCCCCGGCTGCTGCGCTCCGCCGTCGTCGCCGACCCCGGCCACCGGTTGGTCGTCGCCGACGCGGGACAGCTGGAACCCCGGGTGCTCGCCGCCATGTCGGCCGACAGGGGCCTGGCCGCCGCGGCTGCCGAGGGCGATCTCTACGCGGGTATCGCGCGCACCGCGTTCGGCGGCGACCGCAGCCGCGCGAAGATCGGCCTGCTGGCCGCCATGTACGGGCAGACCAGCGGCGAGGCGGGACAACTGCTCGCGGTGCTCCGCCGCCGCTTCCCCGACGCCATGGGCCTCGTCGAATCCGCGGCCCGCATCGGCGAGGGCGGCGGCGTGGTCCGCTCCCGGCTGGGCCGGACGTCCCCGACGCCGTCGTCGGACTGGCTGGATTCGGAGGACGGCGACCTGGACTCCGGTTCGGGATCGGGTTCCGGATCGGGTTCCGACGACGGCTCCTCGCCCGACCGGCGGGCCGCCCGCTCCTGGGGGCGCTTCACCCGCAACTTCATCATCCAGGCCAGCGCCTCCGACTGGGCGCTGGCGATGCTCGCCGCCACCCGCCGCCGCCTCGCCGCGATCGGCCCCGAGCCGCAGCTCGTCTTCTTCCAGCACGACGAGATCATCGTGCAGACCCCGACCGACCTCGCGGGCGCCGTCGAGGCCGCTGTCGCCGAGTCGGGCGAGGAGGCCCGCCGGCTGGTCTTCGGCGACACTCCCGTGCGCTTCCCGCTGGAGACGAACGTCGTGGAGTGCTACGCCGACGCCAAGTAGCGCTGCCGCCCGACGACTCCGCCCGTTCCGCCCTTTCCGCTCGGCTACGCGGCTACAGCGGTTGCACCGGCCGGGGCAGGCCGATCGGGTTCGGGAACGGCAGCACCTGGCCGGCCAGGACGCGGTCCACCACCGGGGCCAGATCGCTGAACAGCGCCTGCGCGCGGTCGCCGGACAGCGGGCGCAGCAGGCGGCCGGCCAGCCGGTCGGTGGCGTCCTCTATGGACCGGCGCTCGTCGCGTCCGCGTCCGGTGAGAGCACCGTCCGCTGCGAGCAGTCCGCGTTCGCGCAGCCGGGCACCGGCGTCGGCCCATTCCGTCTCGGTCCAGCCGCGGTCCTGCCGGATGGTATCCGCGGGCACCCGGCCGTCGGCGGCGGCGAGGAGCAGCGCCTCGCAGCCGTCGAGGCCCCGGTCGGCGAGTACGGCCAGGTGCGCGTCACCGCGGAACTCACGCAGTGAGGTGACGAGTTGCCAGAGCCGCTCGACGGGATCGGCGCGGTCGGGGAGGTCCCGGTTGGCGGCGAACACCGGCCGGGCGAGTGCGGGGGCGTCCGCCACCATCGCGCGCAGCGGACCGGTCAGCCGCTCCGCCCGTCGCTCCACTCCGGGATCGAGCGCCCGCAGGGCGGCGGCCGAGCGTTCGGCCCGCAGGTCGAGTGCCTGCTCAGGGGAGGTGATGTCCCAGGACGCGGGCAGCGCGCGGGCGATCGGTCCGGGGGCGAACACACCGAACGCGGCGGTCACCACGGACGGCTGTGCGCGGCCCAGCGGGGCGGACCGGGTGGCGAAGTACCCCATCCAGTAGCCCTTGAGCCCCAGCGAGCGACCCATCTCGCGGCACTGCGCGTCGAAGTAGACCACCGCGTGCAGTGGTTCCGTGCGCAGCCACAAAGTCCGTGCCATCGACTCCATGGCCGAACACGTTACGCCAGCGGTCGGTCAGTTGTCGGACGCGGAGTCGGACTCCGCCGCGCTCGCCGCGGACTCCGCGTCGCCGACGACCTTGTCGAGTTGGGAGATCTGCGACCCGGACGGCGTCGGTGTGGTGGCCGACCCGTCGGCGCTGCCGCCCTTGCCACCGCAGCCGGTGGCGAGCGCGGCACAGAGCAGCGCCGTCGCGGCGACCGCGGCCGCCCGGTGTGTCAGGGTCACTTCGACGTTCCGTTGTTGTTGGCCTGGCACCAGACGAGGACCGCCTTCAGATCCTTCTGGCGCTGCTGCAGCGTCGGCACGAGCGACTTGCGGAAGGTCAGCCGGTCGTTGAGATAGGTCTCGATCTCGGTGTGGCCCGCCGACTTGGCGTTGGCGACGCGCTGGGTGATCCGGGCGATGGAGCCCTTCGTGCCGGCGTTCCCGTTGAGCCGGCCGAGCGCCTTGTCGATGCGGGCGTCGGCCTTGGGCGCGCGCTTGCAGACCCCCTTGGCGCCATCCCCGGTCGGGGGCGCGGACGGCGCGGCGGCCGCGCTTCCCGCGGCTCCGAGCAGCGCGGCGACGGCGGCACACGCGGCGATCGCCGTTCGGGTGGAGCGAGTGGTGCGCATGGTGTCCTCCTCGACGGACCGGGCAGGGTGCCCGGCCGCGGGACGACGCTAGGAGCGGTCTTTGTGGAAACCTTGTGGGGCCGGTTCTGACGCCGTTCCGGTCGCCGGTTCCGCGCTCAACCAGTCTCTGCGCGACGGGAGTCCCGAGCCCGGCCGCCCGGTGACCGTCAGCGGGAGCCGTACCTCGAACCGGGCTCCCCGGGCCCCGCGGCCTTCTCCGGCCGACCGGTCCAGAATCCGGATCGTGCCCCGGTGCAGGGCGATCTGCTGGGCGACGAGCGTGAGACCGAGGCCGGAGCCGGGGCTGTCGGGACCGCGTTGGAACCGCTCGAAGACCCGCTGCCGGGACTCCGGCGGCACGCCGGGCCCGTCGTCGTCCACCGTGAGCACGACGACCGGGCCGGCCGGCTCGCCCGGCCCGCCCTCCTCCCCGGCGCGCAGCGCCACGTCGACGGCGCCGCCCCCGTGCGTCAGCGCGTTCACGATCAGGTTGTCGACCACCGAGCGCAGCCCGGGTTCCCATCCGTGGACCAGGAAGCCGGACCCGCCGCGCACAGTCAGCGCCGTCCCCGGCCGGCTGCCGCGCAGCGCGGCGGCGGAGGACTCCACCACCTCCGCGAGATCGACGGGGCCGAAGGCCTCGGCCTCCACGAGGTCGCCCTGCGCCAGGGCCCGCAACATGACCAGCAGGCCGAGCAGCCGGGCGTGCTCGCGGCTCAGGTCGTCCACGATCTCGGCGCGCTCGGCGGGGTCCAGACCGGGGTGGCCGCCGAGCACGTCGAGGTTGATCCGCATGCTCATCAGCGGTGTGCGGAGCTCGTGCGAGGCCGCGGCGGAGAACGAGCGCGCCGTGGCGAGCGCCTCGGCGGTACGCGCGGCCTGCTCGTCGTAGCGGGACAGGACCGTCCGCAGTGTCAGCGCCAGATCGTCGACCTCCGCGACCCTGGACGGCTCGTGGTCGAGCCGGGCGGTGTTGGTTCCCGGGTCGAGGCCGGCCGCGCGCCGCTGGAGCCGGCGCAGCGGGCGCACCGCGGCGGTGGCGGCGAGCCAGGTGACGGCCGCGGCCAGCGGCGCGCCGAGCAGCGCCACCGTCACCACCCGGCGGCGGACGAGCTGGATCTGTGTCCGGCTCGCGGTGTCCGGCGAGAACAGCCACAGGGTGCCGGTCGCCGCCGGGCGCTTCGAGACCACCGGCACCGACAGCACCCGCCAGCTCCGCTGCCCGTCGCCCACGGTGACGGGCCGGGCGGCTTCGGCGGGCAGCGTGAAGGACGGGCCGGGCTGCGGCCCGCCGGTCACCGTGCCGTCCGGGCCGATGAGCCTGATCCCGACGTCCAGCGCCGCGGTGAACAGCCGTTTCTCCTTGGCCTGCTCGGCGGCGGCCGAACGGTCCGCCGCCGTGACGCGCAGCAGGTTGCGGGCGTCCTGCGCCATCGCCGCCGCCCGCTCCCGCAGATGGGCGTCGGCCTGGGCGTGCAGATCGTTCGTGACCAGCCGCACCAGCAGCCAGCCCGACGCGAGCACCAGCAGCGGAACGAGCACGCCGACGGCGATCGCGATCCGGGTCGACAGTCGCATGGTCATCGCGCGCCCTCGGCCGGGCTGTCGCGCAGCACGAATCCGACGCCGCGCACCGTGTGCACGATTCTCGGCCGGCCGCCGGCCTCCAGTTTGCGGCGCAGATAGCTGACGAACGTGTCGACCGCGTCGGTCCGCACCTCGAAGTCGTAACCCCAGACCCGGTCGAGCAGCTGGTCGCGGGTGAGGACGATCCCCGCGTTGCGCGCCAGGGTCTCCAGCAGCTCGAACTCGCGGCGGGTGAGATGCAGCTCGGCGCCGTCCAGCTGCGCGGTGCGGGCCGCCGGGTCGAGCAGCAGGCCGCCGGCGCGCACGGTGTCCGTATGCCGGGGCGGGCGGCGGCGCAGCAGCGCGTGCAGCCGCAGCACCAGCTCGTCGAGGGCGAACGGCTTGACGAGGTAGTCGTCGCCGCCCGCCTGCAGCCCGGCGACGCGGTCGGCCACCTCGTCCAGCGCCGACAGCATCAGCACCGGTATGTCATTGCCGTCCTCGCGCAGTTTCCGGCACACGTCGATACCGCTGATGTCCGGCATGGAGATGTCCAGCACCACCACGTCCGGCGGGTCGTCGCGCAGCCCGGCGAGGGCTGCCCGGCCGCCGTCCGCCTCGGTGACGCGGAAGCCGTCCAGGCGCAGCCCGCGGCCGAGCGAACGGCGGATCGCCGCGTCGTCGTCGACGACGAGAACCCGCCCCCGACCTGCTGAATCGACCCGTGGTTCCACCATGGGGACGCACGATACTCCGGCGTTCCCACCGATCGGCCGCGGCCGGCCCCGGCTCAGAGCACGCGGCGCCGCATCAGTGCGGCCAGCACCAGGACGCCGGGGATCAGTGGCAGCCAGACGGTCACCAGCCGGTAGCCGAGGACGGCCGAGGTGGCCATGACGGCCGAGGCGCCCGCGGTCACCAGGGTGAAGGCCAGGGCGGCGTCGAGCGAGCCGAGGCCGCCGGGGGCGGGCAGCCAGGCCGCGGCGGTGCTCGCGAAGAGGTACGCGAGGACGACTCCGCTGACCGGCACGGGAGCGTTCAGCGCCTGGATCACCGCCACCAGCACGGTGGCGTGCATCACGGGGAAGGCCAGCGATCCGCCCCACAGGGCCGCGACCCGCGCCGACTTGCAGTGCAGGGCCCGCACATCGACCGCCATGGTGCCGAAGAAGGTGCGCACGCGGGCGCGGACCCGGCGGGCGAGGAGCAGCGTCAGCGCGACGGCCAGGGCGCAGCCGGCCACCACCGCCACGATGACGAGCGGGTGGGCGGGGCCGCGCGGAGCGACCCGGTCGACCTTGAGAGCGTGCGGGAAGAGGGCGAGCAGTATCAGGAGCATGCCGACCCGTACCACCGCGGCGGCCACGGCGCGCACGCCGAGCGCGGCGGCCGAGCGGCCCGGCGGCAGCCCGCGGCGCAGCAGGAACCGCAGGTTGACGGCATTGCCGCCGACTCCCGCCGGCAGCAGATGGTTGGCGGCGGACGCGGCGAACTGGGTGGCGAGCAGCCGTCCGGGCGGCAGCGACTCCACCACCGCGCCCTGCTGGGCGGTGGCCGAACAGATCCAGGTCATGACGGCAGCGGCGGCCGCGACGGCCAGCCACTGGCGGTCGGCGGCGCCGAGCTGGTCGGCGCTGGAGTCGATCAGCGACCACCGGCGGCCGGCGAGCACCGCGATGGCGAGTACGGGGATCAGGACGGCCATGGAGCGTACCGAGGTCCGCTGCCACCCGCCCTGCCACTTGACCCGTTCGGCCTGGGCAAGCGTCATGGCCCCTCCTCGGTACAGGTGGTCTCGATACGGCGACAATGCGGTTACGGCGATGCGACGGTCCGCTCAGCGTAAGCGCGTCGCGGCACCCGGTCTCCCGCACGACCACCTGCCGGACGGGTGTGCGCGTTCCCGCCACTGCGTCAATTCATGCCCCGCACACGGAAAGAGCGGGGGTCCGCGGGTCGAACACTCCGTGAAGGAGTACTCCCGCTCCCACCGCCCAAAGGGGTGACGCACCCGCGGAAACACGAAGCCGGGCGGGGCCCCCTGCTCCCCGCCCGGCGGTCTGCGACCGGTGGCCTCACGGCCCCGGCCCGGATCGTGTTACTTCAGCTCGATCTGGAAGACCTTGTCCGAGCCGTCGGCGGCGTTGCCGTTGTTGTCGCAGTTGGTCGTGGAGAGCCACAGCACGCTCTTGCCGGGGATCTTCTCGACGGTCCGCAGCCGGCCGTACTGGTTGACGTAGTACGCGGCCGGGGTGCCCGCGGTGGTCCCGCTGACCGGGATGCGCCACAGCCGCTGGCCCTTCAGCGCCGCCATGTAGATGGCGCCGTCGGAGTAGGCGATGTCACTGGGTGACGCCTGGGCGACCGACCACTGGGCCTTGGGGTTGGTCATGCCGGACGTGGAGCACTTGCCCTCGCAGGTGGGCCAGCCGTAGTTGGCGCCCGGGGTGATCAGATTCAGCTCGTCGTACTTGGAATTGCCGAACTCGGCCTCCCACAGGCGGCCCTGCGGGTCCCAGGTGATGCCCTGCGGGTTGCGGTGGCCGTAGGAGTAGATGAGGGTCCCGAACGGGTTGCCGGGGGCGGCCTTGCCCGCCGTGGTCATCCGCAGGATCTTGCCGTTGAGGGAGTTCTTGTCCTGCGCGAGGTCCGGGGTCTGGGCCTCGCCCGTGGTGGCGTAGAGGTACCCGTCGGGGCCGAACTTGAGGCGCCCGCCGTTGTGGTACTTGCTCTTCTTGATGCCGCCGACCAGCTGCGTGTAGCCGTTCAGCGTCGAGCCGTCGTAGGTCATCCGGACGATCCGGTTGCCCTCCGAGGCGGTGTGCATGATGTAGACGTAGTGGTCGCTGCTCCAGTTGGGCGAGACCGCGATTCCGAGCAGGCCGCCTTCGCCGTCGGTGGTGACCGCGTTCGGCACGGTGCCGATCTGGGTCCTCGCACCTGCCTGGGTGAGCTTGAAGACCTTGAACGAGTCGCGCTCGGTGATGAGCGCGGAGCCGTCGGGCAGCCAGCTCATGCCCCAGGGGATCGTCCAGCCGGTGGAGACGGTCTTGATGCTGGAGGGGGTCTTGTCGCTGCCGCTGTCGGGCAGGGTCTTCGCCGTGACCTGGTTGCTGGCCGGCGAGACGTTGCCCGCCGCGTCCTTGGCCTTGACGGTGAAGGTGTACGAGGTGTCGGCCGCGAGTCCGGTGACCGTGGCGGTGGTGCCGGTGACGTCGGGGAGGATGACGTCCGTGCCGTTGTAGATGTCGTAGCCGGTCACCCCCGTGTCGTCGGTCGCGGCCGACCACTTGAGGGAGGCGCTGCCGGAGGTCGTCCCGGTGACGGCGAGTCCGGTGGGCGCGGTGGGCGGCTTCGTGTCGGAGCTGGGCGGCGTGCTGACGGTGGCCAGGTTGCTGGCCGGCGAGACATTGCCCGCTGCGTCACGTGCGAAGACGGTGAAGCGGTAGGCAGTGTTGGGGGTCAGCCCGGTGACGTTCTTGGTGGTGGCGCTGCCGGCCGCCTCCGCGATCTTGTTGCCGTCGTTGTAGATGTCGTACGCGGTGACGGCCGTGTCGTCCGTCGAGGCGTTCCAGGCGAGCGCGACGCTGTTCGACGTCGAGCCGGTGGAGTGCAGGTTGCCCGGGATGGTGGGGGGCTGGGTGTCGGCGCTGCCGCCACCGAAGACCTGGAACTCCTGCAGCGAGTAGCCCATGGTGGGGCGGCAGCGCGCGGAGCCGGTGGTCCTGACGTAGCGGGCGGTTCCGGTGACCGCGAGGTCGTCGGTGCCGCCGTCGCCCGTCGTGGTGGAGTAGACGCTCTTCCAGGTACTGCCGTCCGTCGAGAACTCGACCTTGTACGAGGTGGCGCACGACAGGTCCCAGATCAGCTTGACCGAGCTGATGGTGGCCGCTGTGCCCAGATCGACCTTGATCCACTGCGGGTCGACGTTTCTGACGCTGGCCCAGCGGGTCGCGGTGTCGCCGTCGAAGGCGAGCTTCGCGGCGTATCCGGTGCCACCGTCGGACGACGAGGTGGCCGGCTTGCCCTGACTGAGCAGCACGGGAGCGGCACTGCCCGGGCCGGCGACGGCCACCAGCAGTCCGGCGGCGGTGGCCGTGACCGCTGCGGCGGCGATCAGGGCTTTCGGGGTGAAGCGGCGAGGGGTGGGGGGCCTCGGCATTGCGCGTCCTCCTACGGATTCCGTGCTCGGCCCAGCACTTGATCAAGACATGACAAACCATTGGACGAACTGCGGCGGATGGGCCGAACCTCTACCGCAATGGACGGTAAAGAAACCTTCCAATTGCGTCAATAGATCGGACCAGTTGGGCCCGGTTGTTCGACGAACCGAGGGGAGTTCGTTACGCGTGAGGACAGCCTTGACGACACATCCGACCTTCAGGGAGAGCGCTCCCCAGCCGGCCGGGTGGGCCGGCTGGACGAACGCGCTACGCCGGCTGCGGGAGTTCCGCCGCGAAGAGCTCCTGGACGCGGATCCAGGCGTCGTCCGCGGCCTCCTTGCGGTACGAGTCCCGGACGTCGCAGAAGAAGCCGTGCGGGATCCCGGGGTAGACGGTGATCTCGTGCCGTACGCCGGACTCCGCCAGCCGGGCGGCGATCGCGGCGCGGTCCGCGGCGGGGACGGCGTGGTCCTCGTCGCCGACGAAGAAGGCCAGCCGGCCGCCGTGCTCGGCGATGCCCCCGGTGAGTTCGAGGGTGGGCTCCGGCCGGCCGAGTCCGATGTCGGTGCTGCCGAGCCAGCCTGCGTAGAAGACCGCGGTCGCGGCCAGATCGAACCGGGTGGCGGCCAGATAGGCGACGTGGCCGCCGAAGCTGAAGCCGATCATGCCGACGGACGGAGCGCCGTGCGCACCCCGCAGGAGGTCCACGGCGGCGCGGACGTCCTCGATGGCCTCCTCGCGGGTGAGCCCGCCGCTGAGATCGAGGCCCTTGCGGCGGCCGTCGGGGTCGTCGGTGAAATCGATGCCCGTTCCACTCCGGTGGTAGAAGTCCGGAACGATGACGGTGTAGCCGAGACGGGCGATCCGCTCCGCGACGTCACGGATGTGCGCGGTCAGCCCGAAGATCTCGAAGGCGACGACCACGCCCGGGTAACTGCCGGGGGCCTGCGGCCTGACCAGGTGGGCGGCCATGGAGCCCTCACCGGTCGGGATGGTGATGTTTTCCTTGACGATCTCAAAGGCCATGATCCAATCCTAGAACGGCCACTCGAGCCCCGACCAATAGCCGCAGTCGCAGCGGGACATCGGATATCCGATCCCAGCGGGCCACGTCACCAGCCGGTGAACGCCTCGTAGGCCGGCCCCAGAACCTCGGCCAGGTTGCGGCCGCGAACGGTGATCCCCGGCCGGCCGAGCAGGAGCAGCGCGGAGTCCGCGGGCTCGCGCCGCGGTACGGCCGGCGGCAGCTCCTGCAGCAACTCCTCGCGGGTGCGCCCCCGCCAGGTCAGGACGAGATACGGATCGGCGTCGAACGCGTCGGCCAGACTCCGCAGTACCGCGCTGAGATGGGCACAGGGCAGCGCCCAGTCGGGGCACGAGCACTCCATCACGAGATCCTGGGTCCGCGCGGGGAAGAGCCGGAGACCGGCCCTGGCGAACAGGTCCTCCGCGTCGGGGGCCAGTTCGTTGTCGAGCAGCCGCGCGCGACAGTCGGGATCGCCGGCGACGGCCCGAACGGCGCGGGTCCACTGCGCCGGAGTGAACTCCGCCAGCCCGATCCGCACCTCGTACCGCGCCTGCCGCTCCCTGACCCGGGCCGTGACGGCGCCGGCCTCCACCGTGAGCCCGGTCACCCCCGCGGCGGGCGGGCCCGACGGTACGGTCGTGCCGATGGCCTCCAGCCGGTCGGCGAACCGCTGGGACCACGAACGTGCCCTCCCGGGCATCCCGGGCCGCCGCGTCATTCGCTCACCGCGTCGGCGCCGAGGCCGACCAGGTCGTACAGCGCGTCGGTCGACAGCTCCGTCAGCCAGTTCTCGCCCGTGCCGACCGCGGCTGTCGCCAGGGTCCGCTTCGCCTCGATCATGGCGTCGATGCGTTCCTCCACGGTGCCCACGCACACGAACTTGCGGACCTGGACGTTACGCCGCTGGCCGATCCGGAACGCCCGGTCGGTGGCCTGCTCCTCGACCGCCGGGTTCCACCAGCGGTCGACATGGATGACCTGGTTGGCGGCGGTCAGATTCAGGCCGGTGCCGCCGGCCTTGAGGGAGAGCAGGAACACCGAGGGGCCGTCCGGATCCTGGAAGCGTTCGATCATCTCGTCGCGGGCGCGCTGGGGCACCGCACCGTGCAGGAACAGGACGTCGGTGTCCAGCCGCTCGGCCAGATGCCCCTGCAGCAGGGACCCGAACTCGGCGAACTGGGTGAAGCACAGCGTCTTGTCGCCCTCGGCGAGCGCCTCCTCGAGCGTCTCCTCCAGCCGGGCCACCTTGCCGGAACGCCCCGCCAACGGCGAGCCGTCGTGCGCGAACTGCGCGGGGTGGTTGCACACCTGCTTCAGCTTGCTGAGCGACGCCAGCACCAGGCCCTTGCGCTCGATGCCGCGGCTCTCCTTGATCTGCTCCAGCAGGTCGGTCACGACCGCCTGGTATAGGGCCGCCTGTTCGGCGGTGAGATTGCACAGCACCGTCATCTCCTGCTTGGCGGGCAGCTCCCGCGAGATGGCCGGATCGCTCTTGAGCCGCCGCAGGACGAACGGCCGGGTGCGCTGCCGCAGCGCCAGCGCGGCTTCTTCGCTGCCGTCGCGCTCGATGGGGACGGCGTACCGCTCCTTGAAACGGATCGCCGAACCGAACAGTCCGGGGTTGGCGAAGTCCAGGATGGCGTGCAGTTCGGCCAGCCGGTTCTCCACCGGAGTGCCGGTGAGCGCGATGCGGTGGTCGGCGGTCAGCTCGCGGACCGCCCGGTACTGGCGGGTGGCGGAGTTCTTGATGTGCTGCGCCTCGTCGATGATGACGCGCCGCCAGCCGGTCTGCGCGAGCGCCTCGGTGTCGCGCTGCACGAGCCCGTACGTGGTGATCACCAGATCGGCGCCGGCGACCGCTTCCCGCAGCTCGGCGCCGGACAGCCGGCCGGCCCCGTGGTGGACGTATACCCGCAGCATCGGGGCGAACTTCGCGGTCTCCCGGCGCCAGTTGCCGACCAGCGACATCGGGCAGACCAGCAGCGTCGGCCGGATCTCCGCCGTGCGGTCCGGGTGCTCGGCGCGGTCCGGGTGCTCAGCGCGCTGCGCTTGCTCTGCGCGCTCCGCGTGCTCCACCGCGAGCAGGGCCAGCGCCTGGGCGGTCTTGCCGAGGCCCATGTCGTCGGCGAGGACGGCGCCGAGCCCCAGGTCCGACAGGAACTTGAGCCAGGCCAGGCCCCGTTCCTGGTACGGGCGCAGCGTCGCGCCGAATCCGGCGGGCACCGGGACCGGGCGCAGCCGCTGCTCGGCGCGGCCGGAGAGGAGTTCGCCGAGCCGGCCGTCGGCACTGACGGAGGCGACCGGCAGGCCGCCCGCCGTCGCGTCCGGGTCGAGCGCGATCCGCAGGATCCGCCCGGAGTCCGTCGCACCGCTGCCGTCTCGTTCCAGGAAGGCGAGAGCGGCGGCGATCGTGTCCGGGTCGACCTCGGTCCACTGGCCCCGGATCCGTACCAGCGGCTGCTTGGCGGCGGCCAGCTCGGCGAGTTCGGCGGGGGTCAGCGGCTGGTCGCCGAGCGCGGCCTGCCAGCGGAACGCGACGATGGCGTCCTGGTCGGCCAGGCTGCCGATGTCCACGGCGCCGGGCTGCGGGGTGCGCACGGTCAGGGCCATGCCGAGTTTCTGGGGGCGCTGCCACCAGGTGGGGAGCAGGACGCCGAAGCCAGCGTCGGCCAGGGCGGGCGCGGCGTCCCGGAGGAAGCCGAGAGCGCCGGCCCGGTCCAGCCGCAGCCCGGCGGGCCGGTTGCCGCGCAGCGCGCGCTGCACCTCGGGGTAGGCGCGGCCGGCCCGGTCGAGGCCGGCCAGCAGCGCCTCCTGGGGGCGGGCGGTCTTGCGTTCCAGGGCGCTGAGGGCGGGGCCTTCGGTCCAGACGTCTTCGGCGTGGACCATGAGCGACGGCTCGTCGGCCGCCTGGAGCAGGAAGTCCAGCCGCCAGTTGTCGTCGGAGGGGTGGCCGCGCGGGTCGGCGGGGTCGGGGCCCACCGGTTCGACGAGCCGGAAGCAGACCCGCAGCGGGCCGTGGACGGGCGGCTCGGAACGGTGCCAGGCCGTGAGCCGGTCCTCCAGTTCGGCCAGCTCGGCGGGGTCGGCGCCCTCGACGCGGCCGGTCGGCGAGGTCAGGGCCCGCAGCCACAGCTCGGTGGCCGTGGTGGCGGGGCGCCGGCCGCGCGCGGTGCTCAGCAGCTCGGGTTCGTCGTCGAGGACCGCGCGGGCCTCGCGGTCGGTGAGGACGTCGAGCAGGTCGGTGAGGACGTTGGCGGCGGCGCGGCCGTCGGGCCGGCCGTCGTGGTGCTCGGCGCGGCACTCCTGCGGCGCGGTGGCGGCGAGCTCTCCGGCCTCCTTCCAGCCGCGCTCGTCGCGGACCGGGCGCCAGCGGGCGTACGGCGCTCCGGCCTCGCTGACCAGCACGGGCAGCAGCCTGCCCCGTCCCACCGTGCGCCAGGCCAGGTCGTGGGCGGCGATCAGCCAGCGCAGCGACGCACCGTAGGGCGCCTCGGGCAGTCCCGCGGCGGAGAGCTCGCCCAGCAGCAGTGCGGTGTCCGCGGGGTCGAAGAGCAGGGACGTGACGGTCCACGGTGCGGTGGGAACGCCCCTGGCGGCGGTGGGGCCGCCGAGTTCCGGCGAGGGCAGCGGTGCGCCGTCGCGGGTGGGGAGCAGCAGGCCGGTCAGGCCCTCGCGGGCCCGGCCCGCGAGCCAGCCGAGCGCGGATCCGCCGTCGCCGAGCAGCTCGGCGACGGCGGATCCGGGGACGGCATACGGGTGACCGGGCGCGGGGACGGGCGGCTGCCGGGAGTCCTCGGCCCACAGGGCGAGCCGCTGATCCGCTCTCCACAGGGCGTGCAGAGCGAACACGGTGCGGCCTCTTCCTGCTGGGCGTGGGACGACACCAGCAAGCCTACGTGCAGGTCAGCCGGTGGGAACGGTCCACTTCTGGTTGGCGCCCCCGGCGCAGTCCCAGATCTGCAGCCGGGTCCCGTTGGCGGAGCTCATCCCGGTGGCGTCCAGGCATCTGCCGGATGCCGGATTGACCAGCGTTCCACCGCTGCCGGGCTGCCACTGCTGGGCGCCGGTGCCGTTGCAGTCGTACAGCTGGGCCTTGGTTCCGTTGGCGGTGCCGCCGGCGGCCAGGTCCAGGCACTTGCCCAGCGCCTGGTAGGTGCCGGCGGAGCCCGTCCACTGCTGGGCGGCGCTGCCGTTGCAGTCGTAGAGCTGCACGGCGGTGCCGTTGGCGCTGCTGCCCGCGGCGACGTCCGCGCACTTGCCGCCGAAACCGGTGATGGGTCCGGTCGAACCGCCCCCTCCGCCGGATCCGGGGGTGCCGGTCCAGGTGAAGGTCGCCGAGGCGCCGGCGGGCAGGGTGTACGCGAAGGACTGGTTGCCCCAGTTGACCCGGACGGGCTGGGCGCTGCCGGTGTCGTTGTACGCGATGAGCGCCTTCGATCCGTCCGGGTTGCGCCAGGCGACGTTGGGTACCGAGGTGTTGGCGGTCGAGGCGATCCGATAGGCGCCGGGCTTCACGAACTTGGTGAGGTGGCCCATCGTGTAGTACTCGACGGTGTAGTCGACCTGTCCGCTGCGGCTGTCGCCGTTGTGCACGGTGACCAGGCCGGTGCAGGTGCCGCAGCCGCCGTTGTGCGGTCCCATGTTCTGGTCGACGGCCAGGCTCCACTTGACCCAGCTCTGGCCCCAGTTGCGGGTGTAGTCGATCAGGTTGTGCATGTCCTCCTTCTGCTGGTTGGCGATCCAGGTGCCGCCGGAGTGCTCGGTGTCGAAGGCCTTCACGCCCGGGTACTTGTTGTGGACGGTGGTCTGCTCGGCGACGTCGCCGCCGTAGCCGTGCCAGGCCATGCCGCCGAAGTTCGGGTCGTTGCGGATCGCCGCGTCGTCGAGGGTCGGGGCGGCGAAGGCGTCGTACTGGTCCCAGTTCCAGTCCAGGGCCAGGACCTTGGTGGAGAGCCCGGCGGTGTGCAGGGCGGGCAGCAGGTTGTTCTTGGTGAAGAACGCCAGGCCGGCGCCGTTCCACTGCATGGACGGGTAGCCCCCGCAGCAGGTGGGCTCGTTCTGCGCCGAGATGTAGTCGACCGGCACGCCGGCCGCCTGGTAGGCCTGCAGGTACTTCGCGAAGTACTGGGCGTAGGCGGCGTAGTACTGCGACTGGAGCCAGCCCAGGCTCATGCTGCCGTTGTCCTTCATCCAGGCCGGCGCGCTCCAGGGCACGCCCATCACCTTGACGGCGGGGTTGAGCTGGCGGGCCTGCTTGGTGAGCGGCAGGACGTCGGCCAGGTCGTGGGCTATGGAGAAGTGCGCCAGGCTCGCGTCGGTCTGCCCGCTGGGCATGTCGTCGAAGGTGTAGTTGGAGCGGGCCAGGTCGGAGGCGCCCATGGGGTTGCGCAGGAACCCGATACCGATGCCGTTCACCGGGTCGAAGAGCTTCTTCATCACCGCGTCGCGGGTGGCGCCGCTGAGCGCTCCGCTGGAGTTCATCAGCCAGGCCGCGGTGTCG
The DNA here is from genome assembly GCF_056432645.1 of Streptomyces sp. NPDC045021. Taxonomy (NCBI): domain Bacteria; kingdom Bacillati; phylum Actinomycetota; class Actinomycetes; order Kitasatosporales; family Streptomycetaceae; genus Streptomyces; species Streptomyces sp. NPDC045021. The sequence continues at coordinate 688,693 of NZ_JBWKIQ010000001.1, forward strand.
GTGAACGACGCGCCCCCGCCCTCGAACTGCTGGTAGCGGGTGTTCTCGTCGACGGTGACGGACTGGCCGGAACCGCTCCCGGCGGTGAAGGCGATCGGCGCCTGCTGTTCGAGGCCCTTGACGACGTTGCGGCCGCCCGCGTCCGAGGTGGTGGTCAGCCACACCTGGACGCTCTCGCCCGCCGCGTGCGCGGTGAGCGGAGTGGCCAGCATGGGGGTGACGACGGCGACGGCCGCGGCCAGCAGTCCGGTGACCGTGCGGCGGAGTCCGGTACGGCGAAGCCTGGTACTGCCCGCGTGGGGACGGGTGTGTGAGCGCATGGGTCCGGTTGCCTTTCTACGGCACTTGCCCTGGTGCGTGACTTTATTCAGACCTTGATTTATTGCTTAGTTCGAGGCGTGAGTTAACTCGTGCGACTTGGGCGCGTCAAGACTTCGCACAGGAACGGCCGCTGTCGCGGCGCCGACGGCACGGGGAGTCGGTGCCGGCGCCTTACGAACTGACGCACCGTCATGAGACGGTGCGCCCATGACCACACCGACCCCGACTCCCCCGCTGCACGGCAGGACCGCCCTCGTCACCGGCGCCTCCCGGGGCATCGGCCTGGCCGTCGCGCACGCCCTGGCCGGGGCGGGCGCCGCGGTCTGCCTGACCGCCCGCGACCCCGAAGGACTGCGCGCCGCCGTCGACGAGCTGCGGGAGCTGGGCGGCCGGGTCACCGGGTACGCCGGATCGGCCGGCGACCCCGCGCACATCGAGGCGTGCGTCGCGCTCGCGGTCGAGGAGCTCGGCGGAGTGGACATCCTGGTCAACAACGCTGCGGCCAACACCCCGTTCGGCCCGCTCGTCGACATCGACCCGGACGCCTGGCGGGACGCCTTCGCCGTCAATGTGGACGGACCACTGCGGCTGGTCCAGTGCGCGTGGCGCGCCTGGATGCGCGAGCACGGAGGCACGGTGGTGAACATCTGCACCGAGGGCGCCCACGGCGTCGGCCCCAACATCGGCGCCTACGGCACCAGCAAGGCCGCCCTGCTCCACCTCACCCGCCAGCTCGCCGGCGAACTCGCCCCGACCGTCCGGGTCAACGCGGTCTCCCCCGGCCTGGTCCGCACCGAAATGGCCCGTTTCGTCTGGGAGAACGCCGAGCCGCAGATCTCCGCCGGGCTGCCCATGGGCCGGATCGGGGAGCCGGCGGACATCGCGCGCGCCGTCCTGTGGCTGGTCTCCGACGATGCCTGCTGGGTCACGGGGACGGATCTGGTGGTCGACGGCGGAACGCGGGTACGCGGCGCGCGCACCGGGGCCGGCGCCACATACACCGTCCACGACCGGCTGCGCGCGCACGGCGGCTGACCGACGACCTGCCGGATCCCGGCCCTGGAACGATCCGCGGGCCCCGGAACGCCTGGAAGGGCGGCTGCCCCGGGGAGCGCCGGTCGGCCCAGAAGACCGGCGGCACCACGCAGTCGATCAGATGCGGACCGGGCTCGGCCGGCGCCCGCTCGAACTGGGCGGTGAACTCCTCGGCGGTGGTGGCCCGGGTCGCCGGCACGCCCATACCGGTGGCCAGGGCGACGAAGTCCAGGGCCGGCCCCGGCAGGTCGAGCAGCCGCCGGGCCCGCTCACCGGCCGCGGCGGCGCCCACCTGCTGAGTTCCAGGTTGAGGATCGCGTAGGAGCCGTTGTTGAACACAACGGTGGTCACGTCGAGCCCTTCGCGCGCGTGCGTCCAGAGCGCCGAGAGGGTGTACATCGCGCTGCCCTCCGCCTCCAGGCACACCACGGGCCGGCCGGGACAGGTCGCCGCCGCACCGGTCGCGTTCCGTGCGTAATCCTCCCCCCGCGCCCGGGCCTCGCGACAGACCGCCCATCGCACCGGAAGATGACGCGTAATCACCCCGCTTCTCCCGATCGTTGAATTTCCAGAGATTTCGTGATTACTTCGCAGACCAGCGGAATTCCTATCGGCGCACCGCGCCGGCTACCAGCGGGCCTTCCTGCCGCCCGCGGGGTCGCCCGAATGTGGAATTACACATTCCTGGCCAGCATGATCCATTCCGGTACGGGCGCATTCCGGCGGGCTCATTCCTGGAAGGCGTTGCGGCGATAGCCGACACCTGTCAGATTCCTTGGCAGGTTTCCACCAGGAGAGACGGGAAGACAGTATGCGCAGACGTATCCGCTCGTCGATCATCGCCGGCCTTGGCATCGTCGTACTCGCCGTGGTCGTCCCCGGTGGCGTCGCCAGCGGCGCCACGGCCGATACAGAGGGCGCCGGGCACGGCCACGGCTCGTGCTACACGGAAAAGGCCGCCCTCGCGGACGTACCCCAGCGAGTCAGCCGGGCGTGGGTCGCCCATGATTTAACCGCGTTCGGTGATGTGTTCACCGAGGACGCGAGCTTCATCGTGCCGGGTGAGGACACTTACCTGAAGAGCCGTGACGAGATCCGGGCGTACATGTCGGCCATCTTCACGGGCCCCTACAAGGACGTCCTTCCGGTCGCGAATGTCCTCAATGTCAAGTGCATCAGCAAGGATGTCGGAATCGTGGTCACCCAGGGCGGTCTGAAGCTTCCTGGCGAGATCGACGTCCCGCCGGAGCGGGTCGGCCGTCAGACATGGACGATCGTGAAGCAGGGCCACGAGTGGCGGGACAGCGCCTACCAGAACAGCCGCATCATGCACTGACATACCAACCAAAGGCCGCGGCCCGCTCCCGCGTTCGGAGCGGGCGACCGGCCGTGCGGCAGAGCGTCGTGACATGGATTCGGTCATCCGCCCGCGACTTACGGGGGATGGCCGAATCCCGTGCGAGGTGCGGCCAGTGGGTGAGGCGGACACACGTGGTCGCACGCGGTCGCACGTGATCACCGCAGGACGCAGTCGCCGCACAGGCCGCCGCCCGGGACCCGGTAGTAGAGACAGCAACTGCGCCGCACGAAGCTGACATCTCCTGCGTCCAGCGTCCCGGTGCCGCTCAGCAGCGGCTCCTGGAAGAGCCGTGCGGTGAGTTCCACGGCGCTGCGCGCCTCCGTCTTCCGGCCCCGCGCGACGCACCAGGTGTGCAGCACCCGCAGCGAACCTGCCAGCGCGGAGCCGGCGTTCCCCCACAGCAGCCTGCCCGACACCGGACAGGCTTCCCGGGTCGCGTGGTGCAGCGGGACCAGATGCCCGGCCAGCACGGCCCCGGACAGCTGCCCGGCGAGGTCGTCCGAGCCGGGCAGGGCCGATGGGCGCGGCAGCCACAGATCGTTCGGGGCGATGAGCGCGGGGTTCCACCACAGCCGGTCCGCGGCCAGGTCGGGGACCCGGCCCGCCAGGACGGCCGCACCCAGGGCAATCGACCACAGCCGGGCGGCCAGCCCCTGAAAGGCGAGGGAGGCGCCCACCCGGAGCTCCGGGGTGCCCAGCCGCCCGGCGATGTCCGCGGCCCGTTCCCGGACGGGATGCACCGAGTGCCCCGGGTCCGTGGCGTAGAGCTCGGCGAGCGGCCGGTAGCCGTGCGCGCGGGGGCCGTCGTCCGCGCTACCGGCGCCGTCCGCTCCGGCCTCTTCGTTCCCGGTCCGGACGGCGAAGAACGGCCCCACTTCCGCGACATCCCGCAGCGTCCTGTCCATGAACCGATCATGACGTACCGGCCGACCCGCGAACGGACCGGACATGAGGCCCTATTGCCCGGGCAACAACCAATCCCGACAATGCTCATGACAATGCCGAAAGAACTTCGGTCTGGAGAGGACCCCCCACATGAAAAGACCTCTCGTCGGTGTCCTGGCTGCCCTGCTGCTCAGCGGCGCGGCGCTCGCAGGCACCGGTGCGGCGTCCGCATCGGCCACAAGCCGTGATGCGGCGCCCGCACACACCGCGAAGGCGGCCGTCACCGTCAACTTCGCCGGCACCGTGGCACTGAGCAACTGTTCCGGATCGGTCGTCAAGATGCCGACCTCGGTACCGACCGACCCCGCGATCGTCATGTCGAACGGGCACTGCCTGTCCGGCGGCTTCCTGGATCCGGGCGAGTCCATCGTCAACGTCGCGTCCAGCCGTACGTTCAGCCTGCTCAACTCGGCCGGGACCAAGGTCGCCACGCTGCGGGCCACCAAGGTCGCCTACGCGACGATGACCGACACCGACATCTCGCTCTACCAGCTGAGCACCACGTACGCGCAGATCCAGTCGAACTACGGCATCGCCGCGCTCGAGCTCTCCGCGACCCACCCGGTCGCCGGGTCCGCGATCAAGGTGGTGTCCGGCTACTGGAAGCGGATCTACAGCTGCAACATCGACGCCTTCGTCTACCGGCTGCACGAGGACAGCTGGGTCTGGAAGGACTCGGTCCGCTACACCCCGTCGTGCAACACCATCGGCGGCACCTCGGGCTCCCCGGTGGTCGACGTCGCGACCGGCAAGGTCGTCGCCATCAACAACACGGGCAACGAGGACGGCGGACGCTGCACCCTCGACAACCCGTGCGAGGTCGACCAGAACGGCAACATCACCGTGCACCAGGGCATCAACTACGCCGAGGAGACGTATCTGATCACCCAGTGCGTCGCCGCCGGCAACAAGATCGACCTCAGCCTTCCGGGATGCACCCTGCCCAAGCCATGAGCTGAGGCAGCCCCGGAGAACAGCGCCGCTCCCCGGACCTGGGATCCGGGGAGCGGCCGCGGCCACAGCGGCCGCGGGCAGGACAGCCTTACGCGTCGAACCAGCTCAGCAGCTCCGCGCGGTCCGCGGCCGTGAGCGGGTCGGGCGACCAGCGCGGGTTGCGGTCCTTGTCGACCAGGGCGGCCCGCACGCCCTCGGTGAAGTCATGGGCGCGGGCGGTACGACAGGCCAGCAGGAGCTCCCGCTCCAGGCACGCGCCGAGGTCGGATCCGGCGCCGCGCCGCAGCAGTTCGAAGGTGAGGAACAGGCTCGTCGGCGACATGCGCCGCAGTACGGCCAGCGTCTCGTCCGCCCAGTCGCCGCCTTCCGCCGCCAGTCGTTCGAAGATCTCCGGCAGTTCGGGGGCGGAGAAGCAGCGGTCGACGGCGTCGAGGTGCGCGCCGAGTTCGGAGGCGGGCGCCCGCGCCGCGAAGCGGTCGAGCAGCGCGGCGGGATCGCCGCCGGCCGTCAGCGCCTCCTCCAGCGCGGGCAGTTCGCTGGAGTGCACGAAGTGCGTGGCGAGCGAGCACGCGACCGCGGCGGCGCCCGGGATCCTGGCCCCCGTCAGCCCCAGATACCGGCCGACGGAGCCCGGCAGCCGGGGCAGGAAGTGGCTCGCCCCGATGTCGGGGAAGAACCCGATGGCGGTCTCGGGCATGGCCAGCGCCGCCCGCTCCGTCACCACGCGCGCCGTGCCGTGCACGGAGATCCCGAGACCGCCGCCGAGCGCGAACCCGTCGATGAGCGCGATGTACGGCTTGGGATAGGCCGCGATCCGCGCGTTGAGCCCGTACTCCGCGGCGAAGTACTCCCGCACGGCGGCATGGTCACCGCGCAGGCTGGCCTCCCGGATCGTACGGATGTCGCCGCCCGCGCAGAACGCCTTGGGCGAGGTGCTTCGGACGACGACCGACCGGACGCCCTCATCCTCCCGCCACGCCTCGAGGGCCTCGGTCATCGCCCGGACCATGGTCAGGTCGAGCGCGTTGAGCGCCTCGGGCCGGTCCAGGGCGATGACGCCGGTGCCGTTGGCGACGTGCGTCTGCACGGGGAGGTACATGGTGCTGGTGCTCCGTGGGGTCTCCGCGGCCGCGTCGCTGCGCCCGCTTCTGGCGTTCGTCGGTGATCCTCAGTCCACCCCGACAATACGCAGCACCAGCGCGCCGCCGAGCAGCGTCACCAGGGCGGTGGCCACGTACAGGCCCGGATACCCGCCGAGGTGGGCGACGATCGGCGCGGCGACGGCGGGTGCCAGCACCTGCGGACCCGAATTGGCGATGTTGATGACGCCGAGGTCCTTCGCCCGGTCCGCGGCGGTCGGCAGCACCTGTGTGATCAGCGCCTGGTCGACGGCGAGGTAGATGCCGAATCCGGCGCCCAGGACCGCGGCGGCGATCATCACCGCCGTCCAGGTGTGGGCGACGGCCAGCAGCAGAGCGGCCACCGCCATGATCACGCTGCACGCGACCACGAACACCTTGCGCTTGCCGATGCGGTCCGAGGCGATCCCCGCGGGGATCGCGGTGAGGGTCGCGGAGACGGTGTAGATGACGGTCAGCACCAGCACTCCGGTGTCCGGGTCCGGGTGGTGCACCTCGTCGGTGAGGTAGAAGAGCAGGTAGAGCGTGCCCAGCGCGTTGCCGAGATTGATCAGGAACCGGGTGAGCCAGGCCCAGCCGAAGTCCGGGTGGGCGCGCGGATCGACCCACAGTCCGGCGAGCAGCGCGCGGAGGTGGAAGGCGGGGCGCAGCGCGCGCGGCAGGACGGGTTCCCGGAAGCAGAGCACGTACGGCAGGGCCAGCGCGACGGCCAGCAGCGCCGTGAGCAGGTATCCGGGACCGACGCCGGAGACGGCGGTGGTCACCAGCAGCGCGCCCAGCACCAGGCCGAGCGACTGCATGATCCCGGTCCAGCCGGAGACCGCGCCGCGCTGCCCGACCGGCACCTGGTCGGCCACCGGCGCCGTGACCCCGGCGAGCATCGCGTTCAGACCACCCTGCGCCAGGCACCAGCCGGCGACGATGCCGGGGAGGGTGTGCTGCACCGAGGTGACCAGCAGCCCGGCGGCGCCCGCGAGGGCGCCGCCGACGATCCATGGCCGGCGGCGGCCCCAGCGCCCGGTCGTACGGTCCGACAGCGCGCCGGCCAGCGGGTTGACGACGACCGCGACCAGCGCGCCGGCGCCGGTCACCCAGGCGAGGTTCGCCGCCTTGTGCGGCTCGTCGAGGTGTTCCAGCTGCAGGGGCAGCAGGATCTGGATCGGGGTGAAGAACGCCATGAACACCGCGAGGCTGGCCAGGCTCAGCGCCGCGGTCCAGCCGGCCCGCACCCGGGCGACGGGTTCGTCGAGCGCGGCCGGCGGACGTGCGGTCACGGCGCGCATGAGCTCTCCTCAGTTCACAAGAACATGAGTGCCGCTCATGTTGGCGCGAGTGTAGCCATGCCACCGCGCGCCGCCAAGGGGCCTCACCCGTCGCGGGATCCGTCATGCGACGAGGCGCGGGATCACGCGCGGGACCAGGCGTGGGATCAGGCGTCGGCTCCGGCGTCGCGGTGGGCGGCGATCAGGTCGCGGTACCAGGCGTACGAGTCCTTGGGAGTGCGGACCTGCGTCGCGTGGTCCACGTGCACCAGCCCGAACCGCTGGTGATAGCCCTCCGCCCACTCGAAGTTGTCGATCAGGGACCAGGTGAAGTACCCGCGTACGTCCACGCCGAGCGCCACCGCGTCGGCCACCGCTCTGATGTGGCCGTCCAGATAGGTGATCCGCGCGGTGTCCGCGATCCGGCCGCCCACGATCTCGTCGGCCTGGGAACAGCCGTTCTCGGTGATGTACACCGGCGGCAGCGCGGCTCCGTAGCGCTCCTTCAGCCCGGCGAGGAGCTCGGTGAGGCCGTCCGGGACGACCGGCCAGTCGAAGGCGGTCCGCTCGTACCCCTCGACGCGGGCCTCCGCGAAGGGCAGGGCGGGGTCGTCCGTCGGGGCCTGGATCCAGGTGGGGTTGTAGTAGTTGACGCCGAGGCCGTCGAGCGGGGCGGCGATGGTCTCCAGGTCGCTGTCCAGGACCACGCCCCCCAGGTCGGGACCGACGCCGTAGGCCGACAGGTCGGGGTAGCGGCCGAGGAACAGCGGGTCGTTGAAGAGCCCGTTGTGCAGCGCGTCGTAGGCCGCGGCGGCGGCCCGGTCCGCGGCGGAGTCCCCCACCACGCGCACCGGAGTGCAGTTGTTGGCGATGAGCACCTCGCCGGCGCCGCGCTCGCGCAGCGCGGCGACCGCCAACCCGTGGCCGAGCAACTGGTGATGGGCGGCCGGCAGGGCGTCCAGCATCAGGGCGCGGCCGGGCGCGTGGACGCCCAGGGCGTAGCCGAACACCATGTGCACGAAGGGTTCGTTGAGGGTGATCCAGCGCCGGACGCGGTCGCCGAGCCGGTCGGCCACCACTCCCGCGTACTCGGCGAACCGTTCGGCGGTGGCGCGCTCCAGCCAGCCGCCCTCGTCCTCCAGTGCCTGCGGCAGGTCCCAGTGGAACAGGGTGGGGGTGGGCGCGATGCCCGCGGCGAGCAGTTCGTCGACGAGCCGGTCGTAGAAGTCCAGCCCCGCCGCGTTCGCCGGACCCTTGCCCGACGGCTGGACGCGCGGCCAGGCGACGGAGAAGCGGTACGCGTCTAGCCCGAGGTCCTTCATCAGGGCGACGTCCTGCGGGTAGCGGTGGTAGTGGTCGCAGGCCACCGCTCCGGTGTGACCGTCGCGGACCGTGCCCGGGCGCGCGGTGAACGTGTCCCAGATCGACGGCCCCCTGCCGCCCTCGGTGACGGCCCCCTCGACCTGGTAGGCGGCGGTGGACACGCCCCAGGTGAAGGATGCGGGAAGCTGCGGGCACTGCGGTGTCGACGGGTCCGGCACTGGCTCACTCCTTGGCGGGGCGGGGCGGGAACGGGCACGAGATGACAGGGCGGGGCATGGCATGGCATGGCATGGCATGGCATGGCATAGCGTTGTGCAAAACGCAGAACATGAGCAAGGCTCACGATAGCTGGTCGCCAAGGGCGGAGCGGATCCGGCAGAGTGGCCCCATGCAGGAACAGACCCAGGACGCCGCCCCCGCCACGGACCCCGCGTCCGCCACGGGCCCCGCCCCCACTGCGGGCCCCGCCCCCACTGCGGGCACCACCCCCGCGGGCACCACCCCCGCGGGCAACACCCCCACCGCGGCCCCCGCCTCCGCCGCCGTCCGCCGCAGCCCGGTGCAGCGCCGCAGCGCCGAGCGGGTGGAACGCATCCTGGGCGCGTGCGCCGTCCTGCTGGACGAGGTCGGCTACACCGCGCTCACCACCAAGGAGGTGGCCCGCCGGGCGGAGGTGCCGATCGGCACCCTCTACCAGTTCTTCCCCGGCAAGGACGGGCTGCTCGGCGCCCTAGCCACCCGCAACCTGGAGCGCTACACCGACCGGCTCTCCCGGCGGATCGCGGCCGAGTCCCCCCGGGACATCGCCGCCCTCGTGGACCTCGCCGTCGAGGAGTTCGTCGCGATGCGGCGGGCGGTGCCGGGGTTCGGCGTGGTCGACTTCGGCGCCGTGGGCCGCGAGGACGCCGCCGCCATGCATCTGCTCGACACCGAGATCGACAACAACACCGCCGTCGCCGACCGGCTGTGGTCCCTCACCGGCGGGCTCCTGGACCCCGCCGCCTCCCGACTGGCCGGCCGCGTCGCCCTCGAGTGCGCCGACGCCGTACTGCGGCTGGCCTTCCGCACCGATCCGGACGGCGACCCGGCCCTGATCGCCGAGTGCAAGCGGGTGCTGCGGGCCTATCTCGGCAGCCGGCCGGACTGAGCACGGAGCCGGCCGCGCTGCTAGGGTCGGCGTGAGCCGTAACTGGCGCTTGGATGGGACCGACCATCGGGGAGCGGCTCCGTCTCCCGACGATGTGATGCCGCGCGCCTGGGCCGTTCCCTTCTCGTTCAGGAGGCCCGCATGGCCGCAGAACCGTCGTCATTCAACATCAAGCCCGGCGAATCGACCGAATCCATCGCCTTCCGCAGCGCACTGGATGTCATCCGGGCCGTCGAGCCGCGCGTCGCCGACGCCATCGGCGCCGAGATCGAGGACCAGCGCGCCTCCCTCAAGCTCATCGCCAGCGAGAACTACGCCTCCCCCGCCGTCCTGCTGACCATGGGCAACTGGTTCAGCGACAAGTACGCCGAGGGCACCGTCGGCCGCCGCTTCTACGCCGGCTGCCGCAACGTCGACACCGTCGAGGCGCTCGCCGCCGAGCACGCCCGGGAACTGTTCGGCGCGACGCACGCCTACGTGCAGCCGCACTCGGGCATCGACGCCAACCTGGTCGCCTTCTGGTCCGTGCTCGCCCAGCGGGTGGAGAGCCCGGCGCTCGAGCGGGCCCAGGTCAAGCACGTCAACGACCTCAGCGAGCAGGAGTGGGCTGCGCTGCGCCGCGACCTCGGCGACCAGCGGATGCTCGGGATGGCGCTCGACGCGGGCGGCCACCTCACCCACGGCTTCCGGCCCAACATCTCGGGCAAGATGTTCGACCAGCGCAGCTACGGCACCGACCCCACGACCGGGCTGCTGGACTACGACTCGCTGCGCGAGACCGCCCGCGAGTTCCGCCCGCTCATCCTGGTCGCCGGCTACTCCGCCTATCCGCGACTGGTCAACTTCCGCATCATGCGGGAGATCGCCGATGAGGTCGGCGCCACCCTGATGGTCGACATGGCGCACTTCGCCGGTCTGGTCGCGGGCAAGGTGCTCACCGGCGACTTCGACCCGGTACCGCACGCCAACATCGTCACGACCACGACGCACAAGTCGCTGCGCGGGCCGCGCGGCGGCATGGTCCTGTGCGACGCCGAACTGGCCGAACACGTCGACCGCGGCTGCCCGATGGTGCTCGGCGGCCCGCTGCCGCACGTGATGGCCGCCAAGGCGGTGGCGCTCGCCGAGGCGCGCAGGCCCGACTTCCGCGACTACGCCCGGCGCATCGTCGACAACGCGTCCGCGCTGGCCGAGGGGTTGCGGCGGCGCGGCGCCTCCCTGGTCACCGGCGGCACCGACAACCACCTGGTGCTCGCCGACGTCTCCGGATACGGCCTCACCGGCCGCCAGGCCGAGGGCGCGCTGCTGGACGCCGGCATCGTCACCAACCGCAACTCCGTCCCGCAGGACCCGAACGGCGCCTGGTACACGTCCGGTGTCCGTATCGGCACCCCGGCGCTCACCACGCGCGGGCTCGGTGTGCCGGAGATGGACGAGATCGCGGGCCTGATCGACACCGTGCTGTCCAACACCCGCCCCGGCACGACCGCGAGCGGCGCTCCGTCGAAGGCGAGTCATGTGCTCGACGCCTCCGTGGCGGACCAGGTCGCGGGGCGCTCCGCCGACCTGCTGGCCGGGTTCCCGCTCTACCCGGGCGTCGACCTGAGTCAGAACTGAACCAGACCTACTGAACCAGACCTGACGCACGGAGGCCCGCCCCTGGAATCCGGGGGCGGGCCTCCTCTTCACTTCACTTCACCGCGTGACCAACGTGGTCGCGGTAGCCGTCCTGCCTGCTACCTGAACTTCCGGCTGATCGCGTTGTAGACGCCCTGTGCCTCGGGGCCCAGGTGCGGGCCGGCCAGCCAGGTGTCGTTGGACGGGCCGATCGAGGTGTTCGAGACCAGGGCCGTCTTTCCGTTCGGCATGGTGGCGAACCAGCCGCCGCCCGAGGAACCACCGGTCATCGTGCAGCCGATCCGGTACTCGGTCGGCATGCTCGCGCCCATCGACAGCCGCCCGGGCTTGCCGATGCAGTCGAACATCCGCGCACCGTCGTACGGCGCCGCCTGCGGGTAGCCCCAGGCGCCGATGCCGCTGAACAGCGTCGGCGACGGGGCGCCGAACCACACCGGCAGGGACGCGCCGACGGTCTCCTGCAGGGACTTGCCGCCGCCGTTCTCCGGCTTGACGTGCAGCACCGCGAAGTCGTACGGCGAGCCGCCGCCCCCGGTGTGGGTGCCGGTGGCGATCCACTGCGAGGAGGTCTGCGCCCAGTCGGCCCACCAGGCGCCGTACGGGGTGATGTTGCGCTGCGGGGAGTTGTCGACCCGGGAGGCGGACAGCCCGTTGTCGTTGTAGGACGGGACGAAGATGATGTTGCGGTACCAGCCGCCCTTGGAGCCGCTGTGAACGCAGTGGCCGGCGGTCCAGACCAGGTTCGACTTGCCCGGGTGCGCCGGGTCGTCGACGACGGTGCCGGAACAGACCTTGGGGCCGTCGGGGCTGTCGAAGAAGATCTTGCCGACGGGTGCCGCGTGCTGGTGGTAAGGGCGGGCGACCTCCTTGGCCGCCACCGTGCGCGGAGCGGGGTCGGTGGTCCCCTGGTCCGAGCCGAAGTTCGACTGGACGGTGTTCTGGTTCTCCTTCGCCCCGGACATCCGGGCCGGCTTCCACAGGTCCTTGATGACCGGGTTGGCGAAGTCGGCCGCCTCACGCGCCCACTTGTCCCAGTTCTTCCAGTCGCCCTGCTTCCACTTCTCCAGGTCCTTGATGCTGGTCGGCAGACCGCTGGGAAGCTTGGCGTCGGAACCGGTGTCGGCCTTGGCCGAGGTACTGGCAGCCGCGGTCGGCTTCGCCGCCGCGTCGCTGTCGTCCGGGCCGCAGGCGGTGGCGGTGAGCGCGAGCAGCGCGGTCAACGCCGCCGCGGCTCGGGCGGACCGTCGAATGAATGGCATTGAGTTGTTCCCCCATGTACGTGCTTTTTGTACGCTTCTTGTCATGGCCCCATCCGGGGCGGCCTCCACTATGCCGTCTCCCCGGCGGAGTTGGATCACCGGCCCCTCGTTGTCGCAGAACCGTTTCATGGAGCAGACGGGATCTTCACGCCCCGTAGACCGGCTGCGGCGGTTCGGAGCCGGCCAGCAGCTTCAGAGCCGTCTCGCCGGCTTCAGCCGGGGTCCACCGGGCGCCCTTGTCGGCGGTCGGTCCCGGCCGCCAGCCCTCCATGACGGTGATCCGGCCCGCCTCCGTCTCGAAGACCCGGCCGGTGACGGCGGCGGAGGCCGCCGAGCCGAGCCAGACGACCAGCGGCGAGACGTTCTCCGGGGCCATGGCGTCGAAGGCGTCACCGCCGGGCGCGGCCATGGTCCCGGCGAAGGTCTGCTCGGTCATCCGGGTGCGGGCGGCGGGGGCGATGGCGTTGACGCGGACGCCGTATCGGGCCATTTCCGCGGAGGCGACGAGCGTCAGGCCGATGATCCCGGCCTTGGCCGCGGAGTAGTTGCCCTGCCCGACGCTGCCCAGCAGCCCTGCTCCGGAGCTGGTGTTGACCACCCGGGCATCGGGTGTGCGCCCGGCCTTGGCCTCCGCGCGCCAGTGCGCGGCGGCGTGCTTGAGCGGCAGGAAGTGGCCCTTGAGATGGACGCGCATCACCGCGTCCCAGTCGTCCTCTTCGAGATTGACGAGCATCCGGTCGCGCAGGAACCCGGCGTTGTTGACGAGGGTGTCGAGCCGGCCGAACGCGTCGATCGCGGTGGCGACCAGCGCGGCTGCCCCGGCCGCGGTGGCGATGTCGTCGCCGTTGGCGACCGCCTCACCGCCCAGCGCGCGGATCTCGTCCACGACCTGCTGGGCCGGGCCCGCCGAGCCCCCGGCGCCGTCGAGACCGACCCCGAGGTCGTTGACGACGACTCTCGCGCCCTCGGCGGCGAAGGCGAGTGCGTGGGCGCGGCCGAGACCGCGGCCCGCACCGGTGACGACGGCGACCCGGCCCCCGCAGATTCCGACTCCGGCTCCGGTCATGTCACTTCTCCTTGTTCGCGGTTGACGGTTCGCGGTTGACGGTGGCGGCATCGAGGAAGGCCGGGCGCTCGCCGCCCCCATGGACGAGCAGGCTCGCCCCGGTGATGTACGCGGCGCGGTCCGAGGCGAGGAAGACGCAGGCGTCGCCGACCTCGCCGGGCTCGGCCAGCCGGCCGGCCGGCACGGTCCGGCCGACGGCCGCGACACCGGCGTCGTCGCCGTAGTGCAGATGGGACAGTTCGGTGCGGACCATGCCGAGGACAAGGGTGTTGACGCGCACCGCGGGCGCCCATTCGACGGCCATGGAGCGCGCCAGGCTGTCCAGTCCCGCCTTGGCGGCGCCGTAGGCGGCGGTGCCGGGTGACGGGCGGCCGCCGCTGACACTGCCGATCATGAGGATCGAGCCACCGCTCTCCTGACCGCGCATCACCTCGTAGGCGGCCAGTGACGCGGTCAGCGGGGTGGTGAGGTTGAGTTCGAGGACTCTGGCATGCCGGGCGGCCCCACCGTCGGCGAGTAGCCGGAAGGGTGTTCCGCCGGCGTTGTTGACCAGGGTGTCGAGGCGGCCGCAGTCGTCCTTCACCCGAGCGAAGAACGCGTCGACGGAGCCGGGATCGCGCAGGTCGAGGGGGAGGAAACGCGCCGTGCGGCCGCCCGCCGCGACCGGTTCGTCAGGGGGGCGGCGCGCGCAGACCACCACCTCGGCGCCCGTCTCCAGGAAGGCGCGGGCGATCCCCGCACCGACGCCTCTCGTGCCGCCGGTGACGACGGCGACGCGTCCGGACAGATCGACGGTGACCGTCAACTGGCACCTCCCGCAGCGCTCGAACCACTGCTACCTTCTACCTAACAAATGTTTGGTGGAAAGGTAGCTGATCCTCATCATGGGTGTCTCCACCTCGACCCCGCAAGACGGAATCGCCGTCATCACCGTCGACTTCCCACCCGTCAACGCCCTCCCCGTACAAGGGTGGTTCGACCTGGCCCACGCACTGCGCGCGGCCGGCGCCGATCCTTCCGTCCGCTGCGTCGTGCTCACCGCTGCGGGCCGCGGCTTCAACGCGGGCGTCGACATCAAGGAGATGCAGCGCACGCCCGGACACCAGGCACTGATCGGCGCCAACCGCGGCTGCGCCGAGGCGTTCGGCGCCGTCTACGACTGCGAAGTTCCGGTCATCGCGGCCGTGCACGGCTTCTGCCTGGGCGGCGGCATCGGCCTGGTCGGCAACGCCGACGCCATCGTGGCCAGCGACGACGCGACGTTCGGACTGCCGGAGCTGGACCGCGGCGCGCTCGGGGCCGCCACCCACCTGTCCCGGCTCGTCCCCCAACACCTCATGCGGGCCCTGTACTTCACCTCCCGCACCGCCACCGCACAGGAGCTGCACCGGCACGGCTCGGTGTGGGAGGTCGTGCCGCGCGAGAAGGTACTGGACGCCGCGCTCGCGCTGGCCCGCGAAATGGCGGCCAAGGACGGCGAGTTGCTGCGGCTGGCCAAGGCCGCGATCAACGGCATCGACCCGGTGGACGTCCGGCGCAGCTACCGCTTCGAGCAGGGCTTCACCTTCGAGGCCAACCTCAGCGGGCTCGCCGACCGGCATCGGGACGCGTTCGTGTCGACGAAATCGGCGAAGACCACCACCCCCGGGCAACCGGTGAAGGAGGAGCGGTGAGTACGGACAAGACCATGACCGCCGAGCAGGTCGTCGGCCGGCTGGAGAGCGGGATGATCCTCGGCATCGGCGGCTGGGGATCCCGCCGCAAGCCCATGGCACTGATCCGGGCACTGCTGCGCTCGGACATCACGGACCTGACCGTGGTCTCCTACGGCGGCCCCGACGTCGGACTGCTGGCCGCCGCCGGCAAGATCCGCAAACTGGTCGCCGCCTTCACCACCCTCGACTCGATCCCGCTGGAACCGCACTTCCGGGCCGCCCGCGAGAGCGCCGCCTTCGAGATGACGGAGCTCGACGAGGCGATGTTCATGTGGGGGCTGACCGCGGCCGTGCACCGGCTGCCCTTCATGCCGATCCGGGCCGGGCTCGGCTCGGACCTCATGCGGGTCAACCCCGGCCTGCGGACGATCGTCTCCCCGTACGAGGACGGCGAGGAGCTGGTGGCCGTGCCCGCCCTCCGGCTCGACGCCGCGCTCGTGCATCTGAACCGGGCCGACGCGTTCGGCAACGGCCAGTACCTGGGCCCCGACCCGTACTTCGACGACCTGTTCTGCGAGGCGGCCGACACCGCGTACGTCAGCTGTGAGCGCATCGTCGCCAGCGCGGAGCTGGTGACGGCGGGCCCGCCGCAGACGTTGCTGGTCAAGCGGCATGCGGTCACCGGGGTCGTCGAGACCCCGAACGGCGCGCACTTCACCTCCTGCGCCCCGGACTACGACCGTGACGAGGCCTTCCAGAGCGCGTACGCCAAGGCCGCCGCCGACCCCGCGGCATGGCGGGAGTTCACGGCACGCTTCCTGTCCGGCGACGAGGACACGTACCAGGCCGCTGTGGCGGCGTTCGCGAAGGAGGGCTCATGACCACCGCGAAGGACTCGCAGGACACCGTAGGCGTGACCCGGGCCGAGTACTGCGTGCTGGCGTGTGCGGAGGCCTGGCGCGGCGACGGCGAGATCCTCGCCAGCCCGATGGGCACCGTACCGGCGATCGGCGCCCGGCTGGCGAAGCTCACCTTCTCGCCCGATCTGCTGCTCACCGACGGCGAGGCGATGCTGATCGGCGATGTACCGGCGATCGGGGGCGCGTCGGAGCTGGTCGAGGGGTGGCTGCCGTACCGCCAGCACCTGGCGATGGTCACCGGCGGCAAGCGGCATGTGATGATGGGCGCCAGCCAGGTGGACCGGTTCGGCAATCAGAACATCTCCTGCATCGGCGACTGGGAACAGCCCAAGCGCCAGCTGCTGGGATCCCGGGGCGCACCCGTCAACACCCTGAACAACCCCACCAGTTACTGGGTTCCGAGGCATTCGGCCCGGGTCTTCGTGGCGCGCGTCGACATGGTCAGCGGGGTCGGCTACGACCGCGTGGCGGCGGCCGGGAAGACCGCGACCCGGTTCCACGAGATCCGCCGTGTCATCTCGGACCTCGCCGTCTTCGACTTCGACACCCCGGACCGGTCGATGCGGATCCGCTCCCTGCACCCGGGGGTGACCGCCGAGCAGGTACAGGACGCCACGGGCTTCCCGCTCGTGATCCCCCGCGATGTCCCGTTCACCCGCGAACCGACGGACGTCGAACTGCGGCTGATCCGCGAGGTGATCGACCCCCGGGGCCTGCGTGACCGCGAGGTACGGGCATGAGCGGGCCGCCCGACGAGACCCCCGCGTCGTCCGAGACCCCGGCATCGTTCGAGACCCCGCTGACCGAGCTGGTCGGTGTGCGGTACCCGATCGTGCAGACCGGTATGGGCTGGGTGGCCGGCCCCCGGCTGGTGTCGGCCACCGCGAACGCCGGGGCGCTGGGCATCCTCGCCTCCGCCACCATGACGACGGAGCAACTCCGTTCCGCCGTGCGGGAGGTCAGGTCGCGGACCGACGCACCGTTCGGCGTCAATCTGCGGGCGGACGCGGGCGACGCCGGCGAGCGGGTCGGGATCCTCATCGACGAGGGCGTGCGGGTCGCGTCCTTCGCCCTCGCGCCGTCCCGGGACCTGATCGCCCGCCTCAAGGACGCGGGCGTGGTCGTCATCCCGTCCATCGGCGCCCGCCGCCATGCCGAGAAGGTCGAGGCGTGGGGCGCCGACGCCGTCCTGGTGCAGGGCGGCGAGGGCGGCGGGCATACCGGGAACGTCGCGACGACGGTGCTGCTCCCGCAGGTCGTGGACGCCGTCGGCATTCCCGTCGTCGCGGCCGGCGGCTTCTTCGACGGCCGCGGGCTCGTCGCCGCGCTGGCGTACGGGGCGGCGGGGATCGCGATGGGCACCCGCTTCCTGCTGACGTCCGACAGCACGGTCCCGGACGCGGTCAAGGCCCGCTATCTGGCGGCGTCGGTCAAGGACGTCACCGTCACCACGAAGGTCGACGGCCTGCCGCACCGGATGCTCCGTTCGGAACTGGTCGACACCCTGGAGCGCTCGGGGCGGCCCGCCGCCCTGCTGCGCGCCCTGCGGCACGCGGCCGGGCTCAAGCACGATTCCGGGCTCGGCTGGCGGCAGATGGTCCGCGACGGTCTCGCGATGAAGCGCGGCAAGGAGCTGACCTGGAGCCAGGTGCTGCTGGCCGCCAACACCCCGATGATGCTCAAGGCGTCGATGGTCGAGGGCCGCACCGACCTCGGGGTGATGGCCTCCGGCCAGGTCGCGGGCCTGATCGAGGACCTGCCGTCGTGCGCCGAGCTCGTCGGCCGGATCATGGCGGAGGCCTGGGCAGCGCTCGGCACGCTGCCCAGGGAGCCGCTCCGCTAGTGCTCTGGCCGGAAAGGTTTGCCTGGTTCGCGGCGGCCGGCGCGGTGCATCGCAAGGCGGAGGATCGTCCTCGTACCGGGCGTACTCGGACGACTCCGACAACGCAGCGAGGTGCCGTGCCGGGCGTCGCGAACCGGTGAACCTTTCCGGCCAGAGCACTAGAGGCGCACCCGGACCGATCGTCAGGCGCCGGCGGTGAGCCAGTCGTCGATCCCCGCCCGCAGCCGCGCCTTGGTTCCGTCCGGAGCGAACGAGGCGTCCACTCCGGCGCGGGCCAGTTCGGCCAGCACCTCGTCGTCGTAGCCGAAGGCGTCACGGACGAGCTCGTACTCGCGCGCCAGTGACACGTTGATCATCGACGGGATGTCGGTGCTGAGCGTGACGAACAGCCCGGCCGCGCGCATCCGCTCCAGCGGGTGCGCACGCAGGGACGCGGCGAAGCCGAGGGCGACGTTCGACGACGGGCACACCTCCAGCGGGATCCGCCGCTCCCGCACCTCGGCGACGAGTGCCCCGTCGTCCAGGATCCGGATGCCGTGTCCGATCCGCTCCGCTCCCCCGATGTCCAGGGCCGCGCGGATGCTCTCCGGCCCACAGGCCTCTCCCGCGTGGTGCACGATGTGCAGCCCGGCCTTGCGGGCGGCGACGAACACCTCCGCGAACGGTTCGACGGGGTGCGCCTCGTCCCCCGCGACCCCGATGCCCAC
Source organism: Streptomyces sp. NPDC045021 (assembly GCF_056432645.1). Taxonomy (NCBI): domain Bacteria; kingdom Bacillati; phylum Actinomycetota; class Actinomycetes; order Kitasatosporales; family Streptomycetaceae; genus Streptomyces; species Streptomyces sp. NPDC045021. Next base: position 707,267 of record NZ_JBWKIQ010000001.1, read on the forward strand.
CACGCCGCCCTCGGCGTGGCGCTCGGCGAGCTCCAGGGTGCGCCAGGCGCGCTCCACCGACCGGCGGCGGGAGTGGTCCAGCAGCACCCGGCACTCGATGCCGAACGCGTCCCGGCCCGCGGCCAGCCCCTCCAACACGCTCACCAGCGGCATGTCGAGATCGCCGAGCCGCTCTCCATGGCCGGCGGCGGTGAAGGACACCTCCGCGTACCGGGTGCCGTTGGCCGCCTCGTCCTCGCAGAACTCGTAGGCGATCCGGCGGAAGTCCTCCGGCCGGCACAGGCACGAGCGGACCAGGTCGTTCTGCGCGAAGAAGTCGGCGAAGCTCTCGAAGGCATGACCGCCGTCCACCAGATGCGCGGGGATCTCCACTCCGTTCGCGGCGCCGATCTCCGCCAGGGTCGGCCACCGCACGGTGCTCTCCAGGTGGACGTGCAGATGGGCCTTGGGAAGCGTGCGCAGGTCACGCGTCGCGGCGGGAGTCGACGTCATACCGGAAAGCCTGCCACCGGGGGTGGGAGCCGTCGAACGAATTGCCCCGCCGTTCCAGGACCGGCCCTACAACCGCTCAATGATGGTGACGTTGGCCTGGCCGCCGCCCTCGCACATGGTCTGCAGGCCGTACCGGCCGCCGGTGCGCTCCAGCTCGTGCAGCAGCGTCGTCATCAGCTTGGTGCCGGTGGCCCCGAGCGGGTGACCCAGCGCGATGGCGCCGCCGTTCACGTTGACCTTTCCGGGGTCGGTGCCGGTCTCCTTGAGCCAGGCGAGCACGACGGGGGCGAACGCCTCGTTGATCTCGACCAGGTCGATGTCGTCCATGGACAGCCCGGTCTTCTTCAGCGCGTACGCCGTCGCGGGGATCGGTGCGGACAACATCCGGATCGGGTCCTCGCCGCGGCAGGACAGGTGGTGGATCCGGGCGCGGGGGGTCAGACCGTGCTCGGCAACCGCGCGCTCGGAGGCGATCAGCATCGCCGAGGCCCCGTCGGAGACCTGCGAGGAGACGGCGGCGGTGATCCTGCCGCCCTCCACCACCGGTTTGAGGGCTGCCATCTTCTCCAGGCTGGTGTCCCGGCGCGGTCCCTCGTCGGTGGTCACAGCGCCGTACGCGACAATCTCGCGGTCGAACCGTCCCTCGTCGATGGCGCGCAGCGCCCGCTGGTGGGAGCGCAGCGCGAGCCCCTCCATCGCCTCGCGGGTGATGCCCCACTTGTCGGCGATCAGTTCGGCGCCGTGGAACTGGTTGACGGGCTGGTCGCCGTAGCGGGCCCGCCAGCCCTCCGAGCCCGCGAACGGGCCCTCGGTGAGGCCGAGCGGGTCGGCGGCCTGCCGGCTGGCGAAGGCGATGGGGATCATCGACATGTTCTGCGTACCGCCCGCCACCACCAGGTCGCTGGTGCCGGAGAGCACCGCCTGGGCGGCGAAGTGCACGGCCTGCTGGGAGGAGCCGCACTGCCGGTCCACGGTCACCCCGGGCACCTCCTCGGGGAGTCCCGCCGCCAGCCAGGCCGTCCTGGCGATGTCGCCGGCCTGCGGGCCGACGGTGTCCAGGCAGCCGAACACCACGTCCTCGACGGCCGCCGGGTCGGCTCCCGAACGTTCCATGAGCGCCTTGAGGACATGCGCGCCGAGGTCGGCGGGGTGCACGGCGGACAGTCCGCCCTTGCGCCTGCCTATCGGGGTGCGGACCGCTTCGACGATGTAGGCCTCGGCCATGACTACTCCTCGGTGTACTTCTCGGCGTCCTTCGGGAATGTCGCTTTATCCATGTCAGCTCCGGACGGCCACGCCGTCCAGCACCATCGACAGGTACTGCCGGGCGATCTCCTCCGGGCTGTGTTGTCCGCCCGGCCGGTACCAGGAGGCCGCGACCCATACGGTGTCGCGGACGAACCGGTAGGTGAGCCGGATGTCGAGGTCGGCGCGGAAGACTCCGGCGGCCACCCCGCGCTCCAGTGTCCCCAGCCAGGCCCGTTCGAACTTCACCTGCGAGTCGGCGAGGTAGCCGAAGCGCGGTTGGGCGGCCAGGTGCCGGGCCTCCTTCTGGTAGATCGCCACCGCCGCGCGGTGCCGGTCGATCTCCTTGAAGGACTGCGTGACCAGGGCCTCGATGGTCTCCCGCGGGCCGAGGCCGGCAGCCAGCACCTCGTCGTACCCGGCCCACAGCTCGTTGAGGAAGGTCGAGAGGATCTCGTCGACCATCGATTCCTTGGAGTCGAAGTGGTAGTAGAGGCTCCCCGCGAGCATTCCCGCCTCGTCCGCGATCCGCCGGACGGTCGTCGCGTTGTAGCCCTGCGAGGCGAACACCTCGGCCGCGGTCGCCAGGAGTTCGCCGCGGCGCTCGGGGGCGGGGCTCATCGTCGTCTTCTTGCTGCTCTTGCTGCTTTTCGGCACCGGGTCATTCTCGCCTCACGCGTGCTGGCTGCTGGCCGACACGGTCTCGCCGGTCAGGTACGAGGAGTAGCCGCTGGCCAGGAAGACGATCACGTTGGCGATCTCCCACGGCTCGGCGTACCGCCCGTAGGCCTCCCGCTCGGTCAGTTCGGCGAGCAGTTCGGGGGTGGTGACCTTCGCCAGGTGCGGGTGCATGGCCAGGCTGGGCGAGACCGCGTTGATCCGGACCCCGTACGCGGCGGCCTCGACGGCGGCGCAGCGGGTGAGCGCCATGACGCCCGCCTTGGCGGCGGCGTAGTGCGCCTGCCCGGCCTGGGCGCGCCAGCCCACCACCGAGGCGTTGTTGACGATGACGCCACCGCTGCCGGCCCGCCGCATCCGGCGCAGTGCGGCACGGGTGCAGCGGAACGTGCCGCCGAGTGTGACGTCGAGGACCTTCGACCACTGCTCGTCCGTCATGTCGACGAGCTCGGTGGTCCCGCCGAGGCCCGCGTTGTTGACGAGGATGTCGAGCCGTCCGTGCCGCTCTTCGGCGAGGTCGAACAGCGCGGTGACGTCGTCCTCGCTGGTGACGTCGCAGGCCACGCCCGCCACCCGGTCCGCGCCGAACTCCGCTGCCAGCGCCTCGGCGGACTCCTTGATCCGGCGGGGGTGCGCGTCGCCGATGACGATGCTCGCGCCCTCCTCCAGCAGCCGGCGCGCGGTGGCACCTCCGATGCCGGCGCCCGCCGCGGCGGTGACGACGGCGGTACGTCCGACCAGGAGGTTGTGCCCCTGCGGGTACGGGGGCGGGGTGCGCAGGTTCGCGGTCATACGCGGAACTCCTCCTCGACGGCTGACGGGGCGTACGTTAATCTACCAAACACTTGTTAGGGAAGCTCGTCAGGGGAGGACGGAATCCGATGGACCTCGACTTCACGCCCGGGGAGGACGCGTTCCGGGCCGAGGCCCGCGCCTGGCTCAACACGCACGTTCCCGCAACCCCCCTGCCCTCGCTGGAGACCGCCGAGGGCTTCGCGGCGCACCGCGCCTGGGAGCGCGAGCTGTCCGCCGGCCGCTGGTCGGTGGTGTCCTGGCCGGAGGAGTACGGCGGCCGGGGCGCCTCGATCCTGCGCTGGCTGGTGTTCGAGGAGGAGTACTACGCCGCCAACGCCCCCGGCCGCGTGAGCCAGAACGGCATCAACCTGCTCGCCCCGACCCTCTTCGAACACGGCACCGACGAGCAGCGCGCCCGCGTCCTGCCCGACATGGCGAGCGGCCGAACCATCTGGGCGCAGGCCTGGTCGGAACCGGAAGCGGGCAGCGATCTGGCCTCGCTGCGCTCCACCGCCACCCGCGTCGACGGCGGCTGGCTGCTGAACGGCCAGAAGACCTGGTCGTCCCGCGCCGCCTTCGCCGACCGCGCGTTCGGCCTCTTCCGCAGCGACCCGGCGGCGGACCGCCCGCACCGCGGCCTCACGTACCTGATGTTCGCCCTGGACGCGCCGGGCGTGACAGTACGGCCCATCGGGCGGCTCGACGGCAAGCCGGCCTTCGCCGAGCTCTTCCTCGACGACGTCTTCGTACCCGACGAGGACGTCATCGGCGCCCCCGGCCAGGGCTGGCGGGTGGCGATGAGCACCGCGGGCAACGAACGCGGCCTCACCCTGCGCAGCCCCGGCCGCTTCCTGGCCGCCGCCGACCGGCTGACCGCGCTGTGGCGCGAGCGGGCGGACCTGCACGACACGGCGCTGCGCGACCGGGTCGCCGACGCGGTGATCGGCGCCCGCGCCTACCAGCTCTTCACCTTCGCCAACGCCTCCCGGCTCGCGGAGGGCGGCGACATCGGCGCCGAGTCCAGCCTCAACAAGGTCTTCTGGTCGGAACTGGACATCCGGCTGCACGAAACCGCCCTCGACCTGCTCGGCTCCGACGGAGAACTCGCCGACGGGGACGACGGCTGGGCGGAGGGATACGTCTTCTCCCTCGCCGGACCGATCTACGCGGGCACCAACGAGATCCAGCGCGACATCATCGCCGAGCGACTGCTCGGCCTCCCGAAGGGACGCCGGTGATGCGGTTCCTCCTCGACGCCGAACAGGCCGAATTCGTTCGCACGTTGGACCAGCTGCTGGCCGCGGCGGACACTCCGGCCGTCGTCCGCGCCTGGTCCGCGGGCGACCACGGTCCGGGCCGCGCCCTGTGGGAACGTCTCGCCAGGACCGGGGTCTTCGCCCTCGCCGTGTCCGAGGAGTACGACGGGCTCGGCCCGCTCCCCGTCGAACTCGCCGCAGCTTTCGTGGAACTGGGCCGGCACGCGGTACCGGGCCCGCTGGCCGAGACGGTCGCCGTCTGCGCCCTGCTGCGGGGCCTTGGCGACCGCGGCCCGGCAAAGGAGTGGCTCCCGCGGATCGCCTCCGGCGAGGTACTCGTCACGCTGGCGCCGACCGACTCGTACGCCCTGGACGCGGATGCCGCCGACGCCGTCTTCCACCTCGTGGCGGACGGCCTGGCGCTCGCGGCCGACCACGGCCCGGTCCGCGCCTCCCTCGACCCCGCCCGCCGGCTCGCCCGCCCCATGGGGGGCGAACCGCTCGTCTCCGGCCCGGCCGTACGGGAGGCTGGGCGGGACGCGGCCGACTGGGCAGCCTTCGCGACCGCCGCCCAGGCCCTGGGCACCGGCCTCGCCCTGGTGGAACGGACGGTCGCGTACGCCAAGCAGCGCGCCCAGTTCGGCACGGTCATCGGCGGCTTCCAGGCGGTCAAGCACCGGCTCGCCGACGCTCTCATCGGTCTGGAGTTCGCCCGGCCGCTCCTTTACGGCGCCGCGGTGGCGCTGGCCTCCGGCTCGTCGGGCGCGGGCCGCGACATCGCCGCCGCGAAGGTCGCCTGCGGCGAAGCCGCCTATGCGGCGGCCCGCACCGCGCTCCAGCTGCACGGGGCGATCGGCTACACCGCCGAGTACGACCTTTCGTTGTGGATCGGCAAGGCGACCGCGCTGCGCACGGCGTGGGGCACGCCGGCCGAGTGTCGGGCGCGGGTGCTTTCGGGGTAGCCGGGTGTGTCCTGGGTACGGGGGCCGGGCTCTCCGGCGCAGGAGTTCGAAATCGACCATTCACGGTCCCCCAGCCTTCGGCCGGGGGTGCCCCCAGCGGCCCACAAATAGCTCGGCAGCATTTCGAACCCCTACGCCTCCGATCCCGGCCCCCTCGCCGCCGTTCGAACGCTTGGGCACCATTGCCCGCTCCCCACTGCGTCTGCTGTGATCCTCCGGTTGCAACTCGCGACCAACCCGATTGACCAGGAGGCTGTATGAGGCTGCGTCAGCTGTTCGTTTCACTGGTGGCGGGAGCCTTACTGCTCTCCACCGCCGGCGCCGCCGCGGCCACCACCGCGCCCGCCAACGCCGGCACCGCACGGACCGAGTGCTCGGCGTCCTTCTTCGAAGGGGACCGGCGGCTCGGCCCGGAGGAGCTGCCGACCCGGGGAGCGGTGGGGAACGAGCTGATCTTCTACCACCGCACGGGCGGCCTGTCCGAACAGGCGTTCCTGTCGACGTACAACACCGGCACCAGTTGGATCTACCCGCCCAGCAACGGCTACGTCATCGGCCCTGACGGCCGGCCCGTCGAGTGGCACCAGACCCTGCTCCCCGGCCAGGACATCGACCGGTTCGGCAGCGAATACGGCTCCTTCCTGGCCCCCGAGGGCCTGCCGTACGCCAACCGCTCCATCCCGCCGCAGAGTCTCGACGGCACTCCTGCCGCCGGTTGCAATTACCACGACTACCGCGTCCTGAAGCCCTTCACGGTGGACGCGGGACCGATCGCCCCCTGGTTCGCGCAGCCCGGTTACGGCCTCCAGTACCAGCTGGACGCGGCCCTCGTACCCGGCTCTCCCACCGCTCTCAACGTCATGTGGCTGGTGGCCAACGGATATCTTCAGCGACTCGTCTAGGCCGGCCCGAGCGGCTTGTCACCGAAGGTGACATCGCGGCACCGAAAGTAGCCGCAGGGGCGCTGTACAGGAGTGTTCCGGTGGTGGACAGATGTCACCCGGCTGAAAATCAGTGGATCCGACGGCGGCGCCGAGAGGCGTCACCGGTGATCGACGCTCGGTGACCGCTGCCGCGATGAACTGAGCAGATGACCCCGCCGGGCACCACGAGCCGCCTACCGGGCGGTACTCCACGACAGCTGCCCGGAAGAAAGCGAACCGGCTGAGAGGACCGCAGGGGCCTGCGAGGGGCCATACTGGGGGTAATGACGAAATCAGCCGTGACCCGCCGCCACCTGCCCGCCAGCCCCTTCCGGATTCCGGTCGCCCCTCCCGTCGAGAACTTCGAGGTGGGTGACCGGGTAACGCACGACGTCTATGGACTCGGCCGAATCATCGGTGTCGAGGACGAGGTCGCCGTGCTTGCCGACTTCGGATCCCGCCAGGTACGGATCATCAAGCCGTACTCGAAGGTTACGAAGCTCTGAGCTTCCTGGCCGCGCCCCAGCAAGGTCGCGGCCAGGATTCTCTCCGCTCGCCGCCCTGAGCCCAAGGGACCTCAGGGCCGGCTCGAACTCCGGCATGCCCGTGCCCGGCACGGTATGTCGGCCATCATCCCGGCTCCGGACCACCGGGCCGCCGCACCACCTCTTCATGCTCCAACTCCCCACCGTTCAGACGTGTTCCAGGCCCGTGAAGTTCCCCGGTGCCGGCACCAATCTCACGATGTCCGCCTCCCGGCGGGGTCGGCCGTCAGTGCGCCAGTGAGGCCTCGTCGCCCATGGCGATCACCGGGTGGTTCCGCGGATCGAGCGCCCGCAGCAGGTCGACCATGTGTGCTGCGGACAGGCTGACGCAGCCGTGCGTCGGGCCTCCGTGGTCGACGTGGATCCAGATGCCGCCGCCGCGGCGCTTGCCCATCGGCTGCCTGCTGTCCAGCGGTGACGCACCCGGCACCCGGTTGTAGTCGATGGCGATGACGTAGTCGAAGGACCCGCCCAGCGCCTCGCCGCGGAATCCAGTGCCGCCCGCGGTGAAGCCCTGGGAGCGGTGGTACGGCAATCTGCTGCCCGGGTCGGCCTTGAATCCGCCGGCGTCGCTGAGGGTGAAGACCCCGATGGGGCTGTGCAGATCGCCCTCGTAGTGCGTGCCGATCCAGCCGCGCAGGGCGTTGTGCGCGGGCCAGACGACGCCCGCCCGCCACCGGCCGTCGGCGGCGCGGGTCCACAGGGTGACCGTGGAGTCGGAGGAGTCCTTCGCCCGGCCGGAGGCCAGCAGCACCTGGCGGGAGGCGGCGGGGATAGCCGCCAGGGCGGCCGGGCCCAGGCCGGGTATCCGTTCGGTCTCCCGGCCGGCCGGCGCGTTGTCCTGCGCGGCGTCCGTCGCCGGGGGGCGGGAGTCGGCCCTGATGGCGGCGGGGACCGAGGCCGCCCGGTCCTGCGACCGCGACCCGATGACCGGGTCGATGGAACCGATCCCGAACCAGGCCGCGGCGGTGGCCAGCGACAGCACCGTCGTCACCCCGGCCAGGGCGGCCGTCCGGCCGGAAGCGCGACGCCGGGACCGGTGCCGGGCACGGTGGCGGCCGTGGCCGGTTCGCGTTTCGGGCACTGTGACGGGCCTCATGGGCAGCGATCCTCGCAAAGTCCGGGACCGATGGAGGCCTCCGGGCCGACATCCGTCCCAGATGTCCGGACCCGTCCCTCGCGCCGCCCGGCCGGGAACTGATGAACAATCGCACGATGGACGAGACCCCGCAGCACGACAGTGCCCTGCCCGACGACCGCGACCGCGACCCGGCCGGGCGGGCCCGCAACGCCCGGCCGCGCGACGGACTCGGCCGCCCGCTGCCGTACGGGGCGCCAGGCGTGGAGCGGCAGCCCGAGGGGGTGGTGCGCTCCCCCGGGCAGTCGCTGACCGAGGCCCAGCGCCTCCTCGACGCCGGGTTGCCGTTCCACGCCCATGAGGTGCTGGAGGACGCGTGGAAGGCCGCCGACGAGCCGCAGCGCGCGCTGTGGCGCGCCCTGGCCCAGCTCGCCGTGGGACTCACCCACGCGCTACGTGGCAACGCGTCGGGCGCGGCGAGCCTGTTGCGCAGGGGGGCCGACGGCATCGACCCCTACCGGGACGCCGCGCCGTACGGGATCAACATCGCGGGTCTCGTCGGCTGGGCCCGCGAACTGGCGGACCATCCCGGTGCCGCACAGGGCGCCCCTGCTCCGCGGCTGCTCGGGGGGCCGCCGGAAGCGGTCTGAGCGGGCCTGGTTCGCACCGCCCGGAGGCGTGTAACGGGTTTGGGCGCCCGACCCAAGTACAGATGTAAGGCATCGCTCATCTGTTCAAGGAGTCGTCCGTGCAAGCAGAGCATCCGACATCGCCACCCCGCCGTGCCGGCGGCTCTTCTCAGAACGCTCACACAGCGCTCTCACAGGACTCTCACGCCGGCCCGAGATGATCAGGTCAACCGGGGCGACGAGAGAGGGCCCGCCGTATGAAAAAGCGTCCGCAGCCCATGTGTGGTGGAACCGTCCGCGCCCTGTCCCGCCGGCTGGGCAGGAGCGGTGTCCTGGTCGTGGCCTGGCTGACCGTCACCGTCGCGGGGACCGGAGTGGTCATCGCGACGGGCGAGTCGCCTGTCGCGGCCTCCGAAGCGGTGAGCGGGCCCGCCGTGTTCGCCGGGCTTCCCGGGGTGTCGAACACCGTGCACGCGACGGCGAGCATCAAGCAGGTCGGCGCGCTCTTCGACGGCGGGCTGTCCGGCGGCCACTACTGCACGGCGAGCGTGGTGCAGAGCGCCGGCAAGAACGTCGTCGTGACCGCGGCGCACTGCCTGTCCGGGGGTACCGGCGACACGGTCTTCGTACCGGGTTACCACGACGGCGAAGCGCCGTACGGTGTCTGGCCGCTGGAGAGCGTGACGCTCGCCCCGGGGTGGACGAGCGGCGCGGACCAGGACCTGGACGTGGCGTTCGCCGAGGTGGCGCGTGTGAACGGCCGTGAGATCCAGGACGTGGTCGGCGGCTACACGATCGGCACCAGCGGGAGCGGCGACAACGACGGGACGACAGCGACCACGGTGCGCCTCACCGGCTATCCCTCCACCGCCGACGCACCCCTCACCTGCTACAACGACGCCACGGCGTACACCCCCGACCAACTGCGGATCGCCTGCACCGACTACAGCGGCGGAACCAGCGGCAGCCCCTGGGTCACCGGCCTGGACCCGGACACCGGTACCGGGACGGTCATCGGTGTCATCGGCGGCTACGAGGAGGGCGGCGACACTCCGGACGTCTCGTACAGCCCGGCCTTCGACAGCGTGATCGGTTCCCTCTACGAGCAGGCCGTCGCGGCCTCGCAGTAGATCGGTTCGATGGAGAGATGCGCGAAATCGAAGGACCCCACCGGTGCCGGAGCGCAGGGTCCGCGCGTGTAGACGTCGGCCCCGGGACCCGGAGCTGGCCGCGGATCCCGGGGCCGACGCTGTCACACCCTCCCCCGCCCCGACAGCGGGTGAAGGGCCCGACCCAGCAGGCGGCGCAACCTGGTGGGTCGGGCTGGTCGTTGGCCTGGTCCCATCTTCAATGCCCGGTCTTGAGCGGGGCTCGTGACGGGCTGTAATACGGACACGAGCGACGAGGCCCCTGCCGGTGCCCGGGGAGGGACCGGCGGGGGCCTCGCGTTCCACGGGCTGCTGTCAGCCGCGCAGAAGGAAGTCGTACACCGCCTGGCGTCCGGCGTCGCTGGTGGCCCGGCTCTGCACGGAGTGCGCCGCGCCGGGCACGATCACGACCTGCCCGAGCGGGGCCATCTTCGCCTCCTCGCGGAGCCATTCCATCGGGGTGGACACGTCCCGGTCGCCGCCGAGCAGCAGCACCGGCACCCGGGGCAACCTCTGATGACGGGGCGGGGCCGCCGGCACGGGTTCGCGTGGCCAGTCCAGGCAGCTGAGGATGAAGCCGTTACGGGTGGCGGTGGCCGCGTCGAAGGGCCAGGTCCGGGCCGGGGTGAGCCTGCGCTCGACCCGGTCCAGCACCGCGGCCCGGCCGTCGACCGGAGTGTCGGACGTGCCCCACGGGTAGCGGTAGTCGGCGCACAGCGTGCTGGCGTGCAGACCCTGGCTGAGTTGCTCGGCGGTGGCCGCGGACCCTTCATGGGTGCCGTCGATGTACCCCTGCAGGGTCTGTGGTTGGCCGGCCGCGGCCAGATGCAGCGCCTCGGGAACGCCCTTGTAGTCGGGGTCGACGAACTCGTAGGTGGTGAGCATGTCCAGGACGGCGGGGCCGTTGTGGTAGGTCCTCACCACCTGGGCGAGGTCGCGGACCGGGTCGGTGGTGCACCCGGTGGCCGCGCAGGCGGTGCGCAGCACCCGGGCGGTGGCGGTGAGCGTGGTCAGGTCCGGCAGGTTGTCGCCCTGTTGCGGTACCACCGAGTCCAGGACCAGCCGGTTGACGCGCTCCGGGTGCGCCAGCGCGTACCGTTCGGCGACGAAGGTGCCGTAGGAGACGCCGTCCAGGGTGATCTTGTGCGCGCCCAGCGCCCGCCGCAGCAGGTCGAGGTCGCCGACGGTGTCGGCGGTGCTGAAGTAGCGCCGGTCGGGGCCGATGGCGGCCGCGCAGTCCGTGACGGCCTTGGGAGTGGGCGGCGTCAGGTCGGAGGATCCCATCTCCTTCTGGAGTTCGGGGCATTGGAGCGCGCCCGCGCCGGTGCCCCGCTGGTCGATCATGACCATCCGGTACTGGCCGAGTACCGGCGCCAAGATGCCCGCGAGCCTGGTCATGAAGGGCACGCCCGGCTGTCCCGGTCCCCCCGCGAGGAAGATCAGATCGCCCTTCGGTGCCCGGGTGTTGCCGGTCATGGCCACGCTGAGCGACAGGGTGCCGGGGGTGCGCCCGGAGTGGTCGAGCGGGACGGCGAGCGTGGCGCAGGTGAAGCTCTCCTGCCCCGGGCAGGGTGCCTGCCCGGTGAGCCGGCCCAGGTGCTGGGGCGCGCCGGCCGGTGCCCCGGTGGCCGCGGGGGCGGGAGCCGCCCCCGTCATCAGCGCACCGGCGGCGGCCAGCGCCACCAGCCCCGTCACTGCCTGTCTGCGGAACCGCACTGCGACCATGAACGTTCCCCATTCCCCGTTGTTCCCCTGTGGTGGCACGGCTGTACGGGGGCGCGCCTCCCGGACTCCCCCGTCCGTCCAAGGTGCGCCCCCGCACCGCACAGGCTGCTACGTGCCCCGCCGTACCGCGAGCGTTTGTGCCAGGATTCGATGAGGTTCAAACGGTTGGACGCGTCCGCCGGACAGGCGCTAAAAGGGGCCGGGCCCCGGGGGAGAGCATGATCCGACTGGCAGTGGACTCCACCGGGTTGGCCAGGTCCCGGTTCGCCGTCTCACCGCTGATCGAGGCGGCCGGCACCCTGATGCCGTGGGGGGTGCGGGGACCGCTGAGCGCGGATCCCTGGGTGTACCGGGCCCGGCGGGTGCTGCGCAGGGAGGACCTGCCGCTGTTGACCGCGCTCGCGGTGGACCGGTCCGGTTACCTGCCGGACTTCCTGACGCCGTATCCGAGCGTCCCCTCCCCCGATGTCGCGGACGAGCTGGAGCAGGTGCGGACCACACCGCCGGAGCGGGTCGCCGCCGAAATGGAGGCGGTGCGCGTCGGCCGCCCGGAGAGCGGGCTGGCGGGACGGGAGCTGCCGGACGTGGTGCGCGAGGCGCTGGAGCGCGGCGGCCGGTATCTGGCGGAGCGCGCCGCGGACGAGCTGGGCCGCTACTGGGAGAGCGGCTTCGCGGCCCACTGGCCGCAGGCCCGTGCGGTCCTGGAGGCCGAGGTCGACCAGCGGGCCCTGACCCTGGCCCGCTACGGCGCCGAGCGGCTCTTCGGCTCGCTGCACCCGTCGATCCGCTGGGACGGCGGAACCCTCCGCGTCGACAGCCGCTTCGAGGTGGCGCTGCCCGCGCCGATGGTGCTGCTGGTGCCGTCCCTGGTGGCCTACGCGGTCGGTGTCTCCATCGACCCGGTCCGTGGTGTGCCCCGCCGGCCGCCGGCGCTGATCTACCCGGCGCGGCCGCCGGCGGTGGCCGAGGCGCCGCCCAGCGCCGAACTGGCGCGGCTGCTGGGACCGACCCGCGCCGATCTGCTCGCCTCGCTCGACCGGCCGGCGACCACCACGGCGCTGGCCTCGACGCGCTTCCTCAGTCCCGCGACGGTCTCGTACCACCTGGGCGTTCTGCGCCGGGCGGGGCTCGTCAGCAGCACGCGTTCGGGCCGCGAGGTGCTGTACCTGCGCACCCCGCAGGGCGGGCGGCTGCTGTCCTCCCCGCCGGGGTAGTCGCTCAGCTCTGCCCGGCCGGGGCGGTCAGCAGCCCCAGCGCGGTCAGGTCGTCGACGGGCTCGTGGACGCTGCAGGAGCCGACGGAGGTGAAGGTGGAGCGCACCCGCGCCACACCCTCGTCGCCGAGCTCCCTGACGCGGTCCCGAACGGTTCCGGCCGTCCGCTCGGCGAGCAGCGCCGCCACCGCGTCGCCGTCGGCGCCGTCCAGGGCCGCCGCGGTGGCCAGCAGGACGTTGAGGAACCCGTGGTGCTCGAAGCCGGTCGCGGGGTCGGTGTGCCGCAGGGCGTGGTGCAGTCCCGCGGTGCATTTGAAGGCGAGTCCGCGCTGCGCGCAGGTGACGATCGCCCCGGCCAGTTCGTCCTCGCCGGGGAACGCCGCGGCGGCGGTGCCGCCGGTGCGCAGTTTGGCGTGGTGCCGGCCGGCCGCGAGGGCGTCGGCCACCTCCGGGCCGAGGGCGCCGCGCGGTACCTCCACATGGGCGGTGACGTCCTCGGGCAGCTCCCGGTCCAGGACGGCGAGCGCTTCGCCGACCGCGGCGCCGTCGGGCAGCGCGATCTCCACCGCCGCCAGCCGGGCGCCGGACACCTTCGCCAGTAGGTCCAGCGCGGGCAGCAGGGCCTGGGTGCCGCCGGGCACCGTCAGGCCGATGCCGATGACGTCGTCGCCGGGGAGCGCCGCCAGGGCGGCCGCGAGCTCGTCGAGCCGGGGGGCGGGGAAGACGAAGGGGCCGACGACGTCCGCGAACCATGCCGTCCGGTAGCCGAGGTGCGCGGGCAGCGCCCGCGGCAGCGGTACGTCGCCGGGCGGGAACAGCGCGGCGTCGTCGATCAGTCCGGACCAGGCGGTGCTCATGAAACGGCCTTCCCTTGGGGTGGCGCTGCCGCCACCCGCGTGGAGGGGACCGGTTCGCCCGGCCCCCTCCACGGATCTCAGCGGTTCAGCTCACCTTTCGTCAATCCTTCAGGAGATTGAAGTTACTGGTGGTGACCGCTCCCTTCTTGATCTTCACGGTAGTCGTGGTCGGCTGGTAGCCGTCCTTGGCGATGATCAGGGTGAGCGGGTTGTTGCGGACGTCGAGCCACAGGGCGTACGTACCGTCCGTGCCCGTCTTGAGGGTGTAGTGCGTCGCCCAGGTGTTGATCTGGACGGTCGCACCCGCCAGCGGCGTGCCGGCGCCGGTCACCGTGCCGGTGATCTTGCCCCAGGTGGCCGGAGGCTTGACGGTGAAGGTGACGCCTATCGGGTCCAGCCGGTAGGGCGTGTCACTGGTCAGGGCCAGCGAGGCGTGGAACGTGCCGGGCTGGGTGACCTCCGGAACCGATGCGTCGAGCGTGACGGTGAAGGTGACCGTCGCGCCGGCCGCCACGGTCAGCTTGTCCGTGCTCTCGCTCAGCCAGCTGACGTCGGCGCTGTCCGACTGGTCGTACCCCGGCAGCAGTTCGGCCGTCTTGACGGGCGTCTGGCCCGCCAGGCCGCCGACCGCGTAGAAGCCGGGTCCGGCGCCGCCGCGGTAGACCGAGGCGTTGGCGTTGGGCAGTGCGCTCCAGGTGTTGTCGGCCGGGTTGTAGGCCCACGCCTGGTTGGTGATGGCTGCACCGCTGTTGATGGCGCCGCCGGCGATCAGCAGCAGGCCGTTGGCGGAGGTGTACGACGTGCCCCACTGGTCGGTGGGCTGGTCGGCGATCGGCGACCAGGCGTTCGTGGCCGGGTCGTAGACGTAGCCGTGCTTGACGGTGCCCGCGTCGGTGGTCCCGCCGGAGCAGTACAGTTTGCCGCTGATGGCGCCGCACGCCTCCCAGGCGATGGCCTCCGGGTAGGCGGCCGCGGCGGACCAGCTGTTGGACGCCGCGTTGTAGACGGACACATCGGTGGTGCCGCAGGCGGTCGCGGTGCAGCCGCCGACGACGTACAGCTTGTCGTTGACGACGGCGCTGCCCGAGCCGGCGTACGGCTTGGGAGCCGCCGTCCCGGTGGACCAGGTGTTGGCCGCGGTGTCGTAGATCTCCAGCTTGGCGTCCGGAGCGCCGGAGGCTCCCCAGCCGCCCGCGATGTAGAGCTTGCCGCCGATGACCCCGTGGGCGGGTGCCTCACGGGTGTCGGCCGCGGAGGCCTTCTTGGTCCAGGTCCCCGCGGTCGTGTCATAGGCGTACAGGTCACTGGTGTCCGCGGCGCCGGTGAAGCCGAAGCCCGAGTAGACGGTGCCGTTGGCCACGCCCACGGCGTTGTCGCCCGTCGCCACCGGCAGGTCGGCGACCGACTGCCAGGCGGTGCCGGCCGCACCCTGCGCGGCGGGGGTGACCCGGGGCGCCTTGTCCGACTTGAGGGACAGCTTGGAGGTGCTGGTCTTCACCAGGTTCAGCGGGGCGCCGCCGGTCTTCGCGATGACGAAGTCGCCCGCGGTCTCGCCGACGTTCAGGGTGGCGGGAGCGGTGCCGGTGTTTTTCACCGTCACCTTCTGGGTGGCGGTGCCGCCCCAGGCGGCCGTCTTGCTGATGGCGCCGGGAGTGACCTGGAGCCGGCCCGCCGTGAGGGCGAGGTCGGCACGGACGGTGCCGTCCGGCGGCACGTTCGCGGTGGCGGTCGCCTTGGTGTAGCCGGCGGCTGCGGCCCCGAACGGGTGGTTGCCGGTCAGATGCGAGAACACCCAGTAGAAGCCGTCACCGAGGGCCGCGTCGTCCGGTGTCGCCGCGGTCGTGGTCTTCTCCGTCGGGGCGTCGGCGCTGATGACCGTCGCACCGTTGACGCCGGTGTGGGTGTTGGCGTCCGTCACGTTGCCCACCACGAGGCCGCCGGGGACCGGGTCGTAGGAACGCTGGCCGACGAAGACGTTGTCCAGCTCCCACCAGTAGGCCCAGGTGCCGGAGTAGTGGAAGCGCAGCCGGACGTCGCTCTTGCCCGCGTAGGCGGTCAGCGGCAGGTCCACGTGCTGGGGGCCCAGGAGCGAGGTGGTGGTCTGGTGCCACAGCGTGGTCCAGGTGGTCCCGCCGTCGGCGCTGACATCCACGTCGGCGGTCGAGTTGGAGTAGCCCTTGTACTCGGTGTCGAAGCCGACCACCGGGGTGGTCTTCCCGGTCAGGTCGAACGACGGGGAGAGCAGCTGGCTGTCCTGGTGCTTGCCGCTGCCGATATGGTCACTGTCGATCATGGCGAAGCCACCGGTGCCACCGGTCTTGTTGGTGCGCTTGCCGGCGTCGTCGAAGCCCCAGCCGCCGGTCGTTCCGTCGGCGTTGGTCACGCTCCAGCCCGCGGGCGCGGAGGTGGTGGAGTCGAACGGCTCGGTCGCGCCGTTCAGGTGGACGGCGTAGCCGGGAGCCTGCGCGGCGATCGCGTCGACGGGGACGGCGACGTTCACGGTCTGGTCGGCCGTGCCGACCGCGACGACCTTGTCCACCGACTGGTAGCCGGTGTAGGCCGCGGTGACGTGCAGGGTGTAGGAGACGCCCTGCGGGAGCGTCAGGTGGTAGGCGCCGGTGGCCGGGTCGGTGAAGACCGGGCCGCCGGGAACGCCGTCCACGGTGATCTTCGCGTAGAGCGGCCAGCCGTGGCCGGATCCGTCGGCGACCTTGCCGGAGACGGTCTGGCGGGGCACCGCGTCCAGCGCGAACGCCTGGCTGACCGTACCGCCGTCGGTGAGGACGACCGACGCGACGGTCTTCGTGGCGTAGCCGTAGGCGCTCGCCGACACGTCGTAGCTGCCCGGCGGGATGTCGAGCTTGTAGCCGCCGGCGGCATCGCTGACCGCGCTGTGGTCACCTGCCTTGACCTGCGCTCCGGCCAGTGGCGCGCCGGTGGCGTGGTCGGTGACCGTACCGGAGATCACGCCGTGCGGTCCGCTGCGGAAGGCGTCCAGGCCGTTGGGGGTGCCCAGGCCGGTCGGGCCGTCGTAGCCGGTTCCGGCGGTGCACAGGTAGGCCGGCGTGCAGGTGCCGTTGATGCCCGTGGTGACGTCGTTGAGCGAACCGGGCTTCGCGTACGGGTACGCGTTCGGGTAGGTGCCGGCGCCGGGGGTGCCGGCCGCGGCGTAGACGCCCGCGATGATCGGCGAGGCGGCGCTGGTGCCGCCGTACACCGACCAGCCGGAGGCTCCGTAGGTCTGGTAGACCGCGACACCCGTCAGCGGGTCGGAGACCGCGGAGACGTCCGCCACCGCGCGCTTGCCGCAGGGCGTGTCCGTCTGGAAGGCCGGCTTGGGCTCGTAGAGCGAGCACCCGGAACCGGGGCCGCCGTAGGAGTTGTGCCAGACCGACTCCGTCCAGCCGCGCCCGCTGCCCGCGTCCCTGGCCAGCGCGGTTCCGCCGACGGCGGTCACGTACTGGGAGGCCGCCGGGTAGCTGACGCCGTAGTCGCTGTCGCCCGAGGAGGCCACGATGGCCACGCCCGGGTGGTTGTAGTACGGGTCCATCGCGGTGGTTTCCGACGGGTCCTCGCCGCTGCCGGGCGTCGAGTCGTAGCCGGTGCCGTACGAGTTGGAGACGTACTTGGCGCCGAGGGCGACCGCCTGGTCCACCGCCGCGCCGAGGTTCTCAAAGCTGGGGTCGTCGGCCTCGACCAGCAGGATGTGGGCGTTGGGGGCGGCCGCGGACACCATGTCGACGTCCAGCGAGATCTCACCCGCCCAACCGGTGTTGGGGGCCGGGTAGTCGGTGCCGCCGCGCTGGCTGACCTTCTTGAAGCAGCCGTTGGCGGTGGTGCAGGCCGGGAGTCCGTACTGCGCCCGGTAGACCGCGAGGTCGGCCTCCGCGGTGGGGTTGTCGTAGGCGTCGACGATGGCCACGGTCTGGCCCGCTCCGCCGTCGGCGGGGAGCGCGTACGCGCTCTGCAGGTCACCGGGGCCGAAGCCGTTCGGGGTCGCGGCGTTGATCCCGACGGTGCCGTGCAGATCGGTGCGGCGCAGCGCGAAGCAGCTGAACTGACCGGGCTTGGCGGCGCCGCACTGGGCCGTGACGTCGGGCCGGGCGGAGGTGGCGGCCGACGCCGTTGCGGCGGCGGGCAGTTGGAGGCCGAGCAGGGCGACGGCGGCAGAGGCGGCGGCGGCGATGACCGACGCCACGCCTCTGCGTCTTCCGGGCCGCCGCGGTATGGGTATACGCAAAGCAGGACTCCTGGAATCTGACCGGAGCCGGCCGGTGCACGGGGTCGACCGGCCGACGGCGGGTCCAATGGACCGCTTGCGTATACCTACGCCTCAGCCGTATCAGCGGAACGTGACAAGGTTGTCGGATACCTGACAGTCATTGACCCGGCCTTCAGCGTCACGTTCCTGTCAATCGGACGCCGCCGCTCCGTCTGCGCCTCCGTTCGCCTGCCCGCCGGCGGTACCGCCCGCCCCAGCGCCGTTCCCCGCTCCCGGCTCGTCGAGCCAGCCGTGCCGTGCCGCGTGCCAGACGAGTTGGACGCGGTTCTCGACCCCCGCCGCACGCTCCATCACCGCGAGATGGCGCTGCACGGTACGGACGGCGACCCCGAGCGCGCGGGCCATCGCCTGGTCGGTACTGCCGTTCACCAGCATCGCCAGGATCCGTAACTGGACGGCGCTGCGCCCGCCGGAGCCCCGCTCCCGCAAGGGCGTGCTGGACGCCCACACCGACTCGAAGAGCGCGACGAGGGCGTCCAGCAGACCGCTGGGACGGACCAACAGCATCGCGGGGCTGGGTACTTCGGTCTCCGGAGCCAGCGGCAGCAGAGCCAGTGACCGGTCGGCGATGCACAGCCGCATCGGCAGGCTCGTCGCCACCCGGACCTCCTCGCAGGCCGACCGCTTCCGGCCCGTACCCCCCAGGGCGCCGGGCGTCTCCAACGCCGTCCGGTCGCGCACCACCCGGTGGCGCACGCCCTCGTCGAGCCGCTCGGCCGCGTCCAGCGGGTCGTGCCACTCGCTTTCCGCGGGAAAGGGACCACGGACGAACGAGGCGACCTCGGTCCGCGCGGAGCGCCGCAGCTGCTCGGCCCACAGCCCGGCTGCGCCGTACCCCTCGACGACCTGGACGATCTCCTCGGACCGGTACCCCTCGTGCACCCGCTGGTACTCCACCGCCAGCCGGTCCAGTAACTCCCGCCCCTGCCGCAGCTGTTCCTGGGTCCGGGCCACGAGCGGGAGCAGTCCGACCCGCGGTGGCGCCGGATACCAGCGCCCGTCACCGCCGGAGCGGGCCAGCCCCCGCGCTCCGAGCTCCGCGCAGACGGCCTCGGCCCGCGTCACCGGCACCCCGAGGTCCCGGGCCAGCCCGGCCGCCGCAACACCGCGCGTGGCCACCAGCAACCGGTAGGCCCGGTCCGCATCGGCGCTCAACCCCAGGGCCTCAAACGGACGTTCGGTCATGATCGGGCACACTAGCCGGAGTCGGAGCGCCGATCCCAGGAAATCCGGTTATGTCACACAGCCGATACGTAGCGTGATGCGTAGGGCCCCCGCGGACTGCCACCACTTACGGACCCGTGCCGCCCGCTCGACTACGCGGTGGCGCTCACGGCGTGCGGGCCGCGTGCGGTCGCGCTGCCGGGGACCGGCTCGGACGGGTCCGCGCCCAGCGCGACGATCTTGTTGCCCTCGCCGACGTGCACGATCTTCGGTTTCAGGGCGCGCGCCTCGGCGTCGTCGACCTGCGCGTAGCTGATCAGGATGACCAGGTCACCTGGGTGCACGAGATGCGCCGCGGCACCGTTGATGCCGATCACGCCCGAGCCGCGCTCGCCCTCGATGACGTACGTCTCCAGCCGGGCGCCGTTGTCGATGTCGACGATGTGGACCAGCTCACCCGGCAGGAGGTCGGCCGCCTCCATGAGGTCGGCATCGATCGTCACCGAGCCCACGTAGTGCAGGTTCGCCTCGGTCACCCGGGCACGGTGGATCTTGGACTTGAACATGGTACGAAACACGGAGAAACTCCCGATTTGTCGGCTCCCTGCCTGTCATGCAGGTCAAGGGCGTTCTTCACTCTACACTGGCACGCCTCGGGCTCGAAGATTCCAAGGAACATCTCTTCGCTCTGACGAGGAAGCTTCCTACCTGCGTTTTCCCGCAAAGCGGACTGGACCGAACCCCGGCCAGATCCCTGTCCATAAAGACTTTCCCGCAAAGTTCAGGGACTGATGCTGATCAGATGCTGACATAATTGACGACGCATCAGGTAGCTCCCCAGGGTCTTCAATTCTGCAACCGAGAGGCCCAACGCTCTTCTGCCCAGTGATTCTGCTGAGCCGTTGCCACGGCGGACCGGCCGCGCTCGGTCACCCAACTGACCAGTGAGCCGCGTCTTCCCCACACCCAGGACACCGACTATTACTACGTCACAGCAAGCTTGGACGCATGCCGCTCTCAGCGGTACGCCGTGGCTGTTGGTGATGCCGTGGGTCTGAGGTTGGGTGCGCAGTTCGCCAGGGCGGGTCAGGTGCGACTGGCCTACGCGTGGTCGGTGACGACGCGTAGGAAGGGGTCGAGGCCGGTTCCTCCAGTGTCCCGAAGCCCTCAGTCCTGCAGTGCTTCCCGCGTCTGCTTCCAGACCTCCGACACTCGACTGCCATGCGCTCGGCGCGGGCAGCGACGACCCCGACGGTCCACCCGCCGCAGTCGTTGTCCACTGACGTTGCCGTCACCGCTGCCGTCAAGCACCGCTGTAGCCCTGCCAGACGCGTGTGGCAGGGCTACGTAGCAGCGAGTTCACACAACTCCAGCCGCCAAAATTCACGACCTGCGAATCAGAACGTCAGCTCATCAAAGGCAGGGCGCCATGGGCCAAGTCCATGAAATCCACGGAGCGCCGCTTCGACGACAGCGGGAGAGAATGATTCATGGAGCCTCATCTCACTCGCGCGTTCTGGAGGAATCGAGACGCCCAAGTTTCCATGCATATCCTGAATCCGATACTCTCCAGGCGGATCAACCCAAACCTTGTATTGAGGAATTGCAATCCTCTTAGACACCTCCCGATTCCCAACAACCAACCAGATGCCATCCTTAATACGAAGATCCATAGTCTCCAAAAGGAAGATTGGCTCATCGAGCTCGAGTGACTCGACGTCATGGGAGTCGTCGACATCCAAAAGTTCAGAGAACACTGCCAGCAGGACGTTCCCGCGCAGCTTCTCGACGACCTGAGCAAAAGAAATCTTCTCGTCGGTTACTGGAATGGCGAGCACATCACCATTCCCATATTTCCCTAGCATACGGTCCCTCCAGCAGCCTTGTAGCGGTCATCGTTCATCTGCACTCGACCGTTCTCGAGAGCGCTTCCGGGAACTGTCTTCTTCCCGCCGCCAGCACGCATCCAGCTTTCTTCGAGGACGTCAAGATCTTGCCCCGGGTTTGCCCTGCCGAGCACTTCAAAGGTGAACGACTTATTGGGGTAGTCCCTTGCATGCTCTCGCTGACGCTTCAAATACCGATTCCAATTCTTTGCCTGACCGACATACTCCTCTCCGGTAATCAAATCAGTTCGCAGGTATATGACACCTGCAGGAGTTGGAGGAGTCGTATTGTGTACAAGGACCGGGGTATCCCCTGCGAGCACATAGTACGTGTGCTACGCGACCCCTCTCCACCTGCCTTTTCGCAGGTCAACGGTGGTTTGACGGTCCGTTGGTGTCCGTGGATGTGCGCCGAAGTCCGTGGTTGTTGCCGTCGCTACTGCCGTCAGAGGTGTAGACCAGTTGTGCTGTCATCGGCTGCGCGCGTGATCCTACTGCCACGCTCCGGGCTCGGCACGGACGATGGTGTGGGTGGTCTGCCGATAGGACTGGTGGCCGGTCTGCGCGCAGTGTCCGGCGATCCAGCGCGTCAGGTCATCGGGGGTGTGCAGCTCGCCGGACGCGGCAGCGCAGTCCTGTTCTTCGCCGGTGACGCAGAGCGCCTCGAAGGTCGGCAGCGCCAAGGGGTCCGGGTCGGTGGTCACGTTGTACTCGCGGAACCGGTAGCGGGTGGTCGTCCCCATCAGTGTGGTCCTTTGCCTCTGTCGCGTCATCGGGTCTCGAAGGTCTACCGCCGTGGTGGTGTCGCGGACTTGGCCGTCAGTTGTGCTTGTCAGGTCGGGCATCCTCGGTCGCCTCCTGCGGGGCGGGGATGCGCTGCCCGCGTGAGTCCGCGATTCTGAGGGCATCCGACAGGGCCTCGGTCAGCCGACAGGCCAGCCAGCGGTATTCGACGGCTGGCCGCGCGAGCGTTCCAGGTGCCAGGACGCATCGGGCGTACTCCAACAGTTCCTCGCCCATGCCGATCTGCACCGTTTCGATGTCGTCGGCGAGGGTCGAGAGGTAGCCCCTGCCGTCGGTGCTCAGGTAGCAGGGGTTCCCGTCCGGGGTGGTCCAAGGGAGCAACCGAGGCCCCTCCCCTGCGGACTCCGCACTCCGATGAGGCAGGCGTTCCGCTTGGCTGCTGTTCTGGTTCATCGTGCCCGCCCGTGGTCGGCTCCGCTGTGGCTGTTGATCAGGGTCCCCTTTGGCGCGAACCTTGCGGAGTAGCCAGCGTGTCTGCCTCCGTGTCTGCCAAGCTGGCTTGGTGCGGGAGACGGTCGGGGAACTGGTCAGGCGGCTGCGCCTGGCGCGCGGTTGGAGTCAGCGGCGGCTGGCCGAGGCGCTGGCCGAGGCTGCTCCTGGGCGCGTTCCTCCGACGCGCAACGACGTGTCCCGCTGGGAGATCGGCATGCGGTCCCCGCGCGAGTGGCTGCCCTTCCTCGCCCTGGTGCTGGAGGTGCCGCGCGAGCTGATGGAGGCGGCCAAGACCGTCCCACTGGCCGAGCCCGCGCCGCGTGTGTGCTGACCGTGGCCGACTTCCTGCCAGAGGGCGACCCGCTGTCCCTGCTGAGCGCCCGTACGGGCCGTCGGATCGGAGCTGGGCAGGTGGCCGACTTGGCTCAGCGGGTGCACGGCCTGCGGCTGGCCGACGACGTGGTGTACGGCAAGGACCTGATCGGCCCCGCCCTGCGGGAGCTGCGGGCGGCGGTGAAGCTCTACCGGGAGGGCACCCACACCGAGGAGGTGGGAAGCGAACTGCTTCGGGTCATCGGTGAGTTGTCTCAGATCGCCGGGTGGGTGGCCTCCGACGCGGGCGAGCACGCCGAGGCGGAGCGGATCTACCGGCTCGGGATCAGCGCCGCCCGTGCCGCCGGGGACGGGGTGCTGTCGGGGAGGCGGGTTCGCTGGCCTACCAGTGGAGCAACACCGGACGCCCCCGCGACGCGGTGGACCTGGCTACCGCCGCAGTGGAGGAGGCTGGTCCCGATGCTCCGGCGAAGGCCCGCGCGCTGTACCTGGACCGGGTGGCCTGGGCGCACACCCGCGCCGGCCAGGACCGCCCTGCGATGAATGCCCTCGGGGAAGCCAGCGAGGCCTTGGCCCAGGACTCCGCCGGCACCGAGTCACCGTCGTACCTGTACTGGATGGACGCCGGGGAACTCCAGGTCATGGAGGCCCGCGTCTACACCGAGCTGCACCGGCCACTGCGTGCCGTACCGCTGCTGACGGACGTCCTGAGTCGTTACGACGCCAGTCACGCGAGAGAGTTGGCACTGTACCTTTCCTGGCTGGCCGTGGCCTACGCCGACGCGAACGAGCCCGAGGCCGCAGCCGGGACCGCTGGCCGGATGCTCTCCCTGGGGCAGAGCGGCAGCGAACGCACCACCGAGCGCGCACGGATCGTGCTGGACCGGCTGCGAGCGTTCCGTGACGTTCCCGAAGTCGCCGAGCTGCTGGCGTCCTGACCGTCCCGATCGGGCGGGGGCGAGTTCGGACTGCTGCTTGCGGGCGTCTCGGCACTCGGCGGGCTTGCGCACGCTCTGGTCGCACGGCACGGAAACGATCGGTGGGTCGGCGGGAGCCTGCGCTGCGGAGCCGGGGCGGCGTCGGACACTGCCCACGGCCGGGCCCGGCGGTGGAAACGGAGGGTCGGACCCCTGGCCGACCCTATGCCCGCGATCCGACCGTAGGACGGTCGCAGGCGACAACTTGCTCCGCAAGGCGCAAGGAGTCCTTACCCCATAACTTGCTCCGACCTGGTCGGTGCTGGGGTAAGCAGCGCTTACCGCACAACTTGCTCCCATCGGGCACCGGTCGAACCCGCCCACGACCCGGCAGACCGCTGACCTCCGGCATCCGCGAGGGCCTCGGGTGCTGGTCCGGGCTGGGTCGGTCGGCGACGTCGGGCCAGCTCCAACGGGCGGAGCCCGCCTTGAACCTCGTAGAGAAAATCTGGACGCACCCTCTCGGCCCCGGGCCGTCCAGGGGCTGAGGGTCAGCAGCCTCACGTGGTGACGCCCTCCTCCAGCGCTTCGACGCGGGCCTGCAGGCTAGTGAGCTGTTCGAGCGTCCGGGCCAGTGCCAGCTCCAGCGCCTCGACGCGGGCCACCATCCCGCCAACGGGCGCGTTCCCCGCGTCCGGGCTGCCGGGGTCTTCGTCGGTGTCGGTGTCCACGTCGGGCTGGGCGACGAAGGCGCCCTTACCGGGACGGGAGATCGCGTAACCGTCCCGCTTCAGCAGGGCCATGGCCTTCTGCACGGACAAGCTGGAGGCCCCGAACTCCACCATCAGCACCGCCTGCGTCGGCAACGCTCCCAGAGGTCATGGCCTGCCTCAAGATCAGCCGCTCCACCGTCTACGACCTCATCCGCACTCGGCAGCTCGCCTCCATCACCATCGGCCGGGCCCGGCGCATTCCCGCCCACGCCCTGACCGCCCTCGTTCACCACCACCTCGAAGAGGCAGCCTGATGACCACGCCCCGCCCCACCACCCGCAAGACCCGAGCCAACGGCGACGGCACCATCTACCAGCGCAAGGACGGCCGCTGGGAAGCCGCCGGCTACGTCCTCGCCCCCGGCAACACCCGCAAGCGCATCCACGTCTACGGCACCACCCGCGCCGAAGCCGCCGCCAAACTCACCGAGAAGATCGCCACCAGCAACCGCGGCGTCCCCGCCCCCTCCGCACAGGGCACCGTCGGCGCGTACCTCACGTACTGGCTGGAGACCGTCGCCGTCCACCGCCTCCGCGAGAACACCCACACCCGCTACACCGCCTGCGTCCGGCTCTACCTGATACCCGGCCTCGGCCGGAAGAAGCTCGCCAAGCTCACCGCCAAGGACGTCCGCACCTGGCTCGACCAGCTCCGCACCCGCTGCCAGTGCTGCGCACGCGGCCTCGACGCCGCCCGCGACCCGGACGCCCCGGAGGCGGCCAGTCGGCCACGTTGCTGCGCGATCGGGAAGTGCTGCGGCAAGCGGCTCTCCCCGCTAACCCTGGCCTACGTCCACTCCGTGCTCAAGTCCGCTCTGGAGCACGCCGTCCGCGAGGAGGAAATCCCTCGCAATGTCGCCCGCAACGTCCGCATGGGCACGCCCCGACCCCGCCGATTCGAACCGCTTACCGCCGACGAGGCACGTCAGTTCCTGGCCGCTACCCACGGCCACCGCCTGCACGCGCTGTTCGAACTCGCCCTGCGCACCGGGCTCCGCAAGGGCGAACTCCTCGGCCTGCGCTGGGAAGACCTCGACCTCGCAGGCGGCACCGCCAGCATCCGCCGCACCCTCCAGCGCACCAACTCCAGCGGCCTGACCGCCCTGCCCACCAAGACCCAGAGCTCCGAAAGGCGCATCGCCCTGCCCACGCCATGCCTACGTTCCCTCACACAGCACCGCGACCAGCAGCGCCAGGAGCGCGAAGCCGCAGGTGCAGGCTGGAGGGACAGCGGCTACGTCTTCACCCGGCCCAACGGTGCCCCGATCGAGGGAGCCACTCTCACCCGACACTTCACCGCCCTGCTCCACAGGGCCAGGCTCCGCCGCATCCGCTTCCACGACCTCCGCCACTCGGCGGCGACCCTCCTCCTGGAACAGAGAGTCGAACTCGTCGTCATCAAGGAACTCCTCGGCCACGCTCACATCGGCGTCACCGCCACCGTCTACGCCCACGTCCGGCTCCGCCTCCAGCGCCAAGCCATCGACACCCTCAACAACGTCCTCCGCCACCCCGCAGACGCCACCGCCGCGCCCGACGACAGCGACGATCCGCCACTTTGTGCAGAACCCGTCCGCTGACGTTGCCGTCAACCGTTGCCGTCAAGACGCCCGGAAGCCCCGCCGAATAATCTCGGCGGGGCTTCCGGACTCGGTCACGCATTGAAATTACGGAACTGCATCTATCCAGCTCGGGGATTGCGCACAGCGACGAAGGCTCGGCTATCTAATTAGCACCATCTAGACAGGCTCAGCCCGAGTAGCGGCGAAAGAATTCCCGCTCTGGCCAGCTGTCATCAAACGACTCGAGGAGGCGCTCATACAGGCGATGCTTTCCCACCCTATCCTCTTGTCGAAGAAGTACCTCTGCGCGATCAGAGATCTCCGGCCACCGCAGGTCGTGCATGCAGTATTGCAGGATCTCCAGGCTCCAGGGATCAATATCCTGCATGAGCATGAAAAACCGTTCGGAAACCTTCTGCCTGCAGCCCTCTCTGCCTCTGATTTGATCAGCCAAGTCTTCCAACAGTGGCTCGATCTGATCCACCCCATCAGCAAGCTGCTGCACCTTCAGTAGAAAGTTGATCTTGTCGAGGATGGGACCGCACCCACCGCCGCTAGCAGCTGGGGAACTTGTACTCAACATACTTTCCCGTCGCATCGAGTCCAGCATTATTGAAGGCCTCAACAGCTGCCGATTCAGCATTTGCCCCGGAGGGCTTGTAGTGACCAGAGAGGTTATTAACTTCCGTCATCCTCCCGCTCTTGAATCGAACCTCACCAGCGGCCCGCACATCCGCGCCGCGAGTAAGTGCGATATGACCATCGCCCTTACCGATCATGAGAGTCCCGTCAGTCAGAACCACATACTGATAGTTTCCAGTACGTTGTGCCACGGTGCCTGGCGTGAAGACCTTAGTCCATCCACCAGTATCCTCCGGGTACAAGTTCGAGAAGGTAGTCGGATCAGAACCGCCGTCATTGTGGACCAATACTGGCGTCGACCCGGCCAGCACATAGTACGTGTGGAGGCCGCGCACTGTCAGGTTGTACGCCGCCTGAAGCCTGTGGAAATGGCGTGCGGCCGTGACGCGGAGCGCTGAGTTCGCCTGCGACACCACGGTCATGCCTGGCTTCAGGTCACCAGCTGCTATCCAGCCCGTCTGGCTCGGCGACCAGAAGGGGTGGTTGTCCGTCGCTGTGACGGTACTCGGACCCGCATCCGTTTCGATCGTGAGAGTGGTGAAATTGATGTCGTCGGGGGTGGCGATTGTGGCATCGACTTGCGCCGATCCAGACTCAGAAGTCTCCGGGTCGGCAGCCATGACGTCATCGCCAACAGCGAGCTTTTCGATGGGTTTCGTCGTTCCGTCGGCAAGAACGACAAGAGTGCCAGCGGGGAAGCTAAAGCGGCCGCCGCGTGCTGGGCAAGCAACGGGCTGCTCCTTCGGTCCCTTGGCGCCGTCCAGCCCGTCCAGGCTCTTCGGGACCTTGGCGCCCTTGGGACCCTTGACTGCGCCATCGGTCGCTTCCGTAGCGAATAGGAAGAACGCAATCTTTCCTGCCGCTTCGGGCGCGTGGCCGTTTTGGAAGTCTCCGTAGATCTCTGCGGCTGGATCGGCGAAGCCGTGATATGCGCCAACATAGAAACCGGGGTTCAGCGGAGAGTACTGCCAGTAAGTAGAGGCAACGCTCTCGCAGCCGTTCCAGCTACCGCCCACACAGTCGACGATATGAGAAGCGTGGTCAATGACGAGATGCTTGATTCCGTTTCCTGTACCTGTTGCAGCACCCGTGAACCCGTGCAACACCCTGTCGAGCGTTGAACCTCCCCCACCGTCGGAATTATCCCAATGTTCATGGGTCGGCTCGGTTCCGCTGCCGGGGCCCTCATCGAAGCTGCCATTGCAGGAAGCCGAATGATCGTCCGAACAATTTCCTCCGGATGAGAGTCCGAGCGGGTCGGATTGGGTGACAGGATTGTTCTCGGCATAGCCGTAACCGTTCAGCGATTGCGGCTTATTTGCCTCGAAGAGAGGGTCGACGCTGATAAATCGGCCGGACGCGGGGTCGTATTCGCGGGCCCCGAGATGGGTCAGGCCGGTGTCCGTGTCTTTGGTTCCGCCGACGAATCCCTTGGTGCCGGCCCAGCTGGTCGGGGCGGTGCCGCGCTCGGCGCCGAAGGGGGTGGAGCGGCGCTGGGTGAGGGAGCCGGTGGCGGCGTCGATGTTGAGTTCGGCGGTGCCGTGGTTGTCGGTGACTTGGAAGGCGACCTTGTTGTCGTCAGTGCGTACCGCGGTCGCCGCGCCGACGGGGTAATAGCGGGTGGCCTTCGGCTTGGCCGCTCCCTTGACGAGGTTCAGTTCGGTTCCGCCGAGGTAGAGCGTGGTGTTCTCGGCAGCGGGGTTCGCGGTGTCGACCGTGTGGGCGGTCAGGCGGGAGCCGTCTGGCCCGTAGACGTAGTCCGTGGTCTTCGTGGTTGTGACGGTGGTGGAGCCGGTTTTGGTCTTGACGCTGTCCAGGACCTTGTTGAGATGGCCCTCGCTGTCCCAGGTCAGCGTTTGGTCGTTCGCAAGGTTCGCGTTGGGCTTGAGGTGGCGCTCCAGGGTGTTTCCCGCCGCGTCGTAGGCGTACGACTCCGTCACCGGGGTCCCGGTGCCGCCGGTGGTCGCGGCGGTGGAGGTCAACGAGTGCGGGTGGGCGGCACCAGAGGCCGGGTAGGTATAGGTGCGGGCCGTGTCCTTGGCAGGGTTGCCTGCCGGGTCGTGCTGGGTTTCGGTCTTACGGGTGCCGTCGAGGTTGTAGGTGTAGCTGGTCCAGTACGGGGCTGGGCCGCCGAGTGCGGTGCCCTCAAGAGTGTCCGAAGCCGTCGGGCACGCTGCACTCGCCGGCGTGAAGGATTCGGCGAGGCGGGCGAGATAGTCGTAGCGGAAGCACTGGCGATCGGTGCCGTATCGGGAGACATCGGACAAGGTGGTTATGTTGCCGGCCTCGTCGTACGTGTATGCGGCGGCGCGGGCCGCGCCCGTACCGCCCTCCTGGTCGGTGCGGCTGCTCGCCAGTCGCTGGGTGCCCGCCTCATAGGCGTTGGTGACCCAGGTGCTCTTGCCACCGGCGTTGAGCGTGGATTGCAGGGGCTTGTTCGTCAGGCTGTAGTTCTGTCCAGTGAGATACCCGGACAGGTTGCTGCCGATCGTCGACGGACGGTGGAGCTTGTCGTAGGTGAAGGCGACAGCCTCAGCGGCCAAGTTGCCGGCAGCGGGGTACGAGGTGGAGCGAACGGTGCCGTCGGCGTTGTAGTCGGAACCGGAGACGTAGCTGCCCTGGAGCGCGTCCTGTCCGGGGACGGCCGGGACGACGACAGTGCTCTTGGTGGGGCGGTACAGCTTGTCGTAGGTGTTGACGGTGACCTTGTACTGATACGTCACGGCACCGACGGTCATGTAGCGGATGGTGGTATCGGCTTGGCCCTTGTTGTTGGCTGGATCCCAGGTCTGCGAGGTGAGGAGCGGCCCGGTACCGGAGCCTTCGTGGGTGGCGAGTTGCCGTGACAGGTTGTCGTAGGTGTGGGCGATGACCTTGCCGCGCCCGTCGGTGCTGGTCACCAGCTCGCCGCGGTCGTTGTAAGCGCTGCTCGTCGTGCCGGCATCGGGGTCGACGGCCTTGACCTTGCGCCCCAACTGGTCGTAGGTCCACGTCCATGTGGTGTTGGACGGATCCGAGAGCTGGGCCAGGTGGCCTGCCGTGTCGTAGCGGTAGGTGGTGGCGTCGTAGGCACCGCTGGCCGTGGCCGATTTGTACTGGCGTAGCTCCGTCGCCTTTCCGCCGGCGTCGGTGATCACGGTAGTGGGGGTGGCGCCCTTGGGCGGGGTGACGGTGACGCGGTCGCCGCCGTAGACGCTGGTCGTCGTGGACAGCGGTGTGCCTACACCGTTGCCTGCGAGCAGGGTGGTCTTCACCGCGCGGCCGAGGCCGTCGTACTGCGTAGCGATTTGGGAGTCGACGCCGGTGGCGTCCTCCACCTTGAACAGCGTGCCGCTCGCGTTGGCGGTGGCGTAGTACGGGGCGTAGGACAGGGCTGCCTGACCGCGCTCGTCGTAGAAGGCGTCCGTGAGTATGCGGCCGCCGTTGTCGCCGGGAGCCTGCGTTTGGCGCAGACGGTTCAACCCGTCGAACAGGGAGTAGGAGGCGTCCTGGGAGCCGTCGTTGTTGACCGTCTTCGTCTTGACCGACGTGATCGCGCCGTCGGCGATGCTGTAGGCGAACTCGTAGTTGGGGGTATCCCCGCCGACCTTGGAACGGTCGGGCAGCCAGACCTTCGCATTGCGACCGAGGGCGTCGTAGCTCAGGTCGGTGCGCAGACTGTTGGTGTCGACACTGATGATGGGCAGACCGCGCAGCAGATCCGCGTACGTCGTGGTGGTCTGTGCGCTGCTCGCGACACCTACGGTGGCGGGAGGCATGGTGACGACGGTCTTGGTGGGGCGCCCGGTAGCGGGAGTGTAGGCAGTGGTGGTAACCGTCGGATTGGCGCTGGGTGTGGTGACCGGGGCGACCGCGTCATTGGTGGGGTCGAAGACACTCGTGGACGCCAGCCCGGTGGTCGTCAGGCCGCGCCCGTAGGTGTCGAAGGAGGCTGCGTTGTCCAGGTAAGTGGCGGTCTTACCGACCCGGGACTTGAGGGTCTCCGTCAGCGTGCCGAGCCCTCTGGTCGGCGCTGCACCATACGCTTGGCCGTCAAAACGGACCCGCACATCGGACAGTACCGCCGACGTTCCATCGGCCTGGGTGTCACGGTCAGGGGTCGCGGCGCACGTTGCGGCGACGGTTTCCGTATGAATGGCGCCGGTGAAGATCCAAGCGGCGGTGTTGTCCGCGTAGGTAGTTCGGGTGCACTGGTCATCAGTCGCAACACCGATGTCGCCGAGGTTCTCGACCGTGGCGGCGCGGGCGTACGTGTCGAAGGACGTGTTCGTACGGGTCTCTCGCCAGGAAGCTCCGGCTCCGGCGTCCAACGAGGTGAAGGCGCGGGCGACCGCGCTGCCGGTGCGGTTCGCGGTGGTGGTGCCCCAGTCCCGGACCCGCTTGGCAGTCTCCTTCTTCCACGGCGTATTGACCGCCTTGGAGAGAATCTTCCCGCCGGGTGCGTCGTAGGTCTCGGTGCGGTACTCGTATCCGGCCCAGGCCTGGTCATCGGTGAGCGTGGTGCCCTGACCATCCGGCACGGTCACCGTTCGGGTTTTGGTCTTGTCAACAGGGTCAGTGCGGTCGCCGTCCATGCCGCGCAGGAAGTAGTGATCGGCCTGTGTCGACATCCCCGAGGTACCGCCGGTCTCCGCTCGCGCGTGAGCGTAGCCACGCCATTGGGACCAGGTCTTGAGCTTGTCCTTGGTGAGGCCGTCGTCGTCGTCGAAGTGCCAGGCGGCATCGTCCAGGTAGGTGTAGTGGGTCACGGCGTCCGGGGCGCCGCCGGTGCGGTCGGTGGCGATGACTGCGTCGACCACGTACTTGTTGAACCACTCGGTCGTCACCGGGGTGTCGTTGTTGGGCTGGTACATCTGCGGGAAGCAGCGTGTGGTGTTGCTCTGCGGGGTGGGCAGGTGGTCCCAGTCGCATGCGGCAGCGGAGTAGTTGACGTCGAGCTGACCACCGGTCTCGTCGTCGATGGTGCCCAGACGTTCCTTGATGAACGGGGCGCGGCCGTCACCCGTCTTGTCGAGCCGGTTGGCGCGCTGGTCGTAGCCAAGTGTGGTGGGCGGCAACGTCACGGGGGTGGTGCCGGCCAGACCGGTGTGCTGAATGGAGTCCAGGAGCAGTTGGTAGTCAGCGTCCGCTGTGCCCCACTTGTGATGCAGCGCCCACGTGTCAATGGGCTTGTAGCTGCCGTCGGCCTGCAACGTCTGCGTGGTGACACCGGTGAGGCGGGTGCGGGTGAAGAACGTGGGTGAGCTGGTGTCGCAGTCGGTGCCGGTCTTGCAGTTCATGTCCCAGGGCGTGTCGTACCAGTACTGCTTCTCGTCGTCGATCTTGGCTGGGTCGCACGTGACACCAGCCGCGGGCAGGCACCGCTCACCGGTGGCGAAGGTGACTTGCGCCATGGGCTTGACGGTGGCGGAGTAGATGTCGCTCTGCTGCTGGCCGTAGTCGATGTGCTGCAGTGTGCCGCCGCGTACGTAGGGGGTCCGGTCGGTGGCCTTGAGGTTACGGCCGTAGTTGTTGGTCTCGGGGATGTACCAGTAGGTGATGTCGTTGCCCTTGGCGTCGATCACCTGGTCGAGGTTCCAGCGCCAGCCCTGCTGGCACCAGGAGGCGGCGAACGTCGCGGCATGGCACGGCTCGGTGGCATCGTCACCGAAGACCGGCACAGTGAAGACCGACTTGGTCTCCGGCTGGCCCGCGCTCCAGTTGGTAAGCCGGTTGTAGCCGAAGAAATAGCGGGTGCCCTCAGTGGTGACGGCCTGGAAGTACTCTCCGTCGTTGTCGCCATTGCCGCGGCCGGCGTCCCGTACCCGGGTGACCTTGGTGCCGTCGTCGCCCTTGATCCGCCACTCGTCCGCACCGACCGGGATCAACTCGCCGGCATGGCCCGCAAAGCTGATGGTGGCGTGGTCATACGCCCAGCACAGGTCTCCGGGCTCGACTCCGTCGGTCTTGATCCCGTCATCGCCGCACGGTTTGTAGCTGCGCTCCACGAAGCCTGGAGACATGTCGAACCCGTCGCCTGCCCAGGATGACTGGTTGTTGCTGTTGGACGTCCGTCCGTCCAGCGCACCGGACGAGTAGGAAAGACCGACGGACGGTGCCAGGTTTCCTGGGACCGATGGAACGGGCATGTTGTAGGACCAGGAAAACGATCCACTGTTCAGCCCGGTGTTCCAGGTGGAGGCTGCGGCGAGCGGAGACGCCTTGTAGTCACCAGAAGGCCCGGAGCCCGAGGAAGTCAGCCCCAGTACCGTCGTGCTGTTCGCGGCCAGTGCTCGGGGGGCGGCGCTGGGAGCAGACTGGGCGGCGAATGGGGCGGCAGCCGCCGTTGCGGGGACGGGGACCGTGTCGGCGGTCACGGTCTGCGTCTCGGGATTGTTGGCGCCGGCCAGCGGCGTGGCGGTGCGGCACGCGGGCTTCTCCGGCGTGGTGAGCGCGCACGCGGGCAGCCGTACCAGGTGTAGCCGGGAGCCGTAGTTCGCGCCGGCCGCACGGGCGAAGCTGCTGTAGTCGAAGGAGACCTGAGCTTGTCCTGCCGGCGCGGCCGCGCCCGTACCCGAGATTGTCAGCAGCGGTCCGTCGATCCCGGCACGGGTTGCTGCGGCCCGGTCCAGGACCTGCACCTTTGCGGTGCGTGCAGGCGCTGCACCGGTCGGCGCTGCCTGGGCCTTCGCCAACCTGGCACCGCCGGACACCGGCGCGAGAGTGACCGGCAGACCGGCAGCCTTGACGCCCTTGGCCCCTGCGGCCGGAGCAGTAGGGACCGTGACGGTCGCGCTGCCCGGGGTGGGCCATGCGATCACGGGATTCTTCGGCTGTGGGGTGCCACCGGTCTTGCGGGGCTTGACCTTGCCGTCGCTGCCCTTGACCGGCTTTTCCGAGGACTGCAGGGCAGGTCGGTTGGATGCAGCGTTCGCGACGGTCAACGCGGCCGGAACTGCCTGGAGCAGCGATCCGGCCAGAATCCCCGCCATGACGACGGCGATCCTGCTTGACGTTCGGTGTCGCTGGGCCTGTGTCCTGCGCATCGTGTGTCCCCTTGCCGCGGCTCCTCCCGGAGG
The DNA here is from genome assembly GCF_056432645.1 of Streptomyces sp. NPDC045021. Classification (NCBI taxonomy): domain Bacteria; kingdom Bacillati; phylum Actinomycetota; class Actinomycetes; order Kitasatosporales; family Streptomycetaceae; genus Streptomyces; species Streptomyces sp. NPDC045021. Next base: position 740,665 of record NZ_JBWKIQ010000001.1, read on the forward strand.
GTGCGGCGGATCGTATGGACCGCGCGACGTGCCGAGCGGCGGTCCGGAAAGTGAGTGATCGAACGAAGAGATCTCAGGGCGCCCGCCCTGGGGCCAGGTATTGCGCCTGGCCCCACGGGTTCGGGTGACCTACCACACGGTGTTGCTGGGCAATTCGATCGAGGAGCTGGCCAGGCCGTTGATCTGTGCGGGGCTCAGTGCCCCTTCGTAGGCCCAGACGTCGTCGATGTCGCCGGAGAACGGTTCAGTCCACACCGATCCCACCCTGTTGCGGCCCAGTTGGAGCCCCGACGTTGCGATGAACGGCTGCCTAGCGGTGGCCCAGGACACATGATCGGTACAGCCTGCGGGTGCGTCATCAAGGCAGAGTTGGGACTGGGTCGCTCCGTTGACATACAACGTCAGTTGATCGGTGAAGGCGTCATACACCACTGTGAGGTGGACCCAATCGCCTGCAGTGCTCGTGGCCGCGAGGGAGTTGGCGACACTGGTGGTCACCGCCGGGGAGGTTCCGCTGTCGGTTACCACTGCCTGCCACTGGCCGATGTTCGTGACCGTGTTGGTCACATCTTCGGTGTCAGTCCTCAGAAACTGCCATCGCAAGGTCAGCGCGCTGCCCGTAGCCGATCCCAGCGACAGAACTGTCACGTCATGGTTGGGGGCTCCGGGCAGCTGGACCCAACTGGCAAGGGTGAAACTTCCGCCCGTGTTCAGCGGGGCCTGGTCGGTGGGGGTGGTTGCGGCATACGTTCCGGTTCCACTTCCGTCCAAGGTCAGGCTGCCGGTGTTCGCCGGTCCGCTTCCCTCGTGAATCTGTGCCGTGCCGTACAGCACTACGGGATGGGCGGGGCGGGTGCTGCTCGCAACAGCGATGTCGTCCGGCGAGGACAGCGGCGATCCCGTGGCGGTATTGAGTTTCCAGCGGCCCGCCAGCTGTGGGCGCTGCTGCACCATGTCACGGGCCTCAGGGTCCGTGACGACCCGGTCGAACAGGCGCACGTCGTCGATGTCGCCGCCGAAGAACTCGCCGGCTACGCCCTCGCGGGAGCCGGCTCCGATCTGCAGGACGCCTGGTGTTGACCACGGTTTGGTCTGGGCATAGGCGCTTTCGCCGACCAGGTACCCGTTGATGTAGAGGCGGATCTTGCCGGCGGTAGCATCCGAGACCCCGAGCAGATGGGTCCACTGCCCATCATTCGCGCCGAAGCACGGGATGCCGCCCACAGTCGTGGTGCATGTGGGTTGCAGGGCGCGGACCAGGGTGTCGGCGGTGATGTCGTCCTTGTACCGGCCGAAGACCCATTTCTTGGTGTCCGGGGCGTAGTACAGGGCGAACTCGCTGTTGTGCAGGCCGCCTTGGGTAAGTGCCATACGGGTCGCGTAGTCCCCGGGCTTGATCGTGGGGAGCTTCACCCAGGCCGAAACGGAGAAGCTGCGTGTTCCGTCGATCTGCGGACGGGCGGTGCGGGCGTAGCCGTTGATCCCGTCAAAATGCACCGCCTTGCCCGCGATGCCCGGAGCGCCCGGGGTCGCGCCGCCGAACAGGGCCGCGTCGGTGGGCTCCGACCGGCCGATCGCGATCACAGTGTCGTCCAGTGGCCAGACGGCCTTGGCGGGTGTACCGGTAGTCAGCGCCGTGTCGGCGGCGACGTTGGCAGCTTGGGTTGCTGAAAGTGCGCGGTCCCACAGGTGGATGTCGTCCAGGGAGCCCTTCCACGGATCGGTGTAGTTCCCGTTCCAGTACAGACGTCCGAAGTTCAGCGGTCCCCGAGCAGCCCACGCGGCCAGCGCTGGAGCTGATACCGCGGAGGCGCCGTTCACGTAAACAGTGATCGTCTTTGCTGTCGCGTCGTAGACACCGCTCAGATGCGTCCACTGTCCGGCAACCACGGGCGCGGTGGAGTACGCGCTTTGCCACGGCGCTCCAGTCGCGCCTTGGGTTGTGGTCTTGAAGGCCCATTTGCCCTCATACAGACCCAAGGTGAACCCACCGGTAAGCGTGCCGTCCTGGCTGATCGCCGAGCGGCTGATCGTGGTGTCAGCCACGTTGACCCAGGCCGAGACCGTAAAACTGCTGGCGGTATCGAGGACCGCGCCCGGTGTGGCCGCATAACCGTTGACGGACCCGTCCAGTGCCAGAGCCGTGCCTGTGTGACCGGTGGCACCCAAGGTGGCACCAGATGCTGGAGCAGCCTCGAACGCTCCGCCGGAGCCGGTCAGCTGGGTTCCGCTGGTTTCGTCCATGGACCAGCCGGCCCGCTGTGGTTGTCCGGCGGAGACGTTGAAGTAGTACGTCTGCGGCTGGGAGGCGTTCCCGGCCCCGTCCAAGGCCCTGACCGACAGCAAGTGCGAGCCCACGGTCGTCGGCAGCACGTTCAGCGTCTGGGGAGCGCCAGCTGTAGTACTCACCTGATTGGCCGCCGAAGGGGAAGTGTCCAGGCCCCATTGGTACTTCGTCACATCGGTCGCGACTGAATCGACCGTGAAAGCTCCATAGCGGCCCACGCCGTCGGTCCAGGGGAGTGCGGCCTGCGCGTCGGTGGAGCCGGGGTAGGAGCTGGAGGTGATGACCGGTCCTTCGGGGGTCGATGTGTCGACCATGACATAACAGTCCGTCGGGTCGCCTGTCGAGCTCCACGGCCCCCACTCAGCGCCGTCCCATGCACGGACCTCCCAGCCGAACCACTTGTTCGTAGGAATCGCAGAGGTCAAGGTGACAGAGAAGAGGGATCCGGACGCTTTGAAGGTATTCGCGGCCGGAGCGGTGCCTTCGGAGCTGGTGGACCACCAGCGCCGAATGACGCCCTTGCCGTCGCCGGTGTCCCAGGCGACACCGAACTGGATACCGATCTTCTCGCCGTCCGGGTCGGAGACCTTCGCGGTGATCTGCGGCATCTTGTTGATCTGCACGCCCGTGGACAGGCACTGCGAGCCCGGCGACATCGACAGATCCTTCATCGGCGCCTGCCGGGGCGGAAGGTTGTACAGCACGTGCAGGTTCGCCGCGGCTGTGAAGCGCTTCCAGGCGTACTTGTCGTTCTCGTCCTCAGCCCTCAGGCCGAAGGTGATGGTCGTCCATCCGCCGGTCGCCGCCGTCTGCACTTGGTTCTTGACGCCGTTGTCGTCTCCACCGAACTCCACATTACTGGCCGCCTCGCAGGTGGAACCGAGTGCCGATGACTTGGTCTGCAGGCGCTTGTTCCAGAACGAGCCTTGGGAGTTGTCCCAGTTGGTGCTGGAATTGATGCGGTTGGTAAGCCACAACTGGACGTTCTTCTTCGTGCAGCTGTACGAGTGCGACTCGTAGACAGAGAAGGTGGCCGACAGGATGTGCTTGCCAGTGAACTGCGATGACGGCAGTTCGTACATCACCCGCTTGCGGTCCAACGGCGCGCAGTGAACGGTGTCACCACAGAAACCGACACCAAAGTCATCGTTGTCCGTCGCCCCGAAGTGCCAATACGGATGGGCATTCCAGTACTGGGACACACCCGTCCAGGCAGTCCTCCACGCATCGCTCCACACCGGGTCGATCATCACCGGGAACACCGTCGTCGGCGCATCCAGCAACGCCTGGTCCGGCGTCAGGACCATCAACTGCTGGCCCGCCGGAAGCTGGACATCCACCGGTGCGGCATGCGTGGCACCGTCCACACCCGACGGCGTACCGGGCGTGGCGGGCGGAGTACTGGTCGGGGCAGTGCTCGTAGGCGGTGTGCTGGTAGGCGTACTTGGCGCAGTGCTCGAAGGCGTCGTCGGCGGGGTGCTGGTGGGCGTAGCCGCCGGGGGGCCCGTGGGGGTCGCAGTGTCAGCGCGGGCGGTGACACGGGACGATTTGGCCGCCGAGGTGGCGGGGGTGGGTGCCACGGGGCCGGGGGCGCCGTCCTTGGCGACTGCCGAGGAGTCGTACATCACGGGCTGGGGTGCTTCGAAAACCGTTCCGCCGCCAGCGGTGTCTACCGCAGCCAGCGAGCCGTCGCTGCGCTCGCGTACTGTCAGCCCCTGGCCGGCCAGGCCGAGCTTGAGCTGGTTGAGTTCCGGGTTCCGAGCGGCCTGCGCGGTCTTGACGACCAGCAACTGCGTGAAGCCCGAATCAGTGGCGGTCAGACGCAGGTCCACATCCGGCAGCACCGACTGGTACTCGGCGGTGTTCTCCTTGACAACCGGCTTGGGCAGCGGCCTGGGCCAGGTCAGGGCCAGTTCCTTGCCGGCCCGTGACATGCGCACCAGGGGCTGGGTGCCGCCGCCGGAGAACACCAGATCCGGCAGCGTGGCCTTCGGGGCCACGGTTCCGTCCGACCTGACGCGGAGCGCCGTGTCGATCGGCACCCACTTGCCGTTCTGGCGGGTGCGGATCGGCACAATGTGCGTAGTGGAGACCAGCGTGCCGTCCGGTTGCGCCTGGACGTCGCTCGTCTCGGTGGTCAGCGTCGCAACATCGACCGGCTTGTTCGTACGCTTCGCCGCAGCGACGGCCAGACTCTCCGGCGTATCCAGCGGTGCGTTGCCGCCCGTATCGGTACCGGCCTGGGTCGGCGGAACCGTATCCGCGGCCGCAGCTTGAGGCACGCCCCCCGCAGCGTCCGGCAGGCCCACCAACACACCGACCGCGGCCAAAGCCGCCAGCCATGTGCGTGCCGGGCGCCCACCCCTACCCGCGTTCCCCACGACTACTCCCCCACCCCACACGAAACACACAGAACTTGAAGGGTGAGTGAACGGCCCGGGACACGTTCTGTCAATGCACCGTCACGGAGATGATGACGCTCTGACCTGCATATTCTTGCCCTGGCGGGCCCCTTAAGCGGGGTCAAACGGACATGGTTGTACGCACAAATGTGAAATAGGCCACATGCATCTACGTGGTCCGATGATCGTAGAATCGGTCCCGTCCGGACGCCTGGCACTGACGCAACCTCTGTCGCAGCGCGCTCCAACCCGCCGCGAGTCATGAGGTTCCTGCCGTGCTCCCCGTCCAGCTCACCACGTCACCGCCCGCGGAGCATCCAAGAGCGGCACAGACCGCTCAACCTGCTGCGGAACGTGACCCGTTCCTGGACAACGCCAAGCTCCTCGCGCTGGTCCTGGTCGTCTGCGGCCACCTGTGGGAACCCCTCATCACGCACCCGGGCGAACGTGGACTGCGGGCGCTGTACCTGCTCGTCTACGCCTTCCACATGCCGGCTTTCATCCTGATCTCCGGGTACTTCTCCCGCAGTTACACGGGCCGGCCGCCCCAGTTGCGACGCCTGCTCACCGGGGTCCTCGTCCCCTATCTGGTGTGGAGCACCCTGCTGGCCCTGTTCACGAACCTCGTCTCCGGTAAGTACGCGGCGCTGCTGCCGCTCACGCCGGTCTGGATCACCTGGTTCCTGATCTCCCTGTTCCTGTGGCGGCTCACCGCCCCGTTCTGGTCCATCCTGCGGGCCCCGGTCGCCATCGCCATCGTGGTCTTCCTCGCCAGCGGCGCTTTCTCCCTGGGCGCCCAGCTGTCCATTACCCGGACCCTGCAGTTCCTGCCGTTCTTCGTTATCGGCCTAGTCCTCAAACCCGAACACTTCCAACGCCTGCGACAAGCCACCTGGTTGCGCCTCGCCGCCGCCCCGCTGTTCATCCTGGCCGGGGTACTGGCCTACTGGCTCGTGCCCCGCACCCCTCTGCAGTGGGCATACCGCAGTGGCAGCGCGCCCGAACTCCATGTGTCCTACGCCCACTGGCTCGCCCAGTCCACCGCGATCTTCCTGGCCGGCCTGGTCCTGACCGCAGCGTTCCTGGCACTGGTGCCGCGCCGCCGCACCTGGTTCACGCGACTCGGCGCAGGCACCATGTATGCCTTCCTTCTGCACGCCTTCATCCACCACGCCTTGGCCTACGGCGGCATGTACGACAACCCCTTCTGGCATCACTCCCCCGGCCAAGCCGTCCTGACCGCCGGCTCCATCGCCCTGGCTCTGACCCTGTGCACCACACCCGTTCGCCGGCTGCTCCGCCCCCTGGTTGAACCCCGCATGAACTGGCTGTTCCGGGCCCCGACCGCCACCACCTAATCGACCCGTCCGCCACGCCCTGTCCCGACCCAGTCAGCCCAGTCCGCCCCGAGGGGACCGAGCCCTGGTGCCTAGTCTCAAATGATCTGGTCGTGGGTAGGACTGTGACCTGCGGCGAGCCCGTCACCCCGGAGGCGGTGGCTTCTTTGGAGCTCACTCCCGGCTGGAGAGAGGCGCGCGTAGTTCGACGCGGAGTCGGATGGACGTGTCGATGGGCAGTCCCAAGCCGGAGTGGCGAAGATCCTTTGAGTAGCGTGCGATGAGGTCCAGATCCCGTAGCTGCCGCTGTAGCTCGGAGGCGAGCTCCTCGTCCGTGTCCACGGGGAGTTCGGCTCCTACACCCTCGAGCCCTGGGACGGCCTCTCCTACCTGTCGATGCACTACGTCCTGTTCAGACCAGGACACGTCACAGCAACCCAGCTCTTCGGCCCATCAGCGCTCGGCGAAGCGTTTACAGCCTTGACCTCATGCGCCGGGGGCCAGTAGTCGGCGAGAACCCCAGCGGCACCTGTGGCTTTCGTACTCCGTGCCCGCCCGTGTGAAGCCGCAGCGCACGGGCGTGGGGAATTTCGTGATGGCTCACAGTGTGGCGCCTTCGACAGGCATTGACCCCGATCCGGTACGTGTCCGTCGGCGTCAAGCCTCCGGAGGTGGGCGGGGAGCGCTGAGCCGGCCCCCGTTGTTGTACCCAGAGGTCAGCGTGGGGCCGGACACAGGTCGGCCCCACGCTGACTGCTCGCTGACCTGGGCCACACAGCATCGCTGTGACCTGCGCTTATGTCCAGACGGTGGATGTTGGACTTGAACATGGTACGAACGACTCGCATACCCAGTCAGCTTTCACCAGTGTCTTTCAGGACTCATGCTGCCCAAGCGCCTCCCCGGCCCCTATTGAAGCCCGGCCCTCGGGCGGGAACCTGCTGGAGGCGTACCGCCTGCGCCGGGCTGGTCGATGGATGCGGGCTTGGGTTGTTCCGGGTGTGCGGGTTCAGTGATCTCGAAGTAGCCGCCCTCCGGTGTTCTGACGATCCGTCCGGTCTCGTGGCCGTGCTCGGCCTCGTCGCTTTCCCGCTCCAGCAGGCCGAGGCAGAACCAGCGAGTGAGAATGAAGGCGAACAGGGGACCGGCCAGGACGGCCACCCGGAAGAACTCGGTGACGTCGTTGACGGACAGGTGGAAGCGGACGGCCATCTGGTCGTTGGCGGCTGCCGCCCACAGCAGTCCGTAGAAGGCGACCGTCCCCGCTCCGACCGCCGTCCGGTTCGCCGCGTCGCGTGGGCGGTCCAGCAGGTCGTGCGGTTCCCTGTCGCCGGTCACGCGACGCTCGATCAGCGGGTATACGGCCAGGAACATGAAGAACGCGCCGGGGACGACCAGCGCGGGCACCAGCACCGCGAGGGTGAGGGTTCGGCCCGCCACGGCGAACTCCCAGCCCGGCATGAGCCGTACCGCGCCGTCCAGGAAGCCCATGTACCAGTCCGGAACCGCCCCCGCCGTGATCTCTCCTGGACGGTAGGGTCCGAGCAGCCAGACCGGGTTGATCTGGGCCACTGCGCCGAGCAGCACCAAGACCCCGCAGGTCCCGAAGAACAGCGCCGGCCCGGCGGTCACCGGGAGCGTGCGCAGCCACTGGGAGCGCCGGCCGGCTGCCGCGGACAGCCCGGGGCGACCGTGCCGCCGCACCAGCCTCTGCCGCAGGACGAACAGACCGATGATCGCAATGGGCAGCACAGCGATGTGCAGCCAGTAGAAGCGGGGGACGATCGCCTCGCCCGGGAAGTCGCCGCCGAAGAGCCAGAAGGTCAGGCGGGTTCCGATCAGCGGGATCGACTGGAGCACGCCCTGGAGGAGACCGAGGCTGCCGCCGGACAGCATGTCGTCCGGCAGGATCGTTCCGGTCAACCCGGTTGCCATGGCCAGCACGAGCAGCATGACCCAGACCGACCAGAGCGGCAGGCGCGGCCTGCGGAACGCGCCGGTGAAGAACATGCGCGCCAACTTCAGGCAGATCGCGGCGACGAATATCAGGGTGGCCCAGTGGTGCACCTGCCGCAGCAAGAGCCCGCCGCGCACCTCGAAGCTGAGGTGAAGGGTCGAGGCGTAGGCCTGGCTCACGACCACCCCGTTCAGCGGGCGGTAGGAACCCTCATAAGGGCTCCGCGCCATGCCCGGCCGGTAGAACACGGCCAGCAGGATGCCGGTGACGACGAGTACCACGAATGTGTGGGCGGCAATCTTTCCGAACAGCGTCGACAAGGGGTCCGACGGTGCGCGGCGCGACCACCGCGCCGCCAGCCGTGCGGGGGCCGGCGCCCTGAGCACCCTGTTCATCACGCGACTTCCGGCGGGTCCTGGCGCCCCGTCACGATGGACGCGCCGGGTCCCGGCCCTGTTCTTGTTCATCGGCCACATCTCCTGCTTCGGTCCGTCCCGTGGTGGTGGCAGTCCGGTCCCAGCGCCGGCGGATCTACTCCTATGACCCCCGGCGACGAAGAAACGTGACCCCTGCGGGCATATGAGAACCCTTCGGCTTCTGCCAGTTGCCCCTGGGGGCCTTGCCAGGGCACTTCTGAACGAGCCCCACCCTCTCTCGGCGTCGCTTGATGATCAATGGAGACTCCGCGCGGCCATTGATAACCGTGCGGTTATCGCGCGGGGCAACAATGGAGCTCAGGGGAGATCGAGATCTTTCCGGCGTCGGCCGAGGAGCTGTACTGCGGACGGACGGCTGAACGGTTGCCCGTTCTCCCGGCCCGGGACAGTCAGGCGATCAAGAAGCAGGGGCGCCGCTCATGGCGTCCGCGGGCCCCCGTCACGCTCCCGCCCGCGTTCACAACCCGAAGCCGCCTACTTTCCGGGATACCTGCTGGTCACCACCGCGGTTCAACCTCTGTCGAAATTTCCCGGCCATTTACTGTTATTGGCGGAGCTTCTCCCGGTCCCCGTTTGCACTGCGTGCACAACTCTTGACATGCATGAAACACAGGGAGAACCATCGCCGTGTATCGGGAGAGCGCTCTCTCATCCGGCTCACCCGTACATCGCCGCTCAGCATCTCGTCGTCCTGCCACCGCACGGCCGGACGGTTGCCGAGCCCTGCCCCCGCACGCGGAAACAGGAGAGTTGCTCATGCTCGCACCCCCCACCGGTCCACCGGCGCCAAGACCGACGGCGCCGGGGAACCTGCGCAACACGGCAGTGGCGGTCATCACGGCGCTGATCGCCTCGCTGCTCCTCTTCATCCCCTCCCACTCCGCGCACGCGGCCGGCACCCTCCTGTCGCAGGGCAAGACCGCGACGGCGTCGTCCACCGAGAACGGCGGCACGCCCGCCGCGGCAGCGGTCGACGGCAACACCGGCACCCGCTGGTCCAGCGCCGCCGCCGACCCGCAGTGGCTCCAGGTCGACCTCGGCGCCACCGCCACCATCAGCCAGGTCGTCCTCAACTGGGAGACGGCGTCGGCCAAGGCGTTCACCATCCAGGTCTCCGACAACGGCACGACCTGGACCGACGCCTACGCGACCACGACGGGCCCCGGCGGTGCCCAGACGCTGGACGTCACCGCTTCCGGTCGGTATGTCCGCATGTACGGCACCGTCCGCGCCACCGGCTACGGATACTCGCTCTGGGAGTTCCAGGTCTACGGCACAGTGGGCGGCAGCACGCCGCCCACCGGGGGCACGCTGCTGTCGCAGGGCAAGACCGCGACCGCGTCCTCCACCGAGAACGCGGGCACGCCCGCCGCGGCAGCGGTCGACGGGAACACCGGCACCCGCTGGTCCAGCGCCGCCGCCGACCCGCAGTGGCTCCAGGTCGACCTCGGCGCCACCGCCACCATCAGCTCCGTCACCCTCAACTGGGAAGCGGCATACGCCAAATCCTTCAAGATCCAGACGTCCGACAACGCGTCGACGTGGACCGATGTCTACTCCACCAGCACGGGCACCGGTGGCAACCAGACGCTCGCTGTGACCGGCACCGGGCGCTACGTCCGGGTGTACGGCACCGTCCGCGCGACCGTATACGGGTACTCGCTCTGGGAGTTCCAGGTCTACGGCACACCGGGCAGCACCGACCCCGGCGGCCCGATCCAGGGCGGCGGCGACCTCGGTCCCAACGTGAAGGTCTTCGACCCGTCCACCCCGAACATCCAGGGGACCCTGGACCAGATCTTCTCGCAGCAGGAGACGGCGCAGTTCGGCACCGGCCGCTACCAGCTCTTCTTCAAGCCGGGCACGTACAGCGGACTGAACGCGCAGATCGGCTTCTACACCTCGATCTCGGGACTCGGCCTCAACCCCGACGACACCCAGATCAACGGTGACATCACCGTCGACGCCGGCTGGATGGCCGGCAACGCCACGCAGAACTTCTGGCGCTCCGCGGAGAACCTGGCGATCACCCCGTCCAACGGCACCGACCGGTGGGCGGTCGCGCAGGCCGCGCCCTTCCGCCGGATCCACGTCAAGGGCGGTCTGAACCTGGCGCCCGCGAGCTACGGCTGGGCGAGCGGCGGCTACATCGCCGACAGCAAGATCGACGGCACCGTCGGACCGTACTCGCAGCAGCAGTGGTACACCCGCGACAGTTCGGTCGGCGGCTGGACCAACGGCGTGTGGAACATGGTGTTCTCGGGTGTCCAGGGCGCTCCGGCGCAGGGCTTCCCGAACCCCGTCTACACGACGCTCGCCACCACCCCGGTGTCGCGCGAGAAGCCGTACATGTACCTGGACGGCAACGACTACAAGGTCTTCGTCCCGTCCAAGCGCGTCAACGCGGTCGGCACGTCCTGGCCGAACACGCCGGGCACCTCGCTTCCGCTGAGCCAGTTCTACGTGGCGAAGCCGGGGGTCTCCGCGGCGACCATCAACGCGGCACTCGCCCAGGGTCTCAACCTGCTCTTCACCCCTGGCGTCTACCACGTCGACCAGGCGATCAACGTGACCCGCGCCAACACCGTCGTTCTCGGTCTCGGCCTGGCCACCATCGTTCCGGACAACGGGGTGGCAGCGGTCAAGGTCGCCGACATCGACGGCGTCAAGCTGGCCGGCTTCCTCATCGACGCCGGTACGGTCAACTCGCCGGTGCTGCTGCAGATCGGCCCGGCCGGATCCTCGGCCGGCCACTCCGCCAACCCCACGTCGATGCAGGACGTGTTCGTGCGGATCGGAGGCGCTGGCCCCGGCCAGGCGACCACCGCGGTCGAGGTGAACAGCAATGACACGATCATCGACCACACCTGGCTGTGGCGCGCGGACCACGGCGCGGGCGTCGGCTGGAACACCAACCCGTCGGACTACGGGTTGAAGGTCAACGGCGCCAACGTGCTGGCGACCGGACTCTTCGTCGAGCACTTCAAGAAGTACGACGTGGAGTGGAGCGGCGAGAACGGCAGGACGATCTTCTTCCAGAACGAGATCGCTTACGACCCGCCGAACCAGGCCGCCATCCAGAACGGCAGCATCAGAGGCTTCGCCGCCTACAAGGTCGACGACAACGTCACCACCCATGAGGGCTGGGGCCTCGGCAGTTACTGCAACTTCACGGCGGATCCGACGATCGTGCAGGACCACGGGTTCGAGGCACCGAACAAGCCGGGCGTGAAGTTCCACGACCTGCTGGTCGTGTCACTCGGCGGCATGGGCCAGTACGCCCACGTCATCAACGACATCGGGTCGCCGACGTCGGGTACCTCGACCGTGCCGTCCACGGTGACGTCGTACCCGTAACCCGCTGACGGCGTGAGAAAGGGGCAGAGGCGGCCCGTGATCGGGCCGCCTCGTGCCACAGCAGAAGGAGAGCGCTCTCCCCCTGTGCTCCTCAGCAGGTGCTCAGAGGGTCCGCAGCAGTTGTTCCGCACCGGCGACCGCGATGAGACCGGCGCCCAGCAGCCACATGGCGACCCGGGTCCGGCCCTTTCGGCTCAGCTCGATGACCACGCCGCACACGATCAGCGCCGCCCCGTACACGCCTACGACCAGGACCGACGGCTGGTCGCCGAGCCGCACCACCAGCACGGCCGCCGCGACGGCCATGAAGAACGCGGCGACGACGATACGGATCCGACGCGCCTGGCGGGGCGTCAGCGGCTGATGACGGAAGTCGCGGATCAGGGCGAGCCGCTCCCGCGGTGTCGCGTCCTGCCATCGCGGGCCGAACTGCTGGCTGTCGAGTTCTTCATCGCCGGTTGTCGTCACGAGCTGAGCCTAGGGCCTGGGACGTGGCCCGCGGCCACTTCACCGACCAGTCCGGTCAGGACGCGACGAGAGGCCCGCATCAGATCGGCGACATCTCCGGCAGACAGGGAGTAGACCACGGTGTCCTTCTCACGGGTCGAGGTGACGATGCCCGACCGGCGCAGGATCGCGAGCTGCTGCGAGAGGTTGGAGCGCTCCACCTCGATCGCGGCCAGCAACTCGCGGACCGGCATCGGACCGTCCTGGAGCAGCTCCAGGACCCGGATGCGGACCGGGTGCCCCAGCATCCGGAAGAGCTCCGCTTTCGCCTGGTACAGCGGAACCGGCACGGTCCTCACGTCCTCTCGCTCCCGTCGGCGATCGCGGGGATCTCCACACCGTGGAGCCTGGCCAGCCCCAGTGATTCCTCCAGCGCGTCCAGGGCCACGGAGATCGCCCCGTACTCGCCTCCGTCCACCGCTGCGGCCAGGGCGGCGCGGGCTTCGGCCACCTGCCCACGGACCGCTTCGGGTGTCAGCTCCGTCATCGCACCTCCCACATGCCGACGCTCTTGATGAGGACATGATGTACGGAATTGAAGAATTCTTCAATTCGTCCGGCCCGGCCGGACACCACGCCATGCGATGGAGCGCTCTCCCGTTCGGGATGCCGCCTGCAGCGCTCGCCATGCGTCACGAGACCGCACCACCGAGAGAGCGCTCTCATCGATTGGAGACGTCATGAAAGGCTGTCCCCCCACCACCCGGCGCCGCCGGAAGCCCGCCCAACACCCCTGGCGTTCCCTCGCCTTGACGCTGGTCACCGCACTGCTGGCAGCCCTCTGCCTGACCGCGACCGGGGCGCCGGCGCAGGCCGCCGACGCGTTGCTGTCGCAGGGCAAGCCGGTGACGGCGTCGTCGACGGAAAATGCCGGAACTCCCGCTTCCGCGGCCGTGGACGGTGACGCCGGGACCCGTTGGTCCAGCGCCGCCGCCGATCCGCAGTGGCTGCGGGTCGATCTCGGTGCGACGGCCACGATCAGCAAGGTCGTGCTGAACTGGGAAACCGCGTACGGCTCCGCGTACCAGATCCAGACGTCGCCCGACGGCGCCAACTGGACCACCGTGTACACGACGACCACCGGCGCGGGCGGTACCGAGACCCTGAACGTCACCGGCAGCGGCCGGTACGTTCGGCTCAACGGGACCGTCCGGCACACCGCGTACGGATACTCCCTGTGGGAGTTCCAGGTCTACGGATCCACCGGCTCCACCACGCCCACCTGCGGTACCGCCAACGCCGCGCTGAACCAGCCCGCGACCGCGTCCTCCACCGAGAACGCCGGCACCCCCGCCGGCGCGGCGGTGGACGGCAACGCGGGCACCCGGTGGTCCAGCGCCGCCGCCGACCCCCAGTGGCTCCGTATCGACCTCGGCACCAGCCAGACCGTCTGCGGAGTGCAGCTGAGCTGGGAGGCCGCCTACGCCAAGGCGTACCAGATCCAGACCTCGGCGGACGGCACCAACTGGACCACGATCCACTCCACCACCACGGGCCCCGGCGCCACCGAGTTGATCACGCTGTCCGGCACCGGTCGCTACATCCGCGTGTACGGCACCCAGCGCGCCACCGTGTACGGGTACTCGCTCTGGGAGTTCCAGGTCTTCACCACCGGTGGCAGCACCCAGCCGCCCCAGGACGGCCCGGTGCTGCTCTCGTACAACAAGCCGGCCACCGCCTCGACCTACCAGAACGCCAACAGCTGCACCGGCTGCACCCCGGCCAAGGCCTTCGACGAGGACCCGGCCACCCGGTGGGCGACCAGCGACACCAACGGCTGGGTCGACCCCGGCTGGATCGGCGTCGACCTGGGCGCGACCGCGCACATCACCAAGGTGGTGCTCCAGTGGGACCCGGCCTACGCCACCGCCTACCAGATCCAAATCTCGCCCGACGGCGCCAACTGGGCGAGCATCTACTCCACCACCACCGGCAAGGGCTTCAAGGAGACCCTGACCGTCGACGGCAACGGCCGCTATGTGCGGATGTACGGCACCGCACGCAGCAGCAGCTACGGCTACTCGTTGTGGACCTTCGACGTCTACGGCACCGGCGGCAGCCCCACGGCGCCGCCCGCCCTGCCGCCGAACCCCGGCAACCCCGAACACCTGGTGTGGAGCGACGAGTTCAACGGCGCCGCGGGCACCAGGCCGGACACCGGCAAGTGGACCCAGGACGTCGGCAACGGCCAGAACGGCGAGCTGGAGTACTACACCAACGGTGACAACACCACCATGGACGGCGCGGGCAACCTCGTCATCGAAGCGCGCAAGGAGGCCAACGGCCAGTACACCTCTGGCCGGATCAACACCTCGGACCACTTCAACTTCACCTATGGCCACGTCGAAGCGCGGATCAAGGTGAGCGGCACGCAGGGCCTGTGGCCCGCGTTCTGGATGCTCGGGTCCAACTTCAAGACCGGCACGCCGTGGCCGAACTGCGGTGAGATCGACATCATGGAGCATGTCGGCAAGGTCGCGGACTCGGTCTACTCCACGCTGCACGCCCCGGCCTACAACGGCGGAAACGGCTACGGCTCGCCCTACACCCTCGCGGGCAGCGACTTCGCCTCGACCTTCCACACCTATGCCGTGGACTGGGACTCCACCCACATGACGTTCTCGGTGGACGGCCACGCCTTCTTCACCGCGGACAAGGCGGTGGTGGAGTCGACGAGGGGTCCGTGGGTGTACGACCACCCCTTCTACATCATCCTCAACAACGCGGTCGGCGGTGACTGGCCCGGGCCCCCCGACGCCACGACCGTCCTCCCGCAGAAGATGCAGATCGACTACGTGCGCGTCTCCCAGTAGTCCGCCACCGGTAGGCCCGCGCGGGCGCCGGCCGCCGGTAGGACCTCGTCCGCACCTGGACGGGGTCCTACCGGCATTTCGGCATGCATCGTTGGAAAGAAGGCCCACCCAGGACACCAACGATGGGTGCCGGTCGGCGAGTTCCAGGCCGGACACATTTTGGAAATGCGGGATCCGAACGCTTGTCGGCGCCGCGCAGCGCGTATATAACGTTGTAAAGCCGAGTGGCGGGAGAGCCTCCCCAGCCGCCGGATTACCGGTATCGGCGCACGTCACATCGCTGTTGGGCACCGCGCTCCCCTCGCGCGGCGGTCCGTCGGCGTGCGCGCCCCGCAGAACTCCAGGACCGGACCACGTACTGCTCGGCGGCGCCGCCGCCGTACCCAAGGAGTGTCGTGAGCATGATCACCCAGAGATCCCGCACCCTCTCCGCCGCCTGCCTCCTCGTCGTGATGGCCGGCCTGGCGACCGCCGGCTGCTCGAAGCAGGAGACGACCGACCAGGCCGCGGGCGACACCGGCGCGGGAGCGCAGAGCGTCGCGCCGACCACCGGCGCCGCGGGCGCGGGCTGCACGCTGCAGAGCTACGGCGCCACCAAGCTGGACCTCAAGAACGCGGTGGTCGGCTTCTCCCAGTCCGAGAAGGAGGCCAACCCCTTCCGTATCGCGGAGACCCGGTCCATCAAGGACGAGGCCGCCAAACTCGGCGTGAAGAAGCTGCTCACCACCAACGCGCAGTCCCAACTGCCCAAGCAGATCAGCGACATCCAGGACATGCTGGCCCAGGGCGCGCAGCTGCTCATCGTGGCGCCACTCAACTCCGACGGTCTGGAGCCGGCGCTGCAGGCCGCCGCGGCCAAGCACGTCCCGGTCATCACCATCGACCGCAAGATCAACGCGACCGCCTGCAAGGACTACGTGGCGTTCCTCGGCTCCAACTTCGTCGAGCAGGGCAAGCGCGCGGCCGACGCGATGATCAAGGCGACCGGCGGCAAGGGCAAGGTGGCGATCCTGCTCGGCGCGTCGGGGAACAACGTCACCACCGACCGCACCAAGGGCTTCGTCGACCAGCTCAAGGCCCAGGCCCCCGGCCTGGAGATCGTCGCCCAGCAGACCGGCGAGTTCGCCCGTGACAAGGGCCAGCAGGTGATGGAGCAGCTCATCCAGTCCAAGCCGGACATCACCGCCGTCTACGCCGAGAACGACGAGATGGGCCTCGGCGCGGTCACCGCGCTCAAAGGCGCCAACAAGAAACCGGGCAAGGACATCAAGATCGTGTCGGTCGACGGCACCCGCAACGCCGTCCAGGCGCTGGTCAACGGCGAGTACAACGCCGTCATCGAGTCCAACCCGCGCTTCGGGCCGCTGGCCTTCGCGACCGCCCAGAAGTTCTTCGGCGGCGAGGGCATCCCGGAGAACGTGATCATCTCCGACCGGGCGTACGACGACACCAACGCCAAGGCATCGCTGGGCGGAGCCTACTGACCCAGGCCCCAGGACGTAGGTCCCACCCCCAGGCGTCAGGCTCCAACCTCAGGCGCCCAGGCAGGCCGCGCGACGGGCCGCCCCCGCACCGGCGCGGGGCGGTCCGGACCCTCCACCAGCTCTCCCCCGGAAGGCCACGACCATGGCACCATCCGAAGCCGTCGAGGCGGCGTCCGTGCCGGCCGGCACCGCGGAACCACCCGGCGCTCCCGCCGTGTTGGAGGCCGTCGGCGTCAGCAAACGCTTTCCCGGCGTGGTGGCGCTCGACGATGTGTCCTTCGCCCTGCGAGCCGGTGGGATCCACGCTCTGGTCGGCGAGAACGGCGCCGGCAAGTCGACGCTGATCAAGCTGCTCACCGGCGTCCACCGCCCGGACGGCGGAGAGCTGCGGCTCGGCGACGCCCCGGTCTCGTTCGCCCGCCCCTACGAGGCGCAGCAGGCGGGGATCTCGACCATCTACCAGGAGGTCAACCTCGTCCCGCTGATGAGCGTGGCCCGCAACATCTTCCTCGGGCGCGAGCCCAAGAACCGGTTCGGCCTGATCGACTTCCCCCGGATGCACCGCGAGGCCGCCGAGCTGCTGACCGGTTTCGGGATCAGCGCCGATCCGCGCCGGCCGCTGCACACGCTCGGCGTCGGCACCCAGCAGATGGTGGCCCTGGCGCGGGCGGTCTCCGTGCGGGCGAGGGTGGTCGTGATGGACGAGCCCACGTCCTCGCTCGAACCGCGCGAGGTCGAGACGCTCTTCCGGGTGATCGGCGAACTGCACGACCGGGGCCTCGCGATCGTCTACGTCAGCCACCGGCTCGACGAGCTCTACCGGATCTGCGACCGCGTCACCGTCCTGCGGGACGGCAAACATGTGCACACCGGCGAGCTGCGCGACCTCGACCGGATGCGGCTGGTCTCGATGATGCTCGGCCGCGAGATCGCGGAGGTCCGCCGGCACGGCACCACCGGCTTCGGCGAAGGGCACCGGGCGGAGCGCCAACCGGTGCTCACCGCAAGCGGACTGACCAGCGGGCAGGTGCTGCGCGATGTCGGTCTGGAACTGCATCCGGGCGAAGTGCTCGGTCTGGGCGGGCTGCTGGGCTCCGGCCGCAGCGAGACCGCCAAGGCCGTCGCCGGGGCGCTGCCGCTGGACGGCGGCGAGATCCGGATCGGCGGCCACACCCTGCGCCGTCTCACCCCCGCCGCAGCGATCAGGGCCGGGATCAGCCTGCTGCCCGAGGACCGCAAGGCCGAGGGGATCGTCCCCGGCCTGTCGGTCCGGGAGAACATCGTGCTCGCCGCGCTGCCCCGGCTCTCGCGCGCCGGGATCGTCTCGCGCGGGCGGCAGGACCGCATCGTCGAGGTGTTCATGAAGCGGCTGCGGATCAAGGCCTCCAGCCCGGAGCAGAAGGTCGGCGAACTGTCCGGCGGCAACCAGCAGAAGGTGCTGCTGGCCCGCTGGCTCTGTCTGGAGCCCAAGGTCCTGCTGCTCGACGAGCCCACCCGGGGCATCGACGTGGGCGCCAAGGCCGAGGTGCAGGCGCTGATCGACGACCTCGCGCAGGAGGGTCTGGCCGTACTGCTGATCTCCTCCGACATCGAGGAGCTCATCGAGGGCTCCGACCGCATCCTCGTGCTGCGCGGCGGCGCGGTGGCGGGCGAACTGACCGGCGACCGGGTCGAGGAGAGCGAGCTCCTCGCCGTCCTGGCCGATGAGACAGCCGATGAGCCCACGGAACCCGCGGCCCCCAAGGAGGACCGGCGATGACCGACGTCCCGATCGCCCTCGCCGCCCGCGGGCTCGACAGGTCCCGGGTCACCGGCCTGCTCCAGCGGTACGGCGTCTACGGCGCCGTCGCCGCGCTCCTGGTGTTCAACGCGGTCTTCACCGACCACTTCCTGACCGTGGACAACCTGCGCACCCAGCTCGTCCAGGTCTCCCCCGTCGTCATCGTCGCGCTCGGCATGGCGCTGGTGATCGGCACCGAGGGCGTCGACCTGTCGGTCGGCTCCACGATGGCGCTCGCCGGCGCGCTGCTGCCGCTCTACCTCGGCTACGGCCTGGCCCCGGCGCTGCTGATCGCCCTGTTCGCCGGGGTCGTGGTCGGTCTGGTGAACGGTTCGCTGGTCTCGCTCGTGGGACTGCAGCCGATCGTCGCCACCCTCGCGCTCTTCGTCGGCGGCCGCGGTCTGGCGCTGGTCATCGCGGACGGACAGCTCAAACAGATCCAGAACCCGGACCTGCTGGGGCTGGGCACCGACAGCCTGCTGGGCATCCCGCTGGTCGTCCTGATCGCCGCGGTGCTCGCCGTCGTCATCGCGTTCCTCGTCCAGCACACCACCTTCGGGCGGCAGCTGGTCGCGGTGGGCGGCAACCGGGCCGCCGCCGCGCTGGCCGGGCTGCCCGTCAAGCGCGTGCTGATCGGCGTGTACGTGCTGTGCGGAGTCCTGGCTGCGCTGGCCGGCGTCCTCGCCACCGCACGGCTGACCGCCAGCGACCCGTCCGCGCTCGGCAACCTGATGGAGCTGTCCGCCATCACCGCCGTGGTCGTCGGCGGCACCCCGCTGACCGGCGGCTCGGTACGCGTCCTTGGCACGGTGACGGGCGCCCTGCTGATGCAGTTGCTGCACGCCACCCTGGTCACCCACAACCTGCACGACTCCACCGCCCAGATGGCCCAGGCGGCCATCATCCTCGTCGCCGTCTACATCGCCCGGGAGCGTCGATCCCGATGAAGTCCCTCGTGAAAGCCACCTCCGCGCCCACCGTTCCGCATCAGGCGGCCCCGGCGTACGCCACCCGGCCCACCGGTCGGCAGCGCGCGGCCGAACTGCTGCAGCGCCAGGGCGTGCTCGCCGTCCTGCTGCTGGTGGTCCTCGTCTCCTCGTTCGTCTTCCCGTCCTTCGCGAGCGTGGACAACGCGCGCGGCGTGACCGTTCAGGCGTCCTTCCTGTCGATCGTCGCCCTCGGCATGACGCTGGTGATCATCACCGGCGGTATCGACCTCTCCGTGGGCTCCGTCTTCGCGCTCGGCGGAGTGCTCGCGGCCTGGGCCTCGCAATGGGGCATGGTGCCCGCGCTCCTGGTGCCGCTCGCCGTCTGCGGGGCGATCGGGGCGGTGAACGGGCTGCTCGTCGCGCGGGCCGGCATGGCACCGTTCATCGTGACGCTGGCCTCACTGCTCGGCGCGCGCGGACTGCTGCTCGCCCTCACCCATGAGGGCGCCACCACGTATCTGGTGCCGCGCGGCTCGGCCTTCGCCGAACTGGGCGGCGGCAGCCTCGGGGGCTTCGCCTACCCGGTGTTCATCGCGCTGGCGCTGTTCGCGGCCGGCGGTCTGGTGCTGCAGCGCACCTCCTTCGGACAGACCCTGTTCGCGGTCGGCGGCAGCAGCGACGCCGCCACCTTGATGGGTCTGCCGGTGGCCAGGACGAAGGTCCTGGTGTACCTGCTGAGCGGGCTGCTCGCCGGGCTCGCCGGCGCGCTCAACGCCGCCCGGCTCTCCTCGGGCGTCACCATCATCGGCGTGGGGATGGAACTCGACGCCATCGCCGCCGTCGTGATCGGCGGCACCCTGCTGGTCGGCGGCGCGGGGTCGGTCTCCGGCACCCTGTGGGGCGTGCTGCTGCTGGCGGTGATCCAGAATCTGATCAACCAGATCGGCTCGCTGAACTCCTCCTACCAGTCGGTGGTCAGCGGCGGCTTCCTGATCCTCGTGGTGGTCGCCCAGCGCTACCTGTCCACGGCCCGCCGCAGCACCTGAACCCGTCGGGCTCCGCCGCCGGTCGTGGACCGGGCGGAGCCGGACGCAGCACACTGGGGCCGGAAACCGCCGGGTCTCAACAGCCGGGTCCCAACAGCCCGGATCTCGACAGCTCGGCCGAAGGAAGGACATTCGTGGGCGCCAGCCTCAAGGACGTCGCGCAGCTGGCGGGCGTTTCCATCAAGACCGTCTCGAACGTGGTCAACAACTACCCGCACGTCACCCCTGGAATGCGCGCGAAGGTGCAGCGGGCCATCGACGAGCTCGGCTACCGCCCCAACCTGACCGCCCGCCATCTGCGCAAGGGCCGCACCGGGATCATCGCGCTCGCCGTCCCCGAGCTCGGCAACCCGTACTTCGCCGAACTCGCGGGCGCCGTCGTCGACGCCGCCGCCCGGCACGACTACACCGTCCTGCTCGACCACACCGCGGGCGAACGGCAGAAGGAGATCCTGGTCTCCCAGGGCTTCCGCGCCCATGTCATCGACGGCCTCATCCTCAGCCCCATCGAGCTGGAGGCCGCCGACCTGCTCGGTAGGACCGACGACGCCCCGCTGGTGCTGCTCGGCGAGCGCGAGTACGACGCGCCCTACGACCAGATCGCGATCGACAACGTCTCCGCCGCGCGTACCGCCGTACGCCACCTCACCGGGCTCGGACACCGGCGGGTCGCGTTCCTCGGTGCCCGCAGGGAGAGCGCCCGGCAACCCGCCCACCTGCGGCTGCGCGGCTGGCGCGAGGAGCTGACCGCAGCCGGGCTGCCCTGCGACGACTCGCTGGTGGCCGCGACCGACGGCTACGGCCGGGTCGACGGCGCCGCCGCCATGAACGCCCTGCTGGACCGCGGGGAGCGGCCCGACGCCGTCTTCGCCTACAACGACCTGATCGCGATCGGCGCGATGCGCGCCCTGACCGACCGCGGGCTGCGGGTGCCGGACGATGTCGCCGTGGTCGGCTTCGACGACATCGAGGAGGGCCGGTTCTCGACCATCGCCCTCACCACGGTCTCCCCCGACAAGCAGGCCATCGCCCGGCTCGCGGTCGAGCGCGTGGTGGCCCGCCTCGCGGGCGCCCCCGATCTGGTGCCGGAGCGGATCCAGCCCGGCTACACGCTGGTGGCCAGGGAGTCCACCGCCCGCCGGCCCGGCTGATCCGAGGCCACCATTCCGGGCATCGCATGCCGCGTGCCCGTCCCGACACCGCACCCTTCCCGAGGACTGACAATGCCCCGACCTGCAGCGCACCGTGAACCCTTCGGCGTCACCCCGGACGGCCGGGCCGTGGACCGCTGGACGCTGCGGTCCACGGCCGGAGTCACCGCCGAGGTCCTCACCTACGGGGGCATCCTGCACGCCCTCAGGGTCCCGGACCGCGCCGGCCACAGCCGTTCCGTCGTTCTGGCGCTGCCGGATTTGGCGAGCTACACCGGGCCCAACCCCTATGTCGGCGCTCTGGTGGGGCGTTACGCCAACCGCATCGCGGGCGGCCGCTTCACCCTCGACGGGCAGGAGCACCACGTACCGGCCAACGAGCACGGGCATGCCCTGCACGGCGGCCCCGACGGCTTCAACCGCCGGGTGTGGCAGGCGGAACCTGTCCCCGGCAGCGCCGCCGTCCGGCTGACGCTGCGCAGCCCCGACGGCGACATGGGCTTCCCCGGCGAGCTGACGGTGACGGCGACCTACGCACTCGACGACCGGGGCACGCTCTCCGTCACCTTCGAAGCCGTCACCGACCGGCCGACCGTCGTCAACCTCACCCATCACGCCTACTTCAACCTCGCGGGACCGGGGGCCGAGCGGGCGGCGGGGACCGTACCCGGCGCCGTGCTGGACCACTGGCTGAGCGTCGGCGCGGACAGCTACCTGCCGGTGTCGGCCGACGCGATCCCGCTCGGGGAGGCCCGGGAAGTGGCGGGCACGCCCTTCGACTTCACCTCACCGCGCCGGCTGGGCGACGGCCTGGCCGCCCCCGATCCCCAGCTGAAGGCCACGGACGGGTACGACCACTGCTGGGTGCTGCGCCCGCCGGACGGTCCCGACGGCCTGCGCTCGGCCGCTGTGCTGCACGACCCCGCATCGGGCCGGGAGCTCAAGGTCCTGACGACCGAGCCCGGCCTCCAGGTCTACACGTCCAACCACCTCGACGGTTCGCTCTCCGACGCCGACGGCAACCGCCATCAGCGGCACGGCGCCGTCTGCCTGGAGACCCAGCACTTCCCCGACTCGCCGAACCGGCCCTCCTTCCCCAGCACCGTTCTGCGCCCCGGCACGGTCTTCCGCAGTCGCACCGAATTCCACTTCACCCACCTGCGCTGAGCCCCTGCGGTGCCGTGGGGCGGCGGTGCGCCGCCCCACGGGGCCGGTCAGGACGCGGTGCAGGTCAGGACAGGTGCGGTGTTGGTGCCACTCCAGGTGCCCTGGATCCCGAAGGTGGTCGACGCGCTGGGAGCGATCACGCCGTTGTACGCGAGGTTCACGGCGCTCACCCCCGCACCGGACTGCTGGACGGTCGCGCTCCAGAAGCTCGACACATGCTGCCCGTTGGGCCAGGTCCAGGTGACGGTCCAGGATCTGGTGGGTACGGTCCCGGAGTTGGTGACGGTGACGGTGGCGTTGAAGCCCGGGTTCCACTGGCTGTCGACATGCCAGGCCGCCGCGCAGCCCGAACCGCCGCCTCCGCCGGAGGCCGTGGTGGCGGTGACGGCGCCGGAGGCGGGCGAGGCGTTGCCCGCCGCGTCATGGGCCTTGACGGTGTAGGCGTACGCGGTCGACGGGGTCAGACCGGTGTCGGTGAAGGTGGTCCCGGTGCTGCTGCCCGTCAGCGCGGCGCCGCGGTAGACGTCGTAGCCGGTGACGCTCACGTTGTCGGTGGCGGCGCTCCAGGCCAGGGAGGCGGTGGTACTGGTGGTTCCGGTGACCGAGACGTTCGAGGGCGCGGTCGGTGGCTGGGTGTCGCCGCCCCCGCCGCCTGAGCCGAAGGCGGGCGCCTTGATGGTGCTCAGATAGGCGTCCTTGGCGGTGTTGACGGTCGTCCAGTCGTCGTTGAGTATCCCGCCGGTGTCACCGGAGTTGGGGTTCCAGGACCAGAACGTCCACTGGAAGGCGTCGGCTCCGTACTGGGCGGTGGGGCGCAGGTACTGCACGAGCGTCCTGAGCCACGTCTGGTCCACGGAGGCCTGCAGGGTGGTGCCGAACTCCCCCAGCCAGACCGGGGCGGAGTTCTGCTGGAAGAGGTAGCCCCAGTTCTTGTTCCAGATGCCCGCCATGTTGTTGGGGAACGAGGGGTCGGTGAACCAGGGCTGGGAGGCGACACTGGTCGCGTAGTCGTGCGCGGAGTACACGAGCCGGTTGGCGACGTTCAGCCGGACCGGGTACTGGCCGGCGCCCTGCAGGTTGCCGCCCCACCAGTACGAACTGCCGTTGTAGGTCTGGATGCCCTCGACGAAGACGAGGAGGGACGGGTTGGCCGCCAGCACCGCGTTGCCGCCGCGCTCGGCCGCCAGCCGCCAGTCGACGGAGGAGTCGCCACACCCCCAACAGGCGGGGTCGTGCGGCTCGTTGTGCAGGTCGATGCCGATGACTGCGGGGTTGCCCTTGTAGCGGGTCGCCAGGGCGGTGAGGTCGGCGATCCAAGTGGATTCGGGGACCGCGCCGGTGTACCAGAGGGCCGACTGGGCGCTGGAGTCGGGACGGTGCCGGTCGAGGATGACCTTGAGGCCGATCGTCCCGGCGTAGTTGACGATCTTGTCCATCACCTGGAGCGAGGTCAGGCCCGGGAGATCGGCGTTCATGCCACCGGAGGTGTTGATACCGCTCGGGACGGTGCCTTTGAAGATGTCGTCGCTGTAGGGCAGCCGGATGGTGTTGTAGCCCAGCGTCTTCATCTGGTCGATCATGCTCTTGTAGTCGCGCGACCAGAGGCCGTGGGCGACGTAGTTGGCGGTCTCGAACCCGAACCAGTTCACCCCGGCGATCCGGACCGGCTGGTTGTCGGCGTCCAGGATCTGCCGTCCGCTGGTGTGCCAGTAGCCCGCTCCGACGGCGGCCGTGGCGGACTGGATACGGGCGGGTGAGGCGTTGTCGGTGGCCTGGGCGCTCTGGGTCCCGGCGAGCGGGATGAGCAGCGCGGCCATGACGGCGACGGCAGTGCCGGCCGTGCGAAGTCGGCGCAAGAGATGGAGCACGTCCCTGTTCCTCTCTGACGGTTCAGCTCTGGTGGTGCGGCTCTGGTGGTGCGGGCTGGTCGTGCGGGCTGGTCGTGCGGCGCTGGCGGTGCGGCTCTGGTCCTTCATTCGTGGGAGCGCTTCCACTTTTCTCGGAACTTCACCTCCGCAATGCGCGTCAAGGGGCTGGCCAGGCGAGGGGATCTGCGGCACGATTCCTTCAGTTTTCATAGCCACGAACGACCACCATGACCCCGCGCCATAGAAGCGACGCCCGCAGACGGCGTCAAGATGCCGAACCGCGTTCATCTCTTGAACGAAAATTCCTGATGCGAATCGAAGAGAAGTGGGCAAGATGAATCGAACACATATGGGAGCGCTCCCATATATCCGTCACCGGGCCACGTTCCTCATCGCGACAGCAGCCGCCACCGCGACCGCGCTCTGCGCCCTGTCCACCCCGGCCGCAGGCGCTAGCGCCACGACCACCGACCACTCGCTCCCAACCGCCACCCGCTTCTACACCGACCTCGACAGCAAGGCGGCGCACCAGGCGGTGGCCGACCTCAAGGCGCACGACTACGCCGGGGCCCTGTCCATGGCGAAGCTGGCCTCCTGGCCGGTCGCGCAGTGGTTCAACGGCACGAGCACACCCCAGCAGACCACCGCGGACATGGCGAAGCTCCAGGCCAGAGCCGCGTTGCAGCACCAGGTGCCGGTGGCGGTGGCCTACAACGTGCCGGGCCGCGACTGCTCCCAGTATTCGGCGGGCGGCGCGTCGAACTCCGCCGAGTACACAGCGTGGATCGACGCTCTCGCCCGCGGCATCGGCAGCCACCGCACTGTCGTCGTCCTGGAGCCGGACGGTCTGGCGCTGAGCCCGGCCTACTGCGGCGGCACCGCCGCCCAGCAGGCGGACCGGATCGCCGAGATCCGTGGCGCCGTGCAACGACTGGAGCGGCAGCCCGGCGCGGTCGTCTATCTCGACGCCGGGCACAGCGCCTGGCAGAACGTCGGCGTGATGGCCGAGTTGCTGGTCGAAGGGGGCGTCGCTCAGGCGCAGGGCTTCTTCCTGGACGTCTCCAACTACCAGACCGACGCGGATCTGATCCGCTACGGCACCCAGGTCGCGCAGTGCACCTGGTACCTGCGCAACGTTCCCGGCGCGACGGGCGGCGACTGCCCGAACCAGTACTGGCCGGCCGCCGACGCGGACGCCTGGTACGCGAGCCATGTGCCCGCGGGGGCCGTGCTCCCACACTTCGTGATCGACAGCAGCCGCAACGGCCAGGGCCCGTGGACCCCGACCGCCGACTACAGCGACCCGCAGACCTGGTGCAATCCTCCGGGACGCGGGCTGGGCACCCGGCCTACCGCCGACACCGGAGTCCCGCTGCTCGACGCGTTTCTGTGGATCAAGGTCCCCGGGGAGTCCGACGGCAGTTGCACACGCGGCACTTCGGGAACCACCGATCCGGAGTACGGCATCACCGACCCGGCGGCCGGCGTCTGGTGGGCGGACCAGGCCCACGGGCTGGCGGAGCGGGCCCGCCCGGCCCTGACGTGGAACCTGGGCCGGCCGTAGACCGGTACGCGGTGCGGTACACCTGACCGGGCCGCACCGCGTACCCCCCGGATGTCCTCGACGCACCGCCACGTACCCCTCCCCGGCAGAGGCACCCCCGTCCGCGCCACCCCCGTCCGACCGGACCTTCGCGGTTCCGGTCCGACCGGGGTGGCGCCGCTCTCTAACAACTACGTCGGACACCGATGTCGAGAACGAGGTCAACGGCCTGCTCACCTACGACCGCCAGGTCGTGAAGGTCGACGCGGCCCGGGTGAAGGCCGCCAACCAGGCCCTGATCAACGCCTCCCTCAACCCGCCGCCACCGGTCGTCCTCCCCGTCGGCCAGTACCAGTCCCTGCGGGTCACCACGCCCGGCTTCACCAACAGGTATCTGCACCACGCCAACGCACTGGCCTACGCCGAGGTCGTCGACGGCAACAGCAGCGCGGTGCTCAAGAGCGACGCGACGTCCCTCGGCCCGCATGTGACCCACCGCACACCGAAATCCGGGCGGGCCGGGGATTGCACGGAGCACCGCCGTCCTCTCTACCGGCACAGAGACAAGGGACACACACGGAAGGCGGTCCCATGCCGGTCCAGAGAACACCCGGAAACCGCGCGCCACGGGCAGCGGAAGCACCACAGCAGACGACCCGGCCCTACCCGCCCGTGCCGGGGGTGCGCCACCACCATGTGACGGTGGACGGCGTCCAGTTGCACTACGCCGAGGCCGGCGACCCAGGCGCTCCGCCCGTCCTGCTCGTCCACGGCTTCCCGGAGCACTGGTACACCTGGCGGCACGTCCTTCCGGGACTGGCCGGCGAGTACCGGCTGATCTGCCTGGACATGCCCGGCTTCGGCTGGTCGCAGGCCTCGCCCGGCGGCTACGGCACGGACCGGCGGGCGGCGGACCTCGTCGCGGTGCTGGACGCGCTCGGGCTGGAGCGGGTGCGGCTGCTCGCCCACGACTGGGGCGCGTGGGCGGGCTTCCTCGCGTGCGCCCGGTGGCCCGAGCGCTTCAGCCACTTCCTCGCGCTGAACATGGTCCACCTCTGGCCCACCCGCCGGAACACCCTCCGCCACGCCTGGCGGTTCTGGTACACCGTACTGCTGGAGTGGCCGCCGCTGGGCCGCCAGGTCCTGCGGCACTGGCCGGCTTTCACCCGGTACCTGTTGCGGCGCGCGGTGGCCGACCGCGCGGCCTGGCGCGAGGGCGAGATCGACGAGTTCGCCACCGCCGCCCGGCAACCGCACAGCGCGCCGGCCGGTGAGGGCATCCACCGCGCGTTCGTGAGGCACGACATCGCGGCACTGCGCAAGAGGGAGTTCCACTCGCTGCGGCTGACGGTCCCGACCGTGATCCTGGCGGGCGAGCGCGATGTCGTCATCCCGCCAGGGCTCCTGGCGGGCGGTGAGCTCTTCGCGGACGCGCTGGCAGTCGAGGTGCTGCCGGGCGTCGGGCACTGTCCGCAGCACGAGCGGCCGGAGCTGGTCGTGGCGGCGGCGAGGCGGCTGTTCGCGAGCTGACCGGCCGGGCGTTTGTTCGCGAGCCGAGTTGATGCGACGCTCTCCCGGCAGACAGTGCGAAGGGGAGCCGATCCGATGAGCGATGCCCGATGAGCGATGCCCAATGAGCGATGACGATGACTGGCCGCAGGCCGGTCTCGATCCGCTGCGACGGCTAAGGGTCGTCGCGGGGGCGTCGAAGCACGCTCTGTACGTCGAGCACCACTTCGACGCCCCACTGGATCAGGTGTGGGGGGTGGCCGCCGATCTCAAGGCCGAACTGCCGCACATCATCCCCGGCCTGCGCTCGTTCACCGTCGAACGGGACGCGGGCCGGCCGGCCGATGACGACCGGCTCTCCGCCCGCGCCGTGAGCCTGCTGGGCCACCGGGAGCGTTTCGAGGTCGTCCTGCGGCCCGGCTGGTGTCTGATGCAGAGCCGGCTGCTGGCCGGCGGCATGGCCGCGGTGCCCGAGGGAACGGGCACCCGGTTCGCCTTCTTCAGCGCCTACCGCTCCCCGGTCGGCGCCGCCCTCCAGTGGCTGCGCCGGCCCGGAGCGCGGGCCCGCGGCGCCGCCCTGATGGCCCGGCTGCAGCAACGGATCGACGCGCGGTCACTTCCCGGCGCCGCCCCAGGCGCCGCGGAATGACTTCCTGGCGCGGAACAGCCGGGATCTGACGGTCCCCAGCGGGACCGCGAGCACCCGCGCCACCTCCTGCTCGTCCAGTCCCTCGACATGACGGAGCATCAGTACGGCACGGTGCTCCGGCGAGAGGTTCCGCAGCACGTCCCCGATGTCCTGGGCAAGTTCCGGATCGCCCGGCGCGGGCAGCTCGGACAGTTCCGCCGGCACCGTTCGCTGCCGCTGCCTGGCGAGGCGGACCGCCTCGCGGACCGCGATCACCCGCACCCAGCCGAAGAGCGCCGCGGGCTCCTTCAGTTGCCGGATGTGGCGGAAGACCGCGATCAGCGCCTCCTGCGCGGCGTCGTCCCCGTCCTCCAGCGCCACCGGGCCGCAGATCCGGCCCACATACGGGGCGAGGACGGTCAGCAACTCGTCCATCGCCAGCCGGTCGCCCCGCTGCGCGCCCGCCACCAGCCGGGCCAACCCGGCCGGATCCCGCTCCCCCGCACGGCTTTCGCCGGCTTCCTCCGTCACTGCGCCCCCATCGGCCGGGGCCGACTCTAACACCGGCGCGAGGCCGTCCCACGAGGGCCTTTCAGCGCCTCTCCCGCACGTCAACCACGGCCCTGGCAGGCCGGATCACGCCGCCCGCCCTCACACGATTCCCGGGCCCGTATCCGAACCCGCCCGCGTTCCACGCCGCTCGGCGGCCCAGCTCTGGATCTCCGCGGCGGAGACCGTCTCGACCGCTTCCACCAGCAGCCGGCGGGCGTCGGCGTCCCGTTCGTCCTCCGGCAGCAAGCGGTACCGCTCGACGGCCGGGCGCAGGCGCATCCAGGACTCCGCGGCGAGCACGTAGCGCTCCGTGTGGTTGAAGACCTGACGGAACCCGCCGATGAAGACGGCGAATCCCGCCAAAGTCGCCGTGACGGCGGCGGGCGCCTGGATACCGGCCGCGACGACGGTGGCGGCGCCCGCCAGCAGCGCGCTCAGTTCCGTGACCCAGTGCCATTTGCGGGCGTCGTCGCGAGTGCGCGCATACCATGCCAAATCCCTGAGGGCATAGGCCAATACCGGGTCGCTGGGCGCGGGTTGCGCGATGGGGTTCCGTCTCCGTATGAACACCCGAACATGGTGCCCGGTGTTCGGGGAAGGCGGAACGCATCAGGGGGACGTTGTCCGAGGTGACACACCCGGGAACCCCTCGCACGGGGGCTGCGTCCCTCACAGTGCGGGGAGAGACCGCGGGCACGCCCCGCGGACGGAGTACGTCGAAAGGAAGGCACGCACCATGGGCATTCTCGCCTGGATCGTCCTCGGACTCATCGCCGGGGTCATCGCCAAGGTCCTGCTGCCCGGACGTGATCCCGGCGGCATCATCATCACCACGCTGATCGGCATCGCGGGGGCGTTCGTCGGTGGCTGGCTCTCCGCCCGCCTCCTCGACCGGCCCGTCGGGCACCAGTTCTTCGACCTGGCCACGTGGGGTGCGGCCATCGGCGGTTCGCTGGTCCTGCTGATCATCTACCGGATCTTCTTCGGCGACTCGCGCGCACGGCGCTGACCGCGCGGCGCCGACCGTCCGCCGCCGTCACCCTGTCTCCTCGCGGTAGGCCGCGGCCTCCTCCAGGTCCAGTCGGCGCAGCAGCGTCCGGAGCATCTCGTCGTCGATGCGCCGGGCGTCGCGCAGTTCCACGAACACCTCGCGTTCGGCCCCGATCATCCGTCGGGCGAGCCTGCGGTAGGTGTCGTCCGCGGACTCCCCGGTGGTCTCGTTGACCTGCCCCAGCCGCTCCCACACGGCGTTGCGCCGCCGGTCCATGACGGTGCGCAGCCGGTCGGCGAGCGGCTGCGGCAGGTCGTTGCGCCCGTCGTCGAGGAGTTCGGTGAGCAGCCGTTCCGCGGCGGTCGACGCCTCGCTCTGCGCCTGCGCCTCGGCGAGCGTCTCGGCGCGCACGTCGCGGGCCGGGATCTTCAGCCAGCGGATCAGCGGCGGCAGCGTGAGGCCCTGTACGACGAGGGTGGCGATCACCGTGGTGAAGGTCAGGAAGAGCACCAGGTTGCGGGCGGGGAACGCGTCGCCGTTGTCCAGGGTCAGCGGGATCGAGAAGGCGATGGCGAGTGAGACCACGCCGCGCATACCGGCCCAGCCGACGATGGCGGGTCCGGTCCAGTTCGTGTCGGGTTCGCGCTCCCGGATGCGGGAGGAGATGCGGGGCAGGAAGGTCGCGGGGAAGACCCACGCGAAGCGGGCGGCCACCACCACGACGAAGACCGCGAAGGCGTACCAGATGGCCTCACCCACCCCGTATTCGCCGAGTCCGCCGAGCACCACGCGCAACTGCAGCCCGATGAGGGCGAAGACCGTCGACTCCAGGATGAAGCCGACCATCTTCCACACCGCCGCTTCCTGGAGCCTGGTCGCGAAGTCGACCTGCCAGGAACGGTGTCCGAGGTAGAGCCCGACGACCACGACGGCGAGCACGCCGGACGCCCCGACGCGTTCGGCCGCGGCGTAGGCCACGAACGGGATGAGCAGCGACAGGGTGTTCTGGAGCAGCGGTTCCCGCAGGTGGGTGCGGAGCCAGTGCAGCGGCACCATGAGGATGAGGCCCACGACGACGCCGCCCGCCGCGGCGACGGCGAACTCCCTGATGCCCTCGCCCCAGGTGGCCCCCTCCCCCACGACGGCGGCGAGTGCGACCTTGTACGCGGTGATCGCGGTCGCGTCGTTCACCAGCGACTCGCCCTGCAGGATCGTGGTGATCCGGTTGGGCAGCTTGAGACGGCGCGCGATGGCGGTGGCGGCGACCGCGTCCGGCGGGGCGATCACGGCGCCCAGCACCAGGGCGGCGGTCAGCGGCAGGTCGGGCACCACCAGATAGGCGATGTATCCGACGGCGATCGTCGCGAACAGCACATAGCCG
Organism: Streptomyces sp. NPDC045021; assembly: GCF_056432645.1. Lineage (NCBI taxonomy): Bacteria > Bacillati > Actinomycetota > Actinomycetes > Kitasatosporales > Streptomycetaceae > Streptomyces > Streptomyces sp. NPDC045021. The sequence goes on from NZ_JBWKIQ010000001.1 coordinate 771,791, forward strand.
ACGGAGAGCAGCGCGACCGGCCGAGCGTTGGCCCGCAGGTCGAGATAGGAGCTGTCGAGGGCGGCGGTGTGCAGCAGCGGGGGCAGCAGCAGGGGCAGCACGATCTCCGGGTCGAGGGTGTAGTCGGGCATGCCCGGCACGTACGACGCGATCAGCCCGGCGGCGACCAGCAGCAGTGGCGCGGGCACCGGCGTGCGGCGGGCCGCGCCCGCGATCGCGGCACTGCCCGCGATCAACATCAGCAATGGCATGACATCCATCAGCTTCGGCCCGTTCCCATCTGGTTCTCGTTCTCCGATTGCCGTGCACCCGATCTAACCTGGCAATCATGAGCGAGTGCCCGCATGTTCCCGACCTGCCGCGCCCCGAGCCGGCTCCGCTGACCGACACATGTCCCGAATGCCTGGCTGTGGGCAGCCATCCGGTGCAGCTCAGGCTGTGTCTCGTCTGCGGCCATGTCGGCTGCTGCGACTCCTCGCCGTACCGGCACGCCACGGGCCATTTCGAGGAGACCGGGCATCCGGTGATGCGGAGCTTCGAGCCGGGCGAGAGCTGGAGCTGGTGCTTCGTCGATCTCCACCTGGTCTGATCGCCGGCATCCGGCGGTACCGGCAGGGATCCGGGCCCGTTCCGCACTGAGGGCGGTACGCCGCGGGACAGCAGCAGGCCCGGCAGGTTCGCACGGGGGTGGCGGCCTGCCGGGCCTGTGGAACAACGGTAGCGAGACCGTGCGCGTAAATACGACGTCTGGCCCGCAACCCGTGCTGCGGATACACGTCACGGCGCAGGCACGCATTAATCCCGCGGACCGCGCGCCGGAACGTCCCCGCCAAACCGGTTGGCCGAATACTGCCGGTCGCGATCAGCGCGTGTCAACGACTGGAGCCTTGGTCGGCGTCCTGCCTCACGCGGCACACAAGCCGCGCACAGCAAGGGATTCCGTACCGATGGAGAGGAACTCCATGTCGAAACTGCACCTCGGCCGGGGCGTACTGGGCCTGACGGCCGCGCTCGCGGTGGGCGCGACGTTGTTGGCCGGGCCCGCGACCGCCGCCACGGCCGCCCCCTCCGCCGCACCCCGTACCGGCACCCATTCCGCCACTCAGGCCGCCCTCGACGGCACCGTCGCTGCGGGCGCTCCTGGGGTACAGGCCCAGGCGCAGGTGGGCCGTGACTCCTGGTTCGGGGCGGCGGGCACCGCGGATCTGGCGTCCGGCCGTCCGTTCCGGCCCGGTGACGAGTTCCGGATAGGCAGCATCACCAAGTCGTTCGTCGCGACGGTGCTGCTGCAACTGGAGGCCGAGCGGAGGGTGAGCCTGGACGACACGATCGACCATCTGCTGCCGGGCGTGGTCCAGGGAAACGGCAACGACGGCCGGCACATCACGCTCCGCCAGGTGCTGAATCACACCAGCGGCGTCTTCAACTACACGGAAGACCCCGCGATCCAGGCCAGGCTGGCCGGTCAGGGATTCCTCGAGCACCGCTACGACACCTATCTGCCGCGGCAGCTCGTCGCGGTCGCGGTGGCCCATCCGCCGAACTTCGCACCGGGCACGTCCTGGAGCTACTCCAACACCAACTACATCCTCGCCGGCATGGTGGTGCAGAAGGTGACCGGCCATTCCTACGCGCAGGAGATCGAACGGCGGATCCTGCGGCCGCTCGGACTGCGCTCGACCAGCGTGCCCGGCACCTCGCCCACGATCCCCGGACGCCACGGCCGCGCCTACTCCACGCTCTTCGCCGGGACTCCCACCCGGCTGTACGACGTCACCGAGTTCAACCCGTCGATCGCCGGGTCGGCGGGCGAGATGATCTCCACCACCACTGATCTGAACCGCTTCTTCAGCGCGCTGCTGCGCGGCCGGCTGCTCCCCGCCCACCAGCTCGACGAGATGCTCACCACGGTGTCGACGGGCCCGGACACTCCCGATCTCCGCTACGGCCTGGCCATGATGTCCGTAACGCTGCCCTGCGGGGTGACCGTCTGGGGCCATGACGGCGGGATCTTCGGTTCCTCCTCGTCCGCCGTCACCACCCGCGACGGCCGGCACAGCCTGTCCTCCAACGTCAACGCCGACTGGGTCGACAGCCCGGTCCCCCCGGTCCTGGCGGAATTCTGCCCGTCCACCCCCGCCGGCGGCACCGCATCCCGACCCACCACATCGCCCGGCACCGCATTCCAGGCCGCCGCGACCCGCACCGCGGGCTTCTGACGGCCCGCCGGGCCCGGTCACACCCCTGTGGGACCGGGCCCCGCGGCCCGGGGGCGGGCGCCGGCTCCGGCTGCGACCTGCGGGTCCCGCGCCTACGCTCGGTCCATGGACACGCCGGCGGCCCACCCAGGACGGCTCGGTTCCGTGGTCATGGACGGCGAGCTGCCCCGCCGCGAAGATCTCGCGACCGTTTTCGACGAGCTCGACTATCAGATGGCCACCCAGGCGTATCTGTGGGCGCTGCCCCTGGTCTCGTACGCGCAGTGGCAGCGGGTGCACACCGACGAGTTCGGGGCGGGTCCCGGCGATCTGGTCCACTACGAGAGCTACCGCGACCGGTTGGGCCTGATCACCGCCAATGCCACCACCCCGTACATCCTCGGCTTCGTCGACCTCGGTGTCACGGGACCCCTGGTGGTGGTTGTGCCGGCCGGGCCCGTGGCCGGCGGTGTGTCCGACTTCTGGCAGCGCGAGATCGGCGCGATGGGTGAGATGGGCCCCGACAAGGGCGAGGGCGGCCGCTACCTCATCGTCCCCCCGGGGCACGAGACACCGGACGACGTCGACGGCTACCACGTCCTCACCGCGACCGGCATGAACGTGATGTTCGGCTTCCGCACACTGGGAGCCGACGCGGCCCAGGCCCAGAAGCTGGTGGACGCCGTCGAGCTCTACCCCTACGCGCACCGCGACGCTCCCCCGCCCACCCGGGTGCTCTCGCCCGGCGGCCGGCAGTGGTCCGGGGCCCAGCCGAAGGGGCTGGAGTACTGGGAGCGGCTGCACGAGATCTACCAGTCCGAGATCGTCGACGAGCGCGACCGCTTCTTCCTCGCCATGCTCCGCCAGCTCGGCATCGAGCAGGAGAAGCTCTTCACCCCGGACGAGCGCATGACGCGCATCCTCACCGAGGCGGCAGCGTCCGGCGAGTTGATGGCGCAGGCGAACGCGTTCGCCAAACGGTTCCCGGGCTCCCGCTACTGGCCCGACCGGCAGTGGGACCTCGTCCTCCAGCTCGACCGCTCCGACCAGCGCGGATCCGGCTACGACCAGCTGCTGGAGCGGACGGCCTGGTTCTACGAGGCGGTCAGCTTCTCGGCGGCGATGAAGAGCCGGACCCCCGGGCTCGGACAGGCCTACCTGGGCGCCTACACCGACGCGAACGGCCGCTGGCTGGACGGCGCCCGGCAGTACGTCCTGCGCGTGCCGGCGGACCCGCCCGCGAAGCTGTTCTGGTCGGTGACGGTCTACTCCGCCGGCACCCGTTGTCTGATCGACAATCCGCAGGAGCGCGGCGACCGCGGATCGCGGGACCCCGAGGTCGAGTACAACGACGACGGATCGGTCGACCTCCACTTCGGTCCCGAGGCGCCGGCCGGCAGGGAATCCAACTGGGTGCAGACCGTGCCGGGCGGCCACTGGTTCTGCTACTTCCGCTTCTACGGCCCCCTGGAGCCGTACTTCGACCACAGCTGGAAGCTCGGCGACATCCACCCCGCTTGAGATCGCTGTCCGAGGTCCCCGTCGCGGCGCCGGCTCGATCCTGTGACCTCGCGGCGCCGGCCCGGATCGTTGAGACGCGGCGTCAGCCCGGGTCGACCTCGTCCGCGGCGTCCGGTCGGCGGAACTCCGCCAGGGACTCGGTCAGCCACTCGATCCAGAAGGTCTCCAGGCCGATCCCGGCCCGCAGCACGAGATGGCGCAGCCGGTCCTCGCCGCCGGGGTCCTCGCCGGCGAAGTCGCGTTCCTCGATCGCCGTGTACTCGGCCAACTGCTGCCGGTGGGCTGCGAGATGGCGTTCCAACTCGGGTTCGAGGCCGTCCCGGCCGACGACCGCCGCCGCGCGCAGGCGCAGCAGGAGGGCGTCGCGGATCGGCTTGGGGTCCTGGCTCGTGGCCACCCAGGCGGTCAGCTCCGTGCGGCCCGCGGGCAGCACCTCGTACTCGCGCTTCTGGCCCCGGGACGGTGACTGGGCCAGCGCGTGGATGAGGCCGGCCTTTTCCAGTTTTCCCAGCTCGCGGTAGATCTGCTGGTGGGTGGCGGACCAGAAGAAGCCGATCGAGCGGTCGAACCGGCGCGTCAGCTCCAGCCCCGAGGACGGCTTCTCCAGCAGGGCGGTGAGGATGGCGTGCGGCAACGACATGGTCTGACGGCACCTCTCTGGGACCCGGTCGTCCGGCCGGGGCATCCCGGCCGGACGATGGACGTACTGGAGGCATCCTAGGATCGGCGCCGCCGGGCCGGCGCCGTACCGGCCGCGCGGCCCCGGCCTCGGATCCCCGGCCTCAGACCCCCCGGCCTCAGATCCCCGACGTCAGAGCGCCGCCGCCAGCTCGGTGCCCTGGCGGATGGCGCGCTTCGCGTCGAGTTCGGCTGCGACGTCGGCGCCGCCGATGAGGTGCGCCGAGTGCCCGGCGTCGCGCAGCGCCTCGTACAGGTCACGGCGCGGCTCCTGGCCGGTGCAGAGCACGACGGTGTCGACGCCGAGGACCTCGCGCCGGCCGTCGACCGTCACATGGAGGCCGGCGTCGTCGATGCGGTGGTAGGTCGCGCCGGCGACCATCGTGACGCCGCGGTGCCGCAGTTCGGTGCGGTGGATCCAGCCGGTCGTCTTGCCCAGCCCCGCGCCGACCTTGCTCTCCTTTCGCTGCAGCAGGTGCAGGGTGCGCGGCGAGGTGCCCCGCTGTGGCTTCTGCACCCCGCCCCGCGACTCGTAGCCGGGGTCGATTCCCCACTGCCGGAAGAACGCCTCGGGGTCGAGGCTCGCCGAGTCGCCCCCGTCGCTGAGAAACTCCGCCACGTCGAAGCCGATACCGCCGGCGCCGAGGATCGCGACGGACTGTCCCACGTGCGCCCCGTCGCGCAGCACATCCAGATAGCTGAGGACGCTCGGGTGGCCGATCCCCTCGATGTCCGGTGTGCGGGGGACGACGCCGGTGGCGAGCACGATCTCGTCGAACCCTTCGGCGGTGAGGGTGTCGACGGTGACGGTGGTCTTCAGCCGGACGTCGACGCCGTGGATCTCGAGCTGCTCGCGGTAGTAGCGCAGCGTCTCGTTGAACTCCTCCTTGCCCGGGACCTTGCGGGCGATGTTGAGCTGCCCGCCGATCTCGGTCGCGCCGTCGAAGAGGGTGACCGCGTGCCCGCGCTCGGCCGCCGACACCGCGAAGGCGAGTCCGGCCGGCCCCGCGCCGACCACGCCGACTCTCTTGCGGCGCCGGGTGGGCTGCAGGATCAGCTCGGTCTCGTTGCAGGCACGGGGGTTGACCAGGCAGGACGTGATCTTCCCGCTGAACGTGTGGTCCAGGCAGGCCTGGTTGCACCCGATGCAGGTGTTGATGGTGGCGGACTGCCCGCGCCGGGTCTTGGCGACGAAGTCGGGGTCGGCCAGCAGCGGGCGGGCCAGCGACACCATGTCCGCGCAGCCCTCGGCGAGCAACTGCTCGGCCAGTTCGGGGGTGTTGATCCGGTTGCTGGTCACCAGGGGGATGCCCACGGAGCCCATGACCTTCTTCGTCACCCAGGTGAAGGCGCCGCGCGGTACGGAGGTCGCGATGGTCGGGATCCGTGCTTCGTGCCAGCCGATCCCGGTGTTGATGATGGTCGCGCCGGCCGCTTCGATCTCCTGGGCGAGGGTGATCACTTCCGCCAGGGTGGATCCGCCCGGTATGAGGTCGAGCATCGACAGCCGGTAGATGAGGATGAAGTCCGGCCCGACCCGCTCGCGGACCCGGCGCACGATCTCGACCGGGAAGCGGATCCGGTTCCGGTACTCGCCGCCCCAGCGGTCCTGCCGCTGGTTGGTGGGCGCCGCGATGAACTCGTTGATCAGGTATCCCTCGGATCCCATGATCTCGACGCCGTCGTACCCGGCGAGCTGCGCCAGCCCGGCCGCCCGTACGAAGTCCCCGACGGTCTGCTCGACCTCGTCCTCGGTCAGCGCGTGCGGGGTGAAGCGGCTGATGGGCGCCTGGAGGGCGCTGGGCGCGACGAGGTCGGCGTGGTGCGCGTAGCGGCCGAAGTGCAGGATCTGCATCGCGATCTTCGCACCCTCGCGGTGCACGGCCTCGGTGACCGCCCTGTGCTGCTCGGCCTCGGCCTCCGTGGTCAGCTTCGCGCCGCCCTCGTACGGGCGCCCCGCGTCGTTCGGGGCGATCCCGCCGGTGACCATGAGCCCGACTCCGCCACGGGCGCGGGTGGCGTAGAACTCGGCCATCCGCTCGAAGCCGCGGGGCGCCTCCTCCAGACCGACGTGCATCGAACCCATCAGCACCCGGTTGGGCAGGGTGGTGAAGCCCAGGTCAAGAGGGCTCAGCAGGTGGGGGTAGTCGCTCATCAGGGGGCCTCCTCGCGCGAACTCGTAGCGCAAGTTCTAGACGAGTCGAGCCGATTATGCAACAAGTTGCATAGACGGGGGTGGCCACGCCGCCTCCGGTCCGCGAGCACTCTGCGTCCGCAGGGGCGGTGCGCGACGGGGCTCAGACGGGACCCGGGCGCGCCGAGCCGGGCCCAGCCCGAGTCAGGCCGGAGCGCTCTCCGTCCGCTCCGGCAGCGTGGCTCGCGCCTGCCGGACCAGGGCGCGAGCCGCCGGGCCGGCCGGGCCCTCGGTGCGCCAGGCGAGCGCCAGGCGCCCGCGCAGCTTCGGGCGGGTGAGGTTCACCGCATGGAGCTCACCCGGATAGGAACGGGCGAGGGACTCGGGCAGGATCGCCGCCCCCAGCCCCCTGGCGGCTAGCTGCGCGAGGACCGTGGGATCCCCGGCCTCGAAGGCGATGTGCGGCCGGAAGCCTGCGGCGGCGCAGGCGAGGTCGACGACGGTGCGCAGCCCGGTGCCCCGTGGCAGGCACATCAGGGGGCGGCCGGCGAGGGCGTCGAGCGTGATGGAGGTCCGGGTCGCCAGCGGATCGCCGGGGGCGACGGCGACGACGAACGGCTCGTCCACGACGACCTGCACCCCGATTCCCTGCGGGGGCTCTCCCGCCAGGCTGACGACCGCCACATCGAGCCGGCCGGCCAGCAGCGCCTGGAGCAGGTTGTCCGAGGTGTCCTCGATCAGGCTTATCTCCACCGCCGGGTGGCTGTGGTGGAAGTCGGCGAGCAGCCCGGCCAGGTCGACGCCGGTTCCGAGCGAGGTCACGGTGCCGACGGCGACATGCCCGCGGACCAGGCCGGTCAGCTCCTCGACGGCCTGCCGGGCTCCGGCGACCGCGGCGAGCGCCGCCCGCGCGTACGGCAGCACCGCGGCGCCCACCTCGGTGGGCCGGACCGTGCGCCCGGAGCGGTCCAGCAGGTCCTGGCCCAGCTCCCGTTCCAGCTGGCGGATCTGGGCGCTCACCCCGGGCTGCGCCACATGCAGCTTGGCCGCAGCCTTGGTGAAGCTCGCCTCTTCGGTGACCGTCACGAGGTATTCCAGTTGGCGCAGTTCCATAACCAGCGACGCTAGCAGTCGGGGAATCCAGTCCTATGAGTTATGGGCCTCGCCGACAAGAAGATACGTCTGGACAAAATTATTTGTCGGTGAGATGGTGGATCCATGTTGGACGTGACAGTGATCGAGGACCCGGCAGCCGCCGAGGTCTCGCTTGCGCCGATCCGGGCCCGGCTCCTCGCCGAGCTGATGGAGCCCGCCTCGGCGACGATGCTGGCCGCCCGGGTCGGCCTGCCCCGGCAGAAGGTGAACTACCACCTCAAGGAGTTGGAGCGGCACGGCCTGGTCGAGCTGGTCGGTGAGCGCAAGAAGGGCAATGTGACGGAGCGGCTGATGCGGGCGACGGCAGCGTCGTACGTCATCTCCCCGCTCGCGCTGGCCGCGGTGCAGCCCGATCCGAGCCGCTCCCGCGATCAGCTCTCCGCGCGCTGGCTGCTCGCGGTCGCCGCGCGCCTGGTGCGCGATGTCGGCACGCTGCTCACCGGTGCGGCCAGGGCCGGCCGGCCGCTCGCCACGTTCGCCCTGGACGGCGAGGTGCGCTTCGCCTCCGCCGCCGACCGGGCGGCGTTCATCGAGGAACTGGCGGCCGGCGTCGGCGCGCTGGTCCTGAAGTACCACGACGCGTCGGCGGCGGGCGGCCGGGACCACCGTGTCGTCGTCGCCGTCCACCCCACGGTCAAGATGCCGGTGGCCGGCCCGGCCGAGTCACTGCCGGCCGCGGAGGAGCGCTCCGCGGCCGTGTCCCCCGCAGAACCCCCCACCGACGAACCCGCATAAGGAGTCACACCATGCCGAAGGAATTCGAGATCGTCCGGGAGTTCGAGGTCCAGGCGACGCCCGAGCAGGTCTGGGAAGCGATCACCGAGGGCACGGCCGGCTGGCTGTGGCCGATGGAGTACGAGCACCGCGAGGGCGGCGCGGCCCCGTTCGGCGGAACCGTGACCGCCTGGGATCCGCCGCACCGGCTCACCGGCCGGGTGGAGAGCCCGGAGGGCGCGGAGAACCAGACGTTCAATCAGGTGGACCATGTCATCGAACCGCGTGAGGGCGGCCGCGCCTGGGTGCGCTATGTGCACAGCGGCATCCTCGTGGACGACTGGGACAACCAGTACGACGGCGCGAGCAAGCACACCGACTTCTACCTGCACACACTGCGCCAGTACCTGGAGCACTTCCCCGGCCTGACCCCGTCCTACGCCGCGGTCGAAGGCCCGGCGGCATCCGGCGCGCCGGACGCGTTCACCGTGCTCGGCCGAGCGCTGGGGCTGCCCGACGACGCGGCGGCGGGCACGAAGGTACGGGTCGGACTGCCCGGCCCGGACGCGGTCGACGCGGTGATCGACTATCGGAACCAGTACTTCATCGGCCTGCGGACGGCCGACTCGCTCTACCGCTTCTTCGGCAGGAACGCCTTCGGCGGAACGATCGGCGTCGTGGTGCACCGGTTCGGCACCGGCCAGGACGCCGACACCGAACCGGGCGTGAAGGGAACCGAAGCCGCCTGGCAGAACTGGATCGACGGAGTCTTCGCCTGACGACGCACTCCGGCGGGCCGGCTTCCGACCGGCCCGCCGCTTCGGCTGTCAGGACGCGTAGACCTGGAATTCGGCGACCTGCCCGGCCGGCCACCCGGTGTTGGCGGTGAAGGAGAGCCGTAGGTACCGGGCTGTGGCGGTGGCCGGGAAGATGATGGTGGCGCTGTTGCCGGTGGCCGGGTTGAACGTGTAGCCGGCCGGACCGGCCAGCACGGCGAAGTCGGAGCCGTTGGTGCTGCCCAGGACGGAGAGCGTCTGGGTTCGTGTCCCCCACGCGGTGGCCGGCGGCACGCTGAGAACGACTCGTCTGGCCCCGGTCGTTGAACCCAGGTCGACCTGGAGCCATTGGGGGAACGCGTTGTTGGCGCTCTCCCAGTAGCTGTTGGCGTCACCGTCGACGGCGTTGCCCGAGCCGTAGCCCTGCGTGTGGCTGCTCTCCGACGTCGCCTTGTGCAGCGCGAGGTTGACGTTGCCGGGCGGGGGGCCGCCGCCGGTGGTCGGAGCGGTCGGGCGGACCGGGGTCAGCGCGAGCTGCCCCTTGAGCATTCTGCCGCCGTCGGCCGTGAGTCGCAGATAGTAATCCGCCGAGCAGGCCGTTCCGTCCTCGTCCAGTCCCAGCAGGCCGGAGCCGACCGGGCGGGCTGCCCGTTGCCGAGATTCCCGTAGCCGGTCCGGTACGCGCCCGTGTAGTCCCGCATGTCGGGCCACGCCCTGATCGCGTTGTTGGACGGCGACGGCGGCTGTGACCAGTTCTGGCTCCAGTGCCACCAGCCGTTGATCGGGGCCCCGTCGCCGGGGGCGGCGAACCAGCCCTGATAGCCGACGGTGATCTTGCCGACCACATCTCCGGGAGAGCTCGGGGCAACGGCCGCCGCCCCGAGCGTCCCGGTGGCAGGCAGGGCGCCGAGGGCGACTCCCGCCGTCACCGATCCGATGAACACCCGGCGTGAGATCCCCATGTGGACTCCTCCCGTTCTGCACGGTTGCGCGCCGTTGACCGGTCAGCGGCAGATCGTAGCCACGACGAAACATGGGTGCAATAGACATCGCAGGATGAGCAAGATATGTGAAGAGACCTGCAAATTAGTCCCACTTGCAGCTCGCAACGTGCGGAGTGCGGCACTCCATCCCAGGATCATCCCTCAACTCCCCCACTGAACAGTGCCGGACCGCTCCGTTCCGGACACCCACAAGCCGATCTTGCGGGGGCGTAGACGTGGCTGTAGCACGTCTGTAACACTCTGCTAACTCAATGCAAATTAATTGCAGAGTGATGTTCATTCCTCACCGTTCTCCGCAACTTCGACGGCGAGACCGTGGCCGTGGCCTCACTCGCCCCCACTCCTGGCACTCCGGACGAGAGATAGAGGAACGCAGTGAGATCGAAGCGGATACCCAAGCTGATCGCGGGCTCGCTCGCGGCCAGTCTGATGCTTCTCGGCGGGCCGGTTCTCCGGGCCGCGGCGGCCGAAGCCGCCCCCGACGCGGCGGCGGGCAAGACGGCCTCGGCCAGCACCTCCAGCGGCGGCAGAACGGCCGGAAACCTCAACGACGGCGACCAGTCCACGTACTGGGAGGGCAGCGGCAGCGCCCTCCCGCAGTGGGCCCAGATCGACCTGGGGCGCAGCAGGACCATCGACCAGGTCACCCTGAAGGTCCCGGCGGGCTGGTCGAGCCGTACCCAGACGCTCGCAGTGCAGGGCAGCGCCGACGGCACGAGCTACGAGACGATCGTCGGCTCCGCCAAGTACGTCTTCGCCCCCGGCTCCGGCAACGCCGTGAAGATCAAGTTCCCGGCGACGAACAGCCGCTTCGTCCGGGTCGCCGTCACGGCCAACACCGCCAAGCCGGCCGCTCAGATCTCCGAACTGCAGGTCTCCGAGGCGGCGGCCCCGACCGACAACCTCGCCATCTCCAAGACCATCACGGCGAGCAGCTCCAACTCCCCCTACGTGGCGGGCAACGCCAACGACAGCAACCAGGCCAGCTACTGGGAGAGCGCCAACAACGCCTTCCCGCAGTGGATCCAGGCCGACCTGGGCGCCACGGTCGGCGTGAACAAGCTGGTGCTGAAGCTGCCGACCGGGTGGGAGACCAGGACCCAGACGCTGTCGGTCCAGGGCAGCACCAACGGCTCGTCCTTCACCGACATCGCCGCTTCCCAGGGTTATGTCTTCAATCCGTCCGCCGGCAACACGGTGACGATCGACTTCAACGCGATCAACACCCGGTACGTGCGGTTGAACATCACCGCCAACACCGCCTGGCCCGCCGCCCAGCTCTCCGAGTTCGAGCTCTACGGACCGACGACGGGTGACACCCAGGCGCCCACCGCGCCGGCGGGCCTGGCCTACACGCAGCCGGCGTCGGGCCAGATCAAGCTGACCTGGAACGCCTCGACGGACAACGTCGGCGTCACCGGCTATGACGTGTACGCCAACAACGTGCTGCGCACCAGCGTGGCCGGAAACGTCCTCACCTACACCGACAGCCAGCCCGACTCCGCGACTGTGGCCTACTACGTCAAGGCCAAGGACGCGGCGGGCAACGAGTCCGGCAACAGCAACACCGTCACCCGCACGGGGACCGGTGGCGGCGGCTCGAACCTGGCGGTCGGCAAGTCCATCACCGCCTCGTCCACCATCCAGAACTTCGTCGCCACGAACGCGAACGACAACAACGTGGCCACCTACTGGGAGGCGAACGGCGGCAGCTACCCGAACACGCTGACCGTCGCGCTGGGCTCCAACGCCGACGTCAACTCGGTCGTGGTGAAGCTCAACCCCGACGGCGCCTGGTCGACGCGTACCCAGACCATCCAGGTCCTCGGACGCGAGCAGAGCTCCTCGTCCTTCACCAGCCTGACGTCACCGACCGTCTACACGTTCAACCCGGCCTCGGGCAACACGGTGACGATCCCGGTCAGCGGACGGGTCGCGGACGTCCAGCTCAAGATCACGTCCAACTCCGGTGCGGGCGGCGGCCAGGCCGCCGAGTTCCAGGTGATCGGCACACCGGCCCCCAACCCGGACCTGACGGTATCGGCACTCACCGCCTCGCCCGCCTCGCCGGTCGAGACCGACCCGATCACGCTCTCCGCGACGGTCAGGAACATCGGCCCCGCGGCCGCCGGCGCGACCAACGTCAATCTCTACCTCGGAACCACGCTCGCCGGCACCGCGCCGGTCGCCGCGCTGGCGGCCGGGGCGTCCGCCACCGTCTCCGCCAACATCGGCGTGCGCGAAGCGGGCTCCTACCCGCTGAGTGCCAAGGTCGACGAGGCCAACGCCGTCATCGAGCAGAACGAGGCGAACAACAGCTTCAGCAGCCCGAGCCCGCTGGTCATCACCCCGGTGGCCAGTTCCGACCTGATCTCGTCGCCCGTCAGCTGGACTCCGGGCAACCCGGCGGCCGGCAACACGGTGACCTTCTCGGTGGCCATCAAGAACCAGGGCACCGTGGCCTCCGCGAGCGGCGCCCACGGCATCACCCTGACGGTCACCGACACCACGTCCGGTTCCGTCGTCAAGACGCTGACCGGCGCCTACAACGGAGCGATCGCGGCGGGCGCCACCGCCGCCCCGGTCAACCTGGGCACCTGGACGTCCGTCAACGGCAAGTACAGCGTCAAGACCGTGCTGGCCAACGACGCCAACGAGCTGCCGGTCAAGCAGGCCAACAACACCAGCACCCAGTCGCTCTTCGTCGGGCGCGGCGCCAACATGCCGTACGACATGTACGAGGCCGAGGACGGCGTCCTCGGTGGCGGCGCGGCCGTCGTCGGGCCGAACCGGACCGTCGGCGACGTGGCGGGCGAGGCGTCCGGTCGCAAGGCCGTCACGCTGAACTCGACCGGCTCCTCCGTCGAGTTCACCACCAAGGCCAGCACCAACACCCTGGTCACCCGCTTCTCCATTCCGGACGCGGCGGGCGGCGACGGCATCAACTCCACCCTGGACATCTACGTCAACGGCAGCTTCCTCAAGGCCATCGACCTGACGTCCAAGTACGCCTGGCTGTACGGGAACGAGACCGGTCCCGGCAACTCGCCCGGCGCGGGCGGCCCGCGTCACATCTACGACGAGGCCAACATCATGCTCGGGACGACCGTCCCGGCCGGATCGAAGATAAAGCTCCAGAAGGACGCCGCCAACACCACGCAGTACGCGATCGACTTCATCAACCTGGAGCAGGCGACGGCGATCGCCAACCCGGACCCGGCCAAGTACACGGTTCCGGCGGGCGTCACGCACCAGGACGTCCAGAACGCGCTCGACAAGGTCCGGATGGACACCACGGGCACCCTGGTCGGCGTCTACCTGCCGCCGGGCGAGTACCAGACGGCGAGCAAGTTCCAGGTGTACGGCAAGGCCGTGAAGGTGGTCGGCGCCGGTCCCTGGTTCACCCGCTTCAACGCGCCCTCGACCCAGGCCAACACCGACATCGGTTTCCGCGCGGAGGCCACCGCGAACGGCTCCTCGTTCTCCGGCTTCGCCTACTTCGGCAACTACACGTCGCGGATCGACGGTCCTGGCAAGGTGTTCGACTTCTCCAACGTCGCCAACATCTCCATCGACAACGTCTGGAACGAGCACACGGTGTGCCTGTACTGGGGCGCCAACACCGACAACATCTCCATCACGAACAGCCGGATCCGTGACACGTTCGCCGACGGCATCAACATGACGAACGGCAGCACGGACAACCACCTCAACAACATCGAGGCGCGGTCGACCGGCGACGACAGCTTCGCGCTCTTCTCCGCCATCGACGCCGGCGGGGCCGACGAGAAGAACAACGTCTTCGAGAACCTGACGTCGATCCTGACCTGGCGCGCTGCCGGTGTCGCGGTCTACGGCGGCTTCGCGAACACGTTCCGGAACATCTACATCGCCGACACCCTGGTCTACTCGGGCATCACCATCAGCTCGCTGGACTTCGGCTACCCGATGAACGGCTTCGGCACCGACCCGACCAACCTGCAGAACATCTCGATCGTGCGGGCCGGCGGGCACTTCTGGGGCAGTCAGGTCTTCCCGGCCATCTGGGTCTTCTCGGCCTCGAAGATCTTCCAGGGGATCCGCGTCACGGATGTGGACATCGTCGATCCGACGTACAGCGGCATCATGTTCCAGACGAACTATGTCGGCGGACAGCCGCAGTTCCCGGTGAAGGACACCATCTTCACCAACATCTCGATCACCGGTGCCCAGAAGAGCGGTGACGCCTTCGACGCCAAGTCCGGCTACGGCATCTGGGCCAACGAACTGCCCGAGCCGGGCCAGGGGCCGGCCGTCGGCTCCGTCACGTTCAACAACCTCCGGATGGGCAACAACTTCCAGAACGTCAAGAACACCACCTCGACGTTCACCATCATCCAGAACCCGTAAGGAGGGGAGCACCAGACAGTGGGACGCGAGTGCCGCCGGGAGGCCTGACCCTCCCGGCGGCACTCGCGTTTCCGCGTCACGGGCGCGGATACGGCATCCCGGCCCGTTTGGCGATCCGACCCCGGAAGCGCGGAATCCGGAGTGACAATGCTGTGATCCACTGTCGAAGGAGCTGACCATGTCGTATCCGGAGCCCCGCTACCTCGGGGACAAGGGCGAGATCAACGCGGTCTTCCGGCCCGCGGACACCGAGGCGGAACTGACGTCGCCCTCGGGGAATCGCACCCACTACCTCGCGACCCATGCCACCACGGGTGGTGAGTTCGGGCTCTACAAGGTGGACATGGGGCCGAAGTCGCCCGGCCCGAGCACCCACTTCCACAAGGCGATCTCGGAGTCCTTCTTCGTGCTCTCCGGCGAAGTCGGACTGTACAACGGCGAGAAGTGGATCACCGGGCGCGCCGGTGACTTCCTCTACGTACCGGTCGGCGGGCTGCACGCCTTCAAGAACGACTCCGACGAGCCGTCGTCCATGCTGCTGCTCTTCTCCCCCGGTGCTCCTCGCGAGGAGTACTTCGAGCGGGTCGCGGAGATGGCGCAGCGCGGCGGCCAGGAGTTCGCGGACTTCCTCGTCCGGCACGACAGCTTCTTCGTCGACCAGGACGAGGAGCCCGCCCGGTAGCGGAGCCCGCCCGGTGGGTTCAGAGCGATTCGAGGCGGCGTTCCGCCGAGTCGCGGGCAGTGTCCATGCAGTCGTAGACCTCGCAGACGGGGTGCCGGTCCGGCGTCATGGAGTGGTCGACCTCCCAGAGGCTGATCTCCTCGCCGCCAGGGAGCAGGAACGCGTGCTCGTACAGGGTCCAGCCGGCGCAGCGCTCGTGGATCATCCTGCTGTTGTTGCCCGCGAACGCGATGTCGTGGCCGACGGCCGTGAGCACGCGCCGGCGGACCGTTTCGCCGGGGAGGTCGGGGTTGACCGCCCGGCGCAGCAGCCGCACGGCGTGGTCCGCGGAGTTGGCGGCCTCGTACTGCCGGCGGCGGTGCGTGGCAGCGGGGACGACGTGCAGATCGAGCCGGATCTCCGGCAGGTCGAGGGGCGCGGGAGTGTGCTCCAGGTCGCCGAACCGGATGTCCACGTCCAGCTCGGCCGAGAGCAGCGCCGGCTCGTCCGCGAACACCTCGTGCACCAGGTGTTCGCGGGGGCCGGTGTCGTGCTGCAGCTCCCAGAGGGAGGGCGTCGTGCCGTCCGGCAGCAGGAAGACATGCCGCAGCGTGCGGCGGCTGAGCAGCCGGCCGGGCTCCTTGCTGTAGCGGTTCGAGACCAGCTCGGTGCGGTGCACGATGGCGGTACGCAGCCGCACGAGCAGCGCCGCGGCGATCGGTGCCGGCCGGCCGTCGCGGGCCAGTAACCCGTCGATGTGGTCGGACGGGGTCCGGTCGTCGAAGTCGTCTCGCGGCATGGTGGGTTCCGGGTAGGTCATGTGGCCCTCTTGATGATCACGTCCCTGCCGTTCAGGCGCTCAGAGTAGTGGGCCATGCACACTCTGTGCCAGGGGTTGTTCGATGTTTGTCCGGGTCCGCATGACGCCGGGTCAGCGGACCGCGGCGCTGGGCCGATCGTGGCGTGTCGTGGGCGTGCGGGTGTTTCTCCCCGCCGTTCTGGTTGGGCCACCTGGCGAGGGGATAGAGCGTATTAAATTACTCATAACGGAGATGTTCCGGCGTTGACGCGATCCGCACGGAACGGCCGGGAGAAGGAGCGTCATGACGCAAGGGGCGGGCGGACAGATCACGGACCTCCACGAAACAGGGGACCGCGATGGCATCGCCGGTGACGACGTGGCCGGAAACGGGGCCGGGCGACGCCGTCTGCTCCCGTGGAAGCACAAGCGGGATCTGTCACCGGCCCAGCTGCGCCGGCGGCAGGCCGTCACCCGGGGTGGGCTCGCCGTCGGGCTGATGTGCGTGAGCACGGTCGGCTGGTCGGTGGGACAGGCCCTCACCTACCCGGGCAAGGACAGCGTGATGGCGCGGCTCGCCGAATGGAGCCGTGACCACCGGCTGGGCGCGGTGGTCGACAAGCTGGAGGACCTCCAGTACCAGCTCGACCCGCCGGAGGTCGGCGGCACGCTGGCACCGGACGCGCTGGCCCGTATGAAGGCGACCGCCCCGGCGACCGTCCACATGCCCGGACTGCCGCTGCGCCAACCGATGGAACCCATCGTCAGTCCCGGGCTGCCGGGTGAGGGCGTCTGGCGTCCGGTGGCCAGCTCCCACGGGCTGCCGATCGTGCAGGCCACGTATGTGCGCCCGGACGACGAACACACCTCCTACCAGGCGGCGATCGCCTGGATCAGCGCGAAGCACGCGCGCTTCCAGCTCCACCCGGGCTTCCGCGAGCCGGGCGGCACCTTCTCCGTTCCGCCGACCATTCCCCCTGGCCAGCGAACCGGGCTCGTGGCGACCTGGAACGGTGGCTTCCGGGTCACCGACGGCGGGTCGCACGGCGGCTTCTTCCTCAACGGCGAGACCGCCGGCGAACTCCGCTCCGGCGCCGCCTCCGAGGTCTTCTACCGCGACGGCTCCTTCGACATCGGCGTGTGGGGCCGCGATGTGTCCATGACTCCGGATGTCGTCGGTGTCCGGCAGTGCCTGGAGCTGATGGTCGACAGCGGCCAGGTCGTTCCGGACATCGGCAACGACGCCAAGTGGGGCGTCACCGACCAGAGCCGGATGTACGTGGAGCGCTCCGGTGTCGGAGTCACCTCCTCGGGCGACATCATCATGGTCGTCGGACAGGCACTGACCGCCCGCACGCTGGCGGACCTGATGCAGCGCGCCGGCGCGGTTCGTGCCATGCCGCTGGACATGAACCGCGCCTGGCCCTCCTTCATGGCCTACAACGGCAGCCGTGATCCGGCCAACCCCACCCCCAGCAACCTCCTCGACTTCGAAAACCCGGCGGACCGCTACTACGTCAAGGCGACCCGCGACTTCGTGGCCGTCTACGGCAAGTAGCCGACGGCGGCCGGCCGCGCGCCCCGGATCACGGCGCCGCCGACGGCTCCTGGTCCTCAGCGGACAGCCCGCCCGCGCGGATGACGTCGGCATACCATCGCGCGCTGTCCTTCAGCGTGCGCTGCTGGCTGGCGAAGTCGACGTGGACAATGCCGAAACGCTTGCTGTATCCGTACGCCCACTCGAAGTTGTCCAGCAGCGACCAGAGGAAGAAGCCACGGATGTCGGTGCCCTCGGCGATGGCCCGGTGGACGGCGGCGAGGTGTTCTCGCAGGTAGGAGATGCGCTCGGGGTCGTGGACGTCGCCCGCCGGGTCGCGGTAGTCGTCGTACGCGGCGCCGTTCTCCGTGATGAGGACGGGGACGCCGGGCAGTTCGGAGCGCAGCCGGGTGAGGATCTCGTGCAGCCCGCCGGCGTCGACCGGCCAGTCCATGGCGGTACGGGGACCGGGAGCGGGCACGAACCGGGCGTGCTGCTCGGCCCCCGGCCATGCCGACGGGATGGCGCTGGTTCCGGCGGCGACGACGGTGGGGGTGTAGTAGTTCAGGCCGAGCGAGTCGAGCGGCCGGGAGATCGCGGCGAGGTCACCGTCGCGTACGAAGTGCCAGTCGGTGAGCGCGGCGGTGTCGTCCAGCAGATCCTGGGGGTAGCTGCCGCGGAACACCGGGTCGAGGAAGACCCGGTTGGCCAGCGCGTCGATACGCCGCGCGGCTTCCAGGTCGGCGGCCGACCGGGTCAGTGGACGGACCGCCGCGAGGTTGAGCGTGAGGGAGATCTCCGCAGATGACGGCAGCAGGTCCCGCAGCACTCCGACTGCCCGGCCGTGCGCGAGGTTCAGGTGGTGCGCGGCCCGCAGTGCGGCGGTGGGCTCGGCGCGGCCCGGTGCGTGCACGCCCTCCGCGTAGCCGAGGAAGGCGCTGCACCAGGGCTCGTTGAGCGTCGTCCAGGTCGGTACCCGGTCGCCCAGTGCGCCGGCGACCAGCGCGGTGTAGTCGGCGAACCGTTCGGCCGTCTCGCGGACCGGCCAGCCGCCGGCGTCCTCCAGCTCCTGCGGCAGGTCCCAGTGGTAGAGCGTCAGGACGGGCCGGATGCCCTTGCCCAGCAGCTCGTCGACGAGGGAGCGGTAGAAGTCCAGGCCCTTCTGCAGGGCGGGGCCGCGTCCGGTGGGCTGGACGCGCGACCAGGACACCGACAGCCGGTAGTCGGTCAGGCCGAGGCCGGACATCAGGGCGACGTCCTCCGGCATCCGGTGGTAGTGGTCGGCGGCGATGTCACCGGTGTCGCCGTTGCGGACCCTGCCGGGCGTGTGGCTGAAGGTGTCCCAGATGGACGGCGTACGGCCGTCCTCCTGGGCCGCGCCTTCGATCTGGTAGGCGGCGGTGGCCGCGCCCCATCGGAAGCCCGGAGGGAAGGTGAGGGCGGTGGCGGCTTCCGGGCGCGCGTCGATCGCGGTCATCAGGAAAGGCTCCCAACACGGTCGTGAGGAATCGGAGTGGTGGCACGGAACGGAACGGGGGCCGGGCGGCTCACCCCTTGACGGCGCCGTGCATGATGCCGCCGACGATCTGCCGTCCCAGCAGCCCGAAGACCAGCAGCACGGGAAGGGTGCCGAGCAGCGTGCCGGCCATGATCACCGACTGGTCGTGCACGTATCCGCCGCCCAGTTGGCGCAGCGCGACCTGCACGGTGGGCTCCTGGGAGGTGAGGGCGATGACCGGCCAGAAGAACTCGTTCCAGGAGGCCATGAACGTCAGCATGCCGAGCACCGCCATGCCGGGCCGGGCGATGGGCACGACGATGCTCCAGAAGATCCGAGCGGTGGACGCGCCGTCCACCCGGCCGGCCTCGATGAGCTCGTCCGGCAGGGCCTGCACCAGGTACTGGCGCATGAAGAACACCCCGAAGGCGGAGACGAGGCCGGGCAGGATCACGGCCTGCAGCTGGTTGATCCAGTGCAACTTGGCGATCAGCATGAACAGCGGGATGACGCCCAGCTGCGGCGGGATCATCATCGTGCCGACGGTGATCGCGAGCAGGGGGTTGCGGCCCCGGAAGCGGAGCTTGGCGAAGGCGAATCCCGCGAGCGTGGAGCACAGCACGGTCCCGACGGTCACCGAGCCCGAGACGATGAAGGAGTTGAGCAGCGCCTTGCCGATGTCGGCCTGGTCCAGCACCTGCTGGAAGTTGTGCATCAGGTTGGGCCCCGGCAGCAGCGACGGCGGGCTCTGGGCCAGCTCGGCGTTGGACCGGGTCGCCGCGACGATCGTCCAGTAGAAGGGGAACGCCGACAGCAGTGCGGCGACGATGAGGATCGCGTAGGCGAGGCGGCCCGCGTGGTGCTGGCGGCCGGCGCCGGTGGACCGGTGGCGCCGGGACCGCCCGCGTCGTCCTGCGGTCGGGCGGTCCTTGTCGTCCTCGGAGCCTGGGCGGCGAGCGGGTGCGGCGAGCGAGGTCATCGGACGGCCTCCTTACGGGTACGCCGGCGGGCGACGGCGGCGTTGACGCTGACCAGCAGCACGATGAGGACGAACATGACCCAGGCGATGGCGGCGGCCCGGCCGAGGTGGAAGTAACCCCAGCCCTGCTCGTACATGTAGAGGCCCAGCGTCTGGTACTGGTGCGAGATACCGCCGGAGATGCTGCCCTCGAACAGCAGCGGCTCGCCGAACAGCTGCGTCGCGCCGATCGTCGAGACGACGACGGTGAACACGATGGTGGGGCGCAGCCCCGGCAGCGTCACATGCAGGAACTGCCGCCAGCGCGACGCCCCGTCGATCTGCGCGGCCTCGTAGAGCTCGCCGGGGATGGACTGCATGCCCGCGAGATAGATGAGGGCGTTGTAGCCGGTCCAGCGCCAGGTGACGATGGTGGACACGGCGATCTGCGAGGCCAGCGTGCCGGACTGCCAGTCGACCGGTGAGAAGCCGACCAGGCCGAGGACCCAGTTGATCAGACCGAAGTCACGGCCGAAGAGCTGGGCGAAGACCAGGGTCGCCGCGGCGACGGAGGTCGCGTACGGCAGGAGCACCGCGACCCTCAGGAACGTGCGGCCGCGCAGCTTGTAGTTGAGGAGATGGGCCAGTCCCAGCGCCATCAGCAGCTGGGGCACCGTGGACAGGACACCGATGCTGAAGGTGTTGCGCAGCGCCGTCCAGAAGTAGCTGTCGCTCAGCAGCGCGGTGTAGTTGTCGAGGCCACGCCACTCCATCTGGTCCGGGGTCTGCAGTTCGACCCGGTACAGGGAGACGTAGGCGGTGTAGATCAGCGGGAAGAGCCCGAAGGCGGCGAAGAGGGTGAAGAACGGGGCTATGTAGGCGTACGGCGACACCCGGCGCAGCAGCCGGGTGCGACGCTCGGCGCGGGGCCGTGGCGGGGGCGCCGTCCGGGCGGGCGGCGTAGTGACGGACACGGTCATGTGCCAGGCCTTCGTATCGGGGAACGGTGCTGTCGTACCTGTCGCCCTGCCGTACCGGGGGCGGGTGGCGACGATGGGGCAGTGGGTGCGCCGGGTCCGGGCGCGAGCGGGGGGCGGTGGATGCGTCCGGACCCGGCACGTCAGGCCGTCCGGATCAGCCGAGAGCGTTCTTCACGCCCTTCTGCGCATGGCTCCAGGCCTCGTCGGACGAGGTGCCCTTGCGCTCTACCTCTCCCAGCGCGTTGGTGATCTGGGTGTTCACGTCGTTGTCGCGCAGCCCCGGCACCTGAACCGGCGCCTGCTCGGCGGCCGTGCCGAAGAGTGCGCCGATCGGCGCGTTGCTGAAGTAGGGGTCCTTCACGTCCTTCACCATCTCGATCCCACCGATGTTGGAGGGGAAGCTGCCCTGCTTGGTGAAGAGCTTGGCCTGCTGCTCCTTGGCGGTGATCCACTTGATGAAGGCGAAGGCCTCCTTGGTGTTCTTGGCGCCCTTGGGGATCGACAGGTACGAGCCGCCCCAGTTCCCCGCGCCGCCCGGCAGCGCCGCGACGTCCCACTTGCCCTTGCCCGCGTCGGCGGCCTGGCCCTTGATGTAGCCGAGCATCCAGGCGGGGCAGGCGATGGTGGCGAAGGAACCGCTGCTGAAGGCCTGGTTCCACTCGGGCGCCCACTGGGCGAGCTTGGCGCTCAGCCCGTCCTGCGCGGCCTTGACCGAGGCGTTCCAGGCCTCCTTCACCGCGGGGTTGGAGTCGTAGATCAGCTTGCCGGACGCGTCGTAGTAACGCTCCTTCTGCTGCCCCACCATGACCGAGTAGAGGCTGGCGATGCTGTCCATCCAGTGGCTCTTGGCCGGTGCCTTGGCGGCGTACTGCTTGCCCAGCGCGAGGTAGCCGTCCCAGGTCGACCACTGCTTGGCGAGCTCGACGCGGTCGGTGGGCAGCCCGGCGGCCTTGAAGAGGTCCGCGCGGTAGCAGAGCGCCTCGGGTCCGGTGTCGGTACCCAGACCCAGCACCCGCCCGTCGGGGGCGGTCGCGGCCGACCACTTGGACTGCGAGAACTGGCTCTGCAGCTCCTTGGCGCCGAGAGCGCTCAGGTCCTCGAACTTGTCGGCCTGCTGCTGGGTCACCGAGGCGATCCGGCCGACCTCGACACCCTGCACATCGGCGAGGCCGCCACCGCCGGCGAGGCGGGTCTGCAGCGCCTTCCAGTAGTCGGCCTCGTTCTCGGTGTCGCTCTCCTTGATCGTCACATTCGGGTGGAGCTTCTGGTATTCGGCGTAGAGGCCGGCCTCCTTGTAACCGAAGGTGCCGAAGAGATCGACGGTGAGCGTGACCTTGCCCCCGTCGGCACTGTCCGCGGAACTGCTCCCCGAAGAGCTGGATCCACAGGCGGCGAGCAGTGCCCCGGCCAGTGCGACCGCCCCGAATCGAATGGCGACGTGTCTGGCGGCTCGGGCAACGGGCATGGAAGCCTCCCATGGCTTCAGGACGGACGTGAGTCTTGAGAGCGCTCTCAAGCGATGGGCAGGAGAGTGCCCCGACATCGGGTCGGCGTCAAGTGTTGAAGCGGAAATGCCTCGCGGCGGCGGGGCGGGTCGTGGTGATGACCGGGGACGGTCCGGTGGCGGTCCCAGCATCAGCGTGGCCCGTAAAGCGACATTCCGGAGAGCGCTCTCCGGCAAATTGTCGCGCGTTTTCGCTTCCGCGCCACTCCCGCACCGCGTCCACGACAGGCCGGTGTGACGCCCGACCACCGCCGACGCCCGCTCCGGCACCGCCCTCGAACACCCGGCCGTCCGGCGGGCGTTCACCAACTGAACCGCCTGTCCCGCTTCCGGAGTTTTCTGTGTTTACCTCTTGCCCGGTTCGGTGAAGGGAGGCATCGGCTGGTGATCCGGGACCTGCGGTGCCCGGCCGCTTCGGAAGCTTGCCGGACACCGCGGGTCGGGCGCCGTGGGGTCAGGCGCCTTCGGTCGGGGCGGGGGTGACCGGCGGGTGCTCGGAGGTGTCGTGCGTGTCATGGGCGGCGGGCTGCCGGGGTTCGGTCTCCGGCGTTGCGGCGCGGCTGACTTCGGCGCGCAGCATGGCGTTCAGGGCCGTGAAGGGGTCGATGGGCATGGCGGGTCCTCCGGGACGGGGAAGTGGGGTTGGCATGCGGAGCGGAGCGGAGCGGGGCCCGGCAGGCCCCTGGTCCGGTCAGCAGCGCAGAACCACACAGCTCAGCCCGTGGAGGCCGGGCCCCGGCCGCCCGCCGCCCTCCACGGGGGCGCCCCGTGACGGCGCGGCCGAGGCGGGGCGAATCCCGTCGCGGGGCGTGTGGCGCACCGCCCGCGACGGCACGCCGGCCCGGAGAGGCGCCCGGCCGGCGCGTACTGCGGTGGCGGACTCGTCCGGGTGCTCGTCGCCCGCGACGGACAGCGGCGCCGAGGCCGACGTCGCGGACACGGCCCCCGCGTCGGCCGGCAGGTCCGGTGACAGCGCCCCACCCAGCAGCAGGACCAGGGCGAGGAGGGCCAGCAGTGCGTCCAGGGAAGCGGCGCGCCCGTATCGGCGCTCGGCACGGCGGCACGGGAATGCGGCACCCATGGATCAGACCTCCTGAACACGGGTCCTATCCGCATGCGGTCCGCCGATCACCCGTTGGGGACCTGCGTCCCCCGCTTGGCCTGCGGTTTCATCCGAATCGGTGAGCATCCGCACACGTCGCGTGACGGGACTGTGCTGTACCGGACACCCATGCGGAACGCTCCGCGTGGGATGATGGGAATCGACGGCCGCCATTTCAGGCCGCGATCGCCACCGACTGGTCCATTCCGGGTGGCCCCGTTTTGCGAAGCCCGACGAAGGTGCCATGACCACGCTTTTCTCCAATCCCGATCCCTCGACGCCGGTTACGGCGCACACATCGCCGATCCCGTCGACCTCGCCGTTCCAGCAGGCCGACCTGGGTGACGAGCCGTACGAGACGGACGAGGACGAAACTCCCGCGACTCCCCCGGCACCGCCGGCGCAGACGCGGCCCCGAGGCACGTCCCGGCCGGCCGCCAGGCGCTAGCGCACTCGACGGGTGGCATCCTGCTCGACGGACCGGCGTCCGCTCGGGCCGCGGGGACACGGATGTATGACGCCCGGCGCGCACTGAAGACATACGGAGTGTCAGACCCGCACGGCAGACTGTGCACATGGACGCCGAAGACGACGAACTCGCCATCCTGCAAGCCCTGCACGCGCACGCCCGTGCCGAGGACGAGGATCCGGGCCTGGTCGAGGATCTGATCGCCCTCGTACGGGGTTTCGGCTCGCTCGATGCCGCTGCCGAGGCCTCGGAACGGGCCGAGCGCCGTGCCGACACCCAGGCCCGGGAGCTGTCCGCGACGATCGACCTGTGGTGCAACCTGCCCGACACCGACCGCAGCCGCCATCGGTAGCGGTCCGGCGGGCCGCCGTGCGCGCCCGCCTCAGGCATACGTCGGCCCCGCGCCCAAGGGGGGTGGGCGCGGAGCCGACGGGCCGGGACAGCGCCCTCACAAACGCTGCCCGGCGGGGGCACGCCCGGGAACCAGTCGGGCGGTGCTGGCCTGCGCGCGGCCCGTCGTGGTGTACGGCGGACGGGGGATGGCTACCGAGACGTCAGTCCGGACCGCGCAGTTCGATAGTGGGGCCGCGGGCACCTCCTGCCCAACCCGCACTCTCCCCCTGACTGCTGCCCGCCCGACCCCTGATCATTCCCGCGGACCGACGGGGTGTCTGGCGCCCCGCCGAAGAGCCGCCCCAGGACCGTTCCACGCCTGTCCGGGCCGTCATGGCCGCGCCTCGTCCGCCGTCTCCTGCGGCCCCGGCCCCTCCTCCGGGGTGAACAGGATCGAGTTGACGTAGCGGGGGCGGGGCCGCAGGGCGCGCCGCAGCAGGCCGGCGTCCACGACGTGCGCGAAGCGGCGCTGATGGCCGGCCAGGTCGAAGGCGCCGAGCGGTATCCAGTGCCGCTCGGGGAGCACCCAGGCGCGGTACCCCCACTGATGCAGCAGGCCGGTGATGTCCGTGACCGGCTGGATCCTGGCCTCGGCCTCGATGAACAGGTTGGGCCGGTCGCGGCACACGGTGTCCTCCGCCCCGCGCAGCACGGCCGTCTCGTGTCCCTCGACGTCGATCTTGACGAAGGAGACATCGCTCAGACCCAGGGAGTCGATGGTCACCAGGCGCACCGGGCGGCTCCGGCGATGGACCTCCGGGCGCCGCTCGAGGGAGGTCAGACCACGGGATTCATGACCGCGATGGTCGGCGAGCCAGATCCGGGCGTCGCCGTCGTGGTCGGAGGCGGCGGCGTTGAGGACCCTCACCGAGGGCGGTACGGTGCCGCGCAGCACCCCGTACACCTCCGGTACCGGTTCGAAAGCGACGACGCGGTCCGCGCGCCGGGCGAGGCACCGCGACCAGGGCCCGTACCATGCGCCGACATCCAGGGCGGTGCCGTGCGCCGGGCAGATCTCTTCGAGCCGGGCGAGCTCGGGCTCCTGCCGCGGATAGAGCACGTCGATGCCGTACGCCAGCCAGCGGGCCGGCAGACGGGGGCCGAGGGCGGCTGCCAGGGTCATCTGTCCCCTCCGATGGGGTGGTGCGGCATTGCCGCGCGGCGCGGGAGGCGTCTACGCTTCCCTGACGGATCGTCATCATCTGATGTCCCCGGAGGAGTTGCCCTGATCCGGTGCGGTACCGACGTGTGACTTCCCTGCTGATGGCTCTGCTGTGGGCGGTGGCTGCCGGCCTCACCGGCTGCTCGGGCGGAAGTGACACCTGGCCCTCCCCCTGCGGCGGCCTGCACATCGCCTCCTGGTCCCAGGACCGGCCGGTCACCGAGGAATTCGCCCGCTACGGCGACGAGAGCGCCGTTACCGGGTCCTGGAGCGGCGGTGACGGCACGCACTCGGTCCGGCTGCCCGACGGCCGGACGCTCTGGCTCGCGGATGATCCGGTCCTGGAGGCAGTGCGTCCGCCGCCGAACCCGCTGGGCCAGCCCTATCCATGGCGTGACACCTCCGGCGGCCGTACGCCGGCCTGGGCGCACAACGCCGTGCTGGTGATGTCCGCCGCGGGCCGGCTCGAGCGGACACTGACCGGTGGGACCACGGCGGCTCCCGGCGCGTTCTTCCCCGATGTGTCCGCCGTCCCCCAGGTGTGGCGCTGGCCGGTGCAGGGCGTGGTGGAGCCGCGTTCGCCCGGCGCGGCGGAGCGGGTGGTCCGGGTCCTGCTGTGGGACCGGGCGGCGGGGCCGCCGCCGTGGCTGTACGGGGTCCCACTCGCGACCGAGGTCGCCACACTGTCGTTGCCCGGCCTGCGGCTGGAGACCATCGTCAAGGTCTCCGACCAGGGCGCCGTCCCCAGTCCGGGTCAGCGGGTGCTCTACGGCGCCACCGCGGTACGGGTGGACGGCTGGACGTACGTCTTCGGCGGCGACGACGGGCCGGGCCGCACCCCGTCGCTGCGGACCTCGCGCGCCTATCTGGCCCGCGTCCCGGAGGGCCGGCTGGCCGACCCCGCGGCCTGGCGGTACTGGGACGGAACCGGATGGCAAGCGGGTGCGGCGCGCGCGGCGCCCGTTCTGGGCGGCAGTGACAGCACCGGGAACATCCGTCGTGGCGTGGGCAGTTCCCTCTCGGTCGTGCGGCAGGGCGGTACCTGGGTGCTGTTCACGATGGACGCGGGCGGACCCGCCGCGAGCGGGCTGAGCGCGGTGGCCACGTACTGGGCCTGCGCCCCGCAAGGACCCTGGCACGGCCCGGCCACAGGATTCCGCCCGCCGCTGCCACCGGACTCCTCCGGAGGCGCCGTGGTCTACAACCCGCAGATCCACGGGGAGTTCACCGGCCGGGACGGGCTGCTGCTCAGCTACGACGTGAACTGGCTGGGCGCGTCCAGCGCGCAGGTGGGCGCCGAGGTCAACCGGAACGCGGCCCTGTACCGGCCGCGGTTCGTCCGGCTGCGGCTGGGACCGGCCGCTCCCTCCTCCGCGTCCGCTACGACGCCGGTACGTCACTGACGTCCTCCGGCGCGGACCGCGCGTGCGCGACCCGCTCCATGATCAGGTCGTGACCCGGCGCGTCGACGGACTCGGCCTGGTCGGCGAGCAGGTGCGGGATGCCGTTCACGACGGGGTAACGGCGGCGCAGCCGTGGGTTGTAGAGGGCGTCTGCCTCCGCGTCGTAGAGCAGCGGCCCCTTGTCGACGGGGCAGGCGAGCAGATCGAGCAAGGCCTGGATGACAGGCATCCCGTCCTCCGATCGCGGCGGGTACGGCCGCTCCAGTGGGGTCGCGCGGGGCGTGAGCGGTGTACGGGCGTGGACCAGCAGGTCCGCGGCGAGCGACGGCATCAGCCGGAACAGCCGGTCCAGCGGGCGCAGCGGTCGGGGAGTGGCAGGGAAGCACGCGCCGCGCAGCGAGACGATCTCCAGACCGTGCGCGCGCAGCAGCCCCGTCAGCGCCGGGCGGGTGAACACCCGCAGATGGCCGACGACTTCGCTGCCGGGGCGTCCGTAGATGCCGCGCAGACTCACTTCGGTGAACAGCGGCTGCACTCCCGCCAGCAGCAGGGCGCGGTTGAACCAGGCGGCCAGGTTCGGGGTGGACAGCAGCAGGGAACCGCCGGGGCGCAGGACGCGGTCGATCTCGTCCAGCGCCGCGTCGGTGTCCACCAGATGCTCGATGACTTCGCTCAGGACGACGATGTCGAGGCTGCCGTCGGCGAAGGGCAGACCGTGGCCGTCCAGCGTCGCGCGCACCACGGGGAGGCCGCGCAGTCGCGCCCGTTCCAGTGCCTGGAGCGACCAGTCGGCGCCGATGACCGTATGGCCGAACGCCCGGCGGGCCAGTGCGGCGGTGGCCGCGCCGTCGCCGCAGCCGATGTCGAGGATGCACAAGGGGCGCCGGGCCGCGTCCAGGGTGGGTTCGATCATCCGCAGCTGACGGCGGGCCCGTTCGGCGCCGGAGTCGACCGGGAGCGCCGGATCCTCGTAGAGGGCGCGCAGTCCCGGCGGTGCGGGGTCGGTCACCGGGGATCTCCTTCCGTGATGGGCGTGATGGGCGTGATGGACACGGGGTCCGTGGAGACGTGGGAGGCGGCGGGCAGGGCGACGAGCTCGCCGAGCGCACCCGTGAACACGTCGATGAACGCGCGGGCCGCCGGTGCGCCGAGTACGGCGTGACGGTGCCGTACGGCCAGATGGAGCCGGCCGAGGACGGTGAGGGCCGAGACCGAGAGACCGCGCGGCATGGGTGCGGGGGCGGCCAGCCACAGCCCGGTGGTGTTCCCCGCGCCGTCGAAGCTGGGTGGGTCGGGCAGCCGTCCGAGGTTGCTGAGCATCGTGGTGTCGGCGAGCAGCCGGGCGGCCATCCGCACCGGGCCGACCAGGGCGCGCCGCACGCCGTAGGGGAGGGTGGATGAGCCCAGTACCTGTGCGGCCGGGCCGCCGGCGGGCGCGGCGGTGCGCTTGGCGCGCCGCGTCTGGCCGGCGACGGAGGCGAGCAGGTCGCCGGGTTCGCCGGCCGCTGCGCTGATCGAGGTCAGTCGGGACAGGTTGCGGATGCCGTCAAAACGCCGGTCGGCGGCGCGGGCGTTGATCGGCATGGTGATGCGGACGGGCCCGGCGCGGTGCTGGTGGGCCTCGTTCCAACGGGTCACCGCGAGTGCGAGCGCGGTGATCAACAGATCGTTGACGGTCGTCGACTGACGGTGGGCCGCGGTCGCGAGTGCCGCTGTGCGGTCCGCGTCGAACGCCTCCAGGACGCAGCCGTATCCGCCGCCGGGCGCCGGGGCGCGGGCCACCCGGACCGCCCGGGGGAACAGTTCCGGGCGCTGGGTGCGCGTGTCTCCGGCTTCGGCCGGCGAGCCGGCGGGCGAGGTCGACCCTGCGGGTGACCCGGCGGGACCGGCGACCGCCGCGGGGTCCGGAGTCCCGTTGTAGGCGCGGGCGACCGAGCCGAGGAATCCCAGGCAGGCGATCGCGTCGAAGAGGGCGTGATGTGCGGCGATCAGCAACCGGTCGCCCCCCGCGGACGGGAGGAGCAGCAACCGCAGGGTCGGTGAGGACGAGAGCGGCACGTGCGTGTCCATGAGCCGGCGGCGTTCGGTGTCGGGTACGGCTCCGGAGGCGGCCACCGTCAGGGGGTCGAGGTCGGGGCGGCCGGGTATCTCCCAGCTGCTGCGGCGCCGCCACGGCCCGCCGGGCGCCCGGCGGGCCCGCGCCATCGGGTGGGCGCTCAGCGCGTCGCCGACCGCGGTGCGCAGCCGTCCGGCGTCGAGCTGCCCGGCCAGGGCCAGTTCCAGCAGGATCAGATTGGGTTCGCCGCGCCGCTCCAGCAGGTCCGCGCTCTCGTCGACGGCGGTGAACGGGATGCCGCCGGTTCGGGGGGTGTCGCCGCCGGTCATCGGCATCTCCGCAAGGTGACCTGGACGGCGAATCCGCGCAGCACGGGGATACGGAGCAGGCCGCGTAACGAGCGCGGGAAGTACCGGGGTCCGGCCTCGATCAGGACGACGTCGGTGCGGTCGCGCAGATGGCGCAGCAGCGGGCCGGTGCGGACCGGGAATCGGGTGCGGCCGCCCGGCGAGGACCAGTTGGTGAAGGCCAGGCACACCGTGCCGTCCGGGCGGGTCACCCGGATGAGCTCGTCCACCAGGCCCACCGCGTCGGGGATCCGACCGAGGACGTCCGAGCAGTAGCAGACGTCCGCGGCTCCCTCCAGCAGCGGCAGCCAGTACCCGTCGCCGACGACGGTCGAGGGGCCGGTGCGCGCGGGGACCGGGAACGGGTCGACGACGACGCAGCGGGCTCCCGCGGCCCGGAACGCCTCCGCGCACCAGCCGTCGCCACCGCCGACGTCCACGACGGTGCGGCCGCCCAGCTCGCAGCACCTGGCCACCTGTTGCACGCAGTAGCGGGCCCGCAGTCGGCGGAAGACGGTGCGGTCCGTGCCGCCCTGGCCGGCCAGGGCACGGAGCAGCTGCCCCACCGTGGCCCGGCGCAGGGGGTCGGCGGCCACGTCCCCGCTCACCGGGCCGCTCCGGCGACCGGGTGCGGCCCGCCACCCGGCCCGTCCCGGCCGTACGGGTCATCGCCCCTGTCCCGGCCGGTCGGATCCGCCGGCGTGCGCGGCACGGCCCGGGCGTCCCGGCTGCGCACCAGCAGCAGGAAGCCGGCGGCGGTACACAGGACGCCGAGCACGAGCGTGCCCAGCGGCAGCGGTCCGGCCAGGGCGGCCAGCCCGTCGTGCTTGCTGCGGAACTTGTCGACCAGCGCCTTCTCGGTCTGCGGGGTGGAGTGCAACCGCACGTCGAGCACTGTGGCCGCGACCTTGTCGCTGCCCGGCAGCCGCAGCGTGATGATCTGGTGGCTGGAACCGGCCACCGGCGCCCCGGTCAGGGAGTCGACCAGGTTCACCGCGCCCGGATTGCTGTAGTACTCCTCGACGGTGACCGGGTCCTTGCCCGCCGGGAGCCCGACGACCGACGGCGGCACCCGCATGGTCCCGACGCGGACCGGCGGGTCCACCTTCAGCGTGTACTCGTTGAACGTCCGGCCGTAGAGCCTGCGGGTGCCGGTGAATTCGGCGGGGAAGGACTTGCCCGCGGTGGCGTCCCAGACCTGGTAGGCGCGATGCCCGGTGTTGAACGGGTACTTCAGGTACGCCTCCGCGCCGATTGCGGTGTCCCCGCCGCAGCACTTGCTCGAGACGGTGGTGTGCCGGTCGAACACCCAGCGGTGCGTGCTGAGGTCGATCGCCTGCCGCGCGTCGGCCAGACCGACCGTTCTGGAGCTGTCCAGCCGGGTCGAGACGTCCCACACCGCCTTGCCGGCCTGCCGTCCGGCCTCCGCGTCCCCGAGGAGGTGCCGGGTGACGGTGAGCGTGTCCTGGGTCAGCTTGCCGGTGGTCTGGTCCAGATAGATTCCCGGCCCGGAGCTGACGTCGGTGAAGTCCATGTCGTACGGGGCGACCTGCACCCGCGGCAGCACGTACCAGCGCAGCATCGGGGCGAGGACGAGAAAGAAGATCCCCAGCCCCAGGGTGAGGACCGCGACGATTCGTCGGCCATGCATCACGTCTCCCTGACTTACTGCCGAAGGGATTCGTACCGGCTGGTAGTGCGCTGACGGAACGTTAGGAACAAGCCGACAAACAGTCAAGGACGAGCGCCGAACTGGCCTCATAACTGGCTTGTTAACCCGCACGACCCACCCAGCGCGCAGGGGACGCCGCCCATGCCGCCATTGGCCACCGGACCCGCCCTCCCGGGGACCCCGGATGCCTACTCACATGATTGACGGTCCGTCAACTCTTACCTACGGTAGGGCCTCTTCCTTCTCGTCACCACCCTCGTCACCACCCGGCGAAAGGACCTCCGCCCATGGCAACCGGACCCGCCCCACCCCGTCCGGCTCCGCACGTACCGCTGACCGCACCTGCGCGACCTGCACTGCACATCGGCTTCCTCGCCGGCCGTGACTTGGCCAGCCCCCAGGCCGGCGGCTCAGAACTCCTCATCGACCGGTTGGCGCACGGGCTCACGGACCGGGGCCACCGGGTCACGCTGGTCTGCGGCGGGCCGGTCGGCACCGGCCGTCCGTACCGCGTCGTCCGCAACGGCGGCGCCTACAGCCAGTTCCTCGCCGCCCCGCTCGCCGTGCGGCGGCAGCTGGGCGACTGCGATCTGCTGGTGGAGGTCTGCAACGGCCTGCCCTACCTCGTACCGCTGTGGCTGCGCGGCACTCCTTCGGTCTGCCTGGTCAACCATGTGCACAGCGAACTGTGGGGGATCCGCTACCGGCGGCCGGTCGCCACGGCCGGCCGCTACGCCGAGACGGTGCTGATGCCGCGCGCCCACCGGAGCAACCTGTTCGTGGCCGTCTCGCCGTCCACCGCCGGCGCCCTGGTGGAGATCGGTGTCGACCGGGACCGCATCCGCGTCATCACCAACGGGGTCGAGGACGTCGGCGCCATCGCCCCCGAGGCGCGGGAACCGCTTTTCCTGGCGCTCGGCCGGCTCGCCGACTACAAGCGCATCGACCTGCTGCTGCGGCTGTGGAAGCGGGTCCGTCCGGTCACCGGCGGCACACTGGTCATCGCGGGCGACGGTCCGGAGCGGCCCCGGCTGGAACAGCTCGCCGGTCCCGGCGTGCGGTTCACCGGGAGAATCTCCGAGTCGGAGAAGCAGCATCTGCTCGGCACCGCTTGGCTGCTCCTGCACCCCGCCCAGGTCGAGGGGTGGGGACTGGTGATCACCGAGGCCGCGGTGCGCCGGACGCCGGCGGTCGGCTTCGACGTTCCCGGGCTGCGCGACTCGGTCACGCACGGCCGCACCGGGCTGCTCACCGGCACGGAGGCCGGTTTCGCCTCGGCCTGGGCCAGCCTGGCCCTCGATCCGCGACGGCGCGCGGCGATGGGCCACGCGGCCCGCCGCCGGGCTCTGGCCCTTCAGTGGACGGAAACCGTCGAGCGGTTCGCGGGGGTGGTGGACGAGGCGCTGGAAAGGGACCGGCTGCGCAACTGAAGAGCGGCGACGGGGACGGCCCCACTGTCCGCCGTCATCCGTCGTCATCCGTCGGGGGCGTCACCTGCCCGCCGTGGCCGTTCGCCCATGGCCGCGCCTGTCACCCGGCGGTGCCGGCCCGGTGCACGCCGCCGGGCCGGTACACCGGCCGCCGACGGGGCTTTCACCGGGGCCGCCACCGGGTCGGTCGCGCCCTGATCGGCGGCGGCGCGCTGCCGCAGGGCCAGCACCCCGAGGGAGACCACCAGGGCTGTGAGCCGCAACGTGAGCCGCAGCGGGTCGGCGGGCAGCCGCTCGCCGAAGATCAGGGTGCCGCTCACCATCACATGCGCGTTGCCGACCACCACTTGGGCCGGCACGAGGATCGCGGCCCGCGAGCGCTGCAGCCCGATCTGCAGGGCGCCGAGCATCACGACGGCGAAGACACAGCACAGGTACGGATACGGGGTCGCGGCCAGAGCTCGCAGCGCGGCCGGAGCCCCGCCTCCGGCGCCGGCCAGCACGACGGCACTGGCTTTTCCCAGCAGTCCACCGACACCGTTGAGCAGTCCGACGGCGACGCCGTAGACCACGCCGTTGGCCGTCCGCCCGGCAGCGGCGAAGACCAGCAGGGCCACCGCGCCGGACACGCCGGCGACCAGGGTCACCGCGACCGGGTGATCTCCGTGCGCGACCCGCTCCTCACCCGGGTCGTAACTCAGGCCCAGCATCACCAGCGAGCAGCCGATCACAGCCAGCGCGCGCCAGTCGGCCCGGCTGATGCGCTCCTTGAGCACCAGTGCGGAGCCCGCCACGACGACCGCGGGGCCGACCGCCAGCATCGGCTGGGCGACGGTGATCGGCAGCAGCGCCAGTCCCGTCACCTGGCACGCTAGGCCGAGCAGCATCAGCAGGAAGCCGAGCAGCCACAGCGGCCGTCCGAACAGCGTCCGGAACAGCGCGACGGGCGCCCGCACCCGCAGGGCGGGCAACGCCGTCAGCGCGGTCTTCTCCACCAGCACGCCCACGTTGTAGAAGACCGCGGCGAGGAGCGTCACGACGAGGCCGGTGATCACCCGGGCGCTTCCCGTGCCGTCCGGCCGGTGCCTTCACCGGCCGCTTCCGGATGGCGCGGACCGTCCGCGCCCTCGGGCCCGCCCTCGACCGCGCCGCCACCCCTTCCGTCCGGCTCGCGGGCCGGGCGCCTGATTCGCCCCCGGACCCGGTTCCACGGTCCGCCAGGGGTCACGGCGGCGGCCAGCGCTGTCAGGGCCAGTCCCTGTGCCACGGGCCCGAACGCCCCGCGTCCCGGCGCCAGTCCGTCCTGGGCGGCCACCGCGGCGACGATGGCCGCGGCCGTCATCGCGGCGACGGCGACCGCCGGCGCGACGGACGCCCGCCGCCGGGCCGGCAGGGCGATCGCGACGGCGGCCAGCGCCATCGGGCCGCCGACCACCACCAGGACGAGTACCGCCACCACCGCTCCGGCCAGCGCCCCGGGAGGCCGTTCGGCGACCTCCGGGCGGTCCGCGCCGCGGCGGCGGCCGAACGCACCGCAGGCCGCCGCGACGACGAGCAGCGCCAGTACGGTGCCCACCACCAGCGCGAGGACGTAGGCGGTGGCCGGGCGGTAGTGCAGGCGCAGCGTGCCCGCCTCGCCCGCCGGAATGACGTATCCCTGCTGCCAGCCGTCCAGGGTGACCGCCCGCAGCTCCTTGCCGTTCAGGGTCGCGGTCCAGCCGTCCGCCCGGTTCTCGTGGACCTCGACGTAGGCCTCGGCGCCGGGGCCGACCTGCACGCTGCGGTCCTCGTCCCCCCACTCCCAACGGGTCAGTTCCCGCGCCGGCCGGCCGGCCGGCGCCGACGCGCGCAGGCTGTCGTTGGCCGCCGCGCCCGTCAGTACGGCATCGGTGACGGCGACGGGCACACCGCTGCCCGGTGAGCTGATCCGGTGCTCCCCCGCCCCCAGTTGGAGCTGCCCGCCGGTGGTGCACAGCGTCACCCGCACCGGCAGTCCGTCGGTGAGATCGCCCAGGGTGCCGGTCGCGGAGGTCGGGTACTGCGTACCGTCCACGGTGACCGCAGGTCCGCTGCCGCACGGGAGTTGGAAGGTACGGGACGCGTCCGCCGCGGTGTGCCGCAGTTCCGCGAGCGCCGGGAAGTGGAGCTCGGCCAGCCCGAGCGGCAGTGGCAGCCGGGTGCCGGTCACCGCGTCGTACGCAGTCACCTGCTTGACCTGAGGAAACGTCAGATCGATCCGGTCGGTGCGCAGCGCGGGGTTGAAGAGGACATGGCCGTCGGCCTCGACCCGGCCCTCCCGGACGCCGTCGGGACTGCTGATCCGCACCGACAGCGGCGGCGCCGAAATGCCCTCCGCCGCCTTGAGGTAGAGCTCGCCGATGGTGCGCTCGCCGGTCCAGCTCAGGTGCAGCGCCGGGTCGGGTCCGGCCGCGATCCAGCCCGTCAGATAGGAGCCGTCGACCAGGTTGGCGGGCCGGAACTGCGGCAGGCCGCCGAGCGCCGGGCTGCCGGTGATCCTCAGGTCCCCGGGGTCCCCGGTGGTGGTCTCCAGCAGCCGGTCCAGCGCGGGGCCCGGGGCGGGCAGGGCGCTGAGGTCCACGGTGAAGTTCTCGCCCTGGTCGGTGGTGAAGATCCGGGCGAGCTGGGTCTCGGGGTTGGCGGACCCGGTGATTCCGGCGGTGGTGGTCTGCCGCTGGAAGGCGTAGACGACTCCCCCGTGGCCGCTGGTCGACGCGTCGTGCGGGGCCCGCAGAAAGCGGGTGATCCGCACGTCCGGTACCGACACCTCGCTGATTCCGGCCCCGAATCCGCCGGGAACCGCCCCTGTGGCGGCGGCGATGGTCAGCTTCAGCGTGGTCGTCGCGCCCTCCGGCGCGCGCAGCGTCTGTTCCCGGCCGTCGGGAGTGACGGTGTCGGTGACCGAGCCGCTGTCGGTGGTGACGGTGATGCGAGTGGCGACCGGCCGGAAGGAACTGTCGGCCAACAGCCGGACCTTGACGCCGTCCGACAGTTCGATCCGCCGCCCGAAGTCCGCCCGAAGCCACTGCCCGGCCGGGGTGGCGGCGCTGCCCTCGACCCAGGCGGTTGCCGGATCCCCGTCGAAGGCGTTGACGGGATCGTAGGCGGGCGCCTGGAACAGCCAGGAACCGTAGGTGGAGGCGGTGACCGAGGCCGCGCCGTCGATCACGGCAGTGGTCTGGTGGCCGGCCGCCGGGAACGGCGGCAGCAGCTGACGCGGTGGATTGCCCCCGCTGCCGTCCGCCCGGCCCGGCGGATTGGTACCCGACGGCGTGTACGTGTACGAGACGTTGTCGCGGATCAGGCCGAAGGAGGTGTCGGTGCGGCGCAGTCCGTCGGTGACGACCAGCGGGCTGGTCTCCGAGCCGGTGGCGTCGCCGGTGAGGGTGACCGCTCGCCCGTTGAGCAGGCCCCCGGCCGCGGCCGGAAGCAGCGATTCCGGGCCGCCGCTGAGCTGGACGGCGCCGGCCTCGGGGAAGACCTGTACCGGGTCCTCGGGGCGGAGCGTCGGGTCGGTCGCCTCGTAGATCTCCACGGCGCGGTGCTGCTGGTCGATGGCCTGGATCTGCAGGGGGGTTCCGCTGCGGATGGGGCTGGCCGGGGTGATCGGGCCGAACCCGGTGACCAGCCGGAATCCCGACTGCTGCAGGGTGCGGTGGTATATCGCGGGCGAGATGAACTCGAACTGGTCCGGGTCGAGGTCGTGCCGCACCACGACGTAGCGGATCCCGCCGCGCGCCAGGTAGGCGGCCAGTCCCGGCACTTCGGTGCCCGAAGACATGGCACGCTCCGCGCCGTCCAGGTAGCGCTGCGATCCCGCGCCGCCCATCGGGACGAGGGTGCGCTGCACCCAGCCCGACTCCGCGTACGGCTGCAGCACGTCGTCGGTGGTGGTGCCCCAGGCGTAGTAGCCGTGCGAGGCGGCCGGCTCCAGCAGCGCCCGGCCGTCCCCGCCGTGCCCGGCCAGGTAGGTGGCGGTGTCGCGCCAGTACCCGGGCACAGCGGTGAAGGACCCGCTCTGCAGCACCCGCCCGCCCAGATACGGCAGCGCGGCGCCCAGCAGTCCGGCGGCGAGCAGAACGGCCACGGCGCCGCGCAGCACCGGTGACCGGCGCGGTGGCCGGCCGAGCAGCTGCGCCAGGCCGATCACCAGCGGTAGGGCGATCAGCGGCTGGAACTTGTAGACGCTGTGGAACGCCTGCCCCGGGCCGTTGAGGAAGTCCTGCAGCGGGCCGTGGAAGGGGCCGCCGAGCCGCCCGGGGTACACGGCCATCGTGGCCACCGCTCCGGCGCACACGCTCCACCGCAGCCAGCGCGCCTCCGGCATGCCGGAGCGTGCCAGCCCGCCCAGTCCCAGCGCCGCGACGAACCCCGTCCCGGCCACCGCCCAGCCGGTGCTGACCAGCACCCAGCCCGAAGGGAGCGCGGGTGAGCCGAAGTTGAGGTAGTCCAGCCAGTTGCCGGTACCGCGCAGCGCCTCGGTGGCCGCCATGGTGCTCGCGGTGGTGTGCGGCGTCTCGATGTACGGCAGGAAGTTGAAGCCGTAGCCGCCGAGGAGCAACAGCGGCAGCCACCACCACGCCGTGATCAGCGCCACGGCGCCCAGCCACCAGCCCAGCAGGGCACGGCGGCGCGGCCCGGGGGTCCTGGTGAGCAGGTAGAGCAGCGGGGCCGGCAGTACGGCGAGCACCGACACGGCGTTGACCCCGCCCATGCACAGCACGGCGACGCCGGACCGCGCGGCACACCGCAGCGGGGAGGCGCCGGCACGTGCTCCGTCGACGAGCGGCACCAGCACCCAGGGCAGCAGGGCGAGCGGCAGGACGGCGGCGGAGGTGGAGCCGACGAGTGAAGTGAGCGTCGGCCACAGCGCGTACGCGACGGCGGCGACCAGACGGCTTCCCGCAGTACCCACGGCGAGACGTTCGGCCAGCCGGACCGTGCCCCAGAAGGCCACGGCCACGATCAGCGCCATCCACAGCCGCTCGACGATCCACGGCGGCACCCCGATCCCCTCGGCCACCGCATAGAACGGCCCCATCGGGAAGGCGTAGCCGACCGCCTGGTCCTGCAGTCCGCCGAAACCATGGCGCGGGTTCCACAGCTGGCCGAGGTGGCCGAGGAAGGCCCCGGGGGTGAGGACCACATCGAGTTTGGTGTCGGAGACGATCCGGCCGGGGGCCTGGAGCAGCAGCCCGAGGAAGGCGGCGGCCCACACTCCCACCGCCCACCCCCCGCCGAGGTCGCCGCCCCGTCCGGCCAGCCAGCTCCTGAGCCGGGGGCGGTCCGGGCCGCCCGGCGCGGGTTGCGGTGGCCGTCGGGCGCCGGCTTCGGCGGGCGACGGCCCGGTGGTATCGGTGGCACTCATGCTGCCCCTTCCACGGTCCGGGTGGTCGAGCACTCGTGACAGGCGTGGCTGGCGGGTTACGCTATTGCGGAGCTGACAAACCGTCAATAATGTCTGTGCAGCCGCCTGGGGAAGCCCGGGGGCAAACGGTAGGCCCACACAGGAGGCGGACCGATGGGCGTACAGGTCCTGTGGATCATCCTCGCCGTCGCGGTGGCGGGCGCGTCCCTCGCGGTCGCCGCGGCCTTCGGTCTGGTCAATGTGAACGATCCGGCTCCACAGCAGCGCAATGTCCCGCTCATCACGTACGGGGTCTCGTCCTGACGGCCGTCGGCACACTCCGGCCGACCGCACACAGCACGTCCTTGACGGCGTCGGCGATCGCATCCGGCCGGTCGACGGGCACCAGATGCCGCGTTCCGGACGCCATCCGGTACTGCCCCAGAGCGCTCATCGCGGCCAGTTCCCGGTGCGGCCGCGGATCGCTCAACGGGCCGGAAACGACCTGAAGTGGCACGTCGGGGAACGCCAATTCGGCTCTGAGACGGCGGAGTTCGGCGTTCATATCGCGGAAGAGCACCCGCTCCACAAGCGCCGCCTTCAGACAGTGCCCGGCGCCGTAGGCGCAGCGGTACGCGTCTCCGATGTCGTCCGGGTCCTGGCCGCGCAGTGACTGCGTCCTTACGCCCTGCCGCCGGATCGCGGGCGCCACCAGTTGGCTGAGACCCGCCCACCGGAACACCTCACCGGCGCCCTTCGCGGCACGGACCCGCGCCCCCGGCCACCGCAGCGGCGCCCCGACCTCCTGCTCCGGGGCGGCCTCCACCAGCACCACCGCGGCGGTGCGGTGGGGCAACAGCCGGGCGAACGCCTCGGTGTACAGCCCGGCGAGCGAGTGCCCGACCAGGACGACCGGCCCGCCGGCACCGACGGCGTCCAGCACCGACGCGAGCCACGCGGCCTGGCCGGTGAGCGTCGGCGCATCCGGCGACGGCTCGCTGCGGCCGAGGCCGGGACGGTCGACGCGGATCAGCCGGCAGTTGTCGTCCAGCGCCCGTACCAGCGCCTCCCAGCCGAGCCATGCCCCGCCGAGCCCCGCGCCCAGCACCACCGCGGGTCCGCCGGGCGACCCGTCCTCCACGACGTGCACCGCGCGCCTCGCCACCCGGACGAATCTGCCGGGCGGGCGCCCGGCCGGCTTCAGCGGCGCGGCCCGGCGCAGCCTCCGGGCCGCGAGGGAAGGGCTGGACGGCATCGGCGGCCTCCTCGAAGACCGGAAGGCGGTGCGGACAAGGGAAGGACAGCCTTCCACTGGTTCTGACATACCGTCAATTACCCTTCCCGGCCAGAACCCGGAGGTGGCGGCCGGCATGCAGAAGGGGATCTTCGGTTCAGGTCGCGCTGCGTTCGCTCGCTTCCCTCAGGTCCCGTCCGGTGACGCGGTCGGCCTCGTTTCCGGGCAGACCGACCAGCCCCTCCCACCGGCGGCCGGCACGCAGCAGCTCCCGCCACTGCTCGCTGCTCAGGTTGCCCGGTTCGGTGGACGCGACGAAGTTCTCGACGAGCGACAGAAAGTGGATGGGATCGGTGTGGAAGGGGAAGTGGCCCGCCCCCTCGAAGATCTCCAGACGGCTGCCGGGCATCGCGCTGTGCGCGTCGTGGGCGTGCCGCACCGGCAGCACGCTGTCCCGCGACCCCCACAGCAGCATGGTGGGCATACCCCGCACCAGATAGCAGCGGTCGAGCATGGTGACGACCTGGCCCCGCCAGTCGACCACCGCCCGCAGCGTCCTGATGAAGGCGCTGCGGGACGTCGCGTCGGGCAGCGCGTCGACCAGGTTGAGCAGATCGGGCGCGTCCTGCCCCAGGTCGGTGTCCAGGACCTTCATCAACTGGACGAAGGCGCGGGTCTGCAGGCCCATGGTGGGCAGTTTGAGCAGCGAGAGCAGCAGGTCCGCCCCTGGTAGCGAGACCGCGCGCAGGACGGGGTTGACCTCCCTGCCCACTCCGCCGGTACTGACGAGCACCAGCCGCTCGGTGCGCTCGGGGAACTGGTACGCGAACTGCATCGCCACTCCGCCGCCGAGGGAGTGGCCGATCAGGGTGGCCCGCTCGATGCCGAGGACGCCGAGCAGATCCCGCATGCCGTTGGCGTAGGCGGCCACCGAGTAGTCGGCGCGGGGCTTGTCCGAGGCGCCGTGGCCCAGCAGGTCGGGGGCGATGACGGTGTGGTGGCGCGCCAGGCCGGGGATGAGGTCCGCCCAGGTGGCGGAGGAGTCACCGATGCCGTGGATGAGCAGGATGGCGGGCCCCTCTCCGGCGATCCGGTAGGCCCTGCGGTAGCCGTGCACGACGTGGTGGCGCAGCTCGACGTCCCGGTGGATCACTGGGCGGAGCCGGCCCTCACGAGAACTCGGCCTGAAGGTTCCACTCATGGACACGCCTCCCTGTTCGCCGTGCGGGTATGCGCGCCGGTCGGGCGTACCGCACCTGTACCGAGCGTAGGAACGCCTACCGCGTGCGGAGTTACCGGAAGGTTTCACCGCCGCGACAAGGCGCGCCCCCGCCCCCTGGGAGGGGCCGTGAGGAGGCGCAATCATCCGGCGGCGGCGGTCCGTTCGACCAGTTGCAGGGCGAGCGGGTCCGCGGCGTAGACGATCCGTACGACACCGTCGGCGTGCCGGTCCGCGGTCGCCGCGACGCCGAAGACGTCGCGCAGCACGGCCGGTGTGAGGACGTCCAGCACGGGCCCGGCCGCGACCACGCTGCCCTGCCGCAGGACGACGAGGTGGTCGCAGAGCCGGACGGCGAGGTCCAGGTCGTGCAGGACGGCCAGCGTGGTGGTCCCGATGGCGCGGATCAGGGAGAGCAGTTCGAACCGCGCGCGGATGTCCAGGTGGTTGGTGAGTTCGTCGAGGACGAGCAGGTGCGGCCGCTGGGCCAGCGCGCGGGCCAGCAGCACCCGTTGGCGCTCCCCGCCGGAGAGCGAGGCGAAGTCGCGGTCGGCGAGCGGGCGCGCGCCGCACTGGTCCAGCGCCCGGTCGACCGCTTCGTGGTCCTCGGGACCGTCCCGGCCGAGCAGGCCGTGGTGCGGGGTGCGGCCCAGCGCCACGATCTCCCGCACGCACAGCCCCGACGCGTGGCCGACGTCCTGGAGCACCGCGGCGGTGCGGCGTGCGGCGGCGCGGGCGGGGATCGACCAGATGTCGGCACCCTCGACCCGTACCTGCCCCCGCTCCGGACGCAGCGAGCGGTAGACGGCGCGCAGCAGCGTGGACTTGCCGCTGCCGTTGGGCCCGACGAGTCCGACGATCTCGCCCCGCCCCACCTCCAGGCACACGTCCCGCAGGATGGGCTGGTGGTCCAGGGTGATGTCGAGGCGGTCCACGCTGAGTCTCATACGGAATCCAAGCTCTTGTTCCGGCGCAGCAGCCACAGGAAGAACGGTGCGCCGAAGAGTGCGGTGAGGATGCCGAGCGGCAGTTCGTTGGGCCGGTCCAGGGTGCGGGACAGGAGATCGACGACGACGAGGTAGATCGCACCCGTCACGGCGGCGAGCGGCAGCAGCCGGCGGTGGTCGGCGCCGACGACGAGTCGCACCAGGTGCGGAATCATCAGGCCGACGAAGCCGATGCCGCCCGCGACGGCGATGATGGTGCCGGTCAGCAGCGAGGAGAGCACCAGCAGCGCGGCCCGCAGCCGATGCACCTCCACCCCGAGCGCCGTCGCGGACTCGTCCCCGGCCAGCAGCGCGTTCAGCCGCCGCCCGTACAGCGCGAGGACGACGGTCGTCCCGAGCACCGCACCGCTCACCAGCGGCAGCTGGCTCCACTGCGCCCCGGCGACGCTGCCGAGCATCCAGAACATCACCGAGCGCAGCTCGTTGGGGGTGGCCCGCAGTTGCAGATAGCTGGTGGCCGCGAGAAACAGATAGCCGATGGCGACACCCGACAGGACCAGGCGGGTGGGTGCCAGCCGGCCGCCGCGCTGTCCGAGGAGGAAGACGAGCACGACGGCCGCCATGGCCCCGGCGAACGCCGCCGAGGAGACGCCCAGGCCGCCGAGGGCGCCGGTGGTCAGCGTCATGACCAGCACGGCGCCGAGCGACGCCCCGGAGGAGACGCCCAAGACGTAGGGGTCGGCAAGCGGGTTGGCGACCACCGCCTGCAGCACCACCCCGGCGACGGCGAGTCCGCCGCCCGCGAGCGCGGCGAGCAGCACCCGGGGGATGCGGAAGTTCCAGACGATCTGGTCCTGGACGGGATCGCCGGTGAAGGCGGCGCCGCCGAGGTGGGCGACGACGATGTGCCAGATGTCCCCGAGGGGAACGGTCACGGCTCCGATGCCGACGGCCACCATCATCACGACGACGAGCACGGCGAGGAGGGCGGGCAGGAGCACCAGGACGGACAGCGGGGACCGGGGGCTGAGCGGACGTGGGGTCATGGGCGGCGCGTCAGAGCGCTTCGGGGTGCAGCATCCGGGCGATGCGCTCGACGGCGATGTCGTTGCTGGGCCCGAGATAGATGGAGTCGGACAGGACGGTGTACCTCTTGTCCCGGGCGGCCTTCCACTGCGGGAACTGGGCGAACAGCCTGCGCGCGTAGGCGTCGGGATCCGGGTCGTGATAGCTGACGACGACGAGCGCGTCCACCTGTGCGGCGGCGACCTTCTCCTTGCTGAGGTCGGCGAAGGAGTTGCTCGTGACGGAGGCGAACGCGTTGGATCCGGCGGCCTTGGCGAGGATGTCGTTCCAGATGCCGACGCCGGCGATCGAGCTGAACTCGTTCGCTCCCATCGACATGTTGGAGAAGATCACCATCACCTTCGACGGTTGCGCCGTTCCGGCCGCGGCCTTGAGCTTCGTGTTCACCCTGGCGCTGATGGCGGCGATACGCGCACGGGAATCGGCGATCAGCTTCTCGGCGCGGGCGCTGACGCCGAAGATCCTGCCGAGGTCGC
This sequence comes from Streptomyces sp. NPDC045021, assembly GCF_056432645.1. NCBI lineage: Bacteria > Bacillati > Actinomycetota > Actinomycetes > Kitasatosporales > Streptomycetaceae > Streptomyces > Streptomyces sp. NPDC045021. The sequence goes on from NZ_JBWKIQ010000001.1 coordinate 814,658, forward strand.
GCAGCATCGAATAGCTGTCGTCGATGGACGGCGGGCCCTTGACGGAGGTCCCGTCGTCGCAGCCCTTGACCGGCATGTAGGTGTGTGCGCCGATGGACGCGAGGTCCTTGCGGGTGGCGTAGCCGTTCTTGGGGTCGAAGCCGAATCCGGTGGTGGAGAGCACGAAGTCGGGGCGGAGGTTGAGCATCGCTTCGCGCGGGATGTCCTGGATGTCGTTGAGCTTCACTCCCCCGGTGGGCAGTTTCGCGATCGCCTGGACGCGGCCCGGCACCTCCGACATGCCGTACGACTGGGCGTTGGCGACGATGCGGTCACCGAGGCCGAGGGCGAGCATCGAGGACACCTCGGCGACGGACGCGCCGTTCATGACGACGACCCGGCTGGGCGCCTTGGTGTACGTGGTGCTCTGCCCGCAGTCGGTGACGGTGACGGGATAGCCGGGCCCTGGCGGTTCCGGTTTGCCCGCCGAGGCCGCCGTCCCCGACGAGGTGCCGCAGGCGGCGGTGGCCAGACAGAGAGCTCCGACCGCGAATGCGGCGGTTGGCCGTTTCCATGACATGCGGGCTCCTCAGGGTGGTGCGGACTCCGCTTCAGTAGTCGGAGCGGAGTCCGCCCGGGTTCCCGGATGTTGTGAATCAGATCTTCCGGATCAGCGGCGGCCCTGGTGCGGGATGCGGTACCGACTCCGGTCCGGTGGTGGCAGCGCCCCTGTCGCGACGCAGCGCTCCAGGTAGCGGAAGACCAACGCCCGGTCGACGGGCGGGCAGGAGATGCCGCTGCCGTCGAGCCCGCGCAGCAGGTTGTCGGCGACGACCCGGCCCAGTCCCAGCTCGGGTTCCGCGCTCGCGCTGTCGGCCACGGTGTCGTCGTCGCCGGTCCAGGAGTCGAAGAACGCCAGGGTGGTGGTGGCGACGTCGGCGGCGCGCGGCAGTTCGGCCCGCCACCGCGCGAGGGGCATGCGCTCCACCGGATAGCCGAACTCCCGTATCCAGGAGTAGAGATCGGCCAGCCGGACGGTCGGCACCGGGGCGTAGTTGTACACCGGCCGCTCGGCCGGAACGGTGGCCGTCACGGCGGCGGACAGCCGCACGACGGCCCGTGCCACGTAGTCGACCGGTGTCCACACCTCGGCCTCGAAGAGGTCGGGCACGATGCCGGCCGGTATGCCGGCGCGCAGCACGCTCCACAGGAAGTCGCGCTCGTTGACGTAGCCGGTGCCGGCCGCGCCGGTGACGCGGCCGAGCCGGTGCAGCGTGACGGGCAGCCCGCGTTCCGCGGCCTGTTCCACCAGCCGCTCCGAGGCCCACTTGGACTGCTGGTAGCCGTAGACCAGTCCCGGATGCGCGGGCAGGAACGTCTCCGCCACCTCGGGGCTCGCTCCTGCGGGCGGCGCGACGGACAGCGTGGAGATGAGATGGAACGGTATCGAACGCTCCGCCGCCATCCGCAACAGCTGCCGGGTGGACTCGACGTTGGGCCCGCGCAGGCTGGCGTACTCGCGCATGATGCTGACGGTCGCCGCGTTGTGGTAGATCGCGTCGCAGCCGGCCGCCAGCTCCGCGAAGCGCCCGGCGGTGAGCCCGAACAGCGGGCGCGCGAGATCGGCCGGCTCGGCGACGACCCGGCGCTCCGACCCGGGCGGCAGCGTCAGTTCCTGTTCCGCGAGCGCCCTGCGGATCCGGCCGTCGGCCGCCGCCCGGTCCTCGGCCCGCACCAGGCAGACGACGTCCGCGTCGGTGGCCGCCAGCAGCTCGGTGAGCAGATGGGCGCCGACGAATCCGGTCGCCCCGGTGAGCAGCACCCGCCGTGGCGGCGTCACAGCCATCGCGCCGTCGGCTGCGGCGGGCTCGGCGGTGGGACGGAAGGTGATGTCGGCGTCGAGTACGGAGTCGGCGAGTACGGCGTCCGGCACCGCACCGCTCTGCGCGGCGCCGGATGCGTCCGGGCCCCGCTGGTCGTCCAGATGGCGGGCGAGTTCGGCGGCTGTGGGGTACTGGAAGAGCCAGGCGACGCGTACGTCGGTCTCCAGTTCCACGCCCAGCCGGTTGGCGACCTGGATCGCCTGCAGGGACTGAGCTCCGAGGTCGAAGAAGTCGTCCTGCGCAGCGATGTCCGTGGTGCCCAGGATCCGTGCCCAGGCGGCGACGATGACCTGTTCCGTCCGGTTGGCGGGCGCGGCTCCGGCCACGTCGATGGACGACGCGGCAGGCTCCAGCTCCGCCGCCGGTGCCGGTGCCGCGAGTGCGTTGCGGTCGATCTTGCCCGCGCCGGTGCGGGGCAGCCGGTCGGTGAAGACGACGGCGGACGGGATCATCGCGGCCGGCAGGGTCGCCCGCAGGTGCTCACGCACCTCGGCAGCGGACGGTGCGGGCGGATCGGCGACGACATGCGCGACCAGCCGGCGCGTACCGTCCGGCAGCACCTGCCCGACGACGGCCGCCTCCCGTATCCCCTGGTGGGCGAGGAGGACGGTCTCCACCTCCGCCGGCTGCACCCGGTGCCCGCTGATCTTGAACTCGTCGTCGGCCCGCCCCACGAACCGGAGCTGTCCGTCCGCTCCGAGCCGTACGAGGTCGCCGGTCCGGTACGCGCGCGGCCGGTCCGGAAGTTCCGGCAGCGGCTGGAAGCGGGAGCTGTCGGTGCTCGCGCCGCCCCGGTACCCCCGGGCGAGCGCGTCGCCGACGAGATAGAGCTCGCCGACGGCGGCATCCGCGTCTTCGCCGTTCGCGGCCGAGGTGACGACGACGGCCGTCGTGCCGGGCAGCGGACGGCCGATCGGGACGTCCCCGCGCGCCAGTTCCGGCGCGTTCAGCTCGGCCACAGTGGCCACCACGGTCGTCTCGGTCGGCCCGTAGGTGTTGAACAGCCGCACCGAAGGCCCCACGGCGTCCCGCCACCGGTCCACCCGCTCCGGCAGTGCCGCCTCGCCGCCGATGACGACGGTCCGCAGCCCCGGCGGCAGCGCCGCGGCTCCGGTCGAGACCGCGTACGCCAGCTCGTGCCAGTACGCCGTCGGCAGGTCGAGAACGGTGATCCCCAACCGTTCGCACGACCGTGTCAGGACCGGGACGGATTCGGTCATCGCGTCGGTGCGCACCACGAGCTCTGCGCCGGCGCAGAGCGTCAGGAAGATCTCCTCCACGCTGGCATCGAAGTGCAGCGGTGCGAACTGCAGTACGCGGTCGTCCGGGCCGATCCCGTACCGGTGGGTCGCGCCCGTCACGAAGTGCGCCAGCGCGGCGTGGCTGATCTCCACGCCCTTGGGCCGGCCGGTGGAGCCAGAGGTGTGGATGACGTAGGCGAGCCGGTCAGGGTCCTGGTCCGGCGCGGGAACGGTCGAACCCGCGACGTCCGGAGCATCGGAACCGTCCAGCACGACCTGTGGCAGGCCGCCTCCCGTGAACCGGTCGGCGTACCCGGCGGTGGTGATGACGGCCCGCGCCCCGGACTCGGCGAGGAGCGTCTCGATCCGCGCGGCGGGGGCGCCGGGGTCCACCGGGCAGTAGGCGGCGCCCGCGAGGAGGACTCCGAGGATGGCGGCGACGGACTCGATGCCGCGGGGCAGCGCGACGATCACCAGGTCCCCGGTCTCCGTCCCGTGACCGGCCAGCCGGCCGGACACGGTGCGGGCGGCGGCCAGCAGTTCGGCGTAGCTGAGCGTGGCGCCGTCGAACTCGACGGCGGTCGCGTCACCGCGGGTGGCGGCGTGCTCGGCGATCAGGTCCAGGACGGGTCGCGCGGGGCGGGGCAGTGGTCCGCCGTCGAGGGTGACGACGGTCCTGTCGGGCCGGGTGGCGCGGCGGGTGCCCAGCTCGCCCAGCGGGCGGTCGGGTGCGGCCGTCGCGTCGTTCAGCAGCGCCAGCACCGCGTACTGGTGCTGGGCGAGTTCGGTCTCGCTGTACAGCTCCGGGTGCGCGTCGAAGGCGAACCGCAGGCCCGCGCCCTCGGCCCGGTCGTAGACATTGACGGACAGGTCGTCGACCGGCCCCGCGGACACGTTGTGGACGGTGCTGCGGTGCCCGGCGAAGCGCAGGTCGTACTCGAACGGCATGATGTTGACGCCGGGGCCGGACAGGCGGCGCTTGCCGCCGACCAGCTTGAGTTCGCGGCGCAGGTGCTCGTACCGGTAGCGCTGGTGCGGCAGCCCGGCGCGCAGCTCCGCCGAGACGCGGCCGGCCAGATCGCGCAGCGTGTCGCCGCCGCCGACCGCGATCCGCAGCGGCAGGACGTTGCGGACCATGCACGGCACCCGCAGCGACACCGAACCGAGCCGGCCCATCGCGGGCAGGCTCAGCACCACTTCGGGCTCGCCCGAGACCTGGCCTAGGTAACCGGCGGTGACCGCGAGCACCACATCGGACCAGGTCACGGAGAGCTCGCGGGCGACCGTGCGCAGCGCTTCGGTCTCCGCCGCGCCGAGGTCGGTCACCCGCCGCCGGAAGGTACGGGCCGGCAGCGCGGAACGGTCGGCGAGGCTGGGTACAACCGGGCGGTCCGCGAACCGCCGCGTCCAGTAGGCGCCGTCGATCTCGCGCCGCTTCGACGCCAGATAGCTCCGGTCCTCCTCGAAGACCGACTCGAGGGTGCCGAAGCCGCTCTCCCCCAGCGGTGTGCCCTCGGCCAGCGCCGTGTAGACGTGCGCGACGCGTCGGGCGACGAGCGACAGGCCGAAGCCGTCGAGCGCGATGTGGTGGACGCGGTGGTACCAGAGGTACTCCTCCGGTCCGGTCTGCAGCAGCGCGTGCCCGAAGACGGGGTCGCGGGCGAGATCGACCGGGCGGGCCAGGTCGCGCTCCATCCAGCCGGTGGCGGCGGCCCGCGGGTCCGGTTCCGCGGTGAGGTCCGCGGTGTGCAGGCGCCAGTCCACGGCGGGGACCGCGATCTCCCAGGGACGGCCGTCCACTTCGACGAACCGTACGTTCAGCGCCTCGACCTCGCCGACGACATGGTGCAGGGCCTTGTCAAAGGCCGCCACGTCCACCGGCCCGTGGATCTGCACGTATTCGGCGGTGTTGTACGCGGGGCTGTCCACATCGAGCTGATGGCCGGTCCAGATGCCCTCCTGCGCGGTGAGCAGGGCCCGGCGGTCCCCGGGCGCGGTGCGGTGGTCAGGCGTCGGCACGTGCGCCTCCGGACTGCCGCTCCGAGAGCAGCTGCCACCACTGGGCGAAGGAGGTGCGTTCCGCCAGCTCGACGAAGCTGACCTCGGAGCCGGCCGCGCGCCAGCGCTCGGCGAGGGTGACGATGCGCAGCGAGTCCAGGCCGGCGTAGAGCGGGTTCTCCTCCAGGTCGACCTCGTCGGGCTGCTGGTGGAGCAACTCGGCCAGGTCCGCGCGGAAGTCCGCGAGGGTGAGCGGCGTCAGGGGTGTCGAGGACGTTGAGGGCGTCATGGGCTCAGGCACAGTCATGTGGTCTCTCTCGAAGTCACGCGGGGCGTCGCGGGCGCCGGGTCAGTTGACCTTGCGCCCGGCGTCACCCCAGAAGCGGTCACGCAGCTCCCGGCGCAGGATCTTGCCGCTCGGGTTGCGGGGCACGTGGTCGATGAACTCGTAGGCGGCCGGCAGCTTGAACGCGGCCAGCCGCTCCACCAGGAAGCGGTGCAGATCCCGGGGCTTGGGCGGCTCCTGGCCCGGGACGGCGACGACGAAGGCCCGGACGCTCTCGCCCCAGCGCTCGTCCGGCGCTCCGACGATCACCGCTTCGGCGACACCCGGGTGCCCTTCGAGCGCCGACTCGATCTCCGCCGGATAGACGTTCTCGCCCGCCACGATGATGGCGTCCTTGATGCGGTCGCTGATGAAGACATAACCCTCGTCGTCCAGGTATCCGGCGTCACCGGTGTGCACCCAGCCGTCGACGAGCGTCTCGCGGGTCTTGTCGGGCAGGCCCCAGTACTCCAGCATCCGGGCCGGGGTGGCCAGGCAGACCTCGCCGACGGCACCGGGCGGCAGCGGCTCACCCTTGTCGTCGATCACCTTGCAGCCGATGCCCGGATACGGCTTTCCCGCGGCCTTCATCCGTGGCCCGCCGGGCACATGGGCGGCGGGCGGCAGACAGACGGCCGTGTTGCCGGTCTCGGTCAGACCGTAGATCTGCGCGAAATCGCTGCCGAACATCGCCAGGCTCTCCTCAAGCAGCGCCTCGGAGATCGGCGATCCGCCGTACACGATCTTCCGCAGGGTGCCGAAGTCCCCCGGCTGCACGCCCGGTTCGGCGAGGATCATGCGCAGCATCGCGGGCACCACGCAGGCGGTGGTGATGCCGAGGTCCCGGATGAGGGTGACGGCGTCGGGTGCGGAGAACGCGCGCATCGCCACCACCGTGACCCCGGCGTTGAAGTTCTGGGTGGCCCACCACAGGCCGCCGACATGGAAGCCGGGTATGCCGACCAGGGCGATGTCCCCGGTCCGCCAGTCGATCCAGTCCAGGTCCTCCCGGGCCAGCGCGTCCCGGACGGCGAAGAAGCTGCGGTGCGCGAGGACGACTCCCTTGGGCAGCCCGGTGGTTCCGCTGGTGTAGAGCTGGGCGATGGGGTCGTCGGGTCCTGACCCGGGGACCAGGTCGGTGTCCGGTTGGGCGTCCTTCCACGGTTCGTACGCCGGCCGGTCACCATCCGCGGGAGTGCCGCCGAGGAGGACCACCGTGCCCGGCGGATCGGTCGGCATCCGTTCGACGACCTGGGTGAACTCGGCCTCCAGGAAGAGCAGTTCGCTCTCCGAGTCCTGGAGGATATGACTCACCTCGGGAGCCGTGAGCCGCCAGTTGACCGGCACCAGCACCGTCGCGCTCTTGGCGCAGGCGAAGAGGATCGCGTAGTAGAGCTCGGACTCCCGGCCGAGGTACGCGACCCGCGCCCCAGGCGCCAGGCCCGCGGCCCGGATCGCGTGGGCGACGCGGTTGCTGTCCCGGTGCAGCTCCCCGTAGGTGAGCGTACGGTCCTCGCAGCATACGGCCGGGGTTTCCGGCCGCTGGTCGGCGTGGAAGGCCGCGGTCTCCCACAGCGTCCGCAGGAACGGGTAGTACGGGCGTTCGTCGTCCTGGGGACGGACCACGGTGTTCACAGCCACTGTCCTTTCTGGGCCGCGCGCCGCCGCTGGACAGGACGGCGGCGCGCGGCGGTTTCGGGGGGGAGCCTTCAGCCTTCAGGACGTGCCGACGGCGGCTTCGTCGAAGGCGTTGACGAAGGCGAGTTTCACTTCGCCGTCGCAGCGGCCACCCGCCGCGTCCCAGTACCGGTAGGAGGTGTCCGCGATGATCAGCGGATCGCCACCGCCGGGCGAGCGCCGGTCCACCGCGAGGAACTCGAACTCGCCGGAGAAGGCACGGGCGTTGATCGGACGACGGAAACTCCCGCCGAACCGGGCGATGAGGATGTCGGGCAGCTGGTGCCGCCAGTAGTCCTCCAGGGTCCAGGAGCTGAATTCCGCCAGCAGCCCCTCCTTGACCGATTTGGCGACCACGTAATACATCATCTGGTTGTAGCTGATGTTCACTTCGACCGCGTTGAGGTGCCCGGTGTCGTCGATGTAGCACGACTCGTCGATGGAGAATTCGCACAGGGCCGACACACGGCCGTTCTCCGCGGTGACCTCGGCGGACTTGAGATAGCTGCAATTCGCTTTGTAGGGCCGCAGTACCTGCGGCAGGAGTTCGGTGTCGGTGCTGAAAACGGTCATCGCGCTACGCCGCCGGGGCTTCGTCGTAGAGCTTGCGCTCGTCGTGCACCGTGACGCGGAACGAGACGGTCGGCTCCGGGGTGACGGTGTGCAGCGCGCGGTGGATCAGGCTGCGGTTGTCCCAGACCAGCAGGTCGCCCTGCTCGAAACTCTGCAGGTGGATGCCGGGGTGGGTGAACCCGTCGTCGAGCTGGCCGGTGGCCTCGAACAGCCGGCGCAGCAGCGTCTCCTCGAGCGGCTTGCCGTTCGCGTCCTCCAGGCCGACGGTGAACCCCTCGCTCAGATACAGCACCGTCTCACCGGTGAACGGGTGGGTGAAGGTGGTGGGCTTCAGCACCGGCGGGGTCTTGGTCTCGACCTCCTCCAGGATTTCGGAGATGGGCCGGTACACGTCGTGCGGCCGTATCTTGAAGTACTTCCGCACGGAGTGCCGCGCGTAGGTTCCCTCGATGTCCCGCTTCAGGTCCTCGGGCAGCGCCTCGTACGCCTTGCCCATATCGATGAAATAGGTACCGCGGCTCTTCTGCGGAATCACCTGCGGGTAGATGAGGGTGAGTCCGAACGGGTCCGGCATGAACATGTAGTCGGCGTGCCAGAACTTTCCGGTCTTCGGCACACCGATCTGCTTTCCGTCCTTCGGGACGTTCGAGGAGACGAATATCTCCTCGACTTCGGGGTGCTGGTACATGGGCTCGTAGTACGTCTCGGGACGGCCCAGCCGCTTGCCGAGTTCGAGGAACTGCTTGGGCGACAGGTCCTGGCCCTTCAGCACCGCGATCTTGCGGGTGTAGACCGTCTGCTTGAGGGTGGCGATGTCCTCGTCGGAGGCGGCGGCGTGGTCGAAGCCCTCGATGCTCGCACCGAGCGTCTTGCCGGCCTGCGGAGTGATCTTCATGGGGTCAGCCCTTCGTGTGGTGGGTGGTTGACGTGCCGACGGGGCCGTCGAGTTTGGCGTCGATCAGCCGGACGGCCTCGTCGAGGGTGAGGTCGCCGCGGAGTTCGTTGTCCGCCACCTCGATGCCGAGGTCGCGCTCCAGGCGCATGCTGATCTCGACCATCGTCAGCGAGTCGACGTCGAGTTCGGCGAACGACGCCTCCGGGCGTACCAGTTCAGGATCCGCGTCGTGCAGCTTCGCGATGATCGCGACCAGCTGCTCGTAGGTGGTGCTCATGTCGGCTCTCTCCTCCGTTGTCTTTCGGGTACCGGAAGCGGTGAGGTCGGGCCACCGCAGCACGCAGGAGCCCCAGGTGAGGCCGCCTCCGAAGGCGGTGAGCAGGATGCGCTGCCCGGGCCGGACGACCTGCCGGGCGGCGGCGTCGGCGAGGGCGAGCGGGATCGAGGCGGCGCCGGTGTTGCCGACGGACTCGATGTTGGACACGCAGGCGGTCCTGGGGAGCCCCAGGTCATCCGCGACCGAGTGCAGGATCCGCAGGTTGGCCTGGTGGGGTACGAGGTGGTCGATGTCCTCGACCTTCCAGTCGGCGCGTTCCAGCACCGCGCGCGCCGACCCGGCCATGCGGGTCACGGCGTGCCGGTAGACCTCTCTGCCGCGCATCGCGAAGTGCTGGTCGGCGCGGTCGGCGTCGGCGGAGCGCTGCCGGGATCCGCCGGCCGCGACGATGATGAGGTCCTCGCCGGCCCCGTCGCTGCCGAGGTCGAAGTGGGTCACGGCGCCGAGCTCGTCGGCGTGGCCGGCGCGCAGCACCACCGCTCCCGCCCCGTCGCCGAAGATGATCGCGTTCGCCCGGTCGTCGGGGTCGACGATGGCGGAGTACGTGTCCGCGCCGATCAGCAGCACCCGGCGTGCGACGCCGGCCGCGATGAGCCCGGCGGCGGAGGCGAGCCCGTAAACGAATCCGGTGCACACGGCGCTGATGTCGAACGCGGCCACTCCGTTCAGACCGAGCCGGTCCGCGACGACGGGTGCGGTGGCCGGGCAGGAACGGTCCGGTGTGGTGGTGGCGACGATCACTGCGTCCACCGAGCCGTTCCCGGCCGACTCCAGCGCGCGGCGGCCCGCCTCGACCGCCAGGTCGGAGGTGGCCTGGCCGGGGTCCACGAAGTGCCGCGCGCCGATGCCGGTGCGGGTCCTGATCCACGCGTCGGTGGTGTCCAGCCGTTGCGACAGCTCTTCGTTGGTGACGACCCGGGGCGGCAGCCACCCCGCGAGACCGCAGATGACGGCGACGGTGTTCGGTCCGGTCGAGGTGTTCGGTATGTTCGGTATATTCGGGGCGTTCGGGCTGAGCACGGCGGTTCTCCTCGGTATGCGTGCACTTGCGCGGCCACGGGGGCCGGGAGGGAAAGGGCGGGCGCCGGACGGCGTCCGTGGTTCAGTTGCCCGGCACTCTGCGGAAGACCGGCAGCACCACCGTGCCCAGACAGATGCCGGCCGCGATCACGTACACGGCCGTGCGGATGTCGCCCAGCAGGGCGAGCCGCAGGGCGTCGCCGGTGAGCCCGCTGTGCCGGCCGGTGTCGGCGACAGCCACCAGCACCGCGAGGCCGACCGCACCACCGACCTGCAAGGTGGTGGAGGCAAGACCGGACGCGACGCCCTGGTCCCCGGGCGCGACTCCGGCGGCCGCCGCGATCCACATCGCGGTCCATCCCGCGCCCTGTCCCGCGCTCAGCAGCACGATCCCCGGCAGCAGCCGCGCGTACGAGCCGTCGGCGGTCAGTCCGGACGCGAGCAGCGCGGCGCCGGCGGCGCCCAGCAGCAGCGACCCCAACAGGGTCCTGGTCATCCCGATCGCGTCGACCGCCAGCTCGCCCGCCTTGGTCCCGGCGGCCACCACGAGCGCCGGCAGGAGGAAGGCGAGCCCGGTTTCGAGGGCGCTGTAGCCGCGCACCGTCTGGAAGTACAGCGTCAGGAAGTACGGCAGCGAGCTGAAGGTCGCGCTGAACACCGCGGTCAGCGCCATGGCGGCGACCAGGCTCCGGTGGGCGAACAGCCGGCCCGGAGTGAGCGGATCACGGGTGCGGGTCTCGATGACCGCGAAGGCCGCGAGCAGCGCGAGGGCGGCCGCCGAGCAGCCGAGGACGGAGGCGCTGTCCCAGCCCGCCTCCGGTGCGTGCACGAGGACGAAGACCAGCAGGGTGATGCCGCCGGTCGCGGCGAGCGCGCCGGCCACGTCGAACTCCCGCCGCCGCCCGCGCACTTCGTCGGCGGGGAAGAGCAGCCACCCGGCCACGGCGATCATCCCGGCGAGCGGCACATTGACGAAGAAGACCGAAGGCCAGCCGAACGCGTCGACGAGCACTCCGCCGAGCAGCGAGCCGAAGCAGAGTCCGCCCGCCCCCGCCGCGCCCCAGACGGCGAGCGCCCGGTTCCGGGCCGGCCCCTCGTCGAAGAGCGTATTGATCAAAGAGAGAGTGGCGGGAAACAGCAGTGCCCCACCGATGCCCTGGACGGCGCGGACGGCCACCAGGACGGTGGCGGATCCGGCCAGTCCACCGACGAGCGAGGAGCCTGCGTAGAGCAGCGCGGCGACGACGAAGATGCGCCGCCGGCCGAGCAGGTCGGTGGCCCGGCCACCCAGCAGCAGGAATCCGGCGGTGGCGACGACGTAGGCGCTGACCACCCACTGGAGGTCCTGGGCCGAGAAGCCGAGGCCGCTGCCGATGCTCGGGAGCGCGACATAGACGACGTTGAAGTCGAGGGCGATGACGAGCTGGGCGGTGGCCAGGACGAACAAGGACAGTCCGAGACGTTGGCGCGATGGAGCGGGTGGTGCCTTCAGTGCAGACATGCTCGGACGTTCCCCCTTGGAATCCGCCCCTGGTCGTATGCCCGTCATACGCCGGGAGCGCGGCCCGTCCTGGATCCTGACCGAGGTACCGGGACGCGGCAAACGCCGAGCATTCGATTTGGACTGGCTTCCGACCCTGTTGCGAATACGGCTTCCTTGTGATCCGGCGGATCCACCGCTTCGGAACAAGGGGATGTGCCGCCGATATCTGGCCAAAATATTGGGCACTCATGGGGACGATGTCAACCCGGGCCGCAGATCAAACCTGCTTTTCTGGCCATTCCTGGAGCCCTGCGCAGCACAGGAGATGGCGAATTCCGACCGTAACTCCCGCGATTCCGCGTCGTTCCCGCCACACCGGCCCTCAACAGCCGTTTTACAGTAGTCGGATGACGCAGCCGTTCAGTTCCCGGGCCTTCCGACATTTTTCATCACACCATACTGAGTTGCCGATCCGGCTGCCAGCCCCGTACGGCATGCAAACATTAGGGAGTGGCATTGACTCCCGTGGCAGAAACCCGCACACCGTCGCGTTCCGCCAGCTCCTGGCGTATATCCCGGGCCGCGCCACCACCGGCCCTGCTCGGATTCCTGGCATTGCTGGTCGTGTTGATGGCGGCCTCGTTCGCGGTCGGACGGGCGGCCGGGCCGGTCTCCCCCGGAATCCACCGGATGGGTAACGACGCACCGGGTGTTCCGGGCGATCCGTTGCCGGGTTCCGGGCCGGGAACCGATCCCGGTTCAGAGCCCGGAGCACCGTCCGATCCGGACGCCGACGGCGGCGGGATGCCGGGCATGGGCGGCATGGGATCGCAGGGTTCCGAGATCCCGGCGGCCGGACGATGACGGCCACCGGTCCGGTCACCGGTCCGGTCACCACGGACCTGGTCGTCGGCGGTATGACGTGCGCGGCCTGCGTCGGCCGCGTGGAGAAGAAGCTCGCGAGACTTCCGGACGTGACGGCGAGCGTGAATCTGGCCACCGGCCGGGCCCGGGTCATCCACCCGCCGGAGGTCTCCGCCGAGCGGCTGATTTCAGCCGTCGAGCAGGCCGGGTACACCGCCGAACTCCCGCAGCCGCCCGTCCCTGCCGGCACCGAAAGTGCCGCCGCCGGGCCCGACGACGGCGCGGCCCGCGATGCCGACCGGGAGCGGCTGCTCGGCACCGCGGCGCTCGCGCTGCCCGTCATGCTGCTGTCCATGGTCCCGGCCTGGCAGTTCAACCACTGGCAGTGGCTCTGCTTCACCCTCGCCGCACCCGTTGCCACGTGGGGGGCCTGGCCCTTCCACCGGGCGGCCCTGCGCGGCCTGCGGTATTCGGCGGCCACCATGGACACCCTGGTGTCCGTGGGGGTGGCCGCGTCCTTCCTCTGGTCCGTGTACGCGCTCTTCCTCGGCGGGGCCGGCGAGCAGAACATGCGGATGCCGTTCAGCTGGCTGCCGACCGCGGGCGACGGTGTCGCGCACGTGTATCTGGAGGCGGCGGTCGGCGTGCCGCTGTTCGTACTGACCGGGCGCTACCTGGAGGCACGCGCTCGACGCGGCACCGGATCGGCACTGCGCGCCCTGGCCGAACTCGGTGCCAAGGACGTCGAGTTGCGGGCTGCGAACGGACACGGCGGCCCGCGGGTGCCGATCGCCGAACTGCGGGTCGGGCAGGAGTTCCTCGTCAGGCCCGGCGAGAAGGTCGCCACCGACGGCATCGTCGTGGAGGGCAGTTCCGCCCTCGATCTCTCCCTGGTCACGGGCGAGAGCACACCGGTGGAGGTCGGACCCGGCACCGCGGTCGTGGGCGCGGCGGTCAACTCCGGCGGGCTGCTGGTGGTGCGGGCGACCGCTGTCGGCGCCGACACCCAACTCGACCGGATCACCCGCCTGGTGACCGACGCCCAGGCGGGCAAGGCCCGTATCCAGCGGCTCGCGGACTCCATCGCGGGCGTGTTCGTACCGGCCATCGTGACGGTCGCCGCCACCGTGCTCAGCTTCTGGCTGGGAGCCGGGGCAGGCGCCGAGGCCGCCGTGACCGCGGCCGTGGCCGTCCTGGTCGTGGCCTGCCCGTGCGCGCTCGGTCTCGCCACTCCCACCGCCTTTCTCGCCGCCACCGGCCGCGGGGCCCAACTCGGGATCCTCATCCGCGAACCCGAGGCGCTGGAGCGGCTGCGCCAGGTGGACACCGTCGTCTTCGACAAGACCGGAACGCTCACCACCGGCCGGATGACGCTCGTCGAGACCACGGCCGTCCCCGAGGGGCCGACCGCGGCTGAGGCGCTGCGCCTGGCGGGCGCGGTGGAGCACGGCTCGGAGCACCCCATCGGGCGGGCGGTGGCCGCCGCCGCGCGCCGCCGCGCCGGGGAGGGCGGGACCGCGGCTCTGCCCGCGACCGACGGCTTTCGCGCGCTGCCCGGCGTCGGCGTGTCCGGCCGGATCGAGGGCCACGAGGTCCGCGTGCTGAACCCGCGCGGCCGTCCGGCGCTGCCCGATGTCCTGTTTCAGGCGCTCGACCGGGCGGAACGCGCCGCGCACACAGCCGTCGTCGTGGAGCTGGACGGCCGGGCGGTCGCCGTGCTGACCGTCGGCGACACCGTACGTCCTTCCAGCTATCGCGCCGTGCGCCATCTGCGGGAGATGGGCATCGAGTCCGTCCTGCTGACCGGCGACGGACCCGCCGCGGCCGCGGCGATCGCCGAGCAGGCCGGGATCACCCGGGTGCACGCGGGCGTCCTCCCGCAGGGCAAGGCGGAGATCATCGCCGAACTGCAGTCCTCCGGGCGGCGGGTGGCCATGATCGGCGACGGGGTCAACGACGCCGCCGCACTGGCCGTCGCCGACCTCGGGATGGCGATGGGCGCGGGGACCGACGTGGCGATCGGTGCGGCCGACATCACGCTCGTCCGCGAGGACATGGAGGCGGTCGTGGAGGCGGTCCGGCTCACCCGCCGCACCCTGCGCACGATCCGCGCCAACCTCGGCTGGGCGTTCGCGTACAACATCCTCACCGTGCCGCTCGCGGCGACCGGCTGGCTCGACCCGATGTTCGCCGCGCTGGCGATGTCGGCCAGCTCCGTACTCGTCGTCGGCAACAGCCTGCGGCTGGCCGCTCCTTCGTACAGCTCAGGGCCCGGATCGAGGTCCGGGCCCCGGTCCGGGCCAGGAGCGGCCGGCGGACGGTCCGGGCGCGCGCCCGGCCGGCGATCGGGCGGCGAACGGTCCCTGGCGGGTGCGCGATGAGCACTCCGATCCACGACGACCCCGTCCGGCCCGCTTCTCCCACCGACACCGTCCTCGCGGTGCCGGGTGTGCTGCGCTCCGCCCTGGTTCCGGTGGCCACCTGCGTGGCCGTGCTGGCGCTGCTCACCGCCTATACGACGACGGGTGCGGCCGGCGAACCCCCGGCCCGGATCAGCGTCACCGACGCCCGCGTCTTCCAGCCCACCAACACCGAGGCGACCGCGGCGCTCTTCACCATCCGCAACGCCGGCGGCACGGCCGACACCCTGCTGTCCGTGGACTCCCCCGTGCTGGGAGCGGCGATGCTCACCCGCACGATCGTCCGCGACGGGGCCGGCCGGATGGCACCCGCCGGCCCCGTCGCCGTGCCCGCGCACAGCGCCGTGACGATGGATCCGGCCGGGCTCGACGTCATGATCCAGCGCCCGCCCCGGCTGCCGCTGGGCGAGCGGGTGCCGTTCGTCCTGCGGTTCCGGGACAGCGGGGACGTGCGCGTCGAAGCCGTGGTCGTCCGTCCGGGGGCCTGACCCCGGACGGACACCGGACCGTCAGCCCTCGGGGGCGACGGTCACCCCTCCCCCATCAGCTTGCGGATCTCGGTGATCAGGACGACGAGCGCCGCGCGCTCCGGGACCGTGGTGTCGGGGTGCCAGAGGTCGATGAGCAGGGCGGTACGCGGCCGGGAGCCGCCGTTCCATGCCTCGTGCTCGAAGGAGTAGTCGAACAGCAGGCACTTCCCCTCCTCCCAGGTCCTGGTCTCACCGGCGACCGTGATGCCACAGCCCTCCGGGATGTCCACGGCCAGGTGCAGGTTGATGCTGAAGTTCCACAGGTCGTGGTGCGGGGCGATCGACGCGCCGGGCAGCAGTGTGGAGAAGTGGCTCTCCAGGAGCGGGCAGATCTTCCCGGTGTCGACCGCGTACTCCTTGAGCACCCCGTACGCCGTCGGCACGACCTCCGCCGACTCCCATACCATGCCGCCCTGGCGGTAGAGGTACAGCGCCTGCCAGTCGTCCTGGCGCGTCAGATAGTGCTCGTAGTCGGAGAACGCGGCGCGGCGCTCGGACCAGGCCTCCGCCAACTCGTTCTTGACGGCGGCGTGCGCGGCTTCGAGAGCATGGACCACCGGGGCCAGCTCCTGGTGTTCGTACGGGTCGTGCCAGGGGCGCTGCGAGATCCCGGGCATGATCCACTTCGCGCCCTTCTGCAGCGGGTGCCGGTCCCGCCGCCCCAGCTCAAGCATCTGCTCGACGCGCTCGATCGCCCCCGCTCCGTACTGCTCCCGCAGCGCGGCGAAGGCCTTCTCTATCTCGGGGGTCATGCGTGGCTCCAGACATGGTGCTGAGTGACGTGGTGCTGGGTGGTGTGGTGACGCGCGGTGTGGCGGCGGGTGATGTGGCGCTCGGTGCTGTCGGGCTCCATGGCGTGGGGCTCCGCGTCCTGGTGCCGATGGACGGCTCCCGGTCGCGGCGCCGTTTCCGCCGCCTTCAGCAGAACGACCAGGTCGTCGCGGGCGCGCGCGACGCGGGACCGTACGGTGCCGATCGGGCAGCCGGTGGCGGCGGCCGCCTCGGCGTAGGACAGGCCCAGCAGTTGGGTGAGGACGAACGCCTCGCGGCGCGGCGCCTGCAGCGTGTCGAGCAGTTCGAGCATCGCCACGCCCTCCTCGAAGCCCGGCACCCCGACGGGCTGGGTCCCCTCGGCGGCGCTGCGCCAGTCGACGGCGTCGGAGATTCGGGGCCGGGCGGCGGCGTGCCGATAGCGGTCGATGACGGCCCGGCGGGCGATCGACAGCAGCCAGGTCCGGGCGCCCGAGCGGCCGGCGAACCGCGGCAGGCCGCCCAGCGCCCGCAGGAACGTGTCCTGCGTCAGATCGTCGGCGCCGTGCACATCGCCGCTCAGGTGGGCGGTGAACCGCCAGACATCGCTGTACGTGGCCTGTACGAAACGCTCCACCGCCGCTGGATCACCGCCGCGTGCGGCGAGCGCCCACTCGGTGACCTGTTCGTCGTCCTTGCGAGCCGACGCCCTCGGGGCGCCCCTCACCAGGGCATGAGTCATCGCAAAAGGTCCTATCGTGCTGCACGGCCGCACCACGGCGTGAAGCGGCCGTCGGCGAACGGCGTCTCAGGACCGGCGGTGTCCGTCCGGACGGGCCGGGTCCGTGTCCCCCGCCCGCGGTCGGCGGGCGGCGGGAGAGAGCCGCGTGGTCAGGGACCGGCCTGCGCGACGGCGCCCGCCGTGGGCGCGGCGGCGTGCGGGCAGGCGGGCACTCCGCCCGTCCCCGGGCGCGCGGCTGTCAGCGGGCGCGCCGGGGACGAGCGGTTTCAGCAGTGCTGAGCGAGTGCTGGTGGGCCCCTGCGGGACAGGACGTGGTGCAGCAGGACGCCGCGCAGCGCGTGCGCGGGAGCGTCGTCGGCGGGACGGCCCGGCCAGGGCCGGTCGCCGTCCTGAGCTGTACGGAAAGGACGGAACAGGACGCGCCAGGCACGTCGCAACGGGGCGGCCACCAGGGCCGAAAGAGCCCGACCGAGCCGGAAGGCGGCTGCCTCACCGCGCCAGAGCCACAGACCGCAGACCACGGCGGCGAGCAGGTGGGCGAAGAACATCGTCGTGGAGTCGTGGCCGCCGGCGGACATGCCCATGAGGTCGGAGGCGGCGGTCCTGGGACTGGCGGAACCGGACATGTCCAGGCCCATTTTCATGCTCATGTTGCCCATGCGCATGGCCGCGGCCATCGCGGCGGAGCCGCCCTCCATGCCCGCCATGTCATGGGCCATGAGGCCGGCCGTTCCACGGCCGGGCGGCTGCTGCGTCACTCCGAACAGTGCGTGCAGGGCGAGTTGGGCCACGACGGTGGATCCGGTGACCACGAGAACGCCGCGTTCCCGCCCTGCCAGCCACCAGGCCGCCGAGGCCGTACCGGAGAAGGCCGCGCAGAGCGACCACCATGGAACGGCGGCGCCGGAGGCCCAGGAGTGACCGAGCGCTGCCATCAGCACGCAGACGGCCGCGAACATCGCGGCTCGTGCGGTGCGGGACGCCGGCCCGGTGGTCATGCGGCCATCGTGCCACCCCGGCCCGCCCGGTGGGGGCGATATGGCCCCGGACCTGACCGTTTGTGATCTACGCGATCCGAATTCCGCGCCGATCGGCGGGTTCCGGCCGGAGCAGCATCCGGGAGGCGCCGTGCGGAGTGGCGGGCCGTGAGGTGCCGGGCCGGAGGGTCCTCTTGGCTTCGGTGCCGCCGGGTGCGAGCATGTCGGTCGCCCCGCGAATGATCGTGGTTGGCGGAGTATTCACCGTGGTTCCACCCATCGGTCACGGCGGGTTCTCCGCCGCCTGAGGAGACTGTCACCGCATCCGCCCCACCACGGACGACCCTGGAGGCCGGCCTCTCATGACCGCCATCGACCGCCGACGATTCATGCAGCTGGCCGGTGGCACCGCCGCCGCGTCACTCCTGTCGGACAGCATCGCCCGAGCGGCGGAGATTCCGGCGAATCACCGCACCGGATCGCTGCGGGACGTCGAGCACATCGTCGTCCTGATGCAGGAGAACCGATCCTTCGACCACTACTTCGGCACGCTGCGAGGCGCCCGTGGATTCGGCGACCCGCGGCCGGTGGTGCTGCCCAGCGGCAAGCCGGTCTTCCACCAGTCCGACGGTACGAAGGACGTCCTGCCGTTCCACCCGGAGGCGGACAATCTCGGCCTGCAGTTCCTCCAGGACCTCAACCACGACTGGAACGGCGGCCACGCCGCCTTCAACCAGGGCAAGTACGACCGCTGGGTGCCGGCCAAGACCGCGACGACGATGGCCTACCTGACGCGGGAGGACATCCCCTTCCACTACGCGCTGGCCGACACGTTCACCATCTGCGACGCGTACCACTGCTCGCTGCTCGGTCCCACCGACCCCAACCGCTACTACATGTGGACCGGCTTCGTCGGCAATGACGGCACCGGTGGCGGACCGGTCATCACCAACGCCGAGGCCGGCTACTCCTGGACGACCTACCCCGAGCGCCTGGAGAAGGCCGGCGTCTCCTGGAAGATCTACCAGGACGTGGGCGACGGGCTCGACGCAGCCGGCGGCTGGGGCTGGATCGAGGACGCCTACCGGGGCAACTACGGCGACAACTCGCTGCTCTACTTCGACCAGTACCGCAACGCGAAGCCGGGCGACCCGCTGTACGACAAGGCCCGCACCGGCACCAACGCGAAGGCCGGGGAGGGTTTCTTCGACATCCTCAAGGCTGATGTGGCGGCCGACCGACTGCCCGCGGTCTCCTGGATCGCGGCGCCCGAAGCCTTCACCGAGCATCCGAACTGGCCGGTCAACTACGGCGCCTGGTACATCTCCCAGGTCCTGGACGCGCTGACGTCCAACCCCGAGGTGTGGAGCAAGACCGCGGTCTTCATCACCTACGACGAGAACGACGGCTTCTTCGACCACGTCGTGCCGCCGTACCCGCCGTCCTCCCGGGCGCAGGGGCAGTCGACCGTGGACATCACGGGCGAGCTCTTCACGCCCACCGGAACCGACCACAGCGTTCCCGGCGCCTACGGGCTGGGGCAGCGGGTCCCGATGCTCGTGGTGTCCCCGTGGAGCAAGGGCGGCTGGGTCAACTCCCAGGTCTTCGACCACACCTCGATCATCCGGTTCATCGAGCGGCGCTTCGGCGTCCACGAGCCGAACATCTCGCCCTGGCGCCGGGCGGTCTGCGGCGACCTCACCACCGCGTTCCAGTTCGGCAGGGCCGACACCAGGGTCCCGGCGCTCCCGGACACCGCCGGTTACCTGCCGCCGGACCGTGACCGGCACCCGGACTACGCGCCGGTGCCGCCGGCCAACCCGGTGCTGCCGAAGCAGGAACCGGGTCTGCGCCCGGCCCGCGCGCTGCCGTACGACCTGGCCGCCGACGCCGGCATCAGCGTCAAGGACCAGCGGCTGAAGATCGACTTCGCCAACCGCGGCAAGGCCGGCGCGAACCTGTACGTCACCTCCTCGACCAACACGGTCGGACCGTGGACGTACACCGTCGAGGCGGGCCGGCGGCTCTCCGACAGCCTGGCCATCGCCCCGGCGGGCCACAGCGCCTACGAGTTCACGGTGCACGGCCCCAACGGCTTTCTGCGGCAGTTCGCGGGCCACGCCGGCAGCCGCGGCCCGGAGGTCGCCGCGACCCATGACGGGAGCACCGGCCGGGTGCGGCTGGTACTCACCAATCCGGGCTCGACGACCGTCAAGCTCACCGTCAAGGACTGCTACGGGCACGAGCGGCCGGCCACGTACCGGCTGCGGCCGGGCGCGCGCGCCGTCCACATCGCGCACCCGCGCCACAGTCACGACTGGTACGACCTGTCGGTCGGCTCCGACCAGGACAGCGGCTTCCTGCGCCGTCTCGCGGGCCACGTCGAGACGGGCCGGCCCGGTATGAGCGACCCGGCGATCATCACCCGCTGAACCGCGACCCCTTCCCGGTCCCTCCTCCTCCGTCCCTGCCGGCCGGCCAGGCCTCTTCTAGACGGTCCGGGCCGGCGCGCCGAGCGCCGGGTCCTGCCGGAGGATCGACTGCTGGAGCCGGGCCAGTTCATGGCCCGGCTCCACGCCCAGCTCGTCGATGAGCATCTCCCGGGTCGTCCTGAACACGGCGAGTGCCTCCGCCTGCCGGCCCGAGCGGTACAGCGCGAGCATGAGACCCGCCCGCGGCCGCTCGCGGAGCGGGCATTCGCGGATGAGCCCCTTGAGCAGGTCGACGGCCTCCTCGTTCCGGCCGAGCGCCAGGGCGGCCGTGGCCCGGTACTCGGTCGCGGACATCCGCAACTCCTCCAGCCTGGCGATCTCCGCGGCGAGCGGTTCGTGGTCGCCGAGACCCGCCATCGCGGGCCCGCGCCACAGCCCCAGCGCCCGGGTCAGACAGCGGTACGCGTCCATCGCTCGGCCCGCCTCCAGGAGCGACCGGCCGTCCGACACCAGCCGCGCGAACCGCACTCCGTCGATCCGTTCGTCCGGGGCGTGCAGTGAGTATCCGCCCGGGACGCTGCGCACCAGGCGCACCGATCCGTCGGGCGGACCGGGTTCCAGGAGTTTCCTGAACCGGGAGACGTAACTCTGAAGACTGTTGACGGCGCTGGGCGGCGCCTCGTCCCCCCATACGTAGTCGATGAGCCGGGGCACCGGAACGAAGGTGTTCCGGTGCATCAACAGAGCCGCCACGACAGCTTGTTGCCTACGCCCTCCCGGGCTGATCGAACGGTATTCGTCGGCGATGGTGACAGGTCCGAGTAAGCGGAACTCCATGGTCTCCCCCCAGACCGATGGTGCGTCTTTCACCGTCATTGTTTAACACGCGGATCTCATGGATGAGAAGTAGTCCTGCTACGCATCTTGCACGTAGGTTGCACGAATTCTGCAAGGCGCCCGAGGGACTCTGTTCATTACCGACTCCACGGTGGAGCCAACGGGGGTGATTCAGGTGTCCGCAGACCCATTACTGGCGCAGGCGTTGCAAGGGGATCCGGACGCGGTCATTCGGACCGCGGCCGGGCAGGTCGGCGTCCATGAGGGCCGTGATCACGGCGACTGGAACAACATCCAGCGGTACAGCGACGAGGTCCCCGGCCTGGAATGGTCGCAGGGGCAGCCCTGGTGCGCGACCTTCGTCTCCTGGGTGGCGCTGCGCGCCGGCGCGGCAAGCCTGTTCCCGCGCACCGCGTCGTGCGCCACGGGCGTCGGCTGGTTCAAGGAGCGCGGGCGGTTCTCGGAGTATCCGGCGGTGGGCGCCCAGGTCTTCTACGGTGTCGGCGGCTCGGAGCACACCGGCGTCGTGGAGCGGTTCGACGCCACGCGCATCTACACCGTCGAGGGGAACACCAATGTGAACGGCTCCGCCGAGGGCGACGGGGTCTACCGGCGGGTGCGCGAACGCACCTCGCCCCGGGTCTACGGATACGGGTACCCGAAGTACGCCGGCGGCATCGAATCGGCCGACCCGGCATGGCCTCGTCCGGCCCCCACCCCGCACCCGCCCGCCCTGGAGCCGTTCCCGGGCACCCAGTGGTTCCACACCGCACCGCACAGCCCGATCATCACGGCGATGGGCCGCAGGCTGGTGTCCGAAGGGGTGGCGTTGTACAGCCAGGGACCCGGCCCGCAGTGGACCGAGACCGACCGGCGCTCGTACGCCCGGTTCCAAGTGAAGATCGGATATCGGGGTTCGGACGCCGACGGCTGGCCCGGTCCCGTTTCCTGGGCGAAGCTGCGCGTGCCGAATTCCTGACCTTTCGCCACGAATTCCCGTTCGTATTCCTGTTCGTATTCCCGTTCCCTGTACAGGAGTTCGCATTGGCGGGACGGGAGGGAATTGCGTGCCAGAAGATCCTTTTATGGCTCACGCCACGACCTCGTGCCACGACAACGAATGGGGGTTCTAACCGACGTCGATGCCGTACTCGCGGACCAGCGCTTCCAGCCCGCCCTCGTATCCCTTGCCGCCGATGACGAACTCCCAGTCGCCGCCGGCCCGCCGGCGGAAGGAGCCGAGGATCAGGGCGGTCTCGCCCGCCCGACCGTCGGAGACTTCCAGCCGGTCGAGTTCGGCTCCTGATCCGTCCGACAGGCGGATGAAGGAGTCGGTGAAGCCGGACAGGTCGGCGTGCGGATTGACCTCGGGGTCGATGGACACCGCCAGCACGAGCCGGTCCGCGCTCGCGGGAAGGGAGTCGAAGGCGACCCGGACGGCGGCCTTGTCCCGAGCGGGCCGGGACACCGTACGGACCGTACCGTCGGGAGTCTGTGCGTTGTTGAAGAACACGAAGTGGTCGTCGCTCAACGCGCGGTTCCCGTGGCAGACCAGCGCGCACACATCCAGCGCGACACTCCCGGACCAGGACATTCCCAGCACGTTGTAGTCGGCGTCCGGGACCGGGGCGGCGGCCGGTGCGGCGGTCCGCTGGGCGGGCACCGCCGGGCCGCCGCCGAGCCGGCCACGCAGTCCGTGCCGGCCCAGGAGGTCGACGAGTTCGGGGCCGGAGATCAGCGTGAGCGGTTTGCCGTTGGCGAAGGCGTGGGAGCCGGGGCCGAAGCCCGAGGTCGTCACGAGCACGCCCTTGTTGGCGCCCGCCCCCTGCACCGTTCCGAACAGATCGCGCACCGCCGTGGGCGGCACCGTGTGGCGGTACCGCTTCACCTGCACGATGATCGTGCCGCCGCTGATCGGGTCCGGGTCCAGCGCCTCCACATCGACGCCGCCGTCGTTGGAGCGCTGCGTCATGACCGCCTGCATGCCCCGGGCCCGGAACAACTCCGCCACCAGCGACTCGAACTCGATGGGGTCCATCTCGAACAGGTCGGGGTCCTCGCCTCCGCCGTGCGAGACCGTCCCCCGGCCCAGGTCCGCCGGTACCGCGCCGGGCCGCACCACGGTGCGCTGGTCGGGACGCGCGGACAGCTTGCCGCCCAGGCCGTCCACGAGGCAGTCCACGGCGCTGACCTGGACCAGGTTCAGCCGTTCGAAGATCTGGCGGTCCGCCGCGACCGTGGCGAGGAAGAGCTGGGCCCGCAGGCCGGTCGAGGGGTCGTGGTCGTCCACGAAGCCGTTCAGCGTGACCGAGTCCAGCGTGCCGAACTCGTCCGCCGCGAACAGCTCCCGCAGGGCCAGCAGCACGCACTGCGCCAGCACGTCCCGGTAGACGGCCCTGCGCTGCCCCACCGGCCTGGCCGTCTCCTTGTCCTGGTCCGCGCCGGGCATGTACCGCACCAGCTTGGCCTCGGGCACGATGTCGTACCCCGGCAGCTCCCAGTTCAGTACGAGGCGGCGGCCGGCCGGGTCGTAGGCGCACGACACCTGGCGCGGAAATCCCTCCGGCCAGGCCGTGGAGGCGTAGAGCGCCGCGGAGAAGTACTCGACCACCGTCTCCGGGTCCCCGCGGCGCATGCCGGTCACGTTCTCCTCGATGCCGGCGTTGTGCCGGCGGATCTCCGCCAGCTGCGCGGCGCGCCAGGCGTCGTACTGCCGCCCGTGCGCCGTCAGTTGCTGCTGCCGCTGCGCCTCGGCGGTCCGCGCGGCCGACAGGTCCTGCTCGTACCGGGCCTGGGCCTCCTCCTGCGCCCGCCGGCCGGAGCCGAAACCCCAGCCGGACTGGGGCCGGTAGGCGCTCTGCTGCGGCATCGGGACGGGTACGGCGAGCCGGCCCGGGGCGAACGGCTCCAGCTGCTCGGACCGCAGCAGGGCCGACGTACGGAACGCCGGGGTCCGGCAGCCCGTCGCGAGAAGGCGGGTCAACGCCTCGACCCGCGCGTCCAGTTCCTCCGTGCGCCGCCGGGCGTCGGCCTCGCGCCGCTGCCGGTACGCCGCCTGCTGCTCGCGGTTGCTGCGGGCCAGCTCCCGGTCGGCGTAGCGCTGTTCCCGCTGGTCTGCCTCCAACTGGCGTTGTCGCTGGCGCTGCGCCTCGGCCCACACGCCCATCGACCGGTTGGAGCGACTACTCATTCGGGCACACCCCGTCCCTCCGGGTCGCCTCGGTGACCCGGAACTGTGCACTGGCACACCCACCAGCAGTACGGCATTTCGCGGTGATCCGACTCTAGTCGGCGTCCGGCCGGTTGATACCCGTTCAGGTCGTTTCCGGCGCGGGGCCGCGATGGAAACGGCCGTCGAGGAAGAGCAGCGGCGCGCCGGGTTCCGCGTGGTGGTCGAGCACCTCGCCGATGAGGACGAGATGGTCCCCGGCGGGGACGATCCGGTCGCGGCGGCAGATCAGGGTGCCGATCGTGCCGTCGAGGAGCGGTACCCCGTACGGACCCGGCCGGGTGGTGAGCCGGTCGAAGCGGTCGCCGGGGCCGGCGAAGCGGGCTGCCAGGTCGCGCTGGTCGGCGGCGAGCAGATGGACCGCGAAGTGCGGGGCCGCGGTGAAGGCGGCCCGGTGGTTGGAGGCGCGGTTGAGGCACCACAGGACCAGCGGCGGGTCGAGGGACAGGGAGCTGAAGGAGTTGATGGTCAGCCCGGCCGGGCGCCCCCGGCGGACGGTGGTGACGACCGCCACGCCGGTGGCGAAGCGGCCGAGCACCGACCGCAGCGGGCGCTGGTGTTCGCGCGCCGCCGCGTCCGTCGTCACCGCTCCGTCCGCCGTCATCGCGCGGCTGCCGCCTTGCGCCGGCAGGTGTCCAGAGCCTCGGTGATGTCGGGGTCGTCCGGCGCCAGCCCGGCGGCGATCTCCAGGTCGGCGAGGGCTTCCTCCCAGTGGCCGGTGTCCTGGTGGACGAAGGCGCGGTTGTAGCGCAGCGCCGGGTCGTCGGGCTCCAGTTCCACGGCGTGGCCGAGGTCGACGGCGGCGGTGTCCAGCTCGCCCATGTCGTAGGCGAGGGCGGCGCGTCCGGACAGTGCGGTGATCATGTCCGGGTCGACCGCGAGCGCGCGGTCGAAGGCGGCCCGGGAGGCTTCGAACTCCTCGCGCTCGGCGTGCACCTGGCCGAGCACGGCGTGCAGATAGGGATTGTCGGGCTCGTAGCCGAGGCCGGTGTTCGCGTCCTGCTCGGCCGCGTCCAGCTCGCCGGCGTCCAGCAGCAGGCCGGCCCGGTTGACGTACGCGTCCACGAATTCCGGGACGAGTTCCAGCACATAGCCGAAGTCGGCGAGAGCGCCTTCGGTGTCGCCCTCGCTGAGCCGCAGGTCGCCGCGGTTGTAGTAGATCTCGGGGAACGGCGGGGAGAGCCGCATGGCCCTCGCGTAGTCCTCGAACGCCTCCTCGGGGCGGCCCAGGCGGCGCAGGATGTTGCCCCGCTCCAGGTAGTGCTCGGCGTGGTTGGGGTCCTCGCGGATGACGATCGCGTAGTCCGCGAGGGCCTCCTGGATCCGGCCGAGGCTGAGGTAGACGCGGGCCCGGTTGTTCTTGAGCACCGAGCGGTGCAGGGCGTGCTCGTCCGGGCCGAGCAGCTCGTCGAGGCTGCTGATCGCCTCGTCGACCAGGCGCAGCGCCTCGGTCGGCTCGCCGAGGTTGACCTCGACCAGCGCCAGGCCGTTCTTGTAGAAGGCGCTCTGGAAGGCCCGGTCGCTGCGGTTCTCGATCAGTGACGCGGTGGCGATGGCGGAGTTCAGCCAGGCCTTGGCCTTGAACTCGTCACGGTCCTGCGGGTCGTTGTGCCGGGTGTAGAGCATGGCCGTGTTGTAGGCGGCGGCCATGTGGACGGCGGGCTTGACGGAGTTCAGCCGGGCCTGGTCGTCCAGCTTCTCGGCCTCGTAGGTGCGGCCGAGGATGGAGAGGGAGAGCGTCACGCATTTGGTGAAGGCCCACCATCGGTCGTGCTCGGTCCTGGGGTCGACGAGCGCCAGTCCCCGCCGGCCGTAGTCGACGCAGGCCTCGTAGAAGCCGTTGCACAGGCTGTGGTCCATGGCGTGGAAGACCGCGGGCACCCCGGCGCCGCTCGGGTCGGTGCCGTGTTCCAAGTGGTAGGCGATGGCGCCGAGCCGGAGCGACTCGTCGTCCAGTTCGCCCAGTTCGGCGGCGCGCCGGTCGTGCAGCAGCGCCCGCGCCGCGGGGTCGAGTGCCTCGTAGGCGGCGCGCGGCACCGGCTCGTCGGTGGTGCAGTCCGAGGCGACGTAAGCCCACGCGTCGGCGGGCCCGTCGGCCGTGGACCGGGGCGCCGGGCCGATCTGGCGGGCCTCCGTGACCCGGGCGCGGGCCGCGAGGACGGAGAGCAGGGCGTCGTCGGCAAGTCCGCTGCCGCCGCTGCACACGACGACGGTCAGGTGCGCGGGGTCGATACGGCGGACCAGCGCGGTGAGGAACTCCAGGTCGGTGGTTTCGGCCCGGTCGGCGTTCTCCACGACCAGGACGCGCGGCCCGTCGGCGGCCAGGCCGTCGCGGACGAACTCCACCAGGCCGTTGGAGATGCGGGTGGTGCGCAGCCGGGCGTAGTAGCGGGTGCGTTCGGCCGGGAGCGCCATGGAGGTCAGCGTCTCGCGGGAGTTGGGGACGACGGAGCGCAGGTCCGGCGCGGCGGAGAGGAGTTCGATGTCGTAGCGCTCGACCAGCTTCCGGTCGCGGAGCAGCACGTCGGGCACCATGGCGCGTACGAGGGTCCCGGCCGCGGTGTACGGTCCGCGCAGTCCGCGGTGCGCGTCCACGACCATGCTCGGCCCGGCCGGCAGGCCCAGCCGCTCCATGGCGGCCTCGCGGTCCCTGCGCAACCCGCCGCGAACCCAGTGGTGAGTGGGGAGAACCTCGTTCATGCGGACTGCTCCTCTGCGTCGCGTCGTACGGCGTTCCGGTGGGCCGCGGTTCGGTTGTGCCGCGGTTCAGTTGGCGGTGGCGAGGCTGCGGCGGCGGTAGCCGCGGATCGCGATGACGCCCGCGAGGATCAGCTCGCCGAAGTTGAGGACCAGGAATACGGTCACGTCCATGACGTTCAGCGGCGAGATGTCGGCGAAGAGCTTTCTGACGGCCATCTCGGTGATGCGGATCGCGGCGGGGACGACGGCGGTGATGAGCAGCGCGGTGAGCACCGCGTACCCGGTGACCATCAGCCAGACGTACCAGCGGGCGACCTCGCGGTCGCGCGGGGTCCAGGTCTCCGCGTCCACGATCTTGTCGCGCCGCCCGATCAGCCCGTAGAGCCGGTTCTGCAGCATGCCCTTGGCGACGGTCTGCAGGTCGTTGCAGCCCAGCACGGTCGTGGCGAGGTAGTAGAGATCGGTGCGCAGGAAGAAGTAGAACTGCCAGGCGAACCGGAGCAGGGTGCCGAAGGCCATCGCGAGCAGGAAGCGGCCCATGAATCCGGCGAAGCCGTCGGACGAGACCAGGGGCACCGCGGCGAGCGTGAGGCCTGCGACAACGAGGACATCGACGAGCATGCCCGCGAGCATCGGCAGGTAGCGCTTGCGCCGGGGTACGGCGACCAGTCCGTCCAGCTTGGTCAGGAAGACGACGTAGTAGAAGCGCCGGCCGATGCTGAGGGAGGAGTTGAGGCCCAGCCTGCGTCCGGCCAGTGCGTGGTAGGACTCGTGCAGCAGGATCCAGGGCGCCTGGCCGAGGACGTTGCCCAGCGCGAGCGCCACCAGGGACGAGCTGGTGAAGAAGATGTTGTGGTAGGTGGGCACCACGGCCGGTTCGCGGAACATCGCGACGATGCCGGCGATGAACAGCGCCGCGTACAGCACCCAGGCCACGGGCGAGAAGAGGGCCCGGCCGAGCCGCTGCCAGCGCACCGCGCGCACCTCGGCGACCTCCTCGCCGTCCGGCACGAGCAGTTCGAAGGCCTCGAGGACTTCGAGGAATTCCACCATGTCCACGGTCTCGCCGTACTGGGCGTTGTACCAGCGGGCGGCGTCGTTCGGGGTCTCCCCGGTCTCCAGGCGGCGCAGCAGCGCGGCGCCGTCGGCGGGGAAGAGGCCGTAGGAATCGATGTCGGCCCGGCCCACGGTGACCTCGTCGCCCTCCTCCAGGAAGGTCAGCGGGTACAGCCTCAGGGGTCGGTCGAGGTCCACTGCCGCGGCGTCCATCACTACCTCACTGTCACTGGTCCGCAGAAGTGCCGGTCCGGGCCGCGGACGTCGTGGCCCGGACCGGCGGGAGCTCCGCGAGCCGCGGCGGGCCGGTCTCGACCGGCTCGCCGCGGCTCGGAAGGGATGGGTCAGGCGAGGACGGGCGTGCCACCGCAGTAGCAGGACGCCGCGGCGGAGGTCAGACGGACGGTCCCGGCCTTGCGGACAACGATCTTCTTCATGTTGTGCTCCTTTTCCGTGATGTGACGCATCGTCGAGCGCGGTCGCGCCCGATGCTCCCGGCAAGCGGGAGGGTCTGTGTGGCGCAAAGGAACAGAGACTGATGTGAATGAGATTTGCTGTCTCATTCATCTCCGCTGACAGGCTGGCACGCGTCCTCCCAGCCGTCAACAGTCGGACACGGCGTACATCTGACAGGACGACACGTCGGACGTCAGGCCAACAACCGCTCTGTTCAAGCCAGTTGGAACCCTGTAACAACCTGGTGAACGTGCACCCGGTCTCCACAGCCAAGGAGGTCAGAACCCGCGAGTCACCAACTAAGATGCGGGGGACGCAGAGCGGACCCCACCCGCGCTTACCACAGGCGATACGCAGGGCACTCGACCAAGGGAGGTATGCGGTGCCTGATCCGATGTCTGGCACCCCGACGCTCGCGGACAAGATCGACCGGCTGTTCGACGTCGTCCGCGGCCCGGACCACACGCCGTACACCCACGAGGAAGTGGCGCGCGCGTGTCGCGAGGCCACCGGGGAGAGCTTTTCAGCCACTTACTTGTGGCAACTGCGCACGGGCCGAAGGGACAATCCGACCAAACGTCACCTCGAAGCGCTGGCTCAATTCTTCCAGGTGCCACCGATGTACTTCTTCGACGACCAGCAGAGCGCCCAGATCGCGCAGGAGCTCCAGCTCCTCGGGGCGCTGCGGGACGCAGGAGTACGCGAGGTGGCGTTGCGCGCGGTCAACCTGTCGCCCGAGGGCCTGGGCACCATCAGCGACATGATCGAAGTCATCGCCCGCAGAGAGGCGGGATTGCGCCGCGCGGACTGATATCCACTGGTCCACCCCTGGGCATAGGATCGCTCATCGCTCATATCGCTCATGAGCGGTTGCTGATCGTTGTGCGGTGCCTTGCCCGGGGAGGGTCTTATGGGGGACTACGCGGAACAGCAGAACAAATTGCTCTGGCGGCGATGTCGGCGAACGGTGGCAGCGTTACCGCTGCCACGGCCGTTCGACGCCGCCGGCTTCACCGAAGCGCTGGCGGAACAGCGGGGACGGCCACTGGTGCTGGTGCCTTTGCCGCCGCACGCGTGCACGCCCTGCGGCATGCTGGTGACCACCGACCGGGCCGACTACATCGGCTATCCGACCAGCACCAGCGCGCTGCATCAGCAGCACATACTGCTGCACGAGGTGGGGCACCTCGTCTGCGGCCACGCCGGCGTCGCACACCTCGGCTCCTCGGCGTCCCGGGTGCTGCTGCCCCATCTGTCGGGCGAGCTGGTCCGCCGGGTTCTGGGGCGCAGCGTCTACTCCGATGTGCAGGAGCAGGAGGCCGAACTCATCGCCTCACTCGCCCTGCACCGCCCGGCGCGCAAGGTCAGACGCTCACGCGACGACTGGTTCCCCGCGGCCGACAGCCTCGATGTCGCCGAGGCGTTCGCCCGGCTCGGGCCGATCGTCGGGCTCGCCGGCGCGACCCCGATCCGGACCACCGCGGTCGTCGGACCCTTGCGCACGCTTCCCGGTCGGACGTTTCCCGGTCCGGGGACCGATAGGTGACCGACGCGGTCGCCCTGACCGGCTGCTTGATCGTTCTGGCGGGCGTCGGCTGGAAGCTCCTCACCACCCGCGGCGCTCCGACCGACACTCCCGTACGCCATCTGGCGGGCTGCGCGCTGTCCATGGGCGGCGCGCTCGCCGTCCTCGCCCCGGCGACCACCCGGCTGGCGGGCCGGGCCGGGTCGTTGGCCCTGTGGACCGCCCCCGTGGGGCAGTGCTGCAATCTGGCGGCGATGGCGTTCCTCGCGCTGGTCGCGCGCTCGGCGGGGACCGAGCCGCACAGCCGCGCGGCGGTCCCGCGGCAGGTCATCGGCACCTCGGTGGTGATGGTGGCCAGCCTGGTCGCGTATCTGGGTGCCGGGGCGACGCGCGACGGGCAGGACGTGGTCGCGGCCGCCGGGCGCGAGGGGTTCCTGGCGGCGTACAACGCCCTGCTCACCCTGCACACCGTCTGGTGCCTCGCGGTGTTCATCGTGCTGATCCGGCGCTACACCCGGTACATCCGGTCGCGGCTGCTGCGCGGCGGGCTCGGGCTGATCACCGCGAGCGCGGCCCTGGGGCTGCTGTGGACGGTGTGGAGTCTGGGCGATGTGTTCTCCGCGCTGGCCACCGGACGGGAGGACGGCTGCGAGAGCACGCTGTCGGCGCTGGCCGGCATGGTCTGCCTCTCGCTGGGCCTGGGCGGGACGATGTCCTCCGCGTGGGGCCCGCCCGTGGCGGCCCGCCTCCGGCGGCTGCCGGCCCGGCTGCGGGCCTGGCGCGGCTACCGCTGGATCGGCCCGCCCTGGAGGGCGGCGCACGACGCGGCCGCCGAGTTGCGTGAACGGCTGCCGAACGGCCGGTCGTTGCCCACCCCGGCCGGCTGGCTGCGGGCCTGGCACGGCTACCGGAGGATCGGCCCGCTGTGGACCGCGATGCATGCGGCGCTGCCGGAGATCGCACTGACCGGACCGGCGCTGCGGCTCGGCCGCATACTGCCGCTCGGCGCACAGTTCGCGCTGTACCGCCGCATCATCGAGATCCGGGACGGGCACCTGGCGTTGCGCCCGTACTTCCATCCGGAGGTGGCGGCCTGGACGGCGGAGGCGGAGGGCTCGGGGCTCGACGCGGCCTCCGAACGGCTGGCGCCCATCGTGGAGGCCGCGACCATCGCCGCCGCCCTGGAGGCGGCCCGGTCGGGACGCCGCTCCGTGTCGGGGGGTTGCGAGGGGTACGTACCGCCCAAGGTCCGGGCGAGCGTCGAGGCGGAGACGGCCTGGCTCATGCAGGTCTCGGACGCCTTCATCGGCTCGCCCGCCGTCGAGCGGGTCCGCTGCCGGGTCAGGGCCGGCCTGGTCGACGGGTACCCGGTCGCCGGCGGCGCGGCGCCGGCCCGCGCGGCGTTACAGGACCGGGGCGTGTCCATGCCCCCCGACTGAGGCGGCGCCCCGGGACCCGCCGGTTCAGCGCGGGTCACCGGCGCTCGGGGGCTCTTCCTGCCCCTCCTCCGGCTTCCCCGCCGCGCCGACGCCGGCCCGGACAACCGGGTCGGGCTCGCCGCGGCGGACGGAGCCGGGGGCGCGGCGGGTCGGGCGGTGCGGCCTGAGCTGAGATGAACTCAGCTGCCAGGGCACGCTGATGACCATCACGCCGGGGGTGAACAGCAGCCGGCTCTTGAGCCACAGCGCGGACTGGTTGTGCAGCCCGTTCTCCCACCAGTGCCCGACGACGTACTCGGGGATGAACACGCTGACGATGTCGCGCGGGCTCGCCCGGTTCAGCGACCGTACGTATCCCACGACCGGGCGGGTGATCTCACGGTAGGGCGATGCCAGGGTCTTCAGCGGGACCTGCATGTCGAAGGCGTCCCACGCGGCCTGCAGCGCTTTGGTCTCGTCGCGGTCGACGTCGACGGTGAGCGCTTCGAGGGTGTCGGGGCGGCAGGCGCGGGCGTAGGCCAGAGCTCGCAGCGTCGGCTTGTGGATCTTGGAGACCAGCACGATGGCGTGCACGCGGGCGGGCCGCACCGCCTCGTCCGCCGGGTCGGTGACCGCCAACTCCGCGGCGGTGCTGTCGTAGTGCCGCCGGATGGCGCGCATGTTGACCCACAGGACCACCGCGGCGATCACCGCCAGATAGGCGCCCTCGGTGAACTTGGTGATCAGCACGATGACCAGCACCAGACCGGTGACGAACGCCCCGACGCCGTTGATCACCCGTGCGGTCCGGTGCCGGCGGCGCTGGGCCGGGTCGGGCTCGGTGCGCAGGGCGCGGTTCCAGTGCCGGACCATACCGGTCTGGGAGAGGGTGAAGGAGGTGAAGACGCCGAGGATGTAGAGGTGGATGAGGCTGGTGACCGACGCGTCGTACGCCCACAACAGGGCTCCGGCGACGACGGCGAGGGCGACGATGCCGTTGGAGAAGGCGAGACGGTCACCGCGGGTGTGCAGCTGACGCGGCAGATAGCGGTGCTGCGCCAGGATCGACGCCAGCAGCGGGAAGCCGTTGAAGGCGGTGTTGGCGGCGAGGACCAGGACCAGTGCGGTCGCGGCCTGGATGAAGAAGAAGCCGAAGCTGTGGTTACCGCCGAAGATCGCGGAGGCGAGCTGGGCGATGACGGTGCGCTGCGGAGTGGTCGCGCAGTCGCCGGTGACGCCGGTCAGCCGGCAGGTGTCGTTGGTGATGTGCACCTTGGTGATCATCGCGAGCGCGGTGATGCCGGAGAACATCACGACCGCGATCAGACCCATCGCGCTCATCGTGGAAGCCGCGTTGCGGGACTTGGGCTTGCGGAACGCCGGCACCCCGTTGGAGATCGCCTCGACACCGGTGAGTGCGGTACAGCCGCTGGAGAACGCCCGCAGACCCAGCATCAGCAGCGCCAGGCCGGCGAGGTTGCTGTCTCCCGGCTCCGGGATGATGCCGTAGGCGGCGGACTCGGCCACCGGGGCGTCACCTACCAGCCAGCGGAAGAGTCCCGTGGCGCACATGATCAGCACGCCCGCGATGAACAGATACGTCGGCGCGGCGAACGCCCGCCCCGACTCCCTTGTCCCCCGCAGGTTGATCGCCGCGAGCAGCGCGACGAAGGCGACCGCCATGCCCGTCCGGTACTCGTTGACCGACGGGACCGCGGAGATGATGTTGTCGACGCCGGAGGCGACCGACACCGCGACCGTCATCACGTAGTCGACGAGTAGGGATGCGGCCACCACGAGTCCCGCGGACGGGCCGAGGTTGGTGGCGACCACCTCGTACGACCCACCGCCGGACGGATAGGCGTGCACGACCTGCCGGTAGGACAGCACCACGACGGCCATCAGACCGACCACCGCCATCGCCACCCACTTGGTCAGGTGCAGATAGGCCAGCCCGCCCAGCGTCAGCACCAGCAGGATCTCCTGCGTGGCGTACGCGACCGACGACAGCGGGTCCGACGCGAAGATGGGCAACGCCAACCGCTTCGGCAGCAGCGTCTCCTGCAACCCCTCGCTCGGCAACGCCCGACCGATCACCAACCGTTTGACCGCATCCACGATTCTCGCCACGCCGGTGAGCGTAAGGGCAGGCCAGGACTCCGGATCAGCGCCGCGCGGCGGCCCCGGCCCCCGTGGTCCGGGCGGCCTAGGTTCGGGCCGTACCGCGGCGCCACGGCTAGGGGCGGAGGTCAGCGGCGCGGGCGCAGGGGTGCCGCGCGGCGCGGGTTCACGATCTGGAGGGCGAGGGAGTCGGGCGGGTCGCTCTCGCCGGGGCCGCCCGAAGCCGCCCAGGCGAGGATGTCGTCGGTGGAGCCGTCGTCGGTCGCGAAGCCGATCCATACGGCCCGGCCGCCTTTGCGGCGTCCTTCGGCGGACGGCTGGACGACCACAATGTTCGCCTGGTCGCACGGCCCGAGGCAGTCGGTGGTGCGCAGCGCGAGGCGGCCGCCGGACTCCGCGGCGGCGGCGCGCAGCCGGTCCAACTGCCGCTGGTGGTCGGTTCCCGGGTGCTTGCTCGCGTTGCCGCAGCAGCACCCCCGGCACACCACCAGGGTGCAGGGCCGTGCCGCGTACGGCCTGGGGAATGGGGCGGTCACGCGGGGCTCCTTCGGCTCCGTGCCGGATCCACGGCACAGCACGGGGCGGCCGACAGCCCGCCGGGGCGGGCCCCGGCGGGCTGTCGGTCGGTCGTGTCGGGTGGGCGGCGGTCGGTGTCAGCCGGCGGAGGCGGCCGTTCGTGTCGCCGTGCTGCTCTCGCTGCTCGTCTCCGCGGCCTCGCTCCTGGCGGGCCGGGGGTTGAGCACGCGCTCGGCGAGGTAGCCGAAGGCGAG
Source organism: Streptomyces sp. NPDC045021 (assembly GCF_056432645.1). Classification (NCBI taxonomy): domain Bacteria; kingdom Bacillati; phylum Actinomycetota; class Actinomycetes; order Kitasatosporales; family Streptomycetaceae; genus Streptomyces; species Streptomyces sp. NPDC045021. The sequence goes on from NZ_JBWKIQ010000001.1 coordinate 848,896, forward strand.
GGCGAAGGCGGTCCACAGGGTGAGTTGGATGGCCACGGCCGAAAGGCGGAACTGCCACAGGAGAGTGGCGGAGAAGTCCGCGGGTACTTCGTTGATCGCGGGCAGGAAGGCGTAGGCCAGCCCGATGGCGACCAGGTACGCGGCCCCGGCCACGACACTGGCGTACCAGGTGGTCAGTCGCGGTGCCAGACGCTTGCCGAGGATGACGGCGGCCACCGCGAGCAGAACACTCAGCGCGATCATGAGGAAGTACAGGGTGGTGCGTTTACCGATGGTGTCCGGGTCGCCGACGGACGGCGGGTTGGCCGGATACTTCAGGAACGGCACCACGTAGACGGTGAGCAGCGCCGCGCCGGAGATGAGAGCGGCGGTCGCCCGCGGGGTGAAGCGGCCGATACGGCCCAGGGCGAAGCAGAACGCGAGGGCGGCGATGCCGCCCAGCGAGATCCCGAAGATCAGGACGCCGGTCGCCAGTCCAGCGGTGGACTGCAGGGAGCGGCTGACGATCTCCATCTCGTGTTCGTGGGAGTGGGAGTCCTCGAAGGCGATGGCCGCGTCCACCCTCGGTTCGCCCAGGAAATAGGCGACGACGAGGGCGAACAGACCGGCGACGAGCCCCGCGAGCATCCCCCGGACCAGCAGGGAGCGCACAGTGGTGGAGTTCATTGGAGCGGCTTCCGATCAGTGGCAGGGGAAGCCGAGCAGGTGGCGTCCGTCGTGGACCCACTCGTGAACGTCCGTACCGGAGAGCAGGGACGTCGCGCCCTGTTCCGCACCGACGAAGTACAGCAGGACGAGCATCAGCACGCCGAAGAACACTGCCCAGGGCAGGATCGCCTTCAGCGGCAACGGGGTGACGGGCAGGGCGGGGCTGGTGGCCGCGGGTACAGCGGACTGGGCCATATGGCAGTGCCTCCTCGGGAACACGCGTCCCACTTGGTGGTGCTGTTGACGAAGGTGCCGGGTCTGACTTACCGGGGTGAGCCGGTTTCACAGTGGCGCGACCGTGCCGGATTTTCACCGTGCTTCCGTCGCACCTTCGTCGGGTCGGGCTGAACCGTACCGTGAAGCGACACCCGCGGCCAAGGCCGTGCGCAAAGGCGATACGCGCCAACCTGCGACGATGTGTTCCATTGCGGGGCTGGTGCGACAAGGGAGGGGTAGCGGGGATGACGGTGCGTGTGTTCTTGGTCTCGTCGGCGCAGAGCGAGGCCTTCGAGGAGGCGCGTTTCGACGACGGACGCAGCCCGTTGACCGACGCCGGAGCGCGCCGGGCGCGCGCCGTGGCGCAGGAACTCCCGGGCGCTACCGGGTACTTGACCGCTTCCTCGGAGCGCTGTCGGCGGACCGCCGAGCTCCTCGGGGTCACCGCAGATGAGCAGACGCCCTTGCGGGACTGGGACATGGGCCGCTGGCGGGGGCTCCGGCTGGACGAGGTCTCGGCCGCGGAGCCGGAGGCGGTGGCCGGCTGGCTGTCGGACCCCGCCGCCGCCCCGCACGGCGGCGAATCGCTGACGGAGCTCTGCGAGCGGGTCGGCGGCTGGCTGGACGGCGGGGCGCCGGACGGCGGGCGGGTGCTCGCGGTCGTGGAGCCCGCCGTCGTGCGGGCCGCGGTCGTGCACGCCGTCGGCCTGCCGCCGCAGGCGTTCTGGCGCCTCGACGTCCTGCCGTTGACGGTCACCGAGCTGGTCGGCCGCGCAGGACGGTGGAACCTGCGGTGCGGGCGGCCGTTGGCACGGTGACCGGCTCGCGCGCACCGCTAGTGGCGAACGTGGGGGCTCGATCAGCTGCCGTAGCGCGACGGCGGGACCGCGCGCACGGCCCAGGTAATGGCTACGCAAAGTTATCGCCTCCCAGGTAAAGCCGTCGGCAGTAATCCGCCAACACGCTTGTCCTGCTCATGATGTGCGGATGTGATCACGGCAGCCGCCCAGCGCGGCCCGACTCCACACAAGGAGGATCCATGCCCAGAGTTCGTCCGCGGCAGCGTGCCGTGGTCGCAGCGGCCGGGGCCACCGCCCTCACGGCCGCAGCGCTCATATCCGCCCCGCTGTCAGGGGCCGCCGCCGCGGCTCCCGCCGCCAAGGCCCCGGTGGCCAAGGTGGTACCGGCCGTCAAAGGGCACCAGTTGGTCCGCGCCGTCGGCAGCCCGCTCAGCACCGAGCAGTGCCAGGCGAAGTGGGGGATCAACTGCTACACCCCGACCCAGTACCGGCAGGCCTACGACCTGAACCCGCTGTACCGGGCCGGCGTCACCGGCAAGGGCCGCACGATCGTCATCGTGGACTCCTTCGGGTCGCCGACGATCCAGCACGACCTGGACGTGTACAGCAAGCAGTTCGGCATCAAGAGCGCTCCGGTACAGGTGATCAAGTGGGGCAACGTCCCGCCGTGGGACGCCACCAACCCGGACATGACCGGCTGGGCGGGCGAGTCCACCCTGGACGTGGAGATGGCACACGCCGTCGCGCCCGACGCGAAGATCATCCTGGTGGAGACGGCGGTCGCCGAGACCGAGGGCGTCGTCGGCCTGCCGGAGATGATGGACGCGGAGAAGTCGCTGATCGACCGCGGTATCGGCGATGTCATCTCGCAGAGCTTCGGGGCGACCGAGAACACCTTCCCCGGGTTCGAAAAGGGCGACTTCTCCAGCATCGAGAAGCTGCGGTACGCGTTCAAGGACGCGGCCAAGCACGGGGTGACCGTACTGGGATCCTCCGGTGACAGCGGCGCCACGGACTACATCGAGGACGGCAGCGCCGACTACCCGTACCAGGTCAACTCCTGGCCGTCGTCGGACCCGCTGGTGACCTCGATCGGCGGCACCCAGCTGCACCTGAACGACGCGGGCGACCGCACCGCGCCGGACAGTGTCTACAACGACTACGGCGCCAGCGGCGGCGGCCCGTCGCACGTCTTCGGCCGTCCCGCGTACCAGAACGGTGTCAAGGGCGTCGTCGGCGATCACCGCGGCACCCCGGACATCTCGATGGCCGCGGCGGTCGACGGTGGCGCCTGGGTGTACTCCAGCTACGACCCGACCGCGGTCGGCTGGGGCGTCTACGGCGGTACGAGCGAGGCGAGTCCGCTCTTCGCGGGCATCGTGGCGCTGGCCGACCAGATGGCCGGGCACCGGGTGGGCGACATCCACAGCGCGCTGTACACGCTGTCCAAGCAGGCCCCGCACAACCCGTTCACCGGCGTCGTGGACGTCGCGGACGGTACGAACAACACCTATGACGGTGTCACCGGCTACACCGCGCTGAAGGGGTACGACATGGCGACCGGCGTCGGCACCCTCGACGCGGCCCGCTTCGTTCCGGCTCTGGCACTGCAGAGCCGGCTGCACCACTGACCGAACTGCCCACGGCCGTCGTCGTATCTCCGGGTACGGCGGCGGCCGTCCGCATGCCGCGGCAGGCGGCGCGCAGCAGCCCGTCGGGGAATGCCGTGGCGTGCCGACGGTCCAGCTGGGACGCTGGCCGGGGGCCGTGCGGATCCGGGCCCCACGCACCGCAGGGAAGGTGGCACCGCGTCATGTCCTCCACGCTGCGGGAGATCCGATTGGCCGATGCCTTCCTCGCCCTGTCCTGTGCCCTCGACGACAGCCAGGACCGCGCAGAGCTCCTGCAGCGGCTGGCCGACCACACCGTGGACCTGCTGGGCCTCGACGCCGCCACCGTCCTCGCGCAGGGCCAGGGCGCGGCCGGTGACCGTTCCCTGCGCGTCGCGGCCCGCGCGGCCGACCCGGCCGGTGCGGCGGCGGTGGGCCGGCTGGCACAGCTCCAGCTCGAACGGAGCCAGGGGCCCGGCCACGACGTCCTGCGGTCCGGCGCACGGTTGGCCGAGACGCCGCTGAGCCAGCCCGTCAACCGCATCCGCTGGCCGCACTTCACCGGCCAGGCGCTGGCCTGCGGATTCACCACGCTGGCGGTGATCCCACTGCGCCGGGCGGGCCGCACACGGGGCGCCGTCGCGCTCTTCCACCACCATGTCGGCACGCTGGCTCCGCCCGTCCTGGACCTCGGCCAGGCGCTCGCCGACGCGGCCGCCATCACCCTCCAGCACCACAGCACGCTCGCCGACCAGCAGGCATGTATCAGCCAGTTGCACACCGCGCTCGACAGCCGCGTCGTCATCGAGCAGGCCAAGGGCATCCTCGCCGAACGCCACCACTGCACCCCCGACGACGCCTTCGCCCTCCTGCGCCGGCACGCCCGCAGCCATCAACTGCGGCTGGCCGAACTCGCCGAGCAGATCATCGACGACTCGGCGGGTCCGGTACCCGACCAGTGAGCTGCGCGCGATCGCGCCGCCCGCGCCTGAGTGGTCACCTCACCGCGGTCACTCGACGGAAACCGCGTTGATGTCGACTCCGATCGGGGCGGCAGCGCGGGAGCCGAGCCAGCCCATCGCGGCGATCTGCACGCCGGCTTGGAAGCGGCTGCGGGCGTCGACGCGGGTCATGAGGTCCGCCATCATGCGCCGTATCGTGCGCAGCGAGACGCCCAGCCGCTGCGCGGCACGTTCGTCGGTGAGACCGCACGCGAGCAGACGGAGCAACTGGCGCTCCTGGACGGTGAGTCCGGAGGGATCACGGGTCGGAGTCTCGCCGAGAGCCCTCGCCTGGTCCCACACCTGCTCGAACAGGGCCCGCAGCGCGGCGATGACACCGGGACTGTGCAGCAGCACGGCGCCCTTGCGCGCGTCCTCTGGATCGACGGGGACGACGGCCGTCCGGCCGTCGACGATGATCATGCGCAGCGGCAGGGTGGGTGTGGTGCGGACGCTGCCCCCCAACTCGCTCAGCCAGCGCGCGTACTGCACGGTGGCGGGGTCGTTGCGGACACTGTCGAGATAGACGGTCCGCATCCGTACACCGCGGTCCAGCGTCTCCTGGTCCAGGTCGCGGCTGGCCTCCATGACGTGCGCGGGCTGCGGTCCGCCGGGGGCGAAGGAGAGCACCTCCCCCGTCGCATCCGCCGCCAACTCCTCCAGCCGCACCCTGACTTCACTGAGATCGCAGAGGATCTCGACGCCGGAGGAACTGCTGGCCGGCCGCGTCGTCGCGAACTCGGTGATCAGACTCGCCATCGCGTTGCGGCTGCGGTCCATCTCGTTCTGCCGGCGCTGCGCCTCCGCCTCCTGGCGGGCGAGCATGGCGGCAAGCCCGAGCTCCGGATTGACGGCACGCCAGCGCCCGGACGGTCCTGCCGGGCGGACCAGCGCGAGGTCAGCGAGCTGGTCCAACGAACCGCGTATGGCTTCCACCGACTGCTCCAGCATGTCGGCCACGTCGGGGATGTCTAACTCCGGATGCATGAGCATCGTTCGATAGACCCCCTCGGCGACCGCGTCAAGAACTAGCCGTTCACCCACCTGTACCCCCCGAGCTCCCCTGGGTGGTCAGACTTCGACCCACCCGCCCGTGACAAAAATGCCGTCGAGGAACACCCCGCTGAAGGTGTTCGACGAGCGACTCAGGGCGTCAGCGTAGCGGTGCAGCAACCTTAGGTGAGGGCTTCAGAAGCTTCGATTCTGGGGAAAACGCGTGGCCGGGCGGGGTGCGCGGACATATCGATCGCGAGCGGCCCGCGGGCGCGCGGTAAAGACGCAGTTCAGAACGTTGCAAAGGGAACCCTTTGTACCGGTCCTGCGGCCCCCGCCCGATACCGGTGTCACCTTCCTGCCATGCGCCGACGCCGGGCGGCTGCGGGGAAGTTGAAACTCGCGCCTGTGACAGGTGGGATCCATGGGGCGCGGGTGATGTCAGAGATGGATGAGGCACCGGAGACCGGTAAGCCGGCCCGGCCGGTGACCGGAGCTGGCCCCAGAGTGCCAGTGCAGCTTGGTGACAGCTCCGGCTACTGACAGCCGGGGCAGCCGCGGGCCACTCTCATGGTGTCGGAAGAACGGCACGGCAGCCGGACCATCCGCCGCAGGAACCACCAGCACCACCAGCCGGTTTCGCACCGGTTCGACCATGACCCCGGCGGGAGTCCGGGATCCCCACGAACGGAAGGCTCGGGCATTCCTATGCGCAAGCTCGCGGTATCCATCGCCTCTGTCGCAGTCGTCCTCGGTGTGTCCGTCTCCGTGGGGAGCTCACTGGGCGCCGCGTCCCCCGCCACCGCTCCCGCCCACTCCGTCAGCGTCGTCGCCGACGGCCCCACTCCCACGCCGACCCCCACCCCGGCACCCACCCACCCGCCGGTCGAGCCCGACCCGACGCACCCGGACACCTGGGGATGGGGCTGAGCAGCGGTTCGTATCCGGGGACGAAGGGAGTACGGGACACATGACCACGGCACTGGACCGACCGCAGGACTTCCCGCCCACCCTGACCATGGCGGCCACGACGACCGCGGTGACCACGACCACGAGCATCCTGCTCGCCGACGGGCACCATCTCTTCCGTTCGGGTCTGAGCGCCCTGCTCGACCGCGAACCGGATCTCACCGTCAGCTCCGAGGCCGGCGACGCGGAGAGCGCCGTGGCCCAGGCCACCGGGGGCCGGCCCGATGTCGCGGTCGTCGACCTCGACGTGCCGGGTGCGGGCGGACTGCGAACGGCCGAGCTGATCCGGTCGCTGTCCCCGCGGACCGCCGTCCTGCTGCTCGGTGCGGCGCCCCGCGCCGACGAGGTGCAGCGCGCCTACGCCGACGGGGTGCACGGCATGCTCCGCAAGGACGTACGGCCCGAGCGGCTCATCACCACCGTCCGTGAACTCGCCGCGGGACGGCGGGTCTTCGACCCGGAGCTGGTACTGGTCGCGATCCGGCCGGGACCGGACACGCCGACCCGGCGGGAACTCGCGGTCCTGCGGCTCGTCGCCGCCGGCAGCACCATCCACGAAGTGGCGAACCAGCTGTCCCTGTCACCGGGCACCGTGCGCAACTACGTCTCGTCGGCCATCGCCAGGACCGGCGCCAGGAACCGCTGCGACGCCATACGGATCGCCCGCGAGAACGACTGGCTGTAGCGCTCGACCCGCGGCCCGCCCGCGCTCAGCCCTGCTCCCGCATCGTGTCGACGATGTCGCAGAAGCCCTTGGGCAGGCTGCCGGAAACCGACGCCGGGCGGCTGCCGATCAGGAACTCCCCCACCGAGGACTCCGACGTCCAGTCCAGACCCAGCGCGCGCGCCGCGGCGTCCGTGTCACCCGAACCGAGCCCGCACGGCGCCAGCCCCATCGCCGTCGCCACCAGGTACAGGGTCTGGTAGAGCACCCCCACATGCTTGAGCGTCAGCGCGTACGCGATCTGGCTGTACTTCCACGACAGCCGGCCGAAGCGCGAGGTCACCGTCAGCAGCACCTGCGGATCCACCGTGCAGTTGGTCGCCCGCCAGGCGGCCGTCAGCAGTTCCCTGAACGCCGCCTCGTCAGCCGCGCCGTGCCAACGGCGCGGCTGCAGTCGGTGTGCCGCGGCGTCGTAGCGGTAGACCCCGGTGGGCAGTCCCTCGCAGGCGGCGACCGACAGATAGATCTCCAGCTCTCCCGTCGCGCCGCCGGCCGGATAGGGGCGGTCGATCGCGTCGTACGAGTTCGGGGAGGCCGGGTCGCGCGGGATCACCTGCCGGACCCGGGCCGCCCGGTAGAGGAGTTCGGCGATCTGCTCCAGCGTCACCGGCGTCTCCGCGTAGGTGCGGATCGATCGGCGCCCCTCCAGCACCTCGGTGAGCCGCGGATCCCGGGCCGTCACCTCGTCCCAGTCCGGCACCGGCAGATCGATGCACGGCTCCTCCTCGTTGCTCCCGGCGCCCGGCAGGGCCGGCGGGTGCGGTACGTCCTGGTGCGCGAAGACGCCGCCGCTGGTGTAGTCGTGCCGGCCGGCCCGGCTGCGGGAGTGGAAGAGCAGGTCGTGGAAGTCCCACAGCGGCGGGTCCGCGGCCGGCAGCGCCGGTGCTGCGCCCACCGACCCCGCGGCGGGTTCCATGAATCCCGTTCCCGCCAGCAGGGCCGCCAGCGCGGCGCCGGACTGCTCGGGCAGTCCGGCCAGCGCGACGGCCTCCGCAACGGTGCGCGGCGTGGTCAGCGTCGCGACGAACGCCGCCGCGGCCGGCTGATGCAGCGTCACCCGGTACGGCGCCAGCGGGGATTCCATGACGCAGCCCTGCCCGATCGTGCCCCCGCCGCCGTCCGCGGGTCCGTCGGGCAGTCTCCGCAGATAGGCGAACCGGGACAGCACCACGGCCGTCGTGCCGAGGTCCGGTGCGCCGGGCGTGGCCGCCGAGCGGGCGATCGGCACCGCGGTGGCCAGCGGCCCGGTCAGCGCGTCGTCGAGGATGCTGGTCACCAGATAGGGGAACCGGCCCAGCAGGCTCATCAGCCGGGCGGCCCCGGGGTCCGCGGCCAGCGTTCCGGCGTCGGCCGGGCCGGCGCCGAGCGCCAGCAGCCGGCGCACGGTCGGCGCGCCGAGCGCGTGGACGCGCTGCCGGCCCCAGGGGTGGCTGAGTTCCACGTCGTCGCCCTCCGCCGCCACTTTCACGTCCTGGCGGAGCATCAGCATCCGTCGCACTCCGGACAGTTCGGCGTCAGCGGTGGTCAGCGGCTGTTCTGTGATGGTCATGGCGCGCCTTCCGTCCTGCGGTCAGATGAAGATGGCGGTGGGGTTGAGGTCGGCTTCCGCGGTGGGTTCGGCCTTCCATCCCAGCCGTACGGGAACGTCGTAGAGCCGGCCGGGCGCGAAGCGGGCCCAGAAGTGCCGCATCCCGGGAACGATCACCTTGGCGACGGGCAGGCCCACGTCGGGGCGGGTCTGGTCCAGGACCAGCATCTCCATGCCGTGCTCCGCCACCAGGCGCTGCACCGTCTCCAGGTCCGTGCGCAGATCGTCGGCGGCCAGCGGGTCCCAGCGGCCGGCCGCGGCGGGCGCGTGGCCGTCGAGGGGCTTGAGGTACGGCTGGTTGGCCAGCGTCGCACTGGTCCACCAGGCCTTCTGCTCGTGGTCGGCGCCCGAGTACGCCGTCTCGCCGGGTCCGGCGTCGGCCACCGGTGACAGGAACTGGTTCATCTCGGTGAGCGCCCGGGTCAGCGCGATGTGCGGGTCGAGATGGGCGCCGAAGGCGATCAGGATGTCCTCGGCCGGCTTGTCGGTCCGCCGGGAGAACGCGCCGACCACCGGGATCCCGAAGTCGGCCGTCAGATCCAGGGCCCACATCTCACGGTTCAGGCCCGCGTAGACCTCACGCATCCGGTCGATGTACGGGTCCCCGAAGGAGTCCAGGTCGACCGCCGGGCGCTGGACGCGGTTGTACCACCACAGCGCGACCGCGTCGCGTTCCACCAGTTCCAGGAAGCCCTGCAGCGTCGCGTCCTCGAACGAGGTGCCCGCGGCGGCCCCGTTGGAGTCACCCATGGCGAAGAACGGGCCGTTGTGCCGGTAGCCGTAGTACAGCGACATCGTCGGCAGCCAGCGGGTGCGCTCCGAAGTCAGCGACCAGGCGGGCGACCACTCGATGACCTCGCCCTCGCGGAATCGCTCGGGCACGGTGTTGAACATCGACTTCTTGGCGTTCCACAGCTCCCGCTCGCGGAACTGCCGGTCGCTGAAGAGCAGGCTGGTGGACGGGTGGACCGCCTGCTCGCCGAGCTGGTCGTAACTGGCGGTACGGCGCGCCTCGTCGCCCTGGAACACCCCGGAGTAGCGCTCCATCGCCTCGCCCATCGCGCTCGCCCGAGCCTGCGAGTCGGTGCGTCCCTTTCCGCAGCTGATGCTGCGCAGACCGGTACGGAGCTGGCGCAGGTCGCCGACCTGGCGGGCGAGGTTCTGGCCGGCCACGTAGACCCGTAGGCCGCCGGGCGTCCGTTCGGCGGGCACCAGGGTGGTCACCACACCGGTGACGGGGCTGAGCTGCGGCCGGTACTTCAGCAGCATGTCCTCGGGCGAGGCGGACCGGTGGCCCCCGTCCGCGGTGAACGCCTTGGCCCGGCTCTCGAAGCGCACGGGCGCCAGCTGGCGGCGCTCCATGGTCGCGGCGTCGCCGCAGGACGGGCACTGCGGGCGGCGGACCAGCTCGTGGCGCTCGGCCTCGGCGAGCACGGTGTCGAACGTCAGCACCTGGGACTTCTCCGGGCGGACGCCCGCGGCCCACTTGGCGGCCTCCAGCGCGGCGAGCTGCACGCCGATGGCGGCCGTGGGCGCCAGGTGCGCCCCGACGGTCGGCACCGGCTGGTCCCTGCCCAGCCGGTGCTGGAGGTAGCTGAGCGACTGCCGGTTGGCGGAGAGCCGGTGCGCGAGGCACTCCCAGCAGCCGGTTCCGGCGACGGGCGCTCCGGCCGGGGTGCCGGCGGACGCGGGCGCGTCCGGGACGAAGACCGGTCCGGCCCAAACGATCGAACCGACCGGCCGGGCGAGCATCCACGGAGTGCCGGAGGCGAGGGCGGCCGCGTTCCGGCCCGCAAGGCCGGGGTTGAGGTAGTCGTCGGTCAGCGCGACGACGAGGTCGGCGTCCCGGGCATCGACGGCCGGGGCGTCCGCTGCCGCGAGCTCCACGTGCGCGGCGCCGGCCGCGCGCAGGGCGGCGACGAACGGTTCCGGCGCGACCTTCCCGTAGACCTCCACCCGCACCCGGGCGTCCCGCAGGGCGGCGACGGCCGTGTCGCCGTCGTGGCCGGCCATCTCGAAGAATCCGGCGGCGGCCGGGTCGGTCGCCGGATCCGAGGCGGCGGCCCAGCCACCGGCCACCAGCTGGTCGAGGGCGACGGTGACCCGGTCGGCGGGCACCGCGGGCGCCAGCTCCGCACCGATCTCGTGGGCGCTCCTGGTGCCGTCCAGGAGTGGCGCCAGCCGCTCGGCCAACGAGCCGTTGACGACGCACACGCCGCGTTCCGACACCAGGTAGACGGCCTCGCCGTCGACGACGTAGGGGGTGTAGTGCCGCTTGAAGCCGATGCCGGGCGTCGGCCGGGTACTGGTCATGAGGACTCCGTAGATCCGTATGTGGTCGGGCGGGCCGGGCTGCGACCCCGGACGGTCAGCGCAGGGTGGCGAGCGGGGCGGTGGCCGGGTCGATCAGCCGCAGCAGCAGGAGGCCGACGGCGGCTCCGCCGTCCAGGACGCCGAGGTTGACGCGGTCGTCCGCGGCGCGGTCCCCGAACCAGCTGCCAGTGGCGCGCTGCCGGCGCAGCAGTTCGGCGACGAGGACGCCGGCCGCCTCCCGGCCGTCGAAGAACGGTCCCGGCACCAGGGCGTCGGCGGCGGTGCCGCTGAGCTCGTCGTCCAGGGTGTGCAGCAGTCCGGCCTCGGCCGAGGTGAGTGCCTCGCCCGCGGCGGCGACCAGTTCGCGGGTGCCGAGCGCGGCGATCTCGGCGCCGGTGACGGGCGGGGTGAGCCCGGCGACGTCGCCGGGGTGGACGGCGCCGGTGCCCAGCGAGACGGCGGTGTCCAGGCAGGCCAGCCGCCCGCCGCGGGCGGTCGTCGTGAACCGGTGCGCGCGCAGCAGCGCGCGGGCGGCGTCGGGATCGGCCAGCAGGCCGGGTGCTTCGGCGACGGTACGGGCGAGAGCCGCGGCGATGCTGTCGGCACCGGTCGGCACCAGGTCGAGGAAGGTCGCCGGGGTGGTGAAGCGACCGGCCCGGCCGTCGCCTGCCAGTTCTCGCCGGGCGGCCTCGGCGAGGTCACGGATCGCCGCGTCGGCGTCGGTGGCCGGGCCCGTCGTGCCGGCTCCGGTGGAGCGGCGCAGCCGCAGCAGGTTGAGCAGCAGTCCGGCCGCGCCCAACGGGCTGTCCTGGTACGGGAGTCGGTCGGCGTCCCGGGCCGAGGACCGGCCGGCGGGCGCCGCCGCCAGGGCCGCCGCTCCGGGGACCAGCGCCCGCGCCACGTCGAGGAAGGCGGGCTCGGCGAGCGATTCGGCGCCGCGGGCCAGCGCGTGGATGAGGGAACCGGGGCCCGCGAAACCGCCGGGCACCGGGACTCCCGAGGCCAGCCGGGTGTCCCGGGCGAAGCCGAAGGACGCCGGGTGGCGCGGGTCGATGAGGGCGGCAGCGGCGGAGAGCGTCTCGTGCGCCGCCTGCCGGAAGCGCGGCGAGCCGGTCGCCGACCACAGCTCGGCGAGGAAGAGCGCCACGCCGACACCGCTGGTGACGAGGTCGACGCCGCTGAGCGCCTCGACCTGGCGCAGTCCGGTGGCCGGGTACCAGCTCAGCCCGATCCAGCCGCCGCCCGCGGGGGTGCGCTGCCGGTCGGCGAGCATCCGGTCGCCCAGCCGTACGGCGTGGTCGAGGAGTTCACCGGACGTCGGTACGGAGAGCGCGGCCGGCCCCCGGGAGGCGGTGGCGGCCGGCGGGAGCTGCGTCCCGGACCTCGCCGCGTCGACACAGCCGGAGAGCACGGCGGTGTGCAGCTCCAGGTCGAAGCGGTCGAGTTCGGTGATCCGGGCCTGCAGCCGGTCCCAGGCGGTGCTCTGGAAGTGGCCGGGGATCTCCTGCCCCTGGGCGGTGAAGACCGAGGACGACGTGGTCAGGGAGCGGAAGAACGGGATGTCCAGGACGCGGTAGGAGTCGAGTTCGCTGAGCACCACCTCCAGGAGGTCGCCGCGTGCGCTGTCGCCCGCGCGGGCCGCCACGGCGCCGCGCAGGGCGCCGGCGATCACGGTCTCGCGGGTGGCGCCGTCGGAGAGGGCGAGCGGGCTCGTCGAGGTCCGCAGGATCTTGTAGCCGTCCCAGGTGTGCCGCCAGATGTACCGCACCCAGACGCCCTTGAAGCCGGCCAGCGGGCCGTCGGGGGACGCCAGCCGGTCACGCATCCCGGCGAGGGTGCGGTGCATGTCGCGGTAGCCCGCGACGACCTCGTCCGCGTACTCCCACGGGTCGGCCTTCTCACCGTCGTGCACCGGCCGGTACGGCGGCAGCGGCAGCGCGGGCTTGCCCGGTTCGATCTCCAGGTCGTCGGCGCGCGAGAGGCAGCCGATGTCCACCACCGGGCGGTCCTTGGACGGCACCCACGGCTGCACGGCCATGGCCGTGCGCACGACGGTCGACTCCAGGACGTCCAGCAGCCCGCCCTGGCCGGCCGGCAGCGCCGGCGGCGTCTGGACCCGCGGGTACAGCAGGCACTCCAGGTCCGTGATGACCGGGTACTCGCCGCTCGCCAGCAGGTTGTCGGACCACAGGTCGCGTCCTTCGAGCAGCTGGACCAGCCGGACGGTCATGCCGAGCCGGCGGTAGAAGCGGGCGAAGCCGTCGCGGTCGGTGCAGGGCAGGGCCGGGACGAGCTCCTCCCAGCCGTAGGCGTCGCCGTGGTCGGGCTCGTGCTCGGTCTCCGGATCGGCGGCCGGGCCGGTCGTCGCGTCGTCGTCCGGTGCGCTGTGGTCGCTGCGCACCAGCACGGTACGGACGTGGAGTTCCGGTGACAGGCCGGCGGCGTTGAGGTCGCGGATCAGATCCATGTAGGCCGTGGCGTGCCGCAGGTCCTTCGGCTTGTAGACCACGCCGCGACCGTCCGCGAAGTGCAGCAGGGCGACGGAACGGCCGCCCGCGTGGCGGTCTCCCGCGTCACCGTGCACCGCGGCCAGGGCGCCCGGGTCCGCGCCGTCCCAGAGGCGGGTGCGCAGCAGCTCCCGGTCGGAGGCGAGCCGGGCGAACATCTCGGTGTAGACGTGCTGCCAGTGGCGGCAGGCGGTGCCGACGAGGAAGGCGAGCGCGGGCAGCCGCTCCAGCCTGGCGAGCCAGCCCTCCTGCGACGCGTCGGGGCCGCCCTGCGCATCCCAGTCACCGCCGCCGGGGTGCGCGGAGGACGACTGGACCTCGTAGCGCATCGGCAGGTCCAGCGCCTCGGTCAGCCGCCGCACCAGGGTCTCCGCCAGGTCGGCCCGCGCGAAGTCGAGCACCTGGATGCCGAGCACGGACGCGGTGTCCGCGGTCCCTGTGGCGTCGTAGGGCAGCAGGGCGCCCGCGGCGGTGCGGAACGACGCGGTGACGGCGCCCGGCGCGCCGGTGGCGGCGGTGGGGGCGACCGGCTGGGCGCGCAGGAAGCCGATGAGGGCGTGCGCCCAGCCCGGGACGACGGAGGGGTCGCGCAGCGCGACCGACCGCAGCCCGTCGCCGAGTTCGCGGCCGGTGGCCGCCAGGTGGTCGAGCAGGACCCCGGCCGACGCCGGGTCGCCCGCCGCCCGCCGCAGCCAGCCGGCGACTGCCGTGGAACGGCTGTGCTGGTCGTCCTGTGCGGCGGTGAAGACAGGTGGTCTGCCGTCGCCGTCCGGCCCGTCGGGGACGGTGGTCGAGGCAGCCGCGCGCTCGGGGAAGGAGGCGGCCAGGGCGATCACGGCACGCAGCCGGTCGTCGCCGCGGGGGACGCCGGGCAGGAGCGCTGCGTCGCCCGCCGGGGACCCGGTGGCCGACGGCGCGGCGGGGGTGGTGAGCCAGGCCTGCAGGTCGAGCGTCATCTCAGATCTCCTGGGGTCGGACGAGGCGGGTGAACAGCGGGTCGTTGTCGAGCAGTTCGTCGTAGGTCCCCGAGGCGGTGACCCGCCCGGCGTCCAGGACGTGGATACGGTCCGCCCGGCGGATGGTGCTGAGCCGATGGGCGATGACGATGCGGGTGCGGTCGAGGGCGGCCACAGCGTCGGCGACGTGGGCCTGGGTGGCGTTGTCGAGTGCGGACGTCGCCTCGTCGAGCAGGAGGACGGCAGGCCGCCGTACCAGCGCGCGGGCGAGCAGGATGCGCTGGATCTGGCCGCCGGAGAAGCCTTGGGCGTCCTCACCGATGCGGGTGCCGAGGCCGAGCGGCAGGGCCCGGAGCTCGGCGGCGATTCCGGCCTGTTCCGCTGCGGCCCAGACATCGTCCTCGGTGACGTCGGGGTCGGTGCCCGCCAGGTTCTCCAGCAGGTTGCCGCGCAGCGTGCGCCCGTTCTGCAGGACGGTGCCCAACTGGCCGCGCACCAGGCGCAGATCGAGGGCGGCGAGGTCCTGGCCGTCGTGCCGCACAGTGCCGGACTCGGGGGTGTCGAAGCCCAGGATCAGCCGGATCAGCGTCGATTTGCCGGCGCCCGACGGTCCGACGACGGCGACGAACTCTCCCTCGTCGGCCCGCAGGCTGACCCGGTCCAGGGCCGGCACCGCCGCGCCCGGGTAGCGGAAGGTCACCTCTTCGAGGGCGACGGCGCCGCCCAGCACGCCCGGGTCGCGGCGGTGCGGTCCCGACGCGGGGACCGCGGGCGCCGCGAGCACCGGCCCCAGCCGGTCCAGCACCGGCGCGATGCCGTACGCGGTGGCCGCCGCGTGAGTGAGCTGGCCGAGTGCCAGCGCCACCTGTCCCGCCGCGATACCGGCCGCCATCAGATGCCCGGCGGAGACGCTCCCGGCGCCGCCGGCGGCGGAGGCCACCAGCAGCACGGTGAGCAGCAGCGGTTGCAGGGCGGCGGTGACGGCGCCCGAGGCGGCTTCGACGCGCATGGCGGCGGCGTCGGCTCGCTTCTGCCGGGCGAAGGGCCCGGCCCAGCGGGCGAAGGCCTGGATCTCGCGCCCCGCCGTCTGGAGCTTGTCGATGCCCAGCAGCAGCCCGTACAGCACGCCGTGCAGTCGGCCGTGCAGCGCGTACACCTCGGATTCGTACCGCTGCCTGCGCCGTCCCAGCAGCAGCAGGACGGTCACGGCGACGACCGCGGCGAGCAGCAGCACCCCGCCGAGCCGCAGATCCACGGCGAGCAGCAGGAGGAGTCCCGACAGGGAGAAGAACGCTCCGAGCACCGCGGAGACCAGCACCTCCGACAGTGCCTGGCGGGCCTCGGCGACCGCGTTGGCCCGGTGCACGAGGTCGCCGGTGGAGAAGTCCCGGAAGAACCGGGCGTCATGGGTGAGCAGCCGGTCCCACACGGCCGGTTCCAGCGCCGCCTGGATGCGCCCGGTCAGCCGCACGGCGGCGGTGTTGCGGACCAGCAGGAGCAGCAGTCCCGCCGCCGAGGCCGCGCCCAGCAGCAGCGCCAGCCAGCGCAGCGGGTGGCGGTCGGCGGCCAGCAGCCGCGGCATCAGCAGCCCGACGCTCAGCGGCACGAGCAGCGTCAGGACCGCGGTGAGGAGACCGGCGCCCGCCAGTACCACCAGGTCGCGGCGGGTGCCGGGTGCGCCGAGCGCGAAGCGCAGCAGCGAACCGGGGGTCGGGGTGCCGGGCGGCAGCGGCCGGTAGAGCAGCAGCGCCCGCCGCGAGCAGGCCGGTTCCGCCGGCCGGCGTCGCGTACGGCCGTCGTTCCGGGCCGCCGGGTCGTGCAGCCGGTGGCCCGTGCCACGGGGCACGAGGGCGAGCGGGCGACCGTCGTCGGAGGCGAACGCGATCATCGCGCCGGCGGTGCCGGCGGGGTCACCGTGGACGCCGTCGGTGTCCGAACCCTTCGGGCCCTTGGGGGCTTTGGGAGCTTTGGCAGCTTTGGCGGCGGGCAGGGTGATCTGCCGCCAGCGCACGCCCAGCCGTCGCAGCAGGGCGATCAGCGGGTCGCGCGCCGTGCGTACCGCGGCGGGCAGTTCGGCCGGCACCTCGATGCCCAGGGCGGGGCCGAGGGCGGTGAGGACGGCGAGCGCGTGAGCGGCGGCGTCCGGCGGCGGGACGGATACCGAGCGGGCTTCGCGGCCCGGGCGGCGGGCCGCCGGGCCGAGCCCGTCGAGCCCGTCGAGTGCGGCCGCGAGGGTCGCACGGTTGGCCGCCGCCGTCGCGTTCAGTGCGGCCGTCGCGTCGGCGGTCCGGGTGCGCTCCGCCTGCTGAGTGGGCGTCATGACTGCTCCTGAACGAGGCTGTTCGGGGTCGATACGGCGGCGGGGACTGCGGCATCCGTGGAGTCCTGGCCACCGGCCTCGGACAGCAGCGTCCGGTAGCGGCCCGGCACCGCGGCCAGTTCGGCCGGCGTGCCCTGCTGGACGATGCGGCCGCCCTCCAGGACCACCACCCGATCGGCGGAGCGCACGGTGCTCAGCCGGTGGGCGAGCACCAGGCAGCCGGTACCGCGCCGCCGAAGGTGCGCGTTGACCAGGGCCTCGGTGCGCGCGTCCAGCGCCGAGGTCGCCTCGTCCAGGACCAGCAGCGGCGGGTCGAGGGCCAGTGCGCGGGCCAGTTCCAGCCGCTGCCGCTCTCCCCCGGAGAGGTTGCGCGCGTCCTCCTCGATCCGGCCGGCGTCCAGGCCGCCGCGTCCGCGGACCAGATCGGCCGCCTCCGCGTCGGCGAGCGCCCGGTGCAGGGCCGCCTCGTCGGCCGCCGGGTTCCACAGCGTGAGGTTGTCGCGGATCGTGCCCTCGAAGAGCCGCAACCGCTGCTCCACATAAGCGACCTGGCTGGTCACGACGGCACGCGGCAGCGATTCGCGCGGTACCCCGTCCAGTAGCACCTCGCCGGTCCAGGGCCGGAGCACACCGGCAGCGAGCCGGGCGAGCGTGGACTTGCCGCTGCCGCTCGATCCGACGACCGCGACCCACTCCCCCGGCCGGACCGTCAGCGAGATGCCGTCCAGTGTGGCCGGCCGGTTGGGGTCGTACCCGAAGGACACGTCCCGCAGCTCCAACAGCCCGCTCAGCGCCACCGGCCCTTCCGAGCCGTCCACGGCATCCAGGACGGCCGTCAGATAGGGGTCGGGCTCGGAGAGCTCGACGTCGTCCAGCAGCGCGGACTGCGCTCGCGCCATCGACAACTCGGATCCGGTGCCGACCAGTTGGGTCACCGGCAGCAGGAATCCGTTGAGCAGCAGCAGGAAGGCCAGCAGCGTTCCGACGGAGACGCTGCCGTCGATCAGCAGCGCGGTCCCGGCCACCACCACGGCCGCGGTGCCCGCCGTCGTGAGCGCGGTCGGCAGCGACAGCGGTACGAGGACGGCGGTGGCGACGTTCTGCGCGGTGTCCATGGCCCGCGCCTGCCAGCCCGACCACGAGCGGAAGAACGCGTCCTCGGACCCCTCCGCCTTCAGCGTCTCGATGGCGGAGACTCCGGCGAAGGCCACCCCGTCGCGCTTGTGCTGCTCGGAGTGGAGCTGGTGCAGCATGCCGCCGCGCCGCCGGTCGGCGAGTTTCAGAGCCGCGACGTCGATGACCGCCACCACTACCGGCACCAGTGACAGCCGGGGTTGGAGCCAGATCAGGGCGGCGAGGTGCGCGGCGGCGGTGGCGGCCGAGGCGGCGGCGCCCGCGGCGCGGTACGAGAGCAGCGCCGAGAGCCCGTCGTTGATCTGGACTCTCGTCACCAGGCCGCCGAGCTGCCTGCGGTGGAAGAACGCGCCGGGCAGCCGCAGCATGCGCCACAGGAATCCGATGGAGGTCCGGGCCGCCATCGAGGCCAGCACCCGGTTGACGACGGTCTGCTGCAGCCAGGTGCCGAGCAGCACCGCGGCGGCCGAGGCGCCGGTGGCCAGCACGAGCGGGGTCGCCCAGCCGCCGGTTCCACCGATCGTCACCGAGGTGAGGTACGCCCGCAGCAGGAAGGCCGCGGCCATCGCGGGGACGGTGAGCAGCACCGCGACCAGCACGGCGACCAGCAGCGCGAAGCCGTACGGCCGCACCCGCGCCAACAGCCCCCGCAGGAACGGGAAGCGGGTGCCGCCGCGTTCGAAGTCGGGCCCCGGTTCGAAGCCGACCGCGATACCCGCGAAGGAGTCCCAGAACTCGGCCGGGGTCGCCGAATAGCTGCCGAGCGACGGGTCGTTGATCCGTATCCGTTGATGTTTGATGCCCTCGAAGACCGCGAAGTGCGGTCCGGTGACGAGCACCATCGACGGCACCGGAACGGCGTCCAGGCCCAGCAGCCGGCCCTCACCGCGCGTCACCCGGCGGCCACGCGCCACCAGTCCGTAGCGGCCCGCGGCACGGGCCACCGCGGCGGCGCTGACGCCGTCGCGGGAGACGCCGCAGGAGCGCGAGGCCTCGTGCAGGGTCGTCCGGCGGCCGAACGCGCCGAGGACGATCGCGAGGCAGGCGGCGCCGCAGTCCTGCTCCTCCATCTGCGGGACGACGGGCGTCTTCAGATGGCGGCGCCGGCGGCCCGTGCGACCGGCGAGGCCGGCTCCGGGCTCCGGCGACGGCCGCGCGGCGGCCACCGTCGGTTGCTGGTTCCGCCGTTCCTCGGCGGTCCGGGTGTCGAGGCTCATCGCCCGGCCCCCGTACCCAGGATGACCTGGTAGGGACGGCGCGAACCGAGATCGACGGAGACGTCCACGGGCACCGGCCCGTACGTCGGGGGCAGCGCGCCGGACGCTGCCTCCGGCAGCGCGGTGATCGTCCACACCGGGTCGGCGCCCGTCCCCAGGTCGTCCCCGCCGAGCGGCAGTGCGCCGTCGAGCGAGTCCGCGCGGGCGGGATACGGGTCCACGGCCGTGATGCGGGCGCGCAGCGTGCCGGACGGCAGCGGCAGCGATACGGACTGGCCTGGTCGCAGGCGTGCCAGGTCCCGGGCGGAACCGGTGTAGAGCCGCAACGTGGCCGGCTCGCCGGCCGGGTCGAGGGCGAGCAGCGCGGCACCGGCCGTGAGCGTGCCGCCGGGGGCGGTCAGGACACCGGCGACCGTGCCGTCCGCCGGGGAGCGGAGCTCGGCGGTACCGCCCTGGCCGGGGGACGTGGTGCGCAGCAGCGCGAGGAGCTGCCCGCGGGTGACCCGGTCCCCCGGGTGGACCCGCAGGTCGAGCACCGTACCGGCGACGTCGGCGCGGGCGAGGACCGGCGCGGGGCCGTGGGCCAGCACGCCGTGCAGGGTCAGGGTGTTGGGGAGCGATCCCCAGCCCACCCAGGCTCCGCCCGCTCCCACGGCCAGTACCAGCGCGACGAGTGCGGAGCCGAGCCGGCTGCCGATGACGCGCACCGGGCGGTCGAGGCCCGGCTCCACCTGGGCGGCGGCGGCCGCCACGGCCCGGGCGGACGGATTCGTTCGCTCCGCGGGCGCGGGCGGTTCTCCGTCCGGGACGGCCGGTGCGGCGTGCGCGGTGGTCGTTGTCGTCATCGCGGTCACACCCCCGCGCCGAGTGCGGTGAGCTGCCGGGCCTCGACGGGCAGTTCCCGCAGCCCGCCGAAGACGAACTGCTCGCTCCAGCGGGCGGTGCTCTCGTCGAGCGGGGTGCTCAGCGCCCGCTCGCCGCCGGCCGCCGCGAGCAGACCCAGGACCGTTCCGCCGGCCATCAGTGACAGCGGAGCGCCCAGGCAGTGGTGCGGCCCGTGTCCGAAGGCCAGGTGACGGCGCTCCGCCCGGGCCGGGTCGAATCGGTCGGGCTCGGGGAAGCGCCGCGGATCGCGGTTGGCGGCCGCGTACAGCAGCAGCACCACCCGCCCGGCGGGCAGCAGCGTGCCGCCGACCTGTACGTCGGCGCCCAACCCGCGGGCACTGGCCCGTACCGGGCTGCCCAGTCGCTGGCATTCGTCGAAGACGGCCTCGGCGGTGTGTGGTTCCGCGCGGATGCCGGCGGCCAGAGCGGGGTTCCTCAGCAGCTGCCAGGCGGCCACGGCGAGGCCGGAAGTGAGCGTTTCCAGCCCGTTGGCGAAGAGCATGACGACGAAGGCGAGCAGATCCTCGTCGTCGAGTTGCCCGGCGTCCCTGGCCAGTACGAGGCGGCTGATGAGATCGCTGCCGGGACGCGCGGCGCGGGCGGCGCAGAGCTCCTCGACCCAGTCGCGGAATCCGCCGAACTCCGCGTCCAGAGCGGCGGTCTGTTCCGGGCCGGCGAAGGGGTCCAGGAGGGAACGGGCGACCAGTCCGGCCCACCCCGTCACCCCCTCGCGCTCTTCGGGCGGCACGTCGAGGATGGCGCAGGACACCGCGACCGGCAGCGGTACGGCGAGGTCGGCGACCAGGTCGAAGGAGCCGGCGGCCAGCAGGGGCGCGAGCAGCTCTTCTGTGGTGGTCTCGATCCTGCCCCGGATCTCGGCGAGCCGGCGGGCGCTGAACGCGGCGGTGGCGAGGCGCTTCAGCCTGGTGTGGTCGGCGCCGTCGCGCATCGGCAGCGTGCGGGCGAGTACGTGGGAGAGCGCGGAGGAACCGGGGCGGTCGAGCCCGATCGCGACGGGGTCCACCGCGGTTCCGGGGTGCATCAGGACGGTGACGATCTCCTCGTAGCCGGAGATGACGTGGACGCGTCCCAGGTCCAGTACCGGGGCCTCGGTCAGCAACCGCCGGTAGAGCCCGGCGGGGTCGCGTCGCGCGGCCGGGTCCTGGATGAACCGCGTGAGCTGGTGGCTGAGGCTTTCCATGCCCGGTTCTCCTTGTCGGTCCGTGGGTCGGTCGGTGGGTCTATGGGTCGGTGGGTCTATGGGGTTGGAGCCGGGTTCCGGACGAGGGGCGCCCCGGTGGGACCGTTCAGGTCCCACCGAGGCGCGGATTCCCGCGGCCCGTGGCGGGCCGGCGGAGCGGTGACGCCCGCCGGCCCGGCCTCAGTCGGCCGCTACTGCGTCAGACTCGGAGGCCTTGCCAACGCGGACCGTGAGGTCAGTTGGAGACCGAGCTGAAGGACGAGACCGGGCAGGCCGCGCAGGCCAGCGAGCTGACGCTGATGCCGCCGGAGACGGTGTCCAGCTCCTCGACCTCGATGTCGAACTGCTCGGTCTCGGCGACAGCGGCGGTCTCGGTGATGTCCTTGTTGTCAGCCATGGCCGACTCCTCTCGATGTACGGCGCCGGCCCCCGGTGGGCCGGTCTGCCGATTCCCTCATCCCCTTCGGCTTCCGGTTTTCCCGGCCGCTTCCGGCGATGAGAGAAATATGCATCCGGGGGCTGCCCGCACATCAGTGGAGAATGTCAGAAACACTGCCTGCAAAATGTCATACCGCTTTCTTATGACGTTTTACATGTTCGACGAACTTGCAGCTCAGGAAGGTAAAATGAATTCATGTCCTCTTGCAGACCCTCTCTGGTACCGCGCACCATGTGCGCATGAAAGAGATTCCTGAAGTCATAGAAGTACTGGAATTGCGCCAGTCCTACGGGGATTACGAGGCGGTACGCGGAGCGTCCTTCACCGTCCGGCGCGGCGAGCTGTTCGCGCTGCTGGGAACGAACGGCGCCGGCAAGACCACGACCCTCGAAGTCGTGGAGGGCTACCGGCCGCCCACCGCGGGCACCGTGCGGGTGCTGGGCCTGGACCCCTACGCGGACGGGCCCGCGCTCCGCCGCAGGACCGGGGTGATGCTCCAGGAGGGCGGCTTCTTCAAGGAGTTGACCGTCCGGGAGACCGTGGACGCCTGGCGACGCTTCACCGGGCGGGCCCGCGCCACCGCCGACGTCCTCGGCCAGGTGCGGCTCGACGCCAAGGCCGACACCCGCGTCGGCCAGCTCTCCGGTGGTGAGCGCCGCCGGCTGGATCTCGCGCTCGCCGTGCTCAACGACCCCGAGCTGCTCTTCCTCGACGAGCCCACCACGGGCATGGACCCCGAGGCGCGCCGCAACACCTGGCAGCTCGTCAGGGAGCTGCGGGCGGCAGGCACCACCGTCGTTCTGACCACGCACTATCTGGAGGAGGCCCAGCAGCTCGCCGACCGGGTCGCCATCATGGACGCCGGCCGCATCACTGCCACCGGCACTGTCGCCGAGGTCCTCTCGGGCCAGGGCAGCCGGATCACCTTCACGATGCCGCCCGGTACCACCGCCTCGGATCTGCCCCGCCTTCCCGGCGCGGAGCTGGGCCTGCGGGGCGCCACGGTGTCGTACGGCGTCGCCCGGACGGCGCCCGCGTTGGCGGTCCTGCACCAATGGGCTGCGGCGCGCGGCGTCGAACTCGACGGCATCGAGGTACGGCACGCCTCGCTGGAGGACGTGTTCCTCGCCCTGGCCGGCGACCGGCGGACAGCGCCGGACGACCGCGACACCGTCCGGCCCCACCACCACAGCAAGGCGGCCGCCCGATGACCTGGACCTGCTACGCCCGCGGCCAACTCCTCCTGTCCTGGAAGGTGTTCTGGCGCAACCGCCGCTCCACCTTCATCGGATTCCTGCTCCCCGTCCTGCTGGACCTGTTCGTCGCGGCCCCCTTGCGCGACAAGGAGATCGGCGGGGTCGGCGCGGCCGGCTACGTCACCGTCGGCTTCATCGGACTGGCGCTGGTCACGTCCTTCGTCAATCTCCTCAACGCGGTCGTCGCCCGCCGCGACGACCTGGTCCTCAAGCGCCTGCGCGGTACGGAAGTGCCGCCCAGCGCGGTCTTCGCCGGCCAGATCGGCGCGAGCGGCATCGTCGTCCTGCTCCAGGCCGTGGTGCTGGGCACCATCTCGGTGGTGCTGTTCCACGCGCCGCTGCCCGCCGACCCGGCGCTGCTGCTGCTCACCCTGGTCGCGGGCTATCTGCTCTTCGCGCTCCTCGCCCTCGCGCTGTCCGGACTCACGCCGAGCGCCGAGACGTCCCCGCTGGTCGCCACGCCCGTTCTCATGTTGTGCATGTTCGGCGCGGGCGTCGCCACCCCCCTGTCGTCACTCCCCTCCTGGCTGCAGGGACCGGCGCACGCCCTGCCGCTCACCCCGGTCGTCCAGGCGCTCAGGACGGCCTGGTTCGGCAGGACCTTCGGCCACGAGAGCTGGAACGGCGGCCCGTTGGGCGAGCTCTCCTTCCTCCACACCTGGCAGTCCGCCGTCCCCGCACTGCTGATCACCGCCGTGTGGACGGCCGGTGTGCTGCTGGCCACCCGGCGCTTCTTCCGCTGGGAGCCCCGACGCGCCTGACCCGGACGCGGGCCCGACCCGCGTCCGGGTCCGGGTCCGGGAACCGGCGGTCAGTGGTTCACAGCCCCAGGGCCTGCGAGAGGAGCGGCCAGGACGTCTTGTACTCGTTGCGCCAGTAGGTCCAGCTGTGGGTGCCGCCCAGGTAGAAGTGGGTCTGGACGGGGATGCCGAGCTGCTTCAGCCGGGCGGCGAAGCTCTGGGAGGCGGGCCACAGAGTGGTCTCCAGGGCCTCGGCGCTCAACTCGCCGTCCCCGCCGACGACGCCGGTGCCGGAGGAGAGATAGAGGCTGGTGCCGGTCAGCTTCGATGCCAGGGTGTAGGGGTTCTGGGCGTTCCACAGCGGGCTCTGGAAGATCGGTGAGCCCCACAGCGCCCAGGGGAGGAGACCTTCCCGGCCCACGATGGCCTCGACGACGATCGGCATACCGGGCATCGTCGTGTGCAGGACACCGCTGTACGAGGCCGCCGCCTTGAACGCTCCGGGGTGCCGGGCGGCGAACGCTATCGCGCCCCAACCGCCGGTGGACACCCCGCCGATGGCCCGTGTCGTCCCGGCCCGGTAGTTCTGCTGCAGAAGCTGCATCAACTCCGTGACCTGGAAGGTCTCGTAGTCCGGAGTGCCCGAGCCGAAGTTCCACCAGGTGCTGGGGATGCCGGTGGACCCCGACGACGGCATCGCGACGATGACCTCCTTGTCCGCGGTGAACTGCTCGATGTCGGTCTCGCGGGTCCACGAGGTGTAGTCGTCGTGCGCCCCCTGGAGCAGATAGAGCACCGGCCAGGTGCGGGTGGCCTGTGCGGACCAGTCCGCGGGAAGCAGCAGCCGGGTCGCGACGGTGCCGCGGATCGCCGGGGAGCTGATCTGCAGATCGACGCTCCGACTGTCGAGCCAGGTCTCGGAGACGATGCCGGCCCCGTCCAGGGCGGTGCGGGCCGGGGCGGTCATCGCCGTCGAAGCAGCGGCCGGGGCGGGGGCGGTGGGGCCGAGGGTCAGCGCGGCGGTCGCCGCGAGCATGGCCGCTCCGGTGACAGCGGCACGGGAGATACGGCGGCGGCGCTGTGTGTGCATCAGATCCCTCTTGTCGTGGGTGGGTTGAGGTCACGGGTGAGAAGCGCGGCGAGGTCGTCGACCACGGGCGGATCGAGCAGCGAGAGGTGGTCTCCCGCGAGTGGCGTGACGGAGAGGTCCGCGCAGGACCCCTCCCAGCCGAGCGCTTCGTCGGTGCGGGTGTAGCTGGCGTCCTGAACGCTCTGCCGGGCACTGCGAGTGGCGCGGTAGAGCAGCGTGCGGCCGGCGTACGGGCGCGGGGTGTGGCGTTCCCCGCTGCGCAGGTCCAGATACGAGGTGCGCTGGTGCTCCAGCACGGCGGCGGGCAGGTCGGCCGCCTGCTCCAGCGCCTTGACCACCAGCTCGATCTGCCCGGCGTCGTCGAGCGTCGCGAGCTCCTCGTACGGCAGGGGCAGCGGGCTGCCGTAGGTGCGCTCGACATACGCGGCGAAGGCCGCGAAGCGGCGGCGGGCCTCCTCGCGCGGCGACAACTCGGGGGCGGGGAGCGGCAGCACGCTGTCGATGAGGATCAGCGCGGGCACGCTGCCGTCCCGGGCCAGCAGCCGCGCCGTCTCCTGGGCCACCACCCCGCCGTAGGACCAGCCGCCGAGCAGCCACGGGCCGTGCGGGTGGGTCTCGCGGACGAGCCGCGCGTACACCGCCGCCCGCTCGTGCACGGCGTCCGGCCCGGGCAGCCGTTCCAGCCCGTAGCAAGGCTGGTCGTCGCCGAGCCGCTGGACGAGGGCGCGGTAGACGGTGGTGGATCCGCCCGCGGGATGGATCAGGAAGAGCGGCGGAAGGCCGCCACCGGCTCGCAGGACGCGCAGCGGACCGCTGACCGGTGCCTCCAGGCGCGGGCGCAACTGTTCCGCGATGGCGGCGACGGTGGCCGGACCGTTCAGCAGTTCCCCGGCCGGTACCTCCCATCCGGCCCGCTCGGACAGCGCCCGGGCCAGCGCCTCCAGTCGCTCCCGGGGCAGCTCTCGCAGACCGAGATCGTCCTCGGCGCCGGCCGGCCCGCCGCCCGCGACGCTCTGCCAGGCGCCGGCGACCAGCCGCTCGGCGGCGTCACGAGGGAGCACGCCCTCGAACGCGGGCTGCGCACCGTCCTCCGGTCCCGGCGACTCCAGCCACGCGGCGAGCGCGGCGACGGTGCCGTTCCGCAGCAGCACACGCGGTTCGACGACCGTGCCGAAGTCCCGCTGGACGGCGGCCAGGATGCGGGTGGCCATGAGGGAGTCGAGACCGAGTTCGGTGAGCGGCGTTTCGGGGTCGATGTGCTCCGGTGCGTACCCCATCACCTGGGCGACGTGCTCCCGCAGCCGGTCGGTGACGCTTCTGGGGCGGGCCGCCGGTGCGTCGTCGGCGCCCGGCGCCGACAGGGGTGCGGGTTCGGGTTCCTGCCGCCGCTCCGGCAGCCGGCCCTTCACCCAGTAGGGACGATGCCGCCAACCGGCGCTCGGCACATCGACGATCCGGCCGTCCCCGTGCAGGGCCGCCGGGTCGACGGCCACGCCGCGGACCAGCTGCGCCGCCAAGCTGTGCCGGAACGAGAAGGCGTCGTCGGTGCCGCGGCGCAGCGTCGGGAACAGGGCGGTGTCCAGGGCGCCCGCGGCGCGCAGCGTCTCGGCGAGCGGATGCAGTTGGGTCGGGTGCGGGGAGACCTCGACGAACAGCCGGTGCCCGTCCGCCGCCGCGGCGGCGACCGCCTGGGTGAAGCGGACGGGCCTGCGCAGGCCGGCCGCCCAGTACCGGGCGTCGAAGACGGGCGCTTCGCGCGGCGCGTCCAGGACGGTGGTGTAGAAGGGCACGCCGGGGGTCATGTGGCGTACCGCGCCGAGCTGTTCGGCCAGCGGACCGAGCAGTGGGTCGACCTGCGGAGAGTGTCCGGCCGCGGCGACCCCCAGGGATCGGGCGAGCCCGCCCTCCCGCTCCACCAGCCCGATCAGCCGGCCGATGTCGTCCGCCGTGCCGGTCACGACGCTCTGGCCGGGCGAGGAGTGGACGGCGACCTGCAGGCTGGGCCACGTTCCGGCGTGCGCGCGCAGCTGTGCCGCGGAGAGTTCCACCACGGCCATCGCCCCGCCCGACAGCCCGTCGAGCAGCCGGGACCGGGTCGCGATGACGCGTGCCCCGGTCTCGGCGTCGAGCGCACCGGCGACCACCGCTGCGGCGACCTCGCCCATGGAGTGCCCGATGACGGCCGCCGGTTCGATCCCGTACGCGTGCCAGAGGTCGGCCAGTGCGACCTGGAGCCCGTACAGCACCGGCTGTACGGCGGACGGCGAAGACAGCTCGGCGTCGGGCTCCAGGCGCGCGCGCAGCGAGAGGCCCGCGTGCCGGAGCAGCAGGGGTTCCAGCCGGTCCACGGCTTCGGCGAACGCGGGTTCCGCCGTGAGCAGCCGGCGGGCCATGCCCGGCCACTGGGAGCCGTAGCCGGAGAACACCCAGACGGGGCGGGCGGTTTCGGTGGCCGGGCCGCCGGTGACGACCGCCGGATGGGGGCGTCCTTCGGCCAGGCAGGCGAAGGCTTCGGCGACATCCTCGCGGTTGTCCGCGACCACCGCCGCGCGGTACCGGCCGCGGCCGGTCCGGCCGTGCAGCGTACGGGCGACGTCCTCGATCCGGACCGCGCGCGCCGCGGGAGACCGCAACCAGCGGCTCAGCCCCGCCGCGTCCTCGCGCAGCCGTGCGGCGGAGAGCGCGTCCAGGACGGTGATGTCCGGCCGTCCTCCGGGCGCCGGCGCCCTGCGGGGTGCGGTCCGGTACTCCTCCAGCACGACATGCGCGTTGGTACCGCCGAACCCGAAGGCGGAGACGCCCGCGGTGGCCCGGCCCGAGTAGCGGGGCCAGGGTTCCGGGGAGTCGACGACCCGCAGCCCCAGCGCGTCGAAGTCGATGAGCGGGTTGGGGGTGCGGAAGTTGAGGTGCGGCGGGAGTTCGTCGTGGTGCAGCGCCAGCACCGTCTTGACCAGCCCGGTGATCCCGGCCGCGGCCTCCAGATGGCCGAGGTTGGTCTTCGCCGAGCCGATCAGCAGCGGTTGGTCGGGCTCGCGGCCCCGGCCCAGTACGGCCCCGAGCGCGTGTGCCTCGATCGGGTCGCCGAGCGCGGTGCCGGTGCCGTGCGCCTCGACGTAGTCCAGCTCTGTGCCCTCGCCGCGGTGAGCCTCCTCCAGCAGCGCCCGCTGGGCCTCGGGGTTGGGCGCCAGCAGCCCGTTGGAGCGGCCGTCGGAGTTGACGGCGGTCGAGCGGATCACGGCGAGCACCCGGTTGCCGTCCCGCTCGGCGGCGGCCAGCCGCTTGAGGACGACGACCGCGCAGCCCTCACCACGCACCATGCCGTCGGCCGCGGCGTCGAACGTCTTGCAGCGTCCGTCGGGCGCCAGCGCCCCCGCGCGCTGGAACGCCAGGGTCAGCGCGGGCGACAGCAGCAGGTTCACGCCGCCGGCGAGGGCCGTGTCGGTCTCGCCGGACACCAGGCTGCGGACGGCATGGTGCACGGCGACCAGCGACGAGGAGCACGCCGTGTCCAGGGCGAGGCTGGGACCGCGCAGATCCAGGGCATACGAGAGCCGGTTCGCGGCGATGCTCAGGGCGGCGCCCGGCGGGGTCCACGCGTCCACCGCGTCCAGGTCGGCGGTGGTCAACTGGGCGTACTCGTTGCCGCTGATCCCGACGAACACACCGGTGCGGGTACCGGCCAGGCCGGGCGCGGGGATGGCGGCGTGGTCCAGGCTCTCCCGGACCACTTCGAGCAGCAGCCGTTGCTGCGGGTCCATCAAGGTGGCCTCGTGCGGGGAGATACCGAAGAACTCGGCGTCGAACCCGGTGACATCGGACAGAAAGGCGCCATGGCGGCTGATGCCGTCCGGCGGCGCGCCATCGGGGAGGAACGGGCCCCACCTCCCTTCGGGGAGGGTGCCCACCGCGCTGCCGCCGGTACTGAGCAGCTCCCAGAAGCCGGCCGGGGAGGTGATCCCGCCGGGGAGCCGGCAGCCGATCCCGACCACGGCGACCGCACTCCCCACAGGGCCCGCGGGCTGCGCCCCACCAGGACCGGGGCCAGGACCAGAAGCAGGGCTCGGACCCGGAAGCGACGTGTCGCCTCCGACCGCCGCCTCGACCACGGACAGCAGCCGGCCCAGCGTCGGCGCCTCCCACAACAGGGTCGCGGGCAGCTGCACGGAGGTGAGCGCGCGCAGTTCGGCGGTGAGTGCGACGGCGTCCCGTGAGGTGATGCCCAGTTCCGCCAGGGGCCGGTCGTCGTCGATGGCGGCCGGGTCGAGCCCGTACCACTGGGAGAGCCGCGAGACGATGGTGCGGCGGAGTTTCCCGGCGATCGCGGACTCCCCCGCGGCACGGGCGCCGTCACTCACCTGCCACCGCCTCCGCCTCGTACTCCCCGGCCAGATACCGCTCGCGGCAGGCGGAACGGGAGACCTTGCCGCTGGACGTGCGCGGCACCGCGCCGGGCGGTACGAGGAGCAGCCGGGCCAGCCGTACCCCGTGCCGGGCGGAGATCCGGGCGCGGGCGGCACGCTCCGCCGCGATGGACAGCTCCGCCGTGATGTCGAGGTCGCGGGCGTGCTCGGCGACGGCGACCACCTCGTCGGGCCGGCCGTCGCCGCCGACGGTGAACAGCGCGAGCCGGTCGCGGCGTACGCAGTCCAGCGACGACTGGACGGTCTCCTCCAGGTCCTGCGGGTAGTGGTTGCGGCCGTCCACGATCAGCAGGTCCTTCAGGCGTCCGGTGACCTGGAGCCGTCCTTCGTGCAGCGCCCCGAGGTCTCCGGTGCGCAGCCAGTCGCCCAGTTCGCCGGGGATGCGCGAGGCGAACGACGCCTGCGAACGGCCGGTCCGCTTCCAGTAGCCGAGGCCGATGTTGGGACCGCGCAGCCGGATCTCACCGATCCGGTCCTCGGGCAGCACAAGCCCTGTGACCGGGTCCGTGATGCGCAGTTGCTGCCCGACCGGGGTTCCACAGCCCACCAGTGCGGTGGCCAGCGGATCGTCGTCCGCGCACGGCCTGATGTGCCCCGCCGCCAGCGCGTCGCGGTCGCAGAACAGCGTCCGGGGCGGCTCGGCGGGCGGATCGGTGGTGACGAAGACGGTGGCCTCGGCCAGCCCGTACGAGGGGCAGTGCGCCTCCGGTGGCAGTCCGGTGTGGGCGAAAGCGCGTTGGAAGCGGTCCACGGTGCCCGGTCGCACCGGCTCGCTGCCGTTGATCATGAAATGGACGCGGT
Organism: Streptomyces sp. NPDC045021; assembly: GCF_056432645.1. Classification (NCBI taxonomy): domain Bacteria; kingdom Bacillati; phylum Actinomycetota; class Actinomycetes; order Kitasatosporales; family Streptomycetaceae; genus Streptomyces; species Streptomyces sp. NPDC045021. The sequence continues at coordinate 878,785 of NZ_JBWKIQ010000001.1, forward strand.
CGAGCCGCAGCGGCGCGGCCTGCTCCTCGTCGATGCGTGTGGCGCAGTAGTCGTAGGCGAAGTTGGGGGCCGCGCTGATGGTGCCCGGGTACGCGCCGAGCAGCCGCAGCCAGCGCACCGGCCGCTCCAGGAAGGAGACCGGGTCCATCAGCACCGAGGACAGGCCGGCGAGTACCGGCGCCGCGACGCTCAGCACCAGGCCCATGTCGTGGAAGAGCGGCAGCCAGCCGACGCTGGTGTTGCGGTCCGCGCTCACGCCGAACGCGGTCACGGCCTGCCGGGCGTTGGCGACGACGTTGCCGTGGCTGATCATCACCCCGGCGGGGACGCGGGTGGACCCCGACGTGTACTGGAGGTAGGCGATGTCGTCCAACTCGGGTACGGGCAGGGACCGGTCCGGGTCCAGGAGCGGATCAGCGCCGGCCGGTCGGCCGATGTGCATCACCGGGACGTGCGGCATCCCGTGCTCGGCGGCGAAGGCCGCGATGGCGGGCGCGCTCGGGGTGTCGGTCAGGATGCACGACGGTTCGCAGTCGTCGAGTACGGCCGCGAGCCGCCCCGCGTGTCCCGGCAGGTCGGGGCTGAACAGCGGGACGGCGATCACCCCCGCGTAGAGGCAGCCCAGGAAGGCCGCCACGTAACCCAGGCCCTGGGGCAGCATCAGCGCGGCCCGCTCGCCGGGGCCCACGTCGGCCCGCAGCCGCCAGGCGATCGTGCGGGCCTGCCGGTCGAGCCGCTTCCAGGTCAGGCTGCGGTGCCGGCCGGGTGAGTCCGGGGTGGGGAAGTCGACGAAGGTGAAGGCCCGCTGCGCACCGCGCTCGGTGGACCAGTGGCGCAGGGACTCGGTCAGCGGGAGAGGGCGCGCGGGAGGCATGGGACTCCAGAGGGGTCGGGGCGCGAGGGGGGCCGCTCTCAGAGGGGATGGTTCGGCGGGACCTGTGGGGGGCCGTGGGACCGGGGGACGGGTGGGGCGGTTGGGTTCAGAGCGGGATGTTGCCGTGCTGGCGCTGCGGTGCGGGCCGGTGCTTTCCGTGGAGCGACCGCAGCCCCCGCACGATCCGGCCGCGCGTCTCGTGCGGGAGGATGACGGCGTCGAGGTAGCCGCGCTCCGCGGCGAGGTACGGGGTGGCGTATTCGTTCTCGTACTCGGCGGTCAGCTGCTTGCGCAGCAGCTCGGGGTCCTCGGCGGCGCGCAACTCCTTCCGGTGCAGCACAGCGACGGCGCCCTGCGCTCCCATGACGGCGATCTGCGCGGTCGGCCACGCCAGATTGAGATCGGCGCCGAGGTGTTTGGAGCCCATGACGGCGTAGCCGCCGCCGTAGGCCTTGCGGACGACGACGGTGATGGCGGGCACGGTGGCCTCCGCGTACGCGTAGAGCAACTTGGCGCCCCGGCGGACGATGCCCTCGTGCTCCAGGCGGACGCCGGAGAGGTAGCCGGGGACGTCGACGAAGGAGAGGATCGGGATGCCGAAGGCGTCGCAGAACCGCACGAACCTGGCGGCCTTCTCGGAGGCGTTGATGTCCAGGGCTCCGGCGGAGTGCAGGGGCTGGTTGGCGACGATGCCCACCGACGAGCCCTCGACGCGGCCGAAGGCGCAGATGATGTTGGGTGCGAACAGCTCCTGGATCTCCAGGAGTTCGCCGTCGTCCACGATCCGTCGCAGGATCTCCCGCATGTCGTAGGCGTGCCCGAGGTTGTCGGGGACGATCGCGTCGAGTTCCCGGTCCGCCGCGGTGATGCCGGGGTCGGTGTCCTGCCGGTAGCGCGGCGGCGCCTCCCGGTTGTTGGCGGGCAGGTAGGAGAGCAGCCCGCGGACGAAGTCGAAGGCGTCGGCCTCGTCGTGGGCGAGGTAGTGGGCGGTGCCGCTGATGGCGGTGCTGGTGCGGGCGCCGCCCAGTTCCTCGGCGGTGGTCTCCTCCCCCGTCACCGAGTGGATGACATCGGGTCCGGTGACGAACATGTGGGAGATGTCCTTCACCATGACGGTGAAGTCGGTGAGCGCCGGCGAGTACGCGGCGCCGCCCGCGCACGGGCCGAGGATCATGGACAGTTGGGGGATCACCCCGGAGACCATGACGTTGCGGTGGACGAGTTCCGCGTAGTGGGCGAGGGCGACGACCCCCTCCTGGATGCGCGCGCCGCCCGAGTCGTTGAGGCCGATGACGGGGCAGCCGACCTTCAGCGCGTGGTCCATGACCTTGAGGACCTTCTGGCCGAAGGCCTCCCCCATGCTTCCGCCGAAGACGGTGGCGTCCTGCGCGAACACCGCGACCGGGCGGTCGTCGACGGTGCCGTGGCCGGTGACGACGCCGTCGCCGTCGGGGCGGGAGGCGTCCATGCCGTAGGCGGTGCAGCGGTGCCGTACGAAGGCGTCGGTCTCGGTGAAGGAGCCGGGGTCGAGCAGCAGGTCGATGCGCTCGCGCGCGGTGAGCCGGCCGCGTCCGTGCTGGCGTTCCACGGCCGCTGGTGGGCCTCCTCGCAGAACCTGGGCGCGACGGGACGCGAACTCGGCGAAACGGGTCATGCGCGGCTCTCCTTCCCGGAGGGGGGATCCGGAATTCTGGAGCGTCATGGGGGCAACAGGTTCCGCTTCCGGGTCCCCGGTTCACTAGAGCGGGGGGTGACAGCCGCCCGTCCGCCTTCTGTCACTCCGATGACAAGGCGAACGGCGGGTGCGGTGGTTAGGGTCGGACGGCCCCGAGCACGTACGCCGCCAGGGCCGGGAGGCGCCGGCCCCGGGAGAGGAGCCGCCGGTGGACCGGGTCAGGACGCTGCCGATCATGCTGGGGATCGCGGTGACCGGGTTCATCACGACGCTGGACAACACCGTCGTCAACGTCGCGCTGCCCTCTGTGCAGCGGGCGTTGGGGCTGGATCTGCCGGCTCTGGAGTGGGTGGGCACCAGTTACGTGCTGAGCTTCGGGGCGCTGTTGCTGGCCGGCGGCCGCCTCACCGACCTGCTGTCCTGCCGCCCGGTGCTGGTCGCGGGCCTGACGGTCTTCACGGCCGCCTCGGTGGCGGGCGGTCTCGCGGGCAGCGGCCTGACGCTGATCGTGGCCAGGACCGTGCAGGGGTCCGGCGCAGCCCTGGTGATCCCCGCGACGCTGGCGGTGATCACCGGCCGGCTGCCCGCGGCGCGCCGTTCGCTCGCGGTCGGACTGTGGACCGGAGCGCTGGCCGTCGCACTGGCCCTGGGGCCGGTGCTCGGCGGCTTCATCACCGAGCGCTGGGGCTGGCGCTGGGTGTTCTTCCTCAACGTGCCTTTCGGCGTCCTCGGACTGCTGCTGGCCGGCGCCGTACCGGCGGCCGTGTGCCGCCCGGGGCCGTCCGCGATGCGCCGACTCGACGTGCCCGGGCTCGTGTTGTCGAGTGCGGCGCTCTACCTGCTGGCCTACGGGCTGCTGGAGGGCGGGGCGCACGGCTTCACCCGGTGGCCGGTTCCCCAGTGTCTGTTCGTGGCGGTCTTGACGGGACGGTTGTTCGTGGCCCTGGAGGCCCGCGCCGCGACGCCCCTGCTCGAACTGGGCCTCTTCCGCGACCGCCTGCTCAGCGGTGGCACGGCCGCGCAGGTGCTCTGGGGCATCGGCGTCAACGGCGTGTTCTTCTTCACCACGCTCTATCTGCAGCAGGTGCTGGGATTCTCCGCGACCAAGGCCGGTCTCGCCTTCCTGCCGCTGGCGCTCGCCCTGCTGGCGCTGACGCCGTTCGCGGAGCGGCTCTGCACGGCCTACGGCGCGCACCGGGTGATCGCGGCGGGGCTGGTGCTGGTGGCGTGGGGGCTGGTGCAGGTCTCCGCGACCGGTCTGCGGACGACGTACCTCGGGCTGCAGCCGGGGCTGCTGCTGATCGGCGCGGGCTCCGCCCTCACCACGCCACTGACGGTCCGCTCCCTCGCCTCGGTGCCCGCCCACCACAACGGTATGGCGTCCGGCGTGGTCAGCGCCGCCCGGGAGATCTCCGGAGTCCTCGGCATCGCTCTGGTCGGCGTCGTCCTGACCCACGCCCGGAGTACGGAGATCGCCGCCGGTTCCGATCCGCGTACCGCGTTCCTCGACGGCTACGCGGCGGGTCTGCGGCTCGCCGCCGGCTGCGTGCTGTGCGGCGCCCTGGTGACCTTTCTAACCATTCGCGGGCGGATACCGGCACCTTCGGAGGGCACTCTTGTCCGGGACTCGCTGTCACCCGAGTGACAACGAGCCATTTTCTGATGGACCGTCAGACGTCGTGGCGCGCAACGACTGTCGGGAGGTACCGTCGCAAGCAATCGAACCAATAAGCGGAAGGGAACTCCGCCACGGTGCGACAGACCCAAGAACTGGCAGATGAGCCGTTCAGCCACATCCCTCCGGAGCTCGCCCACCATCTCCGGCCCTTCCTCGACGCTATCCGGAAGGAGGTGGTCGGGGCGATACAGGCGGAGATTCCCGAGTACGACCGTCCGACGAACGACACTTACACGAAAACCATCCACACGGGCGTGGAATTAGGCCTGAACCTCCTGCTCGACCGCCTCTCCACCCCGGGCATCAGCGCCCAGGAGGTCATCGGCATCTACCGCAGCATCGGCCGCGGCGAGGCCAGAGAGGGCCGCAGCCTCGACTCCTTCCAGGGCGCGCTCCGCATCGCCGCCCGTATCTCGTGGCGCCGCATCGTCACCCTCGCCGACTCCGACGTCCTGCCGCGTGAGGTCCTCGCCCTGCTCGGCGAGGCCGCGCTGGTCCACATCGACGAGATCGCCACGGCCACCTCCGCCGGTTACGCCGAGGCCCAGTTGCACCTGGCGGGCGAGCTGCAGCGCCGCCGGCTGCGGCTGTTCGACATGCTGATCGCCGAACAGCCCCCCACCGAGGAGGCCATCCGGGATCTCGCCCATGCCGCGCACTGGCCGGTTCCCACGTCCCTCGCGGTCGTCGTCGTGGACCACCACTGGGAACGGGAAACCCTCTACCCGATCCTGCCACCCGACTTCCTGGCCCGCTTCGACCAGCAGCCCGGCTGCATCGTGGTCCCCGATCCGGGCGGTCCCGGCAGAACCCGCGCCGTCGACTCGGCGCTGCACGGCCACCGCGCCGCACTCGGCCCCACCGTCCGGCTGACCGAGGGCGCCCGGTCGCTGCGCTGGGCGAGGGACGCGCTGACCCTCGCGCGGCGCGACGTCCTGCCGGGCGGCGAGGTCGTGCGCTGTTCCGAGCACCTCGCCACCATGCTGCTCTTCCAGGACGAGGCCCTGGTCGACGCGCTGGCCGATCGCCATCTGGGCCCGCTGGAACGGATGCGCCCGCCGTACCGGACCCGCCTCGCCGACACCCTGCTCTGCTGGCTGCAGTGCAGCCGGAACGCCAACGAGGTGGCGGCCCGGCTGGGCATCCACCCGCAGACCGTCCGCTACCGGCTGCGCCAGCTCGACGAGCTGTTCGGCGACCGGCTCCAGGATCCCGACGCCCGCTTCGAGATGGAACTCGCGTTACGGGTCCAGCAGTTGCGGTGACCGCTCCCTACTCCCCGTTCTCTGTTCGCCGCTCCCTGTTCTCCGTCCGGTGCCGAGCACCTCTCCCGGCTGCGCAGTCTCAACAGCCAGTGGTACCCGCTCGGCGGTTCGGTCGCGGTCTCCTGGAACCGCACCCCGCGTTCCACGCGTGATCACGCAGGAGATCGTCGCGCCGCCGAACGCAGAGAGTTGGGTTCTCATGACCGCAATGCTGAATCGCCTGCCCCGTCACGGGGCCGCGATACTCGCCATGGCTGCCCTGAGCACCGGCGCCGTGGCCTGTTCGTCCTCGGCGGACGGCGCGCGATCCAGCGGAGCAGCCAACCACGCCCCGAGCACGCCCGCGCCCGCGACGAGCACTCCGAAGGCGGCTCCTTCCGGCGGCACCGGCGGCACCACCGGTGACACGACCGGAGACACGAAGAGCAGCACGACGACCGGCAGCACCTCGTCCACGGGCGGGAGCTCGTCGACCGGCGACACGTCCGACGCCGGCACGTCCGACGCCGGTACGTCCACGGTCGTCGACGTCACGTCCATCGTCCGCTGCCACACTTCCGACCTGAAGGCGGGCTTCGCTGCCGGCGGTGGCGCGGCCCCGGACATGAAGTCGACCGGCCAGACCCGGGCGTCCGTCTATCTCACCAACATCAGCCGTCATACCTGTTCGCTCATCGGCTTCCCCGGCGTCGACATCGTCGGCGACCGCGAGACCGACGGCACCTGGTCACTGACGCGCTCCTCGACAGCCCCCACCAAGATCCTGCTCAAGCCGTCGAACACCACGAACTTCTCGATCACCCTCCTCCCCACCACCGCCCCCGCCGCCGAAGCCTTCGAACCCGCCCTGGTCCGCATCACCCCGCCGGACGAGAAGACCCAGTTCGCGCTGAAGTGGCCCTGGGGCGGCTCGATCGTCCGTCAGGACGCGGCCACCCACCCGGGCACCTTCGTGAACCCCGTGGGCTCCTGACCCAGAGCTCCAGCGCGGCTGGACAGGCCTGAAGCGTGCGCCCGGTCTCAGTGGATGTTCGCGCCGACGATCGTGCCGTCACGAACCGTGTAGGTCCCGGAGAAGACGCGGTGGCTGCCGTCCGTCTGAGTGGCGTCGAGAACGACGCTCACGGTGTCGCCCTGCACACCGGTCACTGTCACCGCGTCGTGGGCGGTACCGGCAAAGCCGGCCACGAAGCTCTGCATGGACCCATTGAGGTTCTTGCCGCCCAGGTTCCATGCCGTGAGGTACGCGTGGGCGTTGATGGCAGCGTAATAGTCCTCAACGACCTGGCTGGGGCTCGCCGCCTGGGAAGTGGGCGTGGGTGCGGGCGCCGTGGAGACGGTCGGCTGGGGCGCGGGGGCGGTGCCCACAGTCGGCGAACCCTTCTCCACGCCCTGCACCGTCCACTGGCCGGTGTTGTCGGCGAAGCCGGAGTTCAAGGTGAACTGCACTTTGGCGATCACCGATGCCTTCGGCACTTCGAAGGTGATGAAGCCCAGGCCCGTGTCTCCCGGAGTGAGCCGGATGGCGGCGGGGAAACTCGGCCCCGCATTCGTGTCGGCGACCGAGGCATTGAACGTCTGACCCTGGGCGTCGCTCACCTGCGCCCCGTTGGACGGCGCGTCCGAGTACACGGCCGTCCCGGTGTTGCGCAGCCGGAACTGCACGGCGACGAAGCGATTTCCCGCGTCCGGACTGAAGACTTCGGCGCCTGCCGGATCCACGACCCGCGTGACCGTGACGGCCATCCGCTCACCGTCACCGGAACCCACCAGGTCCAGAGTGTCGCCGACCTGCGCTGTCTGCGGGCCTGCCGCGGTCGGCGACGCGGCACCACCCGGAACGGAGGAGCCGGAGGCAGAAGGCCGCACGGAGGCCGGGGACGTGGTGACCGTCGGCGAACTACAACCGACAGCCACGGTGGCCAGCACCACACCGAAGAGGGACGACGCACACAACCATTGAGCGCGATGCATGGTCATCGCCTCCTGAGAAGCGTCTGCACATCGTCCGCATTTCGTTCCCTATCTCACCATAGGTTCCTCTCCGCACCCACGCGCGTCGGTGGTACCGGTCAGCGGGCCAGGCGGCCCAGGAGGGACGAGGCCGCCGCTATGCCCAGGGCCGCGGCGACGATCAGGACGGCGTAGTCGAGGAGCAGGTGGGACGGGGTGCCGAGGAGCAGGCCGCGGAGGGCGTCGACCTGGTAGCTCAGGGGGTTGATCTTGCTGATCACCTGGAGCCAGCCCGGCATGATCGCCACCGGGTAGAGGGCGTTGGAGCCGAAGAAGAGCGGCATCGTGATGGCCTGGCCGATGCCCATCAGACGGTCGCGGGTGAGCACGATTCCCGCGATCGTCATCGACAGGCAGGAGAAGAAGGCCGAGCCCAGGACCACCGCCGCCGCCACACCGAGCAGACGCAGCGGGTTCCAGGTCATCGCCACCCCGAGCAGGGCGGCGATGACGATCACCACGACCGCCTGGATCAGCGCCTTCACCCCGGCGGCGAACGCCTTGCCGGTGATCAGGGCGGATCGCGGGGTCGGGGTGACCAGCAGCTTGGTCAGGATGCCGGCGTCCCGTTCCCAGATGATCATGATGCCGTAGAAGATCGCGATGAACATCGCGGACTGGGCGATGATGCCGGGCGCCAGGTAGTCGATGTACGGGATGCCGCCGGTCGGGATGGCCTTGATCCGGGTGAACGTCTCGCCGAAGATCAGCAGCCACAGGGCGGGCTGGACGGCCCGGGTGTACAGCTCGGTGCGGTCGTGGCGCAGCTTCTGCAGTTCGACCACGCACATCGCGCCGACCCTGGCGGGCAGCACCCGCCAGCCGGTGCGGGCGCGGGGCGGGACCAGGAGCAGGTCGAGCCGGCCGGGGGGCGGCGTGCTCTCAGCCGACGCGGGACGCGGTGCGGCGGGTGCTACGGACATCGCGGAAGTCTCCTCCCTGCTCGTCGAGGCCGCTGCCGGCGACGTCCCGGAAGACGTCCTCCAGCGTCGGCGCCGCATCGTCGTCGCCGGATGCCCGGCGGCGCTCCCTCAGGTCGGACCTGAGCTCGTCGGCCGTGCCGAGCGCGCGGATCCGGCCGCGGTGCATCAGGGCGACCCGGTCGCAGTACTGGTCGGCCTCGTCCATGTAGTGCGTGGTCACCAGGACGGTCATGCCCGTGGCGGCCCGTACCGCGTTGATGTGCTCCCACACGCTGGTGCGGGCGATCGGGTCGAGGCCGATCGTCGGCTCGTCGAGCATCAGCAACCGCGGTGCGCTGACCAGCGCCTGGGCGAGTTCGAGGCGGCGGATCATGCCGCCGGAGTACGTCTTGGCCAGCCGGTCGGCTGCGTCGGTGAGGTCGACGGCCTCCAGCGCCTGCCCCACGCGGGCGGCCCGTTCGCGGCGGGAGACGTCGAAGACCCGGGCGAACAGCGCCACGTTCTCACGCCCCGTCAGCCCGGAGTCGGCGGACAGCTGCTGCGGTACGTAACCCAGCAGCCGGCGCACCGCCATCCGCTCCTTGGCCACGTCGTGCCCGAAGACCCGCACCATGCCGCCCGGTACCGGCAGCAGCGTCGTGATGCAGCGGATCGCGGTGGTCTTGCCGGCGCCGTTCGGGCCGAGCAGGCCGAAGACCTCACCGGCGCGGACCGACAGGTCGAGGCCGTCGACGGCCTTCGTCTCGCCGAAGGTGTACTCCAGGCCGCTACAGGTGACGGCGTCCGGCCCAGCGGCATCCGACTCCACGGCATCAGACGCACCGGCATCCGCCGCAATAGCGCCCGGATCAGCAGTCCCCGGATCGACGGCTCCGGAATCGACGGTCATGTCCCCTCCGCTTCCTCGTGCAGGTTCAGGGCGAGTCTGCGCAGCGCCGGCAGCGCCGCTTCCAGCGCCGCCCGGTCGGCCGCGTCGAGCTGGGCGACCTGCTCACGCACCAGCGCGTCACGCCGCGCCTTCCAGTCGCGCAACCGCGCCCGGGCCGCGGGAGTGATCAGCAGCAGCGCCGAGCGACGGTCGTCCGGGTCGGTCTCGCGGACGAGATAGCCGTCCCGCACGAGCTGGTTGACCAGCGTGGAGACCGAATTGCCCGCGAGATAGAGCTCCTTGGCCGCGACCGACACCCGGATACCGGGACGGGCCCCGACCAGTTGCAGCAGTTCGACCTGCGCGCCGCGCAGCCGCGGCACGGTCAGCCCGCCGCGCAGCCGCCGCCGGATCAGCCGTTGGACACCGGCCAGCGCGTCCGCGAGCGCGTCGGGGAACTCCTCTGCGGTCATACTCCGATTTTAGCTCTTAGTCAGAGCTATTTTCCAGGGCTCGTGTCCGCGAGGTACCGGCGAGGCGGGCGAAGACCACGATGTTGTCGGGATAGCGGCGACCGTCGAAGGCTCCGCCGCAGGTGATCAGCCGCAGCTGGGGGTCCGGCTGCGGCCCGTACACCTCGGCGGTCGGAAACCGGGCCTTCGCGAGCCGCAGGACCGAGACCACCTGGAAACGGACGCTGCTGCCGTCGCTGAGACCCACGGTGATCGCATCGCCCGGCCCCAGTGACGACAGCCGCGCGAACACGGCCGGGCCGTCGAGGGAGTCGACATGGCCCACCACGACGGCCGGTCCGACCTGTCCGGGGACCGAGCCCCCGTCGAACCAGCCGGCCCGCTCCGGCCGGACCGGCACCTGGAGCGCTCCGGCGGACGTCAGGCCGAGGGTCTCCAGGGAGGTGCGCACCTGGATGGCCGGAATGGACAGCGTGCTGGGGCGCAGCACGGAAGTCCGCGCCGGTCCCGGCGGCGACGTGCCGGCCGGGCCGGGATCGGGGGCCGGGACGGCCATCCGGCCGGCCCGGTCACTCCCGGCCGGCGCGTCGGTACGCGCCAGGTGCGGGCCGAGTCCAAACGCACCGCCGACCGCAGACGCCGCTCCGAGCAGCGCCAGCGATCCGAGCGCGGCCCGGTGCGGCGGGCGGGGTCTGGCATGGCGTCCCATCAGGGCTCAGGACCGTCGCAGGCGCCGTACGGCGAAGAGGAACGCGCCGAGGCCGAGGACCAGGGCGGCGGCCCATCCGGCGGCCGCCGGCAAGCCGGAGGACGAGCCGCCGGCGCTCGTCGCGGTGGTGGCGGGCTTGCTGAGACCGCCGAGTCCGGCCTCGACGCCGCCGCCGGGCTGGGTGGCGGGCCCGCTGGAGTCGGTCAGATCCAGCAGCTTGGGCGCCGCACCCGAGGAGGAGAGCACCACCAGGGTGTGGGTGCTGCGGCCGGCGAGTTGCAGGGTCCGGCTGGTGCTGGCCGTCCCCGCGGTGACCTTCACCGCGGTGGCTCCGGCGCGCACGGTGCTGTACGGGGTCGAGGCCGGGAAGTGCAGCCGGCTCGGGTCGTTCTCCGCGACCTGGACGGCGACGGAGGGCTGGTTCAGCGACGCCTGGATCACCCGTATCCCGGCCCGGTCCTGCGGTGCGGAGAGCTGGTCGTTCAGGGTCCGCAGTTCGAGCGCCGTACCGGGGCCGAGGCCGGCCACCGTGTAGGCCCTGCCCTTGTCGACCCGGACGGTGGTGGAGATGACCGGGGCGACGGACGGCGCCGCGCCCGCCACCCGCATCGCCACCGTGTACTGCCCGCCGGCCACGGTCTCGTACGGCGAGGCGTCACCGTACGCGACGTTCTTGAGCACCAGCGCGGCCTTCGAGCCGCCGAACGGATACAGATAGACGTCCACGGCGGGAGCGCCCGGCGAGAAGTGCGCGAGCCGCAGCCAGCCGCCCGGTTGGGCGGGGGCGGCGTTCGCGGTCGCGGCGGCGGGACCGGCCAGCGCGGCGGTGCACAGTGCGGCCGAGAGCAGGAGGGCCGCGGGTCTGCGGACGGTAAGCGTCATACGAGGGAGCCTTTCTGACGTTCGGGGCTGTTGGACGCCGTCACGGAGCAAGCCCGTTCTGCGGGTCGACCGGCGCCGGAAGGGAGTAGAGAAGGCTGAGCACCGCAGGGGATCCCGCCTGTTCCGAGCGGGTCGCGGTCCGCAGCGGGCGGTAGGGCGCTTGCTGGGCCGCGACGAGCGCCCGCAGGGCGGTCGCCGGTGCCGCGCCACCCGCGGCGGACACCATGTCGATGGTGGAGATCTCCACCGCGTTGCGGGGAACGCCCGTGCCCGCGCCGGGCGCGGCCGGCCCGAAGGACTCGACGGTCAGGGTGTGCCCGCTGCTCAGCGTCGCGAGCAGTGCGCAGATGCGCATGTCCACCAGCCCCTGCTCCAGCGGGATGCGGGCGGCGGGCGAGAAGGTGACGCCGCTGTTCGCCGCCAGCGACGTGCCCGCGAGTCTGCGGTCGGCGAGGTCGGCGGCCATCGCCCGTTCGTAGGAGGCCCGTCCGGCATGGGCGACGGTCCGGATCGTGATGCTCTGGGCGCCGGAGCCGAACGCGGCGAGCGGCTCCGCTGCGGTCACCGCGGCGACCATGGAACCCAGCCGGTCCCGCAGGGTCGAGGTGAGGACGGCGACGTCCGCGCTCTGCAGTTCCAGGGCGCTCTCCTTGACCCACACCGTCGAGGAGGCGGGGAAGCCGAGCGAGGCGAGCGATCCGCACATGGCCGGGTCGCAGGCGACCACATGTCCGGGGCCGACGTTCCGGATGATCCACCGGGCCGTCTCGGCACGGACCTCGGACGACGGCCCGGTGGCGGCGGGCCCGGACGGTCTGCCCGCGATGGGCACCGCACGTGGCCGGACATGCTCCGGCTGGTTGTCCACGGTGGCCAGCACGACCCCCGCGGCGATCAGCGCGACAGCGGATGTCATGGCCGCCCCGACGAAGAACCGGCGGCCCGCGGAGCTGTCGTGCCGACGGCCCGCGGAGCTGTCGCGGTCCCGAGGACCCGGGGTGAGGGGACGCGGTTCCGGTAACCGTAATCGCCTGCGGGACAAGGGTCGGAAACCGCTGCGGCGCACCCGCGCCCAGCCGGACTCCCCGTCCTCCTGCGGTAACCGTATCGGCGCCGGCGGGGCCGCGAGGATCAATTCGTCGGGCCACGGGGAGGGGCCGTTGGCACAGCGTGACGGCTCGGACCCCGGAGCCGTGCCCGGCGCCCGCGCCCGCCCGACCGGCCGACGAGGTTCGAAGAAATCCTGTGGCATGGCACTCGTTCGAGGGGAGGGCGGATGGGCCGGCTACCGCAGAGCTGATCCGACGGCTGTGCCGCCGGGCGCCTCGCGTGCTCTGCCCGTTCGCCCCGGCGTGTTCGTGAGGGAACCTGCTGTCACTGCAAGCAGCTCGAATATCAGCACAGTTGGCCGGTGCTGGCAAGGGTTTCACCTACCCCTCGGTCACCGGTCCGCCACGCTGCGCCGATCAAGGCGCGGGCCACGGAGAGCTCGCCGGTGTCCAGCGCGCGCACCGCCGAGCCCGCGTGGTCGGTCACGGACTCGTGCTCCGCGATGAAGTCCCTGATCAACGGGATCTCGCGGCAACCGCAGTAGTGGCACACCCCGCGGTCCTCCCTCCGGTAGACGGCCCGTGGACCGCTACCGCACATCGGAGCACCGGTCGCGGTGCGCGCCGCTGGGGCGGGGCTCCTCGTCCCACCCGATCACCCGACCGGGCGCGCCTCCCGCCTCCCGCCACCCCGCAGGAGGAGTCGGGAGGCGGGAGACTGGAGGCGCCGGGCGAAGCGACAGGCCGGGACGGACTACTTGGGTGCGGTGGCCCATGCCAGATCGGGGAGGTAGCTGGGTGCCACCGCGAACCCGGTCAGCTTGCGGCTGTTGTAGGCGTAGATCCCGTCGATCCGCAGTACCGAGACGAACCACGCCTGGTCGACGACGCGGCGCATGACGTTCTGGTAGAGCGCCGGCTGCTGCTCCTGGGGAGCGGCCGCGGCGGTGGCCAACATGGCGGTGAGCGCGGGGTCCTGCGAGGCGAAGGGGTTGAACGCCGTGGGATGCGGCAGCATCCAGTCCAGCGACAGGGTGTAGGTGGAGGCGCCGCCGTAGCCGAATCCGAGCGCGGGGAACTTCTTGGACGTGGCGTTGCCGAGCCACTGGCCGATGCTGGTGTCCGTGGTGACGGTGGTGGTGACGCCGAGCTGCTTCCACTGCTGGACGACGGCCTGGGTGACCAGGTCGATGCCGAAGAAATTCTGCGTCTCCATGTGGAGCGCGAAACCGTTCGGATATCCCGCGGCGGCGAGCAACTGCTTCGCCTTGGCCGGGTCGTAGGAGTAGTGGTTGTCGTAGTCGGCGGCGAAGCCGTCCAGGCCGGGGAGGGATATCTGGTCGGTGGCGTGGCCGTACTGCTGGAAGAGGGCCTTGGTGATGGCCTCACGGTCCACGCCGTAGTTGAGGGCCTGGCGGACCCGGACGTCCTTGAGGGGCTTGGACAGGGCTCCGTCCCGGTCGACGAGGTCGATGCCGAGGAACGCGTTGGGCGACCGGATCACGCTCAGACCGCCCGAGGTGGCGGTGTCGACCTGGTTGGCGGTGATGCCCAGGATGTCGGCCTGCCCGGTCTTCACGGCCTGGAGCGCCGAGTTCGGGTTGTTGACGATCTTGATGATCACCTTCTTCCAGTGGATCTTCGTCTTGTCCCAGTAGTTGGGGTTGGGGGTGTAGGTGTAGTGGTCACCGGTGGCCGTGTGGGCGGTGTCCAGGACGTACGGACCCGCGCCGAAGGACTGGGTGCCCATCTTGCCGGCGTTGGCCAGGCCAGCCGGGCTGATCACCGAGCCGACGAGCAGGATCTGGTTCAGCAGTTGGGGCACGTTGGGGTGCGGGCTGGAACAGTGGATCCGAACGGTGAGGGGGCCGGTGGCGGTGACGGAGTCGATCGCCGAGGTCCAGGAGACGTTGAGGCCGTTCTTGCGGGTGTAGTTGAGTGACGCCGCGACCGTCTGGGCGGTCATGGGCGTGCCGTCGGCGAACTTCACCCCGTCGCGCAGGGTGAAGTCGAACTCCCGGTTGCCGGTGCCGACGTAACCCCACTTGGTGGCCAGTGCGGGGCCGGTCTTCCCGTCCTGGCCCTGCCGCAGAACGGTGTCGTACGCCAGGTTGACGAACCAGTTGTCCGAACCGACATTGGCCTTGGCCGGGTCGAGGCTCGCCGGGGCGCTCGCCGAGATGACGGTCAGGGTCTCGCCCTGGCCGCCGGATTCCGTCGACGATCCGCCACATGCGGTCGCTGCGGCGGCGAGCACCACCAGAGTCGCCAGCCCGCTGATCATTCGTTGCCTGAACACGGCACTTCCTCTCCTGTGATTCCTGAATGTGCTGGAACGGTCAGCGGATGCAGGTCCGCGGCGCGGTGGCAGGCGGCGGTCCGCCCGCCGCCCGCCGCGTCGGCTCCGGTGCTGCCCGGGACGGGCAGCAGTTCCGGGAGCACGGTGTGGCAGATGTCGATGGCGTGCGGGCAGCGGTGCGCGAAGGCGCAGCCGGTGGCCGCGGGCGGCCGGGTGGACAGGACCGTGGCGCGGGCCGCCTCCTTGTCGGCCCGGCGGGCGCGTTGCACGCGCGGATCGGGTTCGGGAACGGCCGCGAGCAGCGCCTGGGTGTAGGGGTGCACGGGGTCGGCGTAGACGTCGTCGGCGGGCCCGGACTCCATGACCTGGCCGCGGTAGAGGACGACGATGCGGTGCGAGAGGTGCCGGACGACGGGGAGGTCGTGGGCGATGAACAGATAGCTGAGGGAGAGTTCGCTCTGCAGGTCGGCCAGCAGGTTCATCACCTGGGCCTGGATGGACAGGTCGAGTGCGCTGACCGGCTCGTCGCAGATCACCAGGCGCGGCGAGAGCATCAGGGCGCGGGCGATGGCGATCCGCTGGCGCTGCCCGCCGGAGAACTGTCCGGGGTACCGGCTCGCGGTGTCGGCGGGCATCCCGACCCGCGCCAGCATCTCCGTGACCCGCTCCGCGGTCTCCGCCGCGCCGATCTTCCGGTGCACCAGCAGCGGTTCGGCGAGCGTCCGGCCGATGGTGCGGGCCGGATTGAGCGACGAGTACGGGTCCTGGAATACCACTTGCAGCCGGGCGCTGAGCTCTCGCCGGACTCCCGGTCGGGCGCCGGTGATGTCGGCGCCCTCGAAGTGGATCCGGCCCGAGTGGACCGGGTTGAGCCCGAGCACGGCCCGGCCGATGGTCGACTTGCCCGAGCCGGACTCGCCGACCAGGCCGACGGTCTCCCCCGCCGCGATGCTCAGGGACACCGAGTCCACGGCCCGGAACGGCGGCGTACGCCGGCCCTGTCGGAACTCGACGGTCAGATCACGGATGTCGAGGATGGTCTGCGGAGTCATCTGGGGGTGCCCTCCACGAGGAGCTGCTGGGAATGGACGCACCGGGTGAGGCGGCCGGGTGCGGGCCGGCTGAGCGCGACCGGCGCCGCCGCGCACGCGTCGGTCACGCGCGGGCACCGGGCGGCGAACCGGCACCCCTGCGGCCAGTCGCGCGGAGCCGGCACCGTGCCGGGGATGGTCGGCAGCGGTTCTCCGCCGCCGGCCAGGTGCGGGTTGGCCGCCAGCAGGCCCGCGGTGTACGGATGGAGCGGCAGCGTGAACATCGACTCGACGTCCGCCTGCTCCACGACCTGCCCGGCGTACATCACGACCGACCGGTGGCACAGGTCCGCCACCACCCCCCAGTCGTGGGTGACGATGAGCACGGCCATACCCGTCTCGGCCTGGAGCCCGCGCAGCAGCGCGAGGATCTCGGCCTGGACGGTCACGTCCAGCGCAGTGGTCGGCTCGTCGGCGATCAGCAGCTTCGGATCGCCCGCGAGGGCCAGCGCGATCGCGACGCGCTGCGCCATCCCGCCCGACAGCTGGTGCGGATAGCGGCCGGCCACCGCCTCCGGGTCGGGGATGTTCACCATGGTGAGCAGCTCGATCACCCGGCTGCGAGCCGCGGCGCGGGTCGTACGCCGGTCCGGGCGGCTGTGCCGCCGTACGGCCTCGGCGAGTTGGCGGCCGACCGGGAAGGTCGGATCCAGCGCCACCATCGGTTCCTGGGACACGTACGCGATCCCGGCCCCGCGCACCCGGGCCAGCTCGTCCGGGGATCCGGCCAGGTCGACCCCGTCGAACACCACCCGGCCGGCGGCGACCCTGCCGCCTCCGGGTACGAGGCCCAGGACGCCCAGCGCCGTCACCGACTTGCCGCATCCGGACTCGCCGACGACGCCGAGCGTTTCGCCCGCCATGACGTCGAAGGAGACTCCCTGCACGACGGGGATGCCGCCGATCTCGACCGACAGGTTCCGGACCGAGAGCAGCGCCCGCGCATCGGGTTCCGCGGCGCCTTCCTGCGGGGAATCGGCCGGATCGGCCGATCTCGGAGCAGGTACCTTCCGGCCCTGCGGCGCCGCCATCTTGGAGACCGACCAGCCTTCGATGGCCGCGTCGCGGATCGCATCCCCCAGCAGGCCCAGCGCGATCACGGTGATGACCAGCGGGATGCCCGCGGGGACCAGCATCCAGGGATCGCGGTCGATGGCCTGGGAGGCGTCGGCGACCAGGCCGCCCCAGGACGGGTCGGGCGGCTGCGCCCCGAGTCCCAGAAAGCCCAGCCCCGCCTGGATGGTGACGACGATCGCGGAGAACAGCGCCGCCTGGACGATGACCATGCTGGTCATCCGCGGCAGGACGTGCCGGCGCAGGATCTGCGAGCGCGTCAGTCCCGCGACCTTCGCCGCGGCGACGTACAACTCCTCGCGGATGCCGAGGGTCTGAGACCGGAGGATCCGGATGAGGCCGGGACTGCCGAGCACTCCGAAGGTGATCATCGCGGCGTGCAGATTGCCGGGGAACACCGACAGGACGACGAGCACGATGATGATGCCCGGGAGGGCGAACATCAGATCCGCGGTACGGGTGACCAACCGGTCCACCCAGCCGCCGAGGTACCCCGAGGCCAGGCCCAGGACGGTGCCGATCAGCAGGTAGACCAGCAGCGCCTCGGCCACCGCCAGCAGGGTGGAGCGGCCGCCGAACAGCAGCCGGCTCAGCAGGTCACGGCCCAGGTTGTCGGTGCCGAGCAGATGCCCGGCGGACGGTCCGGCCAGCACGTGCCCGAGGTCCTGGTCCAGCGGCCCGTGCGGGGCGGCGAACGAGGCCCCGGCGGTGGCCGCGGTCAGCAGCACCAGCCATCCGATGGCGACCGCACCCGACGGACGGCGCACGACCCGGGCCGCCAGGCCCGGTCTCTTCGCGGGCGGGTTCACGCGGCACGCACCCTCGGGTCGAGGCGGCCGTAGGCCAGGTCCACCAGCAGGTTGACCAGTACCACCAACACCGTGATGTACAAGACGGCTCCTTGGATGAGGGGGATGTCGTGCTGGAGGGTGGCCTGCTGCGTGACGCTGCCGAGGCCCGGCATGGCGAACACCGTCTCCACGAAGACAGCGGCGGAGAGCAGGCTGACCAGCACCACGCCCAGCACGGTCACCACCGGCAGCGCCGCGTTGCGCAGCACGTGCCGGTAGAGGATCGAGCGCGGTGAGAAGCCGTTGGCCTGCATCACCCGGATGAAGTCGCGGGTGGAGGTGTCGAGCACCGAGTCACGGGTCTGCTTGGCGATGATCGCCACCGCGCCCACCGACAGCGACAGGACCGGCAGCACGAGCGAACGTGCCCACTGCGCCGGGTCGTCGGCGAACGGTACGTATCCCGTCACCGGGAACCACCGCAGTTGTACCGCCAGTACCGCGATCAGGACCAGCGCGAGCCAGAACGCCGGGACGGCCAGGCCGATCAGGGACAGGCCGTCCACGACCCTCACCAGGAAGCCGCCGCGCCGCGCGCTCAGCAGGCCCAGCGCCACGCCCAGGATCCCGGACAGCACGGTGCCCGCGACGATCAGGGAGAGCGAGACCGGCAGTCGGTTGTTCAGCACCGACGTGACCGGCTCGCCGCTGAAGAGCGAGGAGCCGAGGTCCCCGTGGAACACCCGCACCAGCCAGTGCCAGTACTGCACCGGCAGCGGTTCGTCCAGGCCCAGTTGGCCGCGGACGGTCCGGTACTGCTCCTCGGTCGCGTGCTGCCCGACGATCGTCCGCGCCGGGTCCCCCGGCACCAAAGACACCAGGACGAACGTCAGGGCCGAGACCATGAACAGCAGCGGAGTCGACGACAGCAGCCGCCGGATCACCAGCCGGAGTATTGCCATGCTCACCTCATCGGAAGTTGTGCGAAGGGAGGATCTGGGGAGGCCGACCGGCGCCTCGACGGCGATGGGGAGAGAGATCCTGAATGCCGGGTCGCGGAACGGAGGGCAGTGGCGGGTTGCGCCGAATCCCCCGGCCGGCCACCGCCATGAGCGGTGCGACTACGCGGCGTGCATGGCCGCTCGCGCGGCTCCAGCGAAGATTATCGAGCTGATTTAGCTACCGCCAGAAGAAGAACATACGAAATTTACACGTGTCAATAGACTGCACCGCACTACCGAGCTCGGCGGGTTACACGTGATACCTCAAAGCGCGTTCCGCGGATATTTCGCCCATGGCGAAGCCCCCGGAAGGCACTCCGGGGGCGGAACAGGCAGAACCGCCTACAGCGCTTCGGAACCCGTCACCTTGCGCACATGGCGAAGGCTCGGTTCGGCGAGCAGCTCGTGCAGCTGCTGGAAGACCCGGCGTGCCTCGACCGCGTTCCAGTCACCGGGAAGCAGCTCGGCGGGCAGGCCGGGGTCGAGATACGGCAGGCGGCGCCACTGCGTCAGCATCGGCACGTAGGCGCGGAAGGCCTCGGTGGAGTCGATGGCGGACTGCTCCGCCAACCTGGCGGCGATGGGCGCGTAGGTGTCGGTGAACGCCTCGTACTGCGCCTCGATGGCCGGGAAGTCCCACCAGGAGCTGACGGCGGTGCGCAGGTCGCTGAACGCGGCGTAGTCGGCCGTGAAGAGATGGACGTAGTCGCTCAGCCCGAGGCGTTCGAGCGTGTTGCGCGCGTCCTCCAGCAGCCGGCCGGGCGCCAGCCAGACGCCCGCCGCGGTGTTCCCGAACCCCAGCCAGGTCAGCCGGGTGCGCAGCTGGTAACGGTGGGCGCGCTCGGACTCGGGCACGGAGAAGACGGCCATCACCCAGCCGTCGCTCAGGTTCGCCGGCTCCAGGCTGCCGAAGATCCGCCGGTCGCCCTCGTCGAAGACGGCGTGCACGGCGGGGCTGAGCCGGTATCCGGTCGCCCCCTGCCGCTCGGGTTCGAGAATGCCGCGCTTCTTGAGCCGGGAGATCGCCGACCGCACCGCGGGGCCGTCCACGTCCAGTTCCGCCATCAGGACGATCAGGTCGGCGATGGAGATCCATCCGCCGAGATGCCGGACGAAGGCCCCGTAGACCGTGTTGATCAGGGAGCTGGGCCGGGTCGAGCTGTCCGACATGATCGCCTTCCGTCGTGTGCGGAGGCGATCCTACCGAGCCGTGCGCCCTCGGCCCGTCCCCAGGGCCGGTCCTGCCGGGCCGGGCAGCGGGTCGGCGGTCACCCGGCGGCTGCCGCCTGGCCCACGATGGGCGCGTCGGCGTAGTCGCCCGACAGCAGATGTCCCGCTCCGGGCGCGACCGCCGGCAGGTCCAGTGCCCGGAGCAGCTGGTGGGCGGTGCACACCGCCGCGGAGACCACGGGCTTGCCGAGCAGTTGCTCGGCCTGGTCGATGGCGCCCAGCGAGGGCATCTGGACGCACGCGGAGAGCACGACGGCGTCGGCCTCCTCGTAGTCCAGCGCCCGCGCGATGTCCGGCAGCAGGGCCGGGTCGTGGGCGGCGACGTCGAGGTTGTCGGGGATCTCCAGTGCCTCGTAGTCGAGCACCTCGAAGCCCTCGTGGGTCAGGTACTCGACGACGGTCTGCGTGAGCGGCCGCATATAGGGGGCGACGAGCGCGATCTTCTTGGCGCCGAGGGTGCGCAGTCCGTGCACGAGGGCGCCGGCGCTGGTGACCACGGGCGCCGGGCCGCCGTTCTCGGCGGTGCGCGCGTGCAGGCGGCTCTCGGAGACGCGGTGGTACCCCAGGCCCATACTCATGATGGCCACCAGACAGGCGTAACCGAGCACGTCCACGCGGGCGTCGGACAGTTCCAGGGCGCAGCGGTCGGAGTCGGCGTCCATGGCTCTGAGCTGTTCCGGCGTGACGTGGGTCATGCGCATCCGGCTGGAGTGGAAGGTGAACCGTTCCGGTGCGACGGTCTCCCGGGCGCGCAGGATGGCGGGTACTTCGGTCTCCATCGTGACGTTCGAACTCGGCACGATCTGGCCGATCCGGTAGGTGCGGTGGGACAAGGCGGGACGCTCCTTCGGTGCGAGGGGTGGGTGGTGACGGTGGGTCAGCGGGCGTCGATCACCGGGTTCGACAACGTGCCGATGCCCTCGATCGTGGCCTCGACCAGGTCGCCCGGGTGGAGGAACTCCGGCGGGACCATGCCGGCGCCGACGCCCGACGGGGAGCCGGTCGCGATGACGTCACCGGGTTCCAGGGTCATGCCCGAGGTGATGTCGGCGATGAGCCGGGCGATCGGGAAGAGCATGTGGCGGGTGTTGGACTTCTGCTTGATCACGTCGTTGACGCGCAGCGACAGATCCAGCGCCATCGGGTCCGGCACCGCGTCGGCGGTGACCACGGCCGGGCCGAAGGGCGCGTAGGAGTCCTGGCCCTTGGAGAAGAACCATTGGCCGGAGCGGCGCTGGTCGCGGGCGCTGATGTCGTTGATGATGCTGTAGCCGAAAATGTGGTCCCAGGCGTCCTCCTCCGACACGCGGAAGGCGGTGCGCCCGATGACGACGGCGAGTTCGCACTCCCAGTCCAGCTGTGTGGTCAGGTCCGCGTTGTGCAGGATCGGCCGGCCGGGGCCGGTGATCGCGGTGGCGGGCTTGCCGAACAGCACGGGCCGGTCGGGCAGTTCTTTGGCGGTGTCCAGCGTGCGGCTGGACTCCGCGACGTGTTCGACGTAGTTCAGCCCAACGCCGACGACCTTGCCCGGCCGCAGCGGTGCGCTCAGTTCGACGTCGGCGAAGCGGTGGACCGTGCCGGCGGGCCAGGTCGCCGGGTCGCCGCTGAGCAGGTCCCGGGCCGTGTCCAGGGCGGCGGATCCCGACCGGATGAACGAGAGCAGGTCGGCGGGGAGTTCGACGCCGGCGTGCTGGGCCAGCGCGGCGAGGTCGACCACCCGGTCGTCGAGCTGCGCGCCCAGCCGGTCGGGGGCGTCGTTGAGGGTGTACGTGATCAGGCGCATGGCTGCTCCTTGCGAGGGTGGGACGTGGTGCGACGGGTCGGGAGGGCTGGAGGTGAACCGGCGGTGTCCAGGTCAGGAGGACACCGCCGGTCCTGGCCGGGGACGGTGTCGGCGCGACAGGAATGTCCCCGGTGGCTCCGCCGCGCCGGAGCCGGTGTCAGGGCCGGCGGATCCGGCGGCGCGGGCCGTCTGGGTGGCGGGCCGGTTAGCCGATGGGCTGGTGGCCGCCGTTCTCCGTGTACGCCTCTTCGCGGAAGAACGAGAGCGAGCGCATCACCGGGAAGTCGTTGAACGAGAACAGGCAGGCGTCCTCGGACTGGTCGAGGTTGGCGTGCTCGTGCCAGGCCCAGGACGGCACGCAGAAGATGTCGCCCTGCTTCCACTCGAACCGCTGCCCGGCGATCACCGAGACACCATGGCCCTTGGCGGCCGTGTAGATGACGGATCCGGTGTGCCGGTGGGCCCGGGTGGCCTGGCCGGGGCGCAGCAGCTGCATATGGGCGCTCATGGTGGGCATCACGGACCCGCCGGTGACGGGGTTGGTGTACTCCATGATCACGCCGTCGAACGGGGAGCCCGCCGTGGCCTTCGCCAGGTCGCGCAGTGCCGCGTAGGTCGGCTCCCACGGGTAGGCCAGCAGCGGCGAGTACGGCCTCGTCCACTTCTCCACGCCGTAGGGCAGGAGGTTGCCCCCGTAGGTGAGGACCGAGGAGTTGATCACCTTTCCCGGTGTCTGGTAGAGCTCGGGGTGGACCTCGTAGAAGCCCGCGTCCAAGGCGTTGACCAGCGGGATGTCCAGGCCGTCCTGCCAAATGACGGGCGCGTCGTCGGAGTCGTTGCCGTGCTCGTGCCAGGTGCCGTTGGGGGTGATGGCGAAGTCGCGCGCACCGACCTTCAGCTTCTGTCCGTCCACGATCGTCCAGGCGCCGGTGCCCTCCTGGACGAAGCGGAGCGCGGCGGCCTGGTGCCGGTGGGCGGTCATCGCCTCGCCGGGGCCCATGATCTGCAGTCCGGTGTAGAGCAGGCCCGCGGCGGCGCTGACGTCCTTGCGGCCGGGGTTGACGAGCATGACCACGCGCCGCCCGGCGTCGTCGGCCTTGACCAGGTCGAGGGCCTTGTGGACCAGCGGCCGCAGTTCCTGGTAGCGCCACAGGACGGGCACGGACTTCGGCTGCGGGAACCAGGGTTCGATCTCGTTGGCCACGGTCCACAGGGCGCCGGCCTCGAGACCGGCGAGCTCGCCGTAGTACGCCGTCAGTTCGGGGGTGTCGGACACGCGGGCGCGTCCCAGCATGGTGTCGTCGTTCTCGGCGGTCATATCTCCTCCTTGAGGGCCCTGAGGGCCCTGAGGGCCCTGAGATCCTTGAGCTCCGTGGCGTCCGGGTCGGGAGCCGCCGGTGCCGGGTCGGTCGCGAAGGTCACCGGGGGGCGTGGACGGTTGTCGACGTGCAGTTGGAAGACGTCGAAGCGGTTGTAGTGGCCGGTGATGTCGTGCATCTGCTTGGGCTGGATGCACTTGCCGAGGTCGATCTCGGCGTAGACGATGCCCTCGTCGTCGATCAGCGGTTCGGTGACCGGGCGGCCGTCGGGGCCGAAGATCCCGGAGAGCGCGCTGCGGGGGCGGGCCAGCATCCGGCGCACCTCCTGGTCGTCGCCGGCGATGGTGTCCACGATCTCCGGGGAGATGGTGGAGCACGCCACGACCGAGAAGACCTTGCCCTCGAAGCAGTGCGCGGCGGTGCGCACCGCGATGGCGTCCGCCATGTCGTAGTCCGCCGGGGCCACCGGCAGGGCGATGTAGCTGGAGGCGTGGACGAGTTCGCCCTGCGCCAGCAGCGTGAAGCGGGCCAGCGTGTTGGTGTTCTCGCCGCAGGCCAGGACGCCGAGCGGGCCGATCGGAGTTCGGTGCACCTTCAGGGAGCTGCCGTCGCCGCCGGTCCAGGTCAGCTTCTCCGCCCACGTCGGGACCAGCTTGCGGTGCACGCCCAGCAGTTCGCCGTCGGTACCGATGGTCAGCATGGTGTTGTAGAGGACGCCGAGGCTGTGCGGGCCTCGCTCGTTGACGCCGATGACGAGGACGACGCCGTACTGGCGGGCCGCGGCGCGCAGCGCGTCGACCTCCGGCCCCGGGATGTCGACCGACGAGCGGTAGAGGCGTTCGAACCACGGGGAGCCCTGGACCGGGTTCATCGTCCAGTTCCAGTACGGGTATCCGGGGACGAAGACCTCGGGGAAGACGATCAGCGAGGCACCGTTGCCGGCCGCCTCCCCGATGAGGGCGACTGCCTTGTCGACGGTCGCGCCGGCGTTCAGGTACACCGGGGACGCCTGGACCGCGGCGGCGGTGAAGCGGGGCAGGTTCAACATCCGGTCCTCCTTGCTTCTCTGGTGGTCGGCACGGTCAGCGGCCGCTCGTCGCGCCGGACAGGTCCGCGCGCGGCAGCCAGCGCTGGTGCACCGGCACGGGTGGTTCGCGCAGCAGTTGGAGCCGGGGCGGTACCCGGTCGGTGCGGGCGCCGGGCGGCCTGCCGCTGCCCGCCTTCCAGGACTGCGGCCAGGTCGCTCCGGGGCCGGTGTAGCCCTGGGCCGCGGCGGCGTGCAGGGTCCACAGCGGGTCGTGGAGCTGGGCCCGGCCGACGGCGCACAGGTCGGCGCGGCCCGCCAGGATGATCGAGTTGACGTCGTCGTAGGTGGAGATGGCACCCACGGCGATGGTCGGGATTCCGGTGGCGTTGCGCACCAGATCGGCGAACGGCGTCTGGTAACTGCGCCCGTAGCGGGGCCGCTCATGGGCGACGACCTCGCCGGTGGACACGTCCAGCGCGTCCGCCCCGGCATCCGCCAGGGCCCGGCAGATCTCCACCACATCGGCTTCGCTGGTGCCGCCCTCCGCCCAGTCCGCCGCGGAGATCCTGATGACCAGCGCCTTCCCGGCGGGCCATACGGCGCGCACCGCCCGCAGCACCTCCAGTGGGAAGCGCAGCCGTCCTTCCAGCGTGCCGCCGTAGGCGTCGGTGCGGAGGTTGGTCAGCGGGGAGAGGAAGCCGGACATCAGGTGGCCGTGGCCGTACTGCAGCTCCAGGACGTCGAATCCGGCCCGGTGGGCGCGTTCGGCGGCGGCGGTGAAGTCCCGGGCGATGTCGTCCATGTCCGCGCGGGTGGCCTCGCGCGGCACCGGGTCCGCCTCGTTCCACGGGAGGGCGGAGGCGGCGAGGGTGGGCCAGCCGTCGGCGCCGAGCGGGTCGGAACTGCCGTCGGAACGCGGTGTGGTGGTCGCGGCGCGGCGTCCGGCGTGCGTGAGCTGGATGCCCAGGCAGGTGTCCGACTGCTGATGGACGAAGTCGGTGATCCGCCGCCAGGCGGCCTCCTGCCCGTCGGTGTACAGCCCGGGGCAGCCGGGGGTGGCCCGCCCCTGCGGGCTGACGGCCGTCATGCCCGCGAAGACCAGGGCCGAGCCGCCGAGCGCCCGGGTGCTCAGGTGCACGAGGTCGAAGTCCCCCGGTACGCCGTCGCGTGCGGTGTACAGGGCCGTGGGCGGTACGACCACACGGTTGCGCAGGTGCAGGCCGCCGAGTTGGAAGGGCCGGAACATCGGCGGCACGGTCACCGCCGCCGTCCGCACCGCGACGGTCGCCGGCCCCTCCGTCTCGGCGAGCCAGGAGTCGACGGCCGCGGTGAACTCCCCGTCGCGCACCCGGAGGTTGTCGTAGGTGACGCGGCGGCTGCGGGTGAGCAGGTTGAACGCGAACTGGTGCGGGTCCTGGCCGGTGTACCGGCCGACGTTCTCGAACCACTCCAGGCTGGCCTGGGCCGCGCGCTGGGTGGACTCGACCACCGGCCGGCGCTCGGACTCGTAGGCGCTCAGCGCCGCGGGCACGTCCGGGTGCTCGTGGAGGCAGGCGGCGAGGGCGAGCGCGTCCTCCATCGCCAGCTTGGTGCCGGAGCCGATCGAGAAGTGCGCGGTGTGCGCCGCGTCCCCCAGCAGCACGACATTGCCGTGGTGCCAGGACCGGTTGCGGACGGTCGTGAACCGGAGCCACTTGGAGTTGTTGGGTATGAGCCGGTGCCCGTCGAGGTGGTCCGCGAGGATCTCCTCGCAGAGCCGGATGCTCTCCTCGTCGCTGGTGCCGGGCGGCAGGTCGCGGGCCGCGAACGTGTCGAAGCCCGCGCGCCGCCAGGCCGCCTCGTCGATCTCGACGATGAAGGTGCTGCGCTCCCCGTCGAACGGGTAGGCGTGGACCTGCAGCGTGCCGAAGTCCGCCTCGGCGACGATGAAGGTGAACGCCTCGAAGACCCGGTCGGTGCCCAGCCACATGTAGCGGGACCCGCGCTCGTCGAGATCCGGCCCGAAGCGGTCGGCGAAGTGCTCCCGGGTCGCCGACCGCACCCCGTCGGAGGCCACCACGAGGTCGTACTGCGCGGCGAGTTCCGCCGCCGGCGGCGCCTGCGTGCTGTAGCGGACGTCGACACCCAGGGCGGCGCAGCGCTGCTGCAGGATCTGGAGCAGGCGCTTGCGGCCCAGGGCGGCGAAGCCGTGGCCGCCGGAGGTGAGCACCTGACCGCCGTAGCAGACGTCGATGTCGCTCCACCGGGCGAACTCCTCCGACATGGCGGCGAAGATCTCCGGGTCGGCCTGCGCGATGCCGTCGAGCGTCTCGTCCGAGAACACCACTCCGAAACCGAACGTGTCGTCAGCGGCGTTGCGCTCCCAGACGGTGATGTCCCATCGCGGTGAGAGCTGCTTGGCCAGGGCCGCGAAGTACAGCCCGCCGGGGCCTCCTCCGATGACTGCTACGCGCACGGGTCCTCCTCGTGGTTCTGCGAACAAGATATGCCGCATTTTCTACGATCGTCAATATTGCAACATGGCGTGGACGTGACCGGGTACGCCCCGCCCCGCCCGCGCCGGTCAGGCGAACAGTTCGGGAGCCTGCGCGCCCGCCGTCGACAGCAGCCGGCGGACCTCCGCGGGCCATGGCTCGGAGCCCTTGGCGCGCGCGGCGGAGTGGACGATCGTCATACGTCCGGTGGCCGCGACGCCGTCCCCTTCCGCTCCCGCGTCCTCGCTCTCACCGCGGACGGTGAAGGCGTAGTGCAGCGAACTGGTGCCCACCTTGGTGATCCGCAGCTCGGTGCGGACGGCCTGTCCGAACCACAACCGCTCCCGGTAGTCCGCCTCGAAGTGGACCCGGGGGATGCTGCCGAAGAGGTGCCCGAGCCCGAGCCTGCGCAGCAGGACCGCTTCGGCCGCCTCGACCCAGCGCACCACCGTGGAGTGGTGGTAGTGCCCGGCCGCGTCCGTGTCCGGCCACTCGACCCGCCGTTCGACGGTCACGCTGGGCAGGGACGCCTCGCCGCCCGCCGCACCGGCCACGGCCCGCTTGCGCAGCTCTCCGCGGCGCAGCTTCCCGTTGCTGGTGCGCGGCAGAACGGTGACGAACTCGATGGCGCGGGGGTACTTGTAGGGCGCGATGGTCCGTTTGACGTGGTCCTGCAGCGCCTTGACGGTGTCCGCGCCGGCTTCGACCCCGGCCCGCAGCACGACGTAGGCCGTGACGACCATGCCGCGCTTGCCGTCCGGGGCGCCGACGACACCGCACTCCTCGACATCGGGATGGACGACGAGCGCCTTCTCCACCTCGGGACCTGCGATGTTGTAGCCGGACGAGACGATCATGTCGTCGCTGCGGGCCACGTACCAGAAGTAGCCGTCCACGTCCCGGATGTAGGTGTCGCCGGTGATGTTCCACCCGTCCCTGACGTACTCCGACTGCCGCGGGTCCGACAGGTACCGGCAGCCGGTCGGGCCCTTGACGGCGAGCAGGCCCGGCTGCCCGTCGGGGACGGCCGCACCCTTCTCGTCGACGACGGCCGCGCGGTACCCCGGGACCGGCTTGCCCGTCGCGCCGGGGCGTATCTCGTCGTCCGCGGCCGAGATGAACACGTGCAGCATCTCGGTGGCGCCGATGCCGTCGATGATGTGCAGTCCGGTGGTGGCGCGGAACTCCTCCCAGACGCTCGCGGGCAGCGCTTCTCCCGCGGAGACGCACCGGCGGACGCCGGCCAGCCGGTCCGCGGCGCCGGCGGCCATGATCGCGCGGTAGGCGGTGGGTGCGGTGAAGAGCACCGTGACGCCGTGCTCGGCCACGAGATCGGCCAGTTGGGTGGGAGTGGCCTGCTCGATCAGCAGCGTCGCCGCGCCGACGTGCAGCGGGAACACCACCAGCCCGCCCAGCCCGAAGGTGAAGGCCAGCGGCGGCGTGCCGGTGAACACGTCGTCCTGCCGGGGCCGCAGGACATGCCGGGAGAACGTGTCGGCGTTGGCCAGCACATCCCGGTGAAAGTGCATGGTCGCCTTGGGGCGCCCCGTCGTGCCGGAGGTGAAGGCGATCAGCGCCACATCGTCCGCGGCGGTGTCGACGTTCACGAACGAGCCGCTCTTGGCGGCGCTGCGGACCGCCAGGTCGTCCGGTCCGGTGCCGCCGTAAGGGATGACGGTCAGGCCGGCGGCCCCGGCCGCGTCGAGCTCTTCGAGATAGCGGTGATCGCACAGGGCGGCCACCGGACGGCTGATGTCGTGCAGTTCGGCGAGTTCCGCCGCCCGCAGCAGCGGCATGGTGGTGACGGCGACGCCGCCGGCCTTCAGGACGCCGAACCAGCTCGCGACCAGCCACGGGTTGTTCGGGCCGCGCAGCAGCACGCGGTTTCCGGGCCGCAGGCCGAGGTCCTCGGTGAGCACCTGCGCCACCTGGTTGGCACGTCGCAGGAGTTCCCCGTACGTCCACCGCTCGGTCGGAGTGAGCAGGCACGGCCGGTCGGGACCCCAGCAGGCGACGGCGTCGTCGAGCAGCGACTGCGCGCAGTTGAGCCGGGTCGGGTAATTCAACTCCGGTAGGTCAAAGCTCAGTTCGGGCCATTGGGCGAACGGTGGCAACCGGTCGCGACAGAAGGTATCGACATGCGCGGACGGAGAGAGCTCCATGGGGCGGCACCTCAATCTCGGGGCAGCGGGGAGAGTGGAGCCAGTATCTCGCCAAAATGACGACAGTCAATGATTCGCTATAAACCTTCTCGTTAAGAGCAGGTTTCGTCACGGAAAGTGACGGAAGCTGCGCGTTGCGACGGGCGCGAGCGGCCACCTGGAGCGGTGGCCGCGCCGGTCATCGCGCGACGGGCACCCGCACCCGGACGGTCTTCCCGGCGCGTTTCCCGGCGCCGCACGGCAGCACGTCCAGCGAGCCGCGCACCTCGTCGACCAGGAGATTGACCATCAGCAGGCCGCGACCGCACTCGGCATCCGGATCGACATCCACCCCCGCCCGCGGCGGGCACGGGTCCCCGTCACTCACGTCCAGCCACAGCTGACCGCCGCCGACGGCCGCGGTCACGCGCAGCCGCTCGGTGGACGACCCGGCGTGCTGCACGGCGTTGGCAGCCAGTTCGGTGACCACCAGCAGGAGTGCGTCGATGACGTCGGGATGCAGGTGCCAGTCCAGCAGGACGCGGTGCAGGCGCCGGCGGATCCGCGGAACGGCCGCCAGCGCGGGCGGCAACGCCCAGTGGACGAGCGTGCGGCCCGCAGGGGGCGACGCGAACGGATGGGGCCGCCGCCGGCCGGTTTCGGCAGCAGCTGGCGGGGCGGACAGCTCGGGCGGAGCGGAGACGGTGAACGCGGTGGCGGTGAGCATCGCGGGGCTCCCGGGGCGGGATGGCGAGGCGAGGGGGGACGGACGCCTGTGTTGCTCGTGCAACGCCCTCCCGCTCCTGCGCCACCCCACGGAACACATGGCCCGAAATTCTGGGGCGAGCGCCGGTGCGGATCGTTGTTACACGTGTAACATGCTAGCCAGCCCACCGCGCCGAGCGCAAGGCATTTCGGGCAAAAGTTGCAGGATGCCTGATCTCGCCGGCTCCGTGAGCCGCCGCGCACTCCCGCACACCGTCGTGGACCTCCACCGCCGTGCGCGGATCGCGGCGACGGCCCGCGACGAGCAACCGGCCCGTGCGCCGCCGCGGACACACGTCGAACGACATGGATGGAAAGGGACCGGTATGACGCAGTCACCGCCAGCCCAACTCGACCTGGGGTGGCCTCCGCCCCCCTTCCTGGCCCCCGTGCCGCCCGTGGTGGGCGCCGACGGCGTGACCCGGTTCGAGGGCGTCACCTACGCGACCGCGCCGGGGTACCGGCCGCGGTTGCTCGACGTCCATGTGCCGGCCAGTGCGACGCCACCTCCGGTCGTGCTCTGGATCCACGGCGGGGGCTGGATGGAGGGCGACCGGCGCTACCCGCCGCCGACCGTCCCCGTCGAGCTGCTGCACGGTTCGATCCTCGACGCCGGCTTCGCCCTCGTCTCCATCGACTATCGGCACAGCCTCGAGGCGCCGTTCCCGGCGCAGCTGCACGACGTCAAGGCGGCGATCCGCTACATCCGCCGCTTCGCCGGCGGCCTCGGCATCGACACCGACCGGATCGCCGTGTGGGGCGAGTCGGCCGGCGGCCATCTGGCGGCGCTGGCCGGGCTCACCACACCCGACGGGCCCGGTGGCGCGGCGATGGAGGGCAGCGAGGGCGTCCTCGGCGAACCGACCGCGGTGCAGGCCGTCGTCGACTGGTACGGGGTCTCCGAGATCGCCTCCCTGCTCGCCCACCCGATGCCGCCGTCACCGCCCGGCGCGGCCGAGTACCCCAACCCGTTCGCGGCGCTCCTCGGCGGCACCGCCGAAGAGCGGCCCGGCCTGGCGCGGGCCGCCAGCCCCGTCACGTACATCGGCCCCGGCACCCCGCCGTTCCTGCTGATCCACGGGACCGAGGACGGTCTGGTGCCCTACAGCCAGAGCGAGCTCCTCGCCGCGGAACTGCGTAACGCGGGCGGCGATGTCACCCTCACGCCGGTGGACGGCGCCGACCACATCTTCCTGGGTTCGCCGGACATCGTGTCGATCGTCGGCGAGAGCGTCGCCTTCATCGCCCGGCAGCTGACCGGGCCGTCCCAGCCCTGACCCGGGCGGGACCTTTCAGCGAGCGGCGGCCGGACGCCCGGCCGCCGCTCGCGCCACGCCGACCCCCTGCTCCGTCCGCATCCCGTCCGTAGCCGCATTCCCTCGGATCCGCGTCCCTTCGGATCCGTTCCGCACCCTTCCGTATCCGTTTTCCCGTCCGCCCACGCCCGCGGCCGGGCCGCGAGAGGCGCCACCATGACCGACCAGTCGACCGCCGTTCCCGACCTCCCGGCCACCGCCGCGAGGGACCGCCGGCCAACCGCCGCTCCCCCGCGCCCCCGCGTGCTGCCGCTCGCGCTGGGCGGCCTGGTTGCCACCGCGCTGATCGGGATCGCGACGCGTACCGACGTCCGCCACCCGTTCTTCCAGGGGCTGGACGACCGGTGGCTGGAGTGGATGGGAGGACCGCACCAAGGCGCCTACGAGGCGGTCGCCGCAGCACTGAACTGGTTCGGCGGACCGCTGGGGGTGGTGGTCCCGATGGCGCTCCTGGTGTTCCTGCTCGTGTCGAGGCGCTGGTGGTCGGTGCTGTATCTGCTGACCACGTACCTCGCGGCGAACATGCTCGTGGTCCAGGTCCTCAAGCAGGTGGTGGACCGGCCGCGGCCCGCCCATCCGCTGGTCAGGGTGGATCACGGCTCGTTCCCGTCCGGGCACGCCGCCGGAGCGGCGACCCTCGTGGTGATCGTCGGCGTCGTGCTGATCCCGCTGGCGCGCCGTCGGGCCTGGTGGCTGGGCGGCGCCGTGTTCGTCGCCCTGATGATGTGGAGCCGGACGTGGCTGCACGCGCACTGGCTCAGCGACACGGTCGCGGGCGCGCTGGCCGGCGCGGGCACGTCGTTGCTGCTCTGGTGGGCCTTCGCACCGCTGCTGGAGCGTGACCGCTAGGACTGCGCACCGGAACGGACGCTAGGAGGACGCCCGGTGGATGAGGGTGACGTCCACCGGGTCGACGGGCTCCGCCGTTCCGTGCTCGATCGGCTGCTGGAGGGTCTCGGCGATGACACCCGGACCCGGCAGATTGAGCCGGATGGACGTCAGCGGCGGGCGCTGCAGCGAGGCCAGCACCAGATCGTCCGCGCCGACCACGGCCACATCCTGCGGGACACCGATGCCCACGTCCTGGAAGGCGTGCATCAGCAGCGCCGCGTACTCGTCGTTGTAGGCGAACACCGCATCGAAGCCCAGCTCCCGCCAGCGAACAGCCAATTGGGCCACGGAGTCCTGGGTGTACGCCACCTCCACAGCGGTCACCGTCGCCATGCGCGTGGCCGCGACGCCCTGCGCTCCGGCCAGCCGCGGTTCCGCGAAGGCGCTCAGGCCGCGCTCCTGCGGCATCAGCACGGCGATGTTGCTCCGCCCCCGCGCGACGCCAGATCAAGTACACGCGTTGTCACCGGCTCGCAGAACCGTGCAATCTCCGCGAGTCCCCCGATCGCCGGTTAGGATGACAAGTAGAGGAGTCGTACAGGCCAGGAGCGGTCCTTCGCGCGGTGGTTATGGTCGCTGGAGGCTGGGTCGGACACGACGGGGGGCTCGCGTTGGATCGCCTGTCCGGAGCGGACCTGGAAGTCGGCCAAGACCAGTTCGTCCTGTACCCGCAACGCCCGACGCTGCGCACGGCAGAAAAGATGGTCACTACCGCAGGTCGACCGGACGCGGTGGGCGTGTGACCGGCCGGCCGGTGCCCGCGATGCTGCCCCCATCGCTGCGCGTGTGGCTCGGGCTGATTGCGGCCCTCGCCGCGCCGGCGGTCACCGTGCTCGGGGTCCTGTATGCCGGCCACAGCCAGCCCGGCAGGGTGGACGGGTGGATCCAGCCGGCGGTGGAGGGTGTGCGGCCGCCGTGGCGGAACGTCGCTCTGACCATGGACTTCTTGGGGGAGCCCGTGGGAGCGGCGACGCTGGTCGTGGCCATCGTGACGGGGTGCCTGCTGCTTCGGAGTCCTCGCGCAGCGGTGCTCGTCGTTGCCGGTGTCGGCATGACCGTGGGAACGGCGACGCTGCTCAAGCATCTGGTGGGGCGCACCATCCACGGCGACGGCAACCTGTCCTACCCGAGCGGGCACACCGCCTTCGCCACCGCGCTCGCCCTCATGGTGGCGCTGCTCGCGACCGGCCGGCTCGGCCTCGGCAGGACGGGCCGCACGTTACTCGTGCTTGCCGCGGCGCTGGTTGCCGGCGCAACCATGGGCTGGGCGCAGGTCGCCCTGGGCGCGCACTACCCGACCGACGTCCTCGGCGGCTGGTGCACCGCGTTGGCCGTGATACCGGCGACCGCGTGGCTGGTCGACCGGATGGCCGACTGGCTGGTCGATCGGATGGCCGCGGCCGGTTGGCGGGAGCCTCGCTGACGTCACGTCACACCAAGCGGCGGAACACGGGCTTCACCGGCCGCCCGGCCAGCCAAGGGGTCGGGTCAGCGGCGTCCAGTGCCTTCCGGTACACCGCACATGCCTGGGCCACCACGTCGACGGTGCGGTCGATGTCTGCGTCGTCAAGCGCGCTGCTCACCACGAACGACTGGGCCAGCACTCCGCCCGCGAGGAGCCGGCGCAGGAACAGGGTGCGGTACTGCTGCGACGGCTGCCCGTTCTCGTCCAGGGTGGCGAAGACCAGGTTGCTGGCCCGGCCTCGTACGACGATGTGGTCGCCGACGCCCATGCCGGCCGCGGCGGCGACGACACCGGCGGCCAACCGCTCGCCGAGGGCATGCAGTTGTGCGGTGATGCCCTCCTCGACATAGGTGGTTTGCACGGCCATCGCGGCGGCCAGGGAGTGCGTTTCCGCACCGTGCGTGGTGGACAGCAGGAACACCCGGTCGCCGGAGTGACGCAGCCCGCCCCACTCCATCAGGTCGCGGCGCCCGGCCAGCGCGGAGACGGCGAACCCG
Source organism: Streptomyces sp. NPDC045021 (assembly GCF_056432645.1). Lineage (NCBI taxonomy): Bacteria > Bacillati > Actinomycetota > Actinomycetes > Kitasatosporales > Streptomycetaceae > Streptomyces > Streptomyces sp. NPDC045021. The sequence continues at coordinate 912,358 of NZ_JBWKIQ010000001.1, forward strand.
TTGCCCAGCGCCTTGCCGAACGTGGAGAGGTCGGGCACCACGCCGTACAGGCCCTGGGCTCCGGCCTCGGACCAGCGGAAGCCGGTGATCATCTCATCGAAGATCAGTACGCAGCCGTGCCGGTCGGCCAGCTCGCGCAGGCCGGCGAGGTATCCGGGCGGGGGCTCGGTGTGGCCGGCCGGTTCGAGGATCAGGCAGGCGACCTCATCCTGGTACCGGGTGAGCAATTCCTCCGTGGCGGCCAGGTCCCCGTAAGGGAACGCCACGGTGAGCTCGGTGGTCGCCGCCGGAATGCCGGCGGACATCGGCGTGATGCCGATGAACCAGTCGTCGACGGAGAAGAACGGATGGTCGGCGCAGATGGCCACCCGCGGGCGCCCGGTGACGGCGCGGGCGAGGCGCACCGCGGCGGTGGTGACGTCGGAGCCGTTCTTCGCGAACTTCACCATCTCCGCGGTCGGCACCGTGGCAAGGAAGCGTTCCGCGGCCTCGACCTCCACGATGGACGGCCGGACGAAGTTGCTGCCGCGGTCGAGTTCCCGCCGCACCGCCTCGAGCACGCGTGGGTGGGCGTGGCCGAGGCTGACCGACCGCAGGCCGGAGCCGTACTCGATGTAGCGGTTGCCGTCGATGTCCCACACGTGGGCACCGCGGCCGTGGCTGATGACCGGCGCCAGGTTCTCGGGGTACTGGTCGTCGCCCTTGGCATAGGTGTGCGCGCCCCCGGGGATCATGGCGTGCAGCCGCTCGTTCGCCAGCCGCGACCGGGGCAGGAGGAACTCTTCGGTGTCCACGCTGACTTCAGCTCTCTTTCCGCTTCAGGGCCTCGGCGAGGCTCGGCGCCTCCCGGTCCCGCTGGGACATCAATGTGACCGGCAGCGGCCAGGGAATGGCGAGCTCCGGGTCGTCGAAGACGATCGTCACGTCCTCGGCCGGATCGTGCGGGCGGTCGATCCGGTAGGAGGTGTCGGCGGTCTCGGTCAGCGCCTGGAAGCCGTGCGCGCACCCCGCCGGGATGTACAAGGTCACCTGCGTCTCGCCGGACAGCTCGAAGAAGGCCCGGTTGCGGTAGGTCGGCGAGTCGGGCCGCAGGTCCACGACGACGTCGAAGATCCTCCCGTACGAGCACCGCACCAGCTTGGCCTCGCCGGCGCCGGAGCGCAGGTGCAGGCCGCGCAGCACGCCCCGGACCGAGCGGGACAGGCTGTCCTGGACGAAGGCGTCCGGGTCGAGGCCCACCGAGCGGACCACGTCGGCGTCGAAGGTACGGCAGAAGAGGCCGCGCTCGTCGGCGTACGGCGTCGGCTCGAAGAGGTACGCGCCGGTGATCTCCGGGACTTCGGTCGCTTTCATGGAGCCTTCCTCGAGGTGTGGGCGTGGTCTGCCGCAGGGAACAGGGCCGCGGTCAAGGAGTTGAACTGGTGCTCGAGTTGCCGGGCGGCGGCCAGGTTCCGCTCGGTGAGGGTCTGCCGCAGCTCGGCCGAACGCTTCTCCAGCGCACGGAACTGCTCGAGCAGCCGGTCGGCGTCGACCTCGCGCGCCGGGTGGCAGAACGCGCCAAGGCCCATCTCCGCCATGAGCGCGTCGCTCTTCGCCGCGTAGGAGAGAGCGAGCACCGGCGTACCGGTCTTCAGCGCGCAGATCAGGTTGTGGTACCGGATCGCCACCACGGTGTCGGCAGCCGCCATCTCCTTCATCAGGTCGGCCAGTGAGGACGGCTCGGCAGCGGTGACCAGCAGTGAGTCCACCGCGTCGAGGATCGCGGCGACCACCGACGCATCGCACTGGTCGCCGGTGAGCAGCCGGACCGGCCTGCCCTCCTCGACCAGCGTGCGGACGAACCGGATCGTCCCGTCGAGGTAGCGCCGGTATATCTCATCGGCTCGGGCGCGATCGTCGTTGCCGCCGTGGAAGTCCATGACGCCGACGCAGACCGGCCCCGGCGGGGCCGACGGGTCCGAGGGCGCGCTCGCCCGCAGCGTCGGCAGGGCGAACGCGAGGTCCGGGTAGACCTTGTCGCGCGCGGTGTCAACGCCCATCGCCCGCATCGCGTCGCGGGACTGCGCGTCCCGGTACGACCGGTATGCGGCCAGCCGCGCCGACCAGCGGACCAGGAGCCGGGTCGGCCGGTTGCCGATCGCCGCGGCGCCGACGCTGACCAGCGCGACCCGGGTGCCGAACAGTCGGCCGCTCGCGCAGAGCAGGAACAGCGAGTACGGAAAGCCCCACGGCCGCAGGGGCAGCGTGGCCTCCAGGACGCCCATGCCCGGCACGATCACCACGTCGTGCCGGCGCACCCAGGCAGCGGTGCGGAAGACATCGACGAGTTTGCCCAGACCCTTCGCCGCGACGGCGCCCGCACGCGACGCGGTCCGGTACTCCCCTCGGTACCAGTGCAGCCGCGTCGCGGGGATCCCGAACCGCGTCGTCACAGCCTCGGGTCCGCCGCACAGCGCGTCCACAACCGCCTCCGGGTGCTCGGTGCGGAGGTACCCGAGCACGGCTTCGAGCGATCCGTCGTTGCCGAGGTTGCCGGAGCCGAGCAGGCCGAACACCCCGACGCGCACCGGAGTTTCGTCACCGGGCGTCATGCCTGCCTCCCCTCACGGCCGGCGACGAGGGCGTCGACGGAGACCGTGAGCAGGGCCGGGTCGATCGGGGCGCGGTCCTCGACCCGCTCGCCGGCGCCCGGCCGGACCCGGCTGGTCATCCATGCGGCCAGGTGGCGATAGCATGCGCGCCGGTCGGCCGGGGACAGCGGCGCCCGCCGGATCGCCGAGGCAAAGCCCCAGACGTACTCGGCGAGCAGCCGGGGCGTCGGGTGCAGCAGGCCCGCCCGGCGCGGGTCAAGATTGACACACCGGGAGCGCTTGGACGGATTGGCCCGCTCGGCGCGGTTGGGGTGGTCACGGCGGAAGTACAGGAGTTCCGGCACCTGGTGGAAGCGCCCGTGCAGGGCGATCTCGGCGACGTACGTGCGGTCCGCGTGGTGGTAGCTGTCCATCGGTTTCACCCGGCGCAGCGCGTCGGCCCGGATCACCCCGTAGAAGTCGTCACCGCCGGGCTCGAACAGCATGCTGCGGAAGCGCTCCGGCGGGTGCGGCGAGTCGGTGGCGAGCGTGTACTCGTACGGGACCGTCACCTGGCCGCCGCCGTCGATGACCGCCTGGCCGGTGTGCGCGAGGATCACGTCCGGCCGCTCGTCCAACGCCTCCACGCAACGCCGCAGCAGGTCGCGGCCGTACAGGTCGTCGTGCGAGGCCCACTTGAACAGCTCGCCGCGGGACTCGGCGAACGCATGGTTGTGGTTCGGCGTGGCGCCGATGTTCCGGGGCAGCCGGAGGTACCGGATGCGCGAGTCCTGCACGGTGTACTTGCGGCAGATGTCCTGAGTCCCGTCGGTCGAGGCATTGTCGGAGATGACCAGCTCGAAGTCCTCGTAGGTCTGGCCGAGCAGGGCGTCGAGCGACTCGGCCAGGTACTCCTCGCCGTTGTACACGGGCAGGCCGATGCTCAGCCTGGGGTGGGCGGTCATGAGGTCCTCACTTCGGGGATGGGATTGCGGTGGCCTTCGCGCAGGGCGGACCGCAGTTGCAGCCACCAGACGGCCGAGCCGCTGATGGTTGCGGCGGCGACTCCCCAGGCCGAGCCGACCGTGCCGGCGGCGGCCGCCCCGCCGAGCCCGCCGCTGACATAGCAGGCGGAGGCGAACAGCTGGCAACGCAGGCTGCGCCGAGCCGCGCCGAGCGCGCGCAGCCCGGCCGCCGCGCCGGTGCCGAGGCCCGCGCCCGCGACGCCGAGGGTGATCGGCACGATGAGCTCCGAGGCGGAGTGCCAGACGTCGCCGAGCACCAGCTCACCGAGCCGCCCGGGCATCATCAGCAGCGCCGTGCCCCAGAGCAGCGCGCCGACGGCCTGCCCCCCGCCCAGCAGGAGGCAGAACCTGCCGAGCCGGTGCGGGGCCTGCCGCAGCACCCGTGCCGCTTCCGGGACGGTGACCAGAGACAGCCCCATCAGCACGGCGAGGAACGGGCCGAGCAGGAGTTCGGCGCCCCGCACCGCCCCCACCGCGCTCACCCCGACGATCGCGCCGAGCCCGTACGCCCGCAGCTGGCTCGCGCCACTGAGGCTGACGTTCTCGACCAGGTACCGGTAGCCGAGGTCGCGCTGCTCGCGAAGCCACCCGCGTACCTCGGTCATCCGGGGCCGGATGCCGGACTGGATGTAGCCGTACCCCGCCGCCACCGTGGCGGACGCACCCCAGGCGAGCACGAAGGCGGCCACGCTGCCCACCCGGGCCGCCACCACCAGGGCCGGAACGAGCGCGACACCCCACACGACGTCGTTGACGAACGCCTTCCGCCCGGCGCCGGCGGCGAAGAACGAGAACCGCCAGGCGTCCTGGAGCAGCAGCCCCGGCAACATGACACCAAGGGCGGCGAACGCGGGCCCCAGGCGGCCGCCGAGGCCGAGCCCGGCCACCAGACACGCCGCGCCGATGGCCGTACCGACGCCGAGTGCGGTACCCGTCGACTGGCCCACCGCCCCGCGCCAGGACGTGTCCGGCGCGCCGCTGAAGCGCACCACCAGCGGGTCGGTGGCAAGGCCGCGGGAGACGTTGAGCACCACACCGTAGGTCACCCAGGCCAGGCTGAACACGCCGAACGCGGTCACCCCCAGCGAGCGGGCCACGTAGATGCCCACCGCGAAGTTGCTCACGCTGGAGGCCGCCTGGTCGGCCAGTCCCCAGGACAGCCGGCCGACCATGGCCCGCTTGGCGGTCTGCCGGGCGGGTCCGGCCGGGGCAGCCGGTGCCGCCGTCTTCTCCCCCTCGGTGGTCATCGGCTTCATGCCTTGATCAGTTCGGCGCCGCACAGGGCGTCGGCGGCGGCGGCCACGGTGTCGAACGGCAGCCCGGACCGCTCGGCTACGTCCAGCAGACTGTGCTCGCCGTCGGAGAGGTTGAGCACCCAGAGCATGGCCATCTGGGCCTGCTTGGTGTCGCTGCGGCCACCGAGCGCGTCGTACAACCCGCGCCGGCCCAGCTGTGGTTCGCCGTAGGGGCTGAGGTTGAGGTACCGCCGGTTGCGGTCAAGCACGGAGAACGCCTCGCGGCAGACGGCGAGCGTGTCCGCCATCGCTTCCGGGGAGACGAAGTCCAGGTTGTCCGCCGAGGTGTGGTACTCGGGGTAGCCGGCGTACGGGGTCCGGCTGAGCGAGCCCACGCCGAGATTGAACCCGGGCGAGCAGTACTGCCGCTCGTCGTAGCCGTACGGGGTGAACTCGTTGACGTGGTGCGGGCGTTCGGACGCGGCCAGCACGTGCCGCATCACCCGGTCGATCTCCGCGTCACCGCGCCTGCTCTTCTTGTACGTCAACTGTCCCGGGTCCCCGGCGCAGGCCAGCACGAGGCCGTGCTTGACCCGTTCCACCCGCTCCGCGTTGCGGGCCAGCCAGGTGATCGCCCCGATGGTGCCGGGCGCGTAGATGAACCGGTAGGTGTAGTACGGCGTCTCCTGCGCCAGCGCGCGGGCCAGGAACGTCGCCACCGCGATGCCGGCCAGGTTGTCGTTGGCCAGCGACGGGTGGCAGACGTGGCAGGAGACGATCACCTCGTCGGCGACCTGCCCGGGGACCACGTGCTCGGCGTAGGTCAGGTGGCCGTCCGCGAGCGTGGAGTCGACGCGCACCTCGTACTCGCCGTCAGGCAGCGCGTCCAAGGTCTCCTGGGCCAGGCAGAACCCCCATTCGGGCTTGTAGTAACTGGTGCGGTACGGCACCCAGTTCGGGTGGTCCGGCAGGGTGTGCAGGTGTTCGCGCAGCTCGGCCAGCGGCATGGTCGCCGACACCGGCACGCTGTAGCCGAGCACGTGCAGGCTGGACGCGGCGAAGTCGACGACCCGGTTGCCTGCGGTGTCGGCGATGTACGCGTCCCGGATGTTCCACTCCTGCGGCACCGTCCAGTCGAGCACTTGCGTCCCGGTCGGCACTTCGTGCACCTGGACCGGGACGTACTCGCCGACGATCTCCAGGGTGGCGCGCACACCGTCGCCGGTGATGCTGCGGCACAGCGGGTACAACCGCTCCACCAGCGCGTGCATTTCCTCGCCGGCCGTGGTCATCCGCGCCACCGCAGAGTGTCGTCGACGGCACCGGCGTCGGACGCCGCGCGCAGCACGGCAAGCCGGGTGAAGCGTCGCTCGAAGTCCTCCCGGGTCATCCCGAACCTCCGGTAGGCATCGGCGAGTTCGAGCGCGCCTTGCTTCACCGTCCACTCGCAGTCGAAGCCGGGTATTGCCGTGCGGAACCGGGAGAAGTCCACGCGGTACGACCGCGGGTCGGCGCCGTTCTCCCCGGTGATCTTCACCTTCGAGCCGGACACCGCCTCGGCGACCTGCTCGGCGATCTCGGCGACCGTGACGTTGTTGACCTCGCTGCCGATGTTGAACGCCCGGTCGTGCACCGCTTCCCGCGGCGCGGTCAGCGCGGCCTCGAAGGCCCGTGCGATGTCGGCGGCGTGCACCAGCGGGCGCCAGGGGGTGCCGTCGGAGAGCACAAGGACCTCGCCGGACAGGAGAGCGTGACCCACCAGGTTGTTCAGCACGATGTCGGCGCGCAGCCGGGGTGAGAAGCCGAAGGCGGTCGCGTTGCGCATGAACACCGGGCTGAAGTCGCCGTCGGCCAGGGCGTGCAGGTCGTCCTCCACTCGCACCTTGGACTCCGCGTACGGCGTCACCGGGCGCAGCGGGGCGTCCTCGGCCACCAGGTCGTCACCGCCCGCGGCACCGTAGACGGAGCAGGTCGACGCGTACAGGAAGCGCCGCACCCCGGCGTCGCGGGCCAGCCGGGCCAGCCGTACGGAGGCGCGGTGGTTGATGTCGTAGGTGAGGTCGGGCGCCAGCGATCCCAGCGGGTCGTTGGAGAGCGCGGCCAGGTGGATCACGGCGTCCACCCCGGCCACGTGGTCGGCCGTGACGTCGCGCAGGTCCACCCGGTGCCCCGGCGGGTCCGCGGGCGGCGGGCCGAGCACGCAGTCCGCGAACAGACCGGCGTCAAGCCCGACGACCTCGTGTCCGGCGGAGCTGAGGACCGGGGCCATCACGGTGCCCAGGTAGCCCTGGTGGCCGGTCAGTAGTACGCGCAAGGTTCATCCCTCCAGATTGAGCGTGAGTTTGGTGACGGCGAACGCCTCGGCGTAGCGCGCATGGCATTCGATGCCGCGGATCCGCGCGAGACCGATGAAGGCCTCCCGGTCGAACCAGGGCCGGTGCCGTTGGGAGGGGTAGTGCTCCTGCAACAGCCGCACCTTCTGTTCGGCGATCTCCGGCGACAGCGGCTGGTACGCCGCCGGACGACCGAGATCGCCGTCCCACTTGACGATCTCGTAGCCGAGCACGAGGTGGTCGCGGAATGCGGTGGGTATCAGCTTCGCCAGGCCGCGGTGATCCTGGTGCGCGTCATCGGTACGCGGCGCGAGCACCAGATCCGGCTCGGTCCCCGCGCGCAGCTCCTCGACCGCGGCCTTGGCCTCGTCCCAGTGCACGGGCAGCCGGCCGTCCGGCAACTTGAGCACGGTCAGCCTCAGTTCGGCGCCCGGGCAGAAGGCGGCGAGCGCGGCCTGCTCCTCCTGCTCCCGAGCGCCGCCACCGCCGGAGAGCACCAGCGCGTCGATACGGATACCCGGCCGCGCGAGGCACATCGTCAGCAGCGTGCCTCCGGCGCCGATGGCGATGTCGTCGCAGTGCGCGCCCACCGCGACGATCCGGTCCAGGCCCCCGGCCCCGAGCCGGATCACGCGGTCCTCGCCCCGGCGCCGTCCCTGCTGCCGGTCGTGCTCGCCCCCGCGCCGCCTTGTTCCCACACGGCCCACGGGCGGTCGCCCCGGGTGTAGGCGTCGTCGAGCGCGGCCCGCTCCTTCACGGTGTCGGTCGGCTTCCAGAAGCCGCGGTGCTGGTGCGCCACCAGCCGGCCGCGCTTGGCCAGTTGGGCACATCCGTCGGCGACCAGGTCCCCGTTCTCCGGTATGTGGTCGAAGACCTCCTGGCGGAGCACGAAGTAGCCGCCGTTCTCCCAGAGCGGCAGTTCACTCACCGCGGTGATGCCCCCCACCAGGCCGTCCTCGCCCAACTCCACGCAGTGGAACGATGATTGCGGCGGCACCACCATCATCGACGCACCGGCGTCGCGCCGGGCGAACCGGTCGATCATCTCCGGCAGCGGGGCGTCGGTGAGCACGTCGGCGTAGTTGGCGAGGAACATCTCGTCGCCGCCCAGGTGGTGCCGCACCCGGCGCAGCCGCTCCCCGATCGGCGACTCGATGCCGGTCTGCGCGAACGTGATCGTCCAGTCCGAGATGTCGGTGGACAGCAGCTCGGTCCGCCCGCCCCGCAGCACGAAGTCGTTGGACGTCGTCTCCTCGTAGTTGAGGAAGAAGTCCTTGATGTGGTGCGCCCCGTACCCGAGGCACAGGATGAACTCCGTGTGCCCGAAGTGCGCGTAGTAGCGCATGACGTGCCAGATCAGCGGTCGCGGGCCGACCATCGCCATCGGCTTGGGGACGTCGTCGGAGGTTCCGTTGCGCATCCGCATCCCATAGCCGCCGCAGAACAGTACGACCTTCATGACTTGGCCTCGACAATGCTCAGTTCCGGGATGGGAAAGACCAGCCGGCCGCCCCAGGCGTGCACGAAGGACAGTTGCTCGACCAGCTCGGCCCGCAGGTTCCAGGGGAGGACGAGTACGTAGTCGGGTCGGTCGGTGGCTATCTGCTCGGGCGGCAGGATCGGGATGCGGGTGCCCGGGGTGAACCTGCCGTGCTTGTAGGGGTTGCGGTCGACCGTGTACGGGAGCAGGTCGGGCCGGATGCCGCAGTGGTTGAGCAGGGTGTTGCCCTTGCCCGGGGCGCCGTAGCCGACGACCGTCTCGCCGCGCTCGGCGGCCTCGATGAGGAACTTCAGGAGGTCCCGGCGCACCTTGGCCACCCGGGCGGAGAACTCGGTGTACCCGGACAGCTCCTGCAGCCCGGCGGCCTTCTCCCGGTCCAGTACATCGGCCACCTGCTGTGTCGGCTCGCCGGCTACCTCGGTGGGCCGGGCCCACAGCCGGATGGAGCCGCCGTGCGTGGGCAGCAACTCGACGTCCACGAGCGCGAGTCCGCCGCTGGCCAGCGCCCTGGCCGCGGATGCGACCGTGTAGTACTGGAAGTGCTCGTGGTAGATCGTGTCGTACTGGTTCTCCTCGATCAGGGTCAGCAGGTGCTGCACCTCGATGGAGACCCAGCCGTCGTCGGCGACCAGGGCGCGCAGCCCCTGGGTGAACCCGACCACGTCGGGGATGTGCGCGTACACGTTGTTGGCCACGACCAGGTTCGCCGGGCCGTGCTCGGCGCGGACCGCCGCGCCGGTCTCCGGGCTCAGGAACTCCGTGAGCGTGGGCACACCCGCGTCCCGCGCCACGGCGCCGACGTTCACCGACGGCTCGATGCCGAGGCAGCGGATCCCCCGGTCCACCACATGCCGCAGCAGGTACCCGTCGTTGCTCGCGACCTCGACCACGAAGGCTTCCTCTTCCGAGGACCCGAGACCCACCCGCTGCACGGCATCCGCGACGAACGTGCGCGCGTGCTCCACCCAGGAGGTCGAGTACGAGGAGAAGTACGCGTACTCCTTGAACGTCTCCTCCGGCGTGATCAGCGGAGGGATCTGCGCGAGCCAGCAGTCGGTGCAGACCCGCAGATGCAGCGGGTACGCAGGCTCCGGCAGGTCCAGTTGGTCCGCGGCGAGAAAGCTCTCGCACGGCGGGGTCGCCCCCAGATCGACGACGCTCCCCAGCGCCGCCGAGCCGCAGAGTCGGCATCGTGTCATCTACTTCCCCCCATCCCTGCTCGCGCGGGTACCCCGCCGCGAGCCAGCGTTTCCGTTCCCTGCCGGCGGCGCGCTGTCCCCGCCGACGGACCGATCCGCGATCGCGGATCGGTACTCCTCCACCAGGCGCTCGAGACCGACGGCCGGGCTGAAGCCCTGCTCGTAACGGCGCCGGGCCGCCTGGCCCATCTCCTGGTTGCGGGCCGGCTCGGCCGCGATCCGGCGTATGCAGGACGCGAGCGAGGCGGGCTCGCCCGGCCGGTGCAGCAGCCCGGTCACCCCGTCCTCGACGAGTTCGACGAAGGCGCCGTGACCGGCGGCGACGGCCGGGACCCCGGCCGCCATCGCCTCCACGACCACCAGGCCGAACGCTTCCAGCCACGTCGAGGGAGCCACCACGGCGACCGAACGCGCGATGGCCTGCCGGCACTCCTCCGCGTCATACAGGCCGACGTACCGCACGTCGTCCCGGCCCGCCGCCCAGGCGGTCACCTCTGGCTCCAGCGGCCCCGTGCCGGCGACCACGAGCGGCACGCCCACACCGCCGCCGGCGGCGATCTCGTCCCACGCGGCCATGAGCAGCCGCACGCCCTTGGCCTCCGCGAGCCGCCCGAGATAGAGCAGATGCTCGCCGTCGCCCGCTCGGCGGGCGTCCGGGTCCGGCACGAAGTTGTGCTTCACCGCCAGCCGTTCGGCCGGCATGCCGGCCCGCACCAGGACATCGCGCTGCGCAGCGGAGATGCAGAAGAACCGCTCCACGCCGGACCACCACCGCCGCCGGTTGACCGAGAGGCTGACCGCGAGCGGCACCGTCGCAAGCCGGGAGTTCCGGTAGCAGCCGTGCCGTACGGCGGGCAGCGGCGCCGACCCGACGCACTCGGTGCACGGCCGGCCGTCCCGCTGCAGCGTGCCGGGCGGGCAGACCTGGGTGTAGTTGTGCAGCGTGGCGACGACGGGCACACCGGCGTCGGCGCAGGCGGCAAGCACCGCGGGCGACAGGAGCGGGAAGACGTTGTGGACGTGCACCACGTCAGGGCGTGAGGTGCGAAGCCGGGCGGCGAGCTCCGAGCGGACCGCCGGGTTCCACGGCACGAGCAGCGGCAGGGCGACCTTGGCGAGCAGGGACAGGGTGGCGATGTCGTCGCTGCGCCGCTCGAACACCTCGACCCGGTGGCCGGCCTCGCGCAGCAGAGCCACCTCCTGGTCAACGACCTTGTTCTCGCCGCTCGGCTGCGCCGAGGCGTAGCGGTTGTGCAACACGAGGACATGCATGCTCAGATCACCTCCGATCTCTGGGCCCATCGCGGTATGTGCCGTCGAGGGACTTGGGGCGTGGAGCGGGGAGTGACCGCGGCAGGTGCCGCAAGCAGCGAGGCGGCCACGGCCAGATGCAGCAGATACGGCGAGGCGTCGCCAAGCCCGGCCTCGGTGTACGACGCGATCGCGCAGTAGCTGATCAGGAAGATCGCGCAGGCCCTCGACAGCGACGGTGGCCGCAGCAACGCGACGCCGCCGAGCACGATGATGATCGCCGCTACCAGGGCGACGCCGGTCAGACCCTGCTCGTTGTAAACGGCCAGCCAGCTGTTGTCGATCGGCAGGCCGCCGAACGACTTGTCGCCCAGGCCCATGCCGAACCACTGCTCCGAGCTCGTCCGGGGGGCTGCCAGCAGGGCGTCCCAGACCTTGGCCCGACCGGTGAGGTTGGAGAAGTTCTCCTTGTCCTGTCCGCGCAGGAACCACGCCTGCAGCGCGGAGCTGAACCCCACCGCGGTCACCGTGGCGATCACCACCGTCCAGCCGAAGAACCGGCGGGCGGCAGCGCTGGTCAGGACGAGCGAGCCGATCGCCAGCACCAGCCCGATGAGCAGGCCGAGCGTGGCCGTCCGGGTATGGGTCAGCGCGAGCAGGATGAGTGACGGCACGATGACTACCGCCGCGCTGCCCCTGTCGATCCGGTGCCCCAGTACGAGCAGCACGGTGAGCCCGATGATCACTGCGGCGTACTGTCCGATCTGCGGCGGGGTGAGCGGCCACAACGCGCCGACAAGCCGCCCGCCGTAGAGCCCGGGCATGGCCGCTCCCGGTGAGGCGACCAGGCCGACGGCCACCGACCCGAGCACCGCGAAGTAGATCCGGATGTGGTGCCGTACGAACGTCAGGCCGCCGTCCCACCAGCGGCTGAGCAGCCACAGCGTGCCGATGAACAGAGCAAGCCGGGCGCAGCGGAACAGCGCGCCCGACCCGGACTCCAGGCTCGCGCTGGAGATCATGCTCGGCACAAGGAGCAGGGTGAGCAGGAACACGAAGGCGCTGGGCCGGATGCGCAACTGGAGATTACCTGCGAGCGCCAGCGCGAACGCGGCGACCAGCGCGCCCATGGTGACCATCTGGATGAGGGAGCGGGGCAGCGGGATGATGGTCTTCGCCCCGGTGGAGCCGAGCGTGTTGAGGATCAGCAGCCCCCAGACCGTCCCGACGATCTTCGACGTGTGCTCTGTGTGGTCCGGGCTCATCTCAACCACCGCCCTGTGCGCGGAGGGTGCTGCCCGTGTCCTGCTGGTACGGCGTGCCCTGCCACTGCCCGAAGTCGAGCACCCGGCTCGGGTCGTGGGCGACGAACTTCCACGGTCCGATGTAGACGTTGTCGTGCCAGCGGTTGTTCTGCTTGCCGGTGATCGCCTCGGCGACCCGTTCGCCCTGGTACGGCGACCAGTCCGGATAGGTGCCGTAGTTGGCGAGAACCGCCATGCGGTCGCACTTCACCGTGCACTGGACGACGGACGTGTCCAGCACGAAGCGGTTCTCGTGGATGTCCACCCGCTGGGTCTTCCACCGGCAGTCGGCGTAGAGCGGTGCGGTGGCGATCGCCGGCCGTGCGCAGAGGTCGGTTTTCTTCACCAGCAACGTGCAGTCACCGGACGAGGTGTTGGCCGGGCTGTTGCAGAACCGGTCAGCGTTTTCCCACAGGGTGATCCCGGACCAGTTGTTCTCCAGCACGTTCTGGTAGATCTCGATCTTGTCCGTACGGGCTCGGACCCGTGGTTCGCCGCCGGACTCGGACACGTAGACGGTCGCGAACGGGAAGGTGTCGCCGCGGTCGGCGTACTTGCGGCCCTCGACCCAGTTGTTCCGCCGGATCGTGTTCTTCCGGATGACCGCGTTGTAGCTGGTCTCGTAGATCAGCGCGGCACCGTCGTTGGCCTCCAGCACGTTGTCCTCGATGCGGAAGTCGTTGTTGTTGGTGTCCGCCCACAACCCGGGTCCGCGGTTGTCGTGCACCCAGTTGCCGCGTATGTCGGCGCCGTTGACGGCCCAGAACTTGATGCCTCCGGTGCAGCCGCAGCCTTCCTTCCGCCGCTCCCAGTCGCCGGTGTTGTTGCCGACGATCTCGTTGCCCTCGACCACCAGGCCGCTGATGGAGCCACCGGACTTGTACGCGTTCATTCCGTACTGCCCGTTGTTGCGCAGGCAGTTGGCGCGGACCTGCTGGCGGGCACCGGCCATCAGCCCGGCGCCGGAGTTGTACTGGATGGTCGAGTGCTCGATCAGCCATCCGTCGGCCGAGTCGTGGTTGACCACGCCCTCATCCGGCGGCGCGACGAAATTCTGCACGGTCAGGTATTGAACGGTGACGTTGCCGGCGGTACCGCTGAACGCGTACTGGTTGGTCTTGCGGCCGTCGAGCACCGCGCCCGGCGCACCGAGGTAGCGGTTCCCCTGCTTGGGGACGACCTGGGCGTAGCGGTCCGGGTCGAGCTTGTGCGTCCCCGGCCGAAGCCAGAACGTGGTGTTCGGGGGGCTGCTTTTGGTCTTCGCAGCCAGGTCACCGACCACTGCGGGGTCGACCGCGACCGCGCCCGCCGGCGCCTCCGCCGGCCCGGCCGGGGGCTTGGCGCACACCTGGGTCACGGGTTGGGCCACCGACGTGGATGGCGCGGCGGCCGGCTCCGGCCGCGCGCCCGGCGTGCTCTCACAGCCCGTCGCCGCCAGCAGGACCAGTACCAGCGGCGCCGTCGACAGCGCCCGGTGCCGCCTCTTGATCACCACGCGTTCTCCCGCCCGCGGAACGTGAGTACGGTGGTGAACTCCTCCAACAGCGCGGTGCCGTCGGCGAAGCCGGTGCCGACCAGCGTGGTGGTGGGTTCCTTGCGCCCGAAGCCGGCGGAGTACCAGCCCAGCGGCGGGTCGCTCTCGCCGCGATGCGCCCGCCAACTCAGCTGCCCGGGCAGGTCGAGCACCGCGGAGCGGTCCTCGCCGTCCCCGGTCCAGGTGAGCACGGCCCGGTTCCCCACCAGGTCCGCGGCGATCGCCGGGCCGAGGTGGAACGCCAGGCGCACGGCCCGGCGCGGGCCGCGCACCTCGTCAACCACCCGCAACTCCTTGGTTGCGGCGGTCAGTTCCACCCGGCGGCGGTGCACGGAGCGCTGGTAACCGTCGTGCTCGGCGCTCCAGCGGGCCACACCTTCGCTGGATGTGTCCGCGACAAGGACGCGGCTGCGGGCATGCCGGGTCCACAGGAACGGCCCGCCGGAGACGGACTGGTCACCGCCGTCCAGTTGCAGGGTGTTGTGGCCGAGGGTCGACCGGAAGTACTGCCGCCACTGGGGCTGTCCGTGGTAGCAGTACGTCCCCGGGTCGGCGAGCACGTCGACCCCGTCGTGCCGGACCTCCACGGACAGCGCGTCCGCGTGGCCATGCGCGGCGATGGACAGGAACCCGTGCGGACCGCCGTCGCAGCGGCACCAGATCTCCTCCGGACCGCGCAGGATGGTGAGCCCCGCGTCGGCGAAGTGGGCCGGTCGGCTTGGAGGGCGGGTCACGGCCGGTGCGGTTCCCTCTTCCGCGTACGGCCGGATGAGCGCGGCAAGGAGCCGGGTGCGCACATCGGTGTCGGACACCGTCGGCCACCAGTCGAGTCGGCCGAACACGGCGTCCCCGGTGGCAAGGAGCGAGGCCCAGCGGTCGGTGCCCGCGCCGTCCACGACCAGACCGTGCCCGTCGTCCGCGTCCCCCTGGCGCGGCGGCCGCAGCCGGCCGTCCACGACGGCCGCGAGCGCGTCGGTCATCCGCAGCAGCACCAGCCGGATCGACGCGGGGACCGGCACGTCGGCGGCATCCGCCTCGGCCACCGCGGCCAGGCCGAGTTCAAGGACGAGTCCGTGATACTCGGTGGCCAACTCGCGGTTGAGGCCGGAGGGGAAGGTGTTGCTTCGCAGCTGCCGCTCCAGCGACCGCAGCGCGTCGGCTCGCCAGCGCGCCGATGAGGGGAACCACCCGAATGCGCAGGCCCCGGCGAGCTGCCCGGCGGTCTCGGCGATGACGTGGTTGTTCGCCGAGGACCCCCGGCTGGGGAAGGCGGCCAGCCAGCGCTGGTGGTGCCATATCTGGTTCAGCGCAACCGGGTTGCGCTCGAAAAGACCGGCCGCGCCCGGCCAGCCGTCGAGCAGCCGGCGGATCCACACCCAGGACAACAGCCGGATCCCCAGCTCGATGCCGCTGATCCAGTGCACGCCACGCAGCGGTGGGTTGGCCGTCCACCAGGACCGCAGGTGCTCGGCCACTCGCTCGGCGTACCGCTCGTTCCCGGTGATCGCGTAGGCGGCGGCGAGCACGGTGAGGTACTGGTGCCGGGACAGCTCCCAGATCTGCTTGATGTCCCCGACCGCGTCCTCGTTCCGGTACGGCACGTCGAAGGCGTAACCGGACGGAGCCCGTCGCCCGGTCTTCGGGTCGTACGACCAGTCCGGGTCGGCCAGGTCGTCGCGGTCCACCCCGAAGTACTCGGCGTGCCCGTCCATCAGCCGGTCCGCCTCGGCGATGAGACGTTTCGCGGCGTCCGGTGGCACTGCGGCGATCGTCCCGGCGGGCAGTACCGCGGTGAACCGGGCGCCGGTCACGCTCGGGCAGTCCGGCAGCGCCGACCGCCACCGCCGCCTGCGCACCGCGTCGCCCGCCCGGCCGCCGACCTCTCGCGGTCCCATCCGGGACAACCGCCGCAGGTACCAGCCCGCGCTCATGGTCATCGGGCCCTCGTCAACGTCACCGGCGCGCCGCCGACCAGGCTGGCGCGCACGGCGAGGGTGGCCGCCGTGGTGGCGACCAGCGACTCCAGCGGCACCGGCATCGGCCCGCCGGTCCGCACGGCCTTGATGAACGCGGCCAGCTCGGCGGACTGGCCCTTGTCCCGGGCCTTGGGCAGCCGCGAACTGACCCACCGCTTACGGCCGTATACCGAGGCACGGACGAAGTCGTCGAGCCGCAGCACCTTGCCGTCCGCGATCAGGTCCAGCGTCTCCTTGGGGAAGCCGGGCGGGCCGGTGGTGATGTAGCTGATGGTGGCGGTGGACCCGTCCGGGTAGCGCAGCACGACCTGCAGGTCCTCGTTGCCGGACGTGGCGACCGCGTACACCGAGACCGGGTCGGCCGCGAGCAGCCAGCTCGCCGTGTCGATGAAATGCCCGCCCTCACCGGCGAACCGCGAGCCCTCGGCGCCCTGTTGGAGGTACCAGCTGCCGTGCTGCAGCCGACCTGCGTTGACCAGGTAGCGGAGGCTCGCAGGACCGGTCCTGGCGCCGAACCGATTGCTGGCCTCCTGCAGCAGCGGCGCGAACCGGCGGTTGAAGCCCACCTGCAGCCGGTCGTTGCCGGATTCCTCCACCGCCGCGAGCACGCCTGCCAGCTCGTCCTCGGTGAGGGCCAGGGGCTTCTCGACGAACACCGCCTTGCCTGCCAGCAGTGCCCTTCGGGTCAGTTCGGCGTGCGAGCTGTGCCGGGTGACCACGAACACCGCGTCGATGGACGGGTCGCCGAGCACGGCGTCGAGATCGGTGGTCGCCTCGGCGAAGCCGAACTTCCGCTGCGCGTTGGCCGCGGACAGCGCCGTCGTGGTGACGACCGTGGACAACTCGACGCCGTCGCGCTGTGCCAGGTGCGGCAGCAGCATCGACGTCGCGTAGTTTCCCGCGCCGACGAACGCAAGGCGCACCTGCGCCTTGGGTGACCCGGCCGTGGTGGGCGCCTTGTCGCTGCGTCGCACCGCGGGCACGGTCACCGCCGGGGCCTGCGCTTCCTCCTTCTGTTCGGGGTACCGGAACAGCACGGCCACGGCCTTCAGGTCGCCGTCCTTCAGACGCTGGTACGTCTCGACGGCGTCATCGAAGTCGGAGATGTGGGAGACCAGGGGCTCCACGTCGATGCGGCCGCGGGCAAGGAGATCGAGGAAAGACGCCAGGTTGCGGCGCTCGGTCCAGCGCACGTAGCCGATCGGGTAGTCGCGCCCCTCCAGCTCGTACTCCGGGTCGTAGCGCCCGGGGCCGTAACTGCGGGAGAACCGGACGTCGAGCTCTTTCTCGTAGTACGCGTTCCACGGCAGGTCCAGGCGGCACTTGCCGATGTCGACGACCCGGCCGCGGTCCCGGCTCAACCGGGCGGCCAACTCGACGGGTTGGTTGGTACCGCCGCCGGCGGCCAGGTACACCTGGTCCACGCCGTGCCCGTCGGTGAGCTCGGCGACGGCGGCTTCCACGGCCGCGGACGAGGGATCGCCGCAGGCCGCGGCGCCCAGGCGCTCGGCGAGCTCGCAGCGCACCGGGTCGGGGTCGACGCCGACGACGCGGACTCCCGAGGCGGTGAGCAACTGCACCACCAGCTGCCCGATCAGCCCGAGGCCGATGACCAGCGCCACGTCGCCGAGCTGTGGCTCGCCGCGGCGGACGCCCTGCATCGCGATCGACCCGACGGTGCCGAAGGCCGCGTGCCGCGGCGCGAGGCCGTCCGGCACCCGGGCGTAGAGGTTCTTCGGCACCCAGTTCAGCTCGGCGTGCAGCGCGTGCTCATTGCCGGCGCAGGCCACGAGGTCGCCGACCTTCACATCGTCGATCCCGGTGCCGACCTCCTCGACCACCCCGCACAGCGAGTAGCCCAACGGTGTGTAGGAGTCCAGCTTGCCCATCACCTTGCGGTAGGTGGCGGGCACCCCGTTGGTGGCCACGCTCTGCATCACCTTGGCCACCTGGTCGGGACGGGAGCGGGCCTTGCCCACCATCGACAGGCCGGCCTCGGACACCTTCATCAGCTCGGTCCCGGTGGATATCAGCGAGTAAGCGCTGCGGACCAGCACACCGCCCGGCTTGCACCCCGGCACCGGTACGTCGAGCAGCGCCAACTCGCCGCTCTTGTAGTTCTGCACAACCTGCTTCACCCGAACTCCTCTTGTTTCTACGCTGTCAGGGGTGGGTCCGGCCGGAGCCGGAGGTCGCGCCGCGATACCAGTACTCAAGGGTCAGCACATGCCACAGATGCTTGGAGAAATCCCGCTGCCCGGCGGCGTCCGCGGCGACCATCCGCGCCAGCGCGTCGCGGCGCAGGATCCCGGAACTGACGAGCACGCCGTCGTTCACCACCTCGCGCACCAGCGGTGCCAGATCCCGGCTCATCCAGGCCCGCAGCGGGGCGCTGAACAGGCCCTTGGGCCGGTATGCGATCTCCCGGGGCAGGATCGAGGTGGCCGCCTCCTTGAGGACAGCCTTGCCCTGCCGTCCGACGATCTTGCGATCGCCGGGCACGGCGAACGCCGCCTTGACCACCTCGACGTCCACGTACGGCACCCGCACCTCGGTCGACGCGGCCATGCTGGAGCGGTCCGTATAGGCGAGGTTCAGGCCCGGCAGGAACATCCGGGCGTCGCCCAGGCACATGCGGTTGACGAAGTCGTCGAGTTCGTTGTCCTGGTAGATGTCCGCGTGCTCGGTCAGCACGTCGTCGACCGTCCCGGCCAGGTCCGGATTGACCAGGGCGAGCAGTTCGTCCCGGTCGTACATGGTGTAGCTGCGCCGGAACGCGGTCTCCTCCGGCAGATCGGCGAAGGAAAGGAACCGCTTCGCGAAGCGCACCGACCGGTACCCCCGGCGGGCCGTGGCGACCGGCAGCCGGTCCACGGCCCTGGACAGGCCGCGCCGCAGGGGCCGCGGGACGCGCTGGTAGCGCAGCGCGAGCAGGTTGGCCAGGTGCTTGCGGTACCCGGCGAACAGCTCGTCGGCACCCATCCCCGAGAGCATCACCTTGACCCCGGCCTCCCGGGCGGCCTCGCAGATCAGGAACGTGTTGATCGCGGCGGGGTCGCCGATCGGCTCGTCCAGGTGGTACGTCATCTGCGGCAGCAGGTCCAGCACGTTCGGAGCGATCTCGATCTCGTGCAGGTCGACGCCGAACCGCTCGGCCACCTGCCGGGCATAGCGAAGGTCGTCCGGCATCGCCTCGAACTTGGCGTCCTCGGCGCGGAACCCGATCGTGTAGGCGGAGATCCCGGGTTGGTCGCGGGCCGCCAGGGCGGTCAGGTAGCTGGAGTCGAGACCGCCGGAGAGGAAGGTCGCCACGGGTACGTCGGAGAGCAGGTGGCGTCGAGTCGACTCCTCGACGACGGCAGCGATATCCGGCCGCTCGCCGCTCCGGGCCCGCTCCCGGCCCTCGGCGGCGACGTCCCGCAGGTTCCAGTACCGGCCGCGCTCCACCCGGCCGTCGGGCCGGCACCTCAGCCAGCTCCCCGGCGGCAGCTTCTCCACTTCGCGGAACGCGCACCGTGAGTCCGGCACCCAGTAGTACAGCAGCGAGGCCACCAGCGCCGCATCGTCCACCTGCAGCGAATCGCCGGTGGCGGCGGCGAGCGCCTTGAGCTCGGAGGCGAACACCAGGCCCGCACCGCGCCGGAGCAGGAACAGCGGCTTGATGCCCAACTGGTCGCGGGCCAGCACCAGTTCACCGGTTCGCTCGTCGAAGATCCCGAACGCGAACATGCCGCGCAGCCGGGGCAGGCAGTCCGTGCCCCAGCGCCGCCAGGCCTCAAGCAGCACCTCGGTGTCGGAGGTACCGCGGAAGCGCACCCCGGCGGCTGCCAGTTCGCCGCGCAGCTCGGGCGCGTTGTACAGCTCGCCGTTGTACGTCAGGACGAGGCCGTCCGAGACCATCGGCTGGGCGCCGGTCTCGGACAGGTCGATAATGGCCAGCCGGCGGTGCCCCAGGTGCACTTCGCCGTCACCGACGGGGTGGCCGTACCGGCCCGCCCCGTCAGGACCGCGGTGGGCGAGGGTATCGGTGAGCCGGTCGGTCACGACCTTCCCGTCCGGCCATCGGTACGTGCCTGCTATGCCGCACATGTCTTACCGTGCCTCCTGGTCGCTGTCCGGGACTCGTACGGCCCATGACGGCCGCTCCGTCAGCAGTCGGCCCGTCGCGTTCTGCCGGGCCAGCCGCTCGTTGTGACCGCGCAGCGCGGTGTGCAGCCCGTCCCACAGGGTGCCGTCGGTCCTGTCCCGCGGATCGGGGTCGATCAGCACCACACCGATCACCGGAATGAGCAGGTCCGCGAGTTGCCGCGCCACGGTGTGCAGCCATGCGGTGCTGCCGTGCCCGGCACGCACGACGAGCACGGTCTGGGTACCGAGGTCCGGGAGGCCGGTCCACGCCGTGCCGGGGGCCACCGAGCCGACACCGAGTCGGCGCTCCTGATGCGACGCGGCCTCGGCACGCTCGCCGCTGACCACGGTCGGGTCTCCCGGCTTCGGGCGGCGGCCTGCGAGCTGCAGGCCGGGCAGTCCATCGATGATGACCACTGGCCCCTCCGCCATCAGTGCCTTGGCGAGGTCCAGGGAGATCACGCTCGTGCTGCGCGCACAGCCCAGTTCCAGCAGCGACACCGGTTCCGCGGAGCCGCGCACGGTACGGGCCAGGGTCGCGGTGAGCCGTTCGCGGGCCGCCCGGGTCCGTCGGCGCTGCCACCGCCTGCCCGACCGGCGGGGCAGCTCCGCGATGACCGAGGCGCCCAGGTTCGCCGCGATGTCCCGGCGCAGCACGGGGCGGTCCGCCACCACCGTGCCGACCGCGGCCACCGCGAGCCCGAGGACGAGCCCGAGGACGAGCCCGATCGCGGCGTTGGTGGCAGCGGCCCTGGGCAGGGAGTGCTGCACCGCGCGCGGGGCGTCCACGATCTGTGTGCCGGCGACGAGCTGGGGCGTGCCGATGCGTGCCTCCGCGGCGCGCTGGCCGAAATCGGTGATCCGCGAGGTGAGCTCGGCCCGGCGGGCGAAGAGCGACTCCAGGTCCGCCGACGCCGTCGGCCCACTCTTCGGCGATCCGTTTCCGATCGCCTTGTTGACCTTGGCGAGTTCCTCCCGCATGCGGTCACGCTGGTCGAGCAGGGCCTTGGACTCGGCGTTCGCGGCTTCCTGAATCCGCGACACATGGTCCGAGACGAACGCGTCGGCCAGCGCCTTGGCGCGGGCCACCGCTTCCGCGTCGCTGTCACCTGTCACATCGATCTGCAGCAGGTTGTTGGTCAAACCGACACCCGCGTAGTCCCGCATGAAGTCCTCTGGTTTTTCAGGGGAGTCGAGGGACTGCAGGGCCTTACCGGCGATTCGCGTGGTTTGCAGCAGCGCGACGTCGGTGCGGATCAGCGTTCCGGGGTCGTTCGGCTGGTCCCCCTGATGCGCGACCAGCACCTTGGTCACCGCGGCCGGCGGCGGCGGCTGCAGGACCGCCACCGCCGCGCCGAGCAGCAGCCCCAGGAGCGCCAGGGAGCACCAGAGGCGGCGGCGCCTGCGCACCGCGACCACCAGTGCCTGCAGGTCAAGGAGCGGAGTGGCTGCCGACGACTCCGAAGTCGTGCTCGTCGTCACACCGAACCTCCCGTCGCGTGACCGTGAACCGCGAGCGCCACAGTGGCGTTGTCCGGAGGGTGGCCGGCGGATGGCGTCGGACGGGCCCGGACCGTGCCGGCGACGACGATGCCGACAACCTCATGCCTGCCGTCCGCACACGCCTCGGCGATGCCGGCGAGCTCCTCAGCGGTCCAGCTGCCCGCGCTGAGCACGACCAGGGCACCGGACTCGGTGTCGCGGTCCGGCACTGTCGGCCGATCCACCGCGACCTCCACCACCCGCAGCAGCGGATCGTCCTGGGCCTCGGCGACGAGCTGCACGGCGGCCCGGCGGGCGATCTCGTCGCCGTCCGGTACGACAACCAGCAGCCGCCGGGGGGCCGGCAGCTGGTCCCGGAGGCGAGCGCACACCCGCCGGTAGCGGATCCGCGTGCCGGCCTCGTCGCCGGACCTCGGCGGGGTCGGTATGTCCCACCGGGTGTCGACGCCAAGGAGTCGGCGGATCCGGGCTCGCGGGCCACGGCCTGCTGGCTGGTGCGCGCGCCGTTCACCAGGCACGTCGACGGTGCCGAGGAGCGTCGAGCCCAGCGCCGCGGCGATCTGCGGTTCGGTGCGCAGTCGGCGATTCACCCGTGCGGCGACGAGATGGCCGATGACCGCCAGCAGGAAGAACAGCAGCGCCCCGGCGACGATGAGCTGCATCCTCGTCGGCGGCGCCTCACCGGTCGGCCGGGCCGCCGGCCCCATGACGACCATGCCGGCCTTGTTGGTCGCCGGGTCGGCCTGGTCCAGCTTCGTCATGGCCTCCTCCAGCGAGGTGCGGAGCTTCTCGAGGTCGGTGCGGGCCTGCACGCTCTCCACGGTCTGCCCCGGATCGGCCGCATTGGCCAGGTCGGTGATGCGGCGGTTGGTCTCCACCACTTTCTGCCGCAGTGCCTCGATCCCGGTAGCCGCGTCGGGGTCGGTGCTGCCGCCTGCGATCCGCGCGGCGAATTTGACGAATTGCTGGGCCATCCGGTCGGAGAGCTGCTGCGCGTGCTCCGGGGTGTCGGCCGTTCCCGAGATCTTGATGATGTTCCCGTCGGCGGCCTTGGCGCTCACCCGATCCCGCAGCTCGGTGCCGCTGACTTTGCTCCAGTCGAGAGCGGCGGCCGCGCGGTCGACCACCGTCGAACTGGTCGCAATATCCACCTGAGTCAGGAGCTCGCGCTCTTCCCACTGTCCTGGCAGCAGTACCGATGCCGACGTCGTGTACCGCGGCGGGAACAGCACCGAGGTGCCGTAGCCGACGAGCGCGCCCACCAGGGCGAGGACGGCGAGAAGCCGCCACCGTCGACGGAGAATCCACCCGATCGTGACCAGGCGGATCGTGTCATCGCTCAACGGTGCTGCCTCTTCCCTGTGCGGACTGGGTCGCCCGCCGACACCGGGGTGTGGTCACGGCACGCAGCGGCGTAGGCGGCGAGCAGCGACGCTTGCGAGTTCCGCCAGGAAAGCTGTCCGCTGATCCGCTCCTGGCCGATCTTGCCCATCTGGGCCCGCTTCTCCGGATCGTCAAGGAGCAGCGCGATGAGCTTGGCGAATTCGGCCTCGTCATTGGCGGGCGCGTAGAGGGCGGCGTCACCGGCGGAGACCCGCGCCTCCCGGAGGTCGAACGAGATGATCGGCCGGCCCATCGCCATGTACTCCAGGACCTTGTTCATGGTCGACACGTCGTTGAGCGGATTGCGCGGGTCGGGGGAGAGGCACACGTCCGCGGTGGACAGGTAGCGCACCAGGTCGGCGTCCGGAATGCGCCCGGTGAACTCCACCTGATCGGACAGCCCGAGCTGCCGGGACAGCTCCACCATCGCGTCGAAGGCGTCGCCGGAACCGACGAACACGGCGTGCCAGTCGGTCCGCCCGAGCTCGTCGCGCAGCTTCGCGAGGGCCCGCAAGGCGTAGTCGACGCCGTCCTGCGGGCCCATGACGCCGAGGTAGCACAGCAGATGGGGCTTGCCGTTCTTCAACTCCGGCTCGGGCGGTACCGGTTGGAACCGGTCGGTCTGGGGCGCGCTGCGCACCACGAAGACGTCCGCCGGTTGGCGGCCGCCACGGCGCAGTGCGACGTCCCGGTAGCTCTCGTTCGTGGCGAGCACGACGTCCGCGGCCCGGTAGGTCCGCCGTTCCAGCGCGCACACGGCGCGGTAGAGCAGATCCTCGCCGCGGTCGAACCGGGAGAGGTACAGCTCCGGTACCAGGTCGTGCTGGTCGAAGACGAACCGTGCCCCGCGCCGCTTCAGCCACAGTGCCGGCAGGAACAGCAGGTCGGGCGGGTTGCAGGCGTGGACCACGTCGACCGGGCCGACCTTGCGGGCTAGCCGGAACGTGTGCCACAACGCCGATCCGTACTCCCGCAGGTAGCCTGCCGGCCCTCCGGTGGCCGCGCGCAACGGGTAGCGGTGGATCCGCACCCCGTCGATCTCCGCCTCCGCCTCGGTGTCCCGCTTTGTCCCTTGGGGGCAGATGACGTGCACCGTCCAGCCCGCGTCGCGCAGCGTCGTGCACTCCTGCCACACCCGCCGGTCGAACGGCACCGACAGGTTCTCCACCAGGATCAGCGCGCGACGGGCCGTCCCGTCGCCGCTGACCGCGTCACCAAGCAAGGCCCACGTACCCTGGTTCGGCCCGGCGCGCGTCGGCGTCGGGAAGGTGGATGAGGTCGATGAGCACCGGTCCTTCGCCATGGGGCAGCGCCGAAAGCACGTCCGGATCCCCGGTTCCCACCAGGCACACCTCGGCGTGCTCCAGCACCTCGCCGACGGAGCCGGCGAGCAGCTGTGCGAGGTGCGGCAGCCGGTTCTCGATGTACTCGCGGTTCGCGCCGAGCAGCCGGGAGAGGTTCACGTTGGGGTCGTAGATCCGCAGGTCGTAACCCTTGCCGAAGAGTCTCTCCGCCAGCTCGACGAGCGGGCTCTCGCGGAGGTCGTCGGTGCCGGGCTTGAAGGAAAGACCGAACAGACCCACCCGACGCTTGCCGGTGCGCTCGACGAGCTCCACCGCGCGCTGCAGATGGTCGGAGTTGGAGGGCAGTACGTGGGCGAGGATGGGCACCGAGACGTCGGCCCGCCGTGCAGCGTGGACCAGACTGCGCAGGTCCTTGGGCAGGCAGGAGCCACCGAAGGCGAAGCCCGGTCGCAGGTAGGCGGGGCTGATGTTCAGCTTGCGGTCGGCCAGGAACACGTCCATCACCTGGTGCGAGTCCACCCCGAGAGCCTGGCACACCGCGCCCAGCTCGTTCGCGAAGCCGATCTTGAGTCCGTGGAACGCGTTGTCCGCGTACTTGATCGCCTCGGCCGTCGGGATCGGCACCCGGAACACCTCGCCGGGCACTCCGTCGTACAGCGCCGCCACCACGTCCCCGCTTGCCGGGTCGAGCTCGCCGATGACGGTCTTGGGCGGGTCGAAGAAGTCCCGCACGCTCGTGCCCTCGCGCAGGAACTCCGGG
The DNA here is from genome assembly GCF_056432645.1 of Streptomyces sp. NPDC045021. Classification (NCBI taxonomy): domain Bacteria; kingdom Bacillati; phylum Actinomycetota; class Actinomycetes; order Kitasatosporales; family Streptomycetaceae; genus Streptomyces; species Streptomyces sp. NPDC045021. The sequence continues at coordinate 937,364 of NZ_JBWKIQ010000001.1, forward strand.
TTGACCGCGACCCCGAAGTCCACCCCGGCCGTGCCGCCGACGTACTTCTCCAGGATCGGTACCAGCAGGTTCAGGCAGGTGCCCGGGAGCATGGTGCTGCGGAACACGACGGTCTGCCGCCCACCCCGCTCGGCCACCGCAGCACCGATCTGCTCGGTGACCCGCTCCAAGTACGTGGTGCACAGGCTGCCGTTGGGCTCCGACGGCGTGCCCACGCAGACCAGCGACACCTCGCTGCCCATGATCGCCTCGCGGACGTCGCCGGTGGCGCTTAACGCTCCGGTCCGCACAGCCTCGGCGATGAGCTCGCCGATCCGCTCCTCGACCACCGGGGCCTTGCCGTCGTTGACCAGGTCGACCTTCACCTGGCTCACGTCCACCCCGATGACCTCGTGACCCAGGCTGGCCAGGCACGCGGCCGACACGCAGCCCACGTAGCCGAGCCCAAAGACGCTTACTCTCATGTCCCGTTCCTCCCCCCGGGCAGGCCCTTTCGGCCTGCTGTCCGTGCGCCGACCATTCGGCCTGCGGTCCGTGCGCCGACGGGACGGCGCCCCCCGCAGGCCAGCCGCTGCAGCCGCTCCGGTGACCAGTGCGGGTCCGGTGTGACCGCGACGACCCGGTAGCCGTCGCGGCGGACGTGGCCCGCGACGTCCGTCAGCCGGCCGACGACCGGCACTCCGTCCAGTTGGTCACCGTCGAGCACGAGACCGTCCGTCGTGCACACCGCCTCCACCCGCCAGCCGAGGTGCGGGAACTTGCGGGTTCGGGTGATCAGGTCGCGCACGGTGGCCAGGCTCCCGGCAGCGAGCACCGGTCTCAGGCACCGTCCTTCATTCCGCGGTTTGTGCAATCCGAGGCGGAGCAGATACCGCGCGGTCATGGTGACGAGCGCGATCGCGGGCTGTCTGATCGCTCCGTTCGCCAGACGCCCGCGCGCCGACGGAAACGGGCTGACTAATCCCCCTTGCCGCACAGAACCCCCCAGGTCCCCAGTGGCTCGACGTGTTCGCCCAACACTGTTCCTCCCCCCGGGAGGCCCCCGCCCCCCGCACTGTTGCTCCCCTCGGGAGGCCCCCGCCCCCCGCGCTGCCGCACTGTTCCTCCTCTCGGGAGGCCCCCGCCCGCATGACATCCCGGGCTATTTCAGAGCTACTTGAACAACCCACCCTGACAACAGCGGACTCACTTGTCCTGCCGGACTCTCAAGGTGCGCGGGAACCCGTCGAAACCTCGGGTGCTCCCCGCACCCAAGCCCCCCTCGCGGGCTCCAGGAATTGATCACGCCCATGTCTGGCGGCGGAGACGCAGCTGTCGGCTGCCCGCAACGTGTGACCTGGAGATCATGATTTGTCGCCTCGTATCCCACCATGTGAAGCACGGTCAGTCTAGACCCTCGGGGCCTGCCTGAAGAGAGGGATGTGTGGAATTTGTGCTCAAGATTTGAAGCTGGATCCACTGGATACAGGGATCGGTGACCGTCTGCGGGTGCCTTGATGACGAAGACGTGCCTTGTGACCTGTGGTGACGGGGTTCTCCGGGTTGCCGGTACCGGCAACCCGGAGGCGTCCTGGCGCTGCCAACTGGGCCGCGCTCAGGGCCTGTCGGAGGATCTTGTCGGCCAGCACGGGGCGGTGGATGCGGGTGTGGGCGATCGACGGCACGTAGGAACGGTATGGCCCGTTTGCGGGTGCACAGACGGTCGCAGGCGCCGCTTGACGTGGTGGCGGCGCGCTTCGGCCTGGTGCTCGCGGCGCCACTTGGACCAGTGAATTCCCAAGTCAACGGCGTCGCGGGCGGAGCCGATCAAGTTGAACAGTCCCGGACCTAAGCCAGGGTGAGCGCCACGAGGGTGGCGATACCACGCGTCGTACTTGCGCACCTGCCCTGTAGTGGTAGGACTGCGCACCGGAACGGACGCTAGGAGGACGCCCGGTGGATGAGGGTGACGTCCACCGGGTCGACGGGCTCCGCCGTTCCGTGCTCGATCAGCTGCTGGAGGGTCTCGGCGATGACACCCGGACCCGGCAGATTGAGCCGGATGGAAGTCAGCGGCGGGCGCTGCAGCGAGGCCAGCACCAGATCGTCCGCGCCGACCACGGCCACATCCTGCGGGACACCGATGCCCGCGTCCTGGAAGGCGTGCATCAGCAGCGCCGCGTACTCGTCGTTGTAGGCGAACACCGCGTCGAAGCCCAGCTCCCGCCAGCGAACAGCCAATTGGGTCACGGAGTCTTGGGTGTACGCCACCTCCACGGCGGTCACCGTCGCCATGCGCGTGGCCGCGACGCCCTGCGCTCCGGCCAGCCGCGGTTCCGCGAAGGCGCTCAGGCCGCGCTCCTGCGGCATCAGCACGGCGATGTTGCTCCGCCCCCGCGCGACGAGGTGGTCGACGGCGGCGGCGCCGATGTCCGCGTGGTCGAACGTGATGGTGTGGGCACCGGCCAGCGGACGGGCGGCGAACGCCAGCAGCCCGCGGATTCCCGCGCGGTGCAGGAGATCGGCCGCTTCCGGGGTGAAGGAGTCGCCGGAGAGAGCGAACACCGCCGCTGGCCGCAGCTCGGCCCACGCGCGGGCGGCGGTGACGGCGTCGGGGAAGCGGCCGGCATGGAGCACGACCGTGTAACCGCGCCGGTCGAGCTCGCTGTGCAGATCGTCCACCCAATCGCTGACCAGCCGGCCGATCGCCGACACCGATGACGGCATCAGCACCAGATTGCTGCGTCCGGCACGCAGCGAACGCGCGGCGGCGTGCGGGACGTAGCCCAGCTGGTCGGCGGCGGTCAGTACCCGGGCGCGGGTGCTCTCGCTGACCCGGTGCGCCTGGGTGTCGTTGAGCACGAAGGACACCGTGGCCCGGGACACCCCGGCCAGGCGCGCCACATCCGCGCTGGTGATGGTCCGTGGCGGCTGAGCGGGAGCGTCCTTGGCCATGACTTCCTTGATCAATTCCCCGGTGGTGCGCCCACGGGCACGTCAGCCCGGAGCACACAGGTTCAGAGATCAGGTTACACGCGTTATCACCGGCTCGCAGAACCGTGCAATCTCCGCGAGTCCCCCGCGAGGTCGGCGGTGGCCGTGATCACGGAGTCGAAACGCATGGTCGTACGGGACTGCTCGTCATAGCGCTCCCAGACCGGCAGCGCCGCATGGTTCGGATCGCCGGTGCGGATGAAGGAGATCCACGCCTGGTGCATGGACGCGGCGAGGCCGTCGCGCGCCGCGGGCCGGATCCCCTCCAGGAAGGGCGCGTGCGACCACTGGTCGAAGTTGTTGAAGGTGAAAGGCAGTTCCAGGCAGTGGGCGGCACCGAGCCGGCCGTCGTGCGCCGGGGTCGGGAAGTCGAACTGGTACACCCACACCGGACGTCCCTGGGCGGCCCGGCGCTCGGCCAATTTCACGCTCGGCACGCGGAACAGCTCGTCCGAGATCAGATCCATCAGCACGTCCACCGGCCGGGCGCCCGGCCGGGCCGCCGCGTAGGCCGCGTACGCCTCCGCCGCCCCCTCACCGAAGGTGTCCGCCGCCCTGCTGACCACCTGGTCCTGGGTGGCGGCGGCGTACCTCTCGTCGAGCCCGAAGCCGAAGTTGGCCTCTTCCCTGGTCCAGCCGATCAGCACGTCGATGTCGGACCCGGCGCCGTTGAGCAGCGTCTCGACGGGATGCCGGTCCATCGTCGCCTCGTCGATGACGGGCAGGAACGGTGTGGGCCAGTAGCCCCAGCGCATCGTGCGCCCGAACAGTTCCCCGCCCGCCTCGATCAGCCGCGGCCAGGGCACGGTCCGCAGGTCCGCGATGTCCTTGGCGCCGAGGATCTCCTGATAGACGGTGGTGCGTTCCAGGACTTCGGCGCGGGTCGGGACGTGCAGGCCGAACGGCGGGCTCTGCAGGATGGCGCGGTGGAACAGGGTCCTGGCCTCCGGGTGGCCGGCGAGCGCCGCCGTGGAGATGGCGCCGCCGGACTGGCCGGCGACGGTGATGTTGTCGGGGTCACCGCCGAACTCGACGATGTTCTCCCGCACCCAGCGCAACGCGGCGACCTGGTCGGTGAGCCAGAAGTTGGCGGGCTCCCCGTCCGCGTCCGAGCCGAAGGAGAGGAACCCCAGCGGACCGATGCGGTAGTTGATGGACACCACCACGAGGTCGCCGTTGCGCGCGAAGGTCTCACCGGAGTAGTTGGGCAGCGAGCCGGACCCGGAGACGAAGCCGCCGCCGTGGATCCAGACCAGCACCGGCCGGCCGGCGGTGTCGGGGGACGGCGTCCAGACGTTGAGCGTCAGGCAGTCCTCGTCGAAGGGCGGGAAGCCGTGGCCGCCGAGTACCGGGTCGCCGCCCTCCATGAACATCTGCGGGGCGCTGGGGCCGTAGGCCGTCGCATCCCTCGTCCCGCTCCAGCCCGGGTGCGGCCGGGCCGGACGCCACCGCAGGTCGCCGACGGGCGGCTCGGCGTACGGCACCCCCTTGAACACCGCGACCCCGCCCTCCGTGCGGCCGCGCAACGTGCCCGTGGACAACTCCACGACGGGCGCATCCTGGTCTCCGGCACCAACCATCAGAGGCTTCCTTCCCTGGCGGCCGACGAGCGTCGGCAGAGGCTTGGCAGCTACGGCCGAGGCGCGAAGAGACACGTGTCACTGACATCGCGGCGCGCCACGCACACGCTCGACCTGCTCCCCCTGAGGCTATGCCGCCATTTCGACGATCGTCAACCATCCTGCATATCGTGGGTGGTCCCGCGGTCGTCCGCCATGGTTACAGAGGCGCGGGGGAAGAAGCGCCGGGGATCAGCAGGCGGGGCGTGCCGGTGCCGTCGGCGGGAACGCTCCACAGGTCGGTGGTCCCGACCGCGCCCGCCTGTGGCTGGTTCTTCTTGTCCGCGCGGGAGGCGGCGTGCAGGACCAGTCCGATTCCCAGCCCCGCGACGAGGAGCACCGCCGTGGCGAGTATGAGCAGGCGGCGCTTTGGCGTCATCGGGATCCGTGCGGGTGTCGGGACAGGAGTGGCGGCGCAGCGGCGGGGAGCTGCGAGGCGACAGAAAGCGTCGGTACACACGTCACCGCGGCGGGCGTCGGTACACGGTGCCGGATCACGCGCGGCCGCCCGACGGCCGCAGCACCACGCCCGCGACGGCCGCGCAGCAGAGCAGGCCCACCGCGGATCCGGCCAGCGCCGGACCGTCTCCCCAGACGGTCCAGGCCGCGCCGAAGGCGATCGAGCAGCAGAACCGGGCCAGCGCCTGGCCGGTGCCGACCAGCGCGAGGCCGCTGGCCCGCAACTGCTCGGGGACGATGGCGGAGACCGCGGCCGGCAGCACACCGTCGGTCGCGGCGTAGAACATGCCGTGCAGCGCGAGCACGAGATAGGGCAGGGCCGGCAGGTCGGGGGCCCAGAGCAGCAGCGTGTACGCGATGAGCAGCAGGGCGTGCCCCACGAGGAACACGACGCGCCGCCCGACCCGGTCGGCCAACGTGCCGACGGGCACGGCCAGCAGGAGGAACACCGCGGCGGTGCCGAGCGGCATCAGCGGGAACCAGTACTCGCTGATGCCGGTACGGCGTTGCAGCAGCAGATAGACGAAGGCGTCGCTGACGGTGGTGAGGCCGAGCAGGGCGGCGCAGCCGGCGAGCCCGCGCAGCCGCGGCATGCGCAACAGGCGCAGCGCCTCGCGAAGGTCGACGGGTCGCTTGTCCACGACCTCGGCCCCGGCCCGCTCCCCACCCCCAGCCTCGTCCGGTGTCACCGGTTCGGCCTGCCCGGCGCGCACTTTCCCGGGGACGAACAGCATCAGGACCAGCACGCCGAGTACGGCCACGCAGGCGCTGACGCCGAAGACGGCGTCGTAGCCATCGGTCGCCGCGCGCAGGATCAGGAACGCGGCGATGGGTCCGAGTACCGCGCCGGTGGTGTCCATCGCCCGGTGCACGCCGAAGGCCCGGCCCTGGAACTCCGGTGGCGTGGACAGGGAGATCATCGCGTCGCGCGGGGCGGTGCGCAGCCCCTTGCCGGTGCGCTCCAGCGCGAGCACCACGCCCAGCGGACCCAGGCTGTGCACGAGGAGCAGCAGCGGTTTGCACACCGCGGACAGTCCGTAGCCGAGCCCGGCTATGAGTTTGTGGTTCCGCACCCGGTCGGCGAGGTGGCCGCCCGCGAGTTGGACCAGCGCGCTGACACCGTTGTAGACACCGTCGAGAGCGCCGAAGCCCAGCGGGCTGAGGCCGAGCCCCACGACGAGGTACAGCGGCAGGACGGCGGTGACCATCTCGGAGGAGATGTCGGTGATGAGGCTGACCGCGCCCAGCGCGAACACCACCGAGGAGACCCCGGGGAACCGGCGGCCGCGCGTACGGCCCGGCGCGGTGGTCGCCCCACTGGGGGCGGAGCGGTCCGCGAGATACATGCTCAGGAGCTCCAGTTGCCGGTGGCGGCGGAATCGGCGGAGGAGTTGCCGGCGCAGCCGAGGCCGTCCATGTACTCGAACGTGCGAATGAGACCTTAATGGTTGTAAGTGATGGCGGAGGTGCTTCCTGGAGAACGGGGCATTGAACAGCCGTTAACGGCCGGTCAGCCCTGTCGGCTGCTCTCGTCCCGCAGCCACGTTCCGAAGTCCTGCGACCTGATGGCCTTCCTGGATCCCCGGTGACTCCACCGCCGACCTCGCGGCCATAGTGCAGCAGACCGACACCGGAAGCACGAGCCAGCAGTCGCGGCGGACCGCCGTGTGACCGATGGCGCAAGGACGCGGGCGCGGCGCACGGGGAGGCCCGTGCGCCGGAGCCGGCGGCGCGTAGCGTGACCCTCTGCGTTGCCTGACCGGCGGGTCACGGTGAGCGTCACAACCCCGAGGAGCTGTCATGTGGCATGACCTGATGTCCGTTCAGGTGTCGATCGCGGAGAAGATCACCCGCACCGTCCTGGTCTACGCCCTGATCCTGCTCCTGTTCCGGCTGGCCGGAAAACGGGGCCTGGCGAACCTGAACACCTTCGACTTCGTCGTGATCTTCCTGCTGTCCAACGTCGTGCAGAACGCGATCATCGGGCCGGACAACAGCTTCCTCGGCGGGGTGATCGGCGCCTTCACCCTGATCGCCGTCAACGCGGCGGTGAACCGGTGGCTGGCCGGCGACCCCCGCGCGGAACGGCTGCTGGAAGGGACCCCGACCAGCGTCATCGAGGACGGCAAGCTCGTACCGCGGGCCATGCGCGAGCTGGCACTGCGGTCGAGCGAGATCGAGCACGCGGTCCGGATGCAGAACGGCGAAGCCATCTCGGATGTCGCCTCGGGCAGCCTGGAACCGGACGGCCACCTGATCATCACGCTCAAACCCGAGCAGCAGAGCGCCACCCGCGGAGACGTCGAGGCCCTGCAGGCGCGCCTGACGGCGATCGAGACGCTGCTGAAGGACCTCGCCGCCGGCCGGTCCTCGTAGCCGATCGCCTGGTCATGCACTCACGCACGAAGGCCCGTTGGCCCGGGGACTTCTCCCAGGACCAACGGGCCTTGCCGTGCGGCTCTCGTCAGCCGAGCGTCGCGATGGCGTCGTTGAACGTCTTCGACGGGCGCATCACGGCCGAGGCCTTGGCGTCGTCGGGACGGTAGTAGCTGCCGATGTCGGTCGGCGAGCCCTGGACGGCGATCAGCTCGTCGACGATGGTCCGCTCCTGCTCGGCCAGCGTCTTGGCGAGACCCGCGAACGCGCCGGCCAGCTGCGCGTCGTCGGTCTGCTTGGCCAGCTCCTGGGCCCAGTAGAGCGCCAGGTAGAAGTGGCTGCCGCGGTTGTCGATGCCGCCGAGCTTGCGGCTCGGCGACTTGTCCTCGTTGAGGAAGGTGCCGGTCGCCCGGTCGAGCGTGTCGGCGAGGACCTGGGCGCGCGCGTTGCCCGTGCTCTGCGCCAGGTGTTCGAAGCTGACCGCGAGCGCGAGGAACTCGCCCAGGCTGTCCCAGCGGAGGTAGTTCTCCTTGAGCAGCTGCTGGACGTGCTTGGGCGCGGAGCCGCCGGCGCCCGTCTCGAACAGGCCGCCGCCGTTGATCAGCGGGACCACGGAGAGCATCTTGGCGCTCGTGCCGAGCTCCAGGATCGGGAAGAGGTCCGTCAGGTAGTCGCGCAGCACGTTGCCGGTAACGGAGATGGTGTCCTCGCCGCGGCGGATGCGCTCCAGGGAGAACGCGGTCGCCTGCTCCGGGGTCATGATCTCGATCTGCAGACCGTCGGTGTCGTGCTCCGGCAGGTACGCCTTGACCTTCGCGATCAGGTTGGCGTCGTGCGCGCGGCCCTCGTCGAGCCAGAACACCGTCGGGTTGCCGGTGGCGCGGGCGCGCTTGACGGCGAGCTTGACCCAGTCGCGGATCGGCACGTCCTTGGTCTGGCACATGCGGAACACGTCGCCCGCGCCGACCGCCTGCTCGAGGACGGCGTTGCCGTCGGTATCGACGACCCGGACCGTGCCGGTGGTGGGGATCTCGAAGGTCTTGTCGTGGCTGCCGTACTCCTCAGCCGCCTGCGCCATCAGACCGACGTTCGGGACCGAGCCCATGGTCGCCGGGTCGTAGGCGCCGTGCGCGCGGCAGTCGTCGATGACGACCTGGTAGATGCCGGCGTAGCTGCTGTCGGGGATGACGGCGAGGGTGTCGGCCTCCGAGCCGTCCGGGCCCCACATGTGGCCGGAGGTGCGGATCATCGCCGGCATCGAGGCGTCGACGATGACATCGCTCGGCACGTGCAGGTTGGTGATGCCCCGGTCGGAGTCCACCATGGCCAGCTCGGGGCCCTCGGCCAGCTCAGCCTCGAAGGACGCCTTGATCTTCGCGCCCTCGGGCAGCGACTCCAGGCCCTTGAGGATGCCGCCGAGCCCGTCGTTCGGGCTCAGGCCCGCCGCGGCGAGCGTGTGGCCGTACTCGGCGAACGTCTTCGGGAAGAAGGCCCGCACGACGTGGCCGAAGATGATCGGGTCGGAGACCTTCATCATCGTGGCCTTCAGGTGCACCGAGAACAGCACGCCCTCGGCCTTGGCGCGGGCGACCTGCGCGGTGAAGAACTCCCGCAGCGCGGCGACGCGCATGACGGAGGCGTCCACGACCTCGCCGGCGAGCACGGGTACCGACTCGCGCAGCACCGTAGTGCTGCCGTCGTCGCCGTGCAGCTCGATCCGCAGCGAGCCGTCCTTGGCGATGACGGCGGACTTCTCGGTGGAGCGGAAGTCGTCGGTGTCCATGTGCGCGACGTTCGTCTTCGAGTCGGCCGTCCAGGCACCCATGCGGTGCGGGTGCGCCTTGGCGTAGTTCTTGACGGAGGCGGGGGCGCGGCGGTCGGAGTTGCCCTCGCGCAGCACCGGGTTGACGGCGCTGCCCTTGACCTTGTCGTACCGGGCGCGGACGTCGCGGTCCTCGTCGGTCTTCGGGTCGTCCGGGTAGTCCGGCAGCGCGTAGCCGATCTTCTGCAGCTCGGCGATGGCCGCCTTGAGCTGCGGGATCGAGGCCGAGATGTTCGGCAGCTTGACGATGTTGGCTTCGGGGGTCTTGGCAAGCTTGCCGAGCTCGGCGAGCGCGTCGTCGATGCGCCGGCTCTCCGCGAGGCGCTCAGGGAAGCTGGCGATGATGCGCCCGCCCAGCGAGATGTCGCGGGTCTCCACGCGGACGCCGGCCGTCGAGGCATACGCCTGGATCACAGGCAAGAGCGAATACGTTGCCAAGGCCGGGGCCTCGTCAGTGTGCGTATAGATAATGGTCGAGTCAGTCACCAGTACTCCGCTTCACGTCGACAACGTCTCGACATCAAGATATCTCGTGAGCGCCGGTACTCGAAACCGACCCCCGGGGGTCGTGGAGCCGTGCGGGCGGTGGCCGGCCCGCCGGGCACGGCATCGGCTGGCCGAAAAGGCGCCCTTGCCGCAGAGTTCGCCGCGCCAGCACACTCGCACCGGCACTCTTGCGGCGTCGGTCCACTGAACCGGAAGTCTTGCGGTGTCTTCCGGATCCAGAATTGTCATGCACCTGTCGCAACGTGCCTTCCCCCACACGAGAGGAAGACCGTTGAAGAACTTCCTGAAACCACTCAAGAGGTACGCGGCGCTGGGTGCGATCACCCTCGCCGTCTTCAGCCTCCAGCCCCTCAACGCCCAGGCGACCACCCCCACCCCTGAGCCCGGACCGTCCGTCGTCGGCGGCACCCGCGCCGCGCAGGGCGAGTTCCCCTGGATGGTCCGGCTCTCCATGGGCTGCGGCGGCGCGCTGTACACCCAGCAGATCGTCCTGACCGCCGCGCACTGCGTGAACGGCAGCGGCGCGAACACGTCCATCACCGCGACGGCGGGCGTGGTCGACCTCCAGAGCGGCAGCGCCATCAAGGTCAAGTCCACTCGCGTGCTGCAGGCCCCCGGCTACAACGGCAGTGGAAAGGACTGGGCGCTGATCAAACTCGCCAAGCCCATCAACCTGCCGACCCTGAACATCGCCGGCACCACCGCGTTCAACTCCGGCACCTTCGACATCGCGGGCTGGGGCGCCAGAAGTGAGGGCGGCGGCCAGCAGCGCTACCTCTACAAGGCCAAGGTGCCCTTCGTCAGCGACGCGTCCTGCAGCAGCTCCTACGGCGGCGACCTGATACCCGGCGAGGAGATCTGCGCCGGATTCGCCCAGGGAGGCGTCGACACCTGCCAGGGCGACTCCGGCGGTCCCATGTTCCGCAAGGACAACAACAACCAGTGGATCCAGGTCGGCATCGTCAGCTGGGGCGAGGGCTGCGCGCGAGCCGGGTACCCGGGCGTCTACACCGAGGTGAGCACCTTCGCCTCCGCCATCCAGAGCGCCGCCGCCGGGCTCTGAGAGCAGGACCCCACACGGAGGACCTCACGGAGGACCCCGCACAGGACCCCTCCTAGGACCCTCATGTACGGCCCGCCGCCCGCGCGAAGCCCCGCGCGGGCGGCGGCCCACCCGGACCCACCGCCGCAACCGCCCGATCCGGCCGCGCCGGGGCAGACTGAAGGCATGCCCGAACTGCCGGAGGTCGAGTCCCTCACCCGCTTCCTGGCCGAACACGTCGTCGGCCGTTCCGTGGCGCGGGTGTACCCGCTCGCCGTGCACGCGCTCAAGACCTACGACCCGCCGCCCGGCGCGCTCGAGGGCCTCGTCTTCGAGAGCGTGACCCGGCACGGGAAGTTCCTCGATCTCCGGGCCGGGGAACTGCATCTGGTCATCCATCTCGCCCGAGCCGGCTGGGTGCGCTGGAACGACGCACTGCCGGCAGCGCCACCACGCCCCGGCAAGGGCCCGCTCGCCCTGCGGGTGCGGCTGGCCGAACCCGACGGAGCCGGTTTCGACATCACCGAGGCAGGCACCAAGAAGCACCTCGCCATCTACGTCGTACGCGATCCGCAGGACGTGCCCGGTATCGCACGGCTCGGACCCGACCCGCTCTCGGAGGCCTTCACCCTGGCGGCCTTCGTGGAGCTGCTGAAGGGTGAGCGCCGCCAGATCAAGGGCGTCCTGCGCGACCAGGGCACGATCGCCGGCATCGGCAACGCCTACTCGGACGAGATCCTCCACACCGCCAGGATGTCGCCGTTCAAACTGGCGGCCAATCTCTCGCAGGACGAGGTGGCCCGGATCCACGCGGCGATCGGTTCGACGCTCGCCGACGCGATCGAACGGTCCAGCGGACTCGCCCTGCGGGACCTCAAGAGCGAGAAGAAGAGCGGACTGCGCGTCCACGGGCGCAAAGGCGAGCCCTGCCCGGTGTGCGGAGACACCATCCGCGAGGTGTCCTTCAGCGACTCGTCACTGCAGTACTGCCCCACCTGCCAGACCGGCGGCAAACCCCTCGCCGACCGGCGGATGTCCCGACTGCTGAAATAACGGCGCCGTTCCGTACCGCCGACCTGGCCGTCGCGGCGACGGCCGGTCCCTGCGCAGCTACCCCGTCGTCCTCGTTCTCATCGCCACTCACCGCGCGGGTCTGCCGCATCGCCGCAGGTGACAGTGGTAACGGTGTCCATTGCAGCCTTTGGCGAATACCTCGTTACTGCGCTTCACTTGCACACGCCGGACACGAACACACACCCCTGGGGGCCCTGTGAGCGACCACGAGCACCACCACGCCGGCGGCCACGCCGGCGGGTCGGGGGGCGGCCACGCGGGGCACTCGCACGGGGTGGCCGCGGACGCGGACCGGCGCTGGCTGACGATCGCCCTGGCGCTGATCGGCGCCTTCATGCTCGGCGAGGTCGTCGTCGGTGTGGCGGCGAACTCCCTGGCGCTGCTCTCGGACGCCGCGCACATGCTCACCGACGTCGTGTCCATCGTGCTGGCGCTGGTCGCGATGCGACTCGCGGCCCGGCCCGCGAAGGGCCACTACACCTACGGGCTCAAGCGCGTGGAGATCCTGTCCGCACAGGCCAACGGCATGACGTTGCTGCTGCTGTCGGCATGGCTGGCCTACGAGTCCATCCAGCGGCTGATCGCTCCGACGGAGGTCACCGGCGGCCTGGTCCTGATCACCGCCCTGGCCGGAGTGGCGGTCAACCTGGTCGCCACCTGGGCGATCTCCAAGGCCAACCGCACCTCGCTGAACGTCGAGGGCGCCTACCAGCACATCCTCACCGACCTCTTCGGATTCATCGCCACCGCCATCGCCGGGGCCATCGTGCTGACCACCGGCTTCGCCCGCGCGGACGCCATCGCCTCGCTGCTCGTGGTCGCCCTGATGCTCAAGGCCGGCTACGGCCTGGTGCGCGACTCCGCACGGATCTTCCTCGAAGCCTCGCCCGCGGGACTCGACCCCGACGTGCTCGGGGACCGACTGGCAGCCCAGGACACCGTGGTGGAGGTCCATGACCTGCACATCTGGCAGATCACCTCCGGGCAGCCGGCCCTGTCGGCCCACGTCCTGGTCCAGCCCGGCGGCGACTGCCACGCCGTACGGCGCCACCTGCAGCGCCTGCTCCAGGACGAGTACGGGGTCGATCACGCGACCTTGCAGGTCGACCACCTCGGCGAGGACAGCACCGAGCTCCTGCAGATCACCACACCTGCGGCCGAGGGCCAGGAGTCCGGCTGCGACGACGCCCACGGCCCCGTCCACCGGCCCGGCCCGCACGCCCACTGACCGGGCCGGGCGGAGACCGGTCGTGGCAGAGACCGGTCAGGCGGAGACCGGTCGGGGCAGAACCCGGTCGGGCGCGGATGGCGGTCAGCCCACCGGCCAGCCGGCCAGCGCCGCGGCCACACCGAGCGCTCCCGCTCCCATCAGTGCGCTGACGACTCCGCGGCGGGCAGCCAGCAGCCACAGCGCGGCGGCCGCCAGAACGGCGTACTGCCAGCCGTTGCGCAGGGCCAGCGCGAGCGGGATCGCGGATCCGGCGATGGCGCCGATCACGGCCGGGCCGGCGCCGGCGAAGAACGCCTGCATCCGCTCGCTGGAGCGCACCCCGTCGAAGTGCCGCCCACCGAGGATCACGAACAGGAACGACGGGGCGAACGCCACCGCGGCGGCCAGCAGACCGCCCCACACTCCCGCCGCCGCGTACCCGACCACGGCGACGGTCTGCACGACCGGGCCGGGGGTGATCTGGCCGAGGGCGACGGCGTTGAGGAACTGGCCGTCGGTCATCCAGTGGTAGTGGTCGACGGCGTCCGCCTGCATCAGCGGAATGATCACGAACCCGCCGCCGTACGACAGGGCTCCGACCTTGAGCGCCACCCATGCCAGCGCCAGCACCCCAGAGCCGAGCACCGGTGCGGCCGCCACGACCGGCCACGACGCTACGCGTCGCCCGACGCGCCGGTCGTTCCGCCGGCCGCGGGAACGTACCGCGATCTCCACCAGCCCCGCGCCGAGCAGGACCAGCACGAGCCACGGCCCGGTCAGAGCGGCAGCCGTACCGCCCGCCAGCGCGTACCCGAGCCAGCGGACCCGAGCGGAACGTACCGTCCCCGCACGTGCCGTCCCCGCACGCTTCCAGCTGGCGGGAGCCAACGACCAGGCGGCGTGCACGGCAACGGCGGCGACGGCGGACCCGGCTCCCGCGGCCGCCCCGCGCACCCACAGCGGCGGGTTCCCGGACAGGAACAGCGCGGCGAGGGCCAGGATCAGTGCCAGGCCCGGCAGGATGAAACTCAGACCGCCGACCAGCGCCCCAGGCAGGCCGCGCAGGCGCCAGGCGGTGAGGATCGCCAGCTGGGTGGAGGCCGGGCCCGGCAACAGGTTCGTCGCGGTGATCGAGTCCTCGAACTCCTCCGCCGGGATCCAGTCGCGGCGCTCCACGCACAGCTGCCGCAGCAGGGCGATGTGGGTCGGCGGCCCGCCGAAGCCGATGCAGCCGATCCGCCCCCACTCCCGCGCGATCGTGCCCAGCCCCACCCGGCCCGCGCTCGCGCCCGCGCCTGTGCCCGTGCTCCGGTCCACCGTCACTCGTCGCCAGCCCCTCACGTCTTCGGCTCGTACGGCGCCGTGACCCTATCGGACCCCGATGACCTCACGGTGCTGCCGGCCGTCTCGACGGCGGCCACCTTGCCGCGTCGGAGGAGTGGAAACGAATTCGGCCATCCGTCCGCGATCTGCGAAGGGATGGCCGAATCGGCTGCGGATTTCTCGGGGAGCGGTCAGCTGATCAGGCCGCCGGTCTTGAGCTGCTTGACCGGGGCGGTGTCCCGCCGAGACCGGATCCGCCCATCCGGTCGGCGGGACGCCGGCGAAGTGGTGCGTACCGATGCGATACGGGAACGGAGAGGTCGGGTATGCCGGCCGATCCGCTCCGCTCCGAGTGCGGCGGTGGGCCGTTCACCGCCGCACTCTCCTGTGCGGGGCCGCGGGCAGGACCGGCGGCGGGCAGGACGCGCGAGCCGTATGGATTTCGTTAAGACTGGTCACCGACAACCAGGGCCACCCAGCCCGCCGCGACGGCCTCCCATCGGCGTACTCCCTTGCCCTGTAAGGGAGTTGATTGCCCAACGCACCGGATCAGGGGCCCCCGCGAGGTCGTCAGCGTCGCGCGCCTGATGGCTGAGCGGCCCTTACGCTCCCCCGCGTGGCGAGAATCGTTGATGGCATAAAGCGGGTAGTTATCGGTCGGGCGTTGCCGAGCGAGGGGTTGCAGGAGACGCTGCTGCCGAAACGGTTGGCGCTGCCGATCTTCGCGTCGGACCCCCTGTCGTCGGTCGCGTACGCCACGCAGGAGATCCTGCTGGTGCTCACCCTCGGCGGGCTGGCCTTCCTCCATCTGACGACCTGGGTGGCGATGGCGGTGGTCGGCCTGATGGCCGTCGTGGTGCTGTCCTACCGGCAGGTCGTGCACGCCTATCCGTCCGGCGGTGGGTCGTACGAGGTGGTCGCCACCAACCTCGGCCCGTCCGCGGGACTCGTGGTGGCCGCATCCCTACTGGTCGACTACGTGATGACGGTCGCGGTGTCGGTCGCCTCCGGCGTCGACAACATCATCTCCGCGGTGCCCTCGCTCAACGACTACCGCACCGCGATGGCCGTGGGGTTCGTGGCGCTGCTGGCCGCGGTGAACCTGCGCGGCGTGCGCGAGTCCGGCCGGGCGTTCGCCGCACCGACATACCTGTTCGTCGCCGGCGTGCTGATCATGTGCGCCACGGGACTCTTCCGCTGGCTGGTCGGTGACGCCCCGGTGGCGGAGTCCGCCGCCTACGGCGTCACCGCGGCCCCCGGTGACAGCAATCTGACGGGCCTGGCGCTGCTGATGCTCGGCCTGCGGGCGTTCTCCAGCGGCTGTACCGCACTCACCGGCGTCGAGGCGATCTCCAACGGGGTGCCGGCGTTCCGCAAGCCCAAGTCCCGCAACGCGGCTTCCACAATGACCGTGATGGGTCTGATCGCGGTGGTGATGTTCTCCGGCATCACCGCGCTCGCGATGATCGCGAAGGTGCACATCACCGAGGACACCTGCCGTCTCACGGGCTTCGCCGGGGACTGCGCGACCACTCCGCAGCGCACCGTCATCGCCCAGTTGGCGGCCGCGATCTTCGGCGGCGATCACAGCTTCGGCTTCTTCTTCATCCAGGCCGCGACCGCACTGGTCCTGGTCCTGGCCGCCAACACCGCCTTCAACGGCTTCCCGCTGCTGTCGTCGATCCTGGCGCAGCACCGCTACCTTCCCCGTCAGCTGCACACCCGCGGCGACCGTCTCGCCTTCTCCAACGGCATCGTCGCCCTCGCCGTCGTCGCCGGTGGCCTCCTGTGGGTGTTCGACGCGTCGGTCACCAACCTGATCCACCTGTACATCCTGGGCGTCTTCACCTCCTTCACGCTGTCGCAGACCGGCATGGTCCGGCACTGGAACCGCGCCCTGCGCACCGAGCCCGACCCGGCCCAGCGCCGCCGGCACCGGACCGCACGGCTGATCAACGGCCTGGGCGCGTTCGTCACCGGTCTGGTGCTGGTCATCGTCCTGCTGACGAAGTTCCTGCAGGGCGCCTATCTTGCGGTGATCGCCGCGGTGGCGCTGTGGCTGATGATGCGGGGCATCCGGCGGCACTACGACAACACCGCCGCCGAACTGGCCGTCACCGACCCGGCGGACGAGACGGTGCTGCCCGCCCGCGTGCACGCCGTCGTGCTGGTCTCGAAGGTCCACAAACCGACGCTGCGCGCTCTCGCGTACGCCCGCGCCTGCCGCCCCGACACCTTCGAGGCTCTCACGGTCGCGGTCGACCGCGACGAGGCCAAGATCCTCCAGGACCAGTGGGACACCTACGGGATCGAGGTGCCGTTGAAGACGTTGGCGTCGCCCTACCGTGAGATCACCCGCCCGGTCGTGGAGTACGTACGGTCGCTGAACCGCGCCAGCCCGCGCGATGTGATCAGTGTCTTCATCCCCGAGTACGTCGTCGGGCACTGGTGGGAGAACTTCCTGCACAACCAGTCCGCGCTGTGGCTCAAGAGCCGGCTGCTGTTCACCCCCGGCGTGATGGTCATCAGCGTGCCCTGGCAGCTGAGCTCGTCCGAACACCGTCCCCAGCGCCCCTCCCGCCGCGCCCCCGGATCCGTCCGCCGCGGCGAGCCCGCCCTCACCCCCTGGGCGAACCACCACGATCCCGCCGCGGAACCCGACCGGGCCCCAAAGGCCCCGAAGGCCGACACCCGCTGACCCCCGGCCCCCCGCCACGACCCTCCTGACCCCCACGAGCTGCCCCGGGCACACCGGTCATCAACCGGCCCCGGGGCAGCCCCATGCGGGGAGCCGCCATCAACCCGCGATGAGCGCCTTGAGTGCGATGTTGAGTTTCAGGACGTTCACCCGGGGCTCACCGATGAAGCCGAGGATGCGGCCGTCGGTGTTCTCCTCGACCAGCTTCTCGACCTGCTGGGCACCGAGCTTGTTGAGCGCGGCGACCCGGTGGACCTGGAGCTGGGCGTACTCGGGCGAGATCTGCGGGTCGAGGCCCGAGCCGGAGGAGGTGACGGCGTCGGCCGGCACGTCCGAGGGCTTGACCTTGAAGTCCGCGGTGGAGTTGTCCTTGACGACGGCGGCCTTGGCCTCGGTGACCCACTTGATCAGATCCGCGTTGTCGCCGGAGCGGTTGGTGGCCCCGGACAGGATGAGCTTGTACTGGGTGTTCACGGAGTTGGTGCCGAGTCCGTTGGAGGGTCGCGGCTGGAACCACTTCAGGTCGGGCGCGGGAGTCTCCTCGCCGTCCTTCAGCGGCAGGTTGTAGGTCTGCCCGATGAGGCCGGAGCCGACCACCTTGCCGCCGTCCTTGACCTCCGAACCGTTGGCCTTGTTGTTGAACAGGCCCTGGGCCATCCCGGTGATCAGGAGCGGGTAGAGCACCCCGCAGACCAGGGTCAGGACGAGCAGCGCGCGCACCCCGGCTCCGAACAACCGCACGGTGTTTCCCAATGAGTTGTTCATGACGTCACCCGATGCCAGGAATGAGGGAGATGAGCAGGTCAATGATCTTGATGCCGATGAACGGGGCGATCAGGCCGCCCAGTCCGTAGACGGCCAGGTTCCGGCGGAGCATCCTGTCGGCGCCCATCGGCCTGTACCGCACGCCCCGCAGAGCCAGGGGCACCAGCGCGATGATGATCAGCGCGTTGAAGACGACGGCGGACAGGATCGCGGACTCGGGCGAGGCCAGGTGCATGATGTTGAGCTTGTCCAGGCCCGGGTACGCCACCGCGAACATGGCGGGGATGATCGCGAAGTACTTCGCGACGTCGTTGGCGATGGAGAACGTGGTCAGCGCGCCACGGGTGATCAGCAACTGCTTGCCGATCTCCACGATCTCGATGAGCTTGGTGGGGTTGGAGTCCAGGTCCACCATGTTCCCGGCCTCCTTCGCGGCCGAGGTACCGGTGTTCATGGCCACACCCACGTCCGCCTGGGCGAGTGCGGGAGCGTCGTTGGTGCCGTCACCGGTCATCGCGACGAGCTTGCCGCCCGCCTGCTCCCGCTTGATCAGCGCCATCTTGTCCTCGGGAGTCGCCTCCGCGAGGAAGTCGTCCACCCCGGCCTCCTCGGCGATCGCCCTCGCCGTCAGCGGGTTGTCCCCGGTGATCATGATGGTCTTGATGCCCATCCGGCGCAGCTCGTCGAAGCGCTCGCGCATGCCCTGCTTGACGACGTCCTTGAGGTGGATGACGCCCAGCACGCGGGCACCCGCGGTGTCCTCGACGGCGACGAGCAGCGGCGTACCGCCGGCCTGGGAGATCGCGTCGGTGAGCGTCTGGGCGTCCTTGGCGACGACCCCGCCGCGTTCGATGACCCAGGCGATGACCGAACCGGCCGCGCCCTTGCGGACCTTGCGACCGTCCACGTCCACACCCGACATCCGGGTCTGGGCGGTGAAGGCGACCCAGTCGGCGCCCCTCAACTCGCCCTGCTGCCGCTCGCGCAGCCCGTACTTCTCCTTCGCCAGGACGACGATGGAGCGGCCTTCCGGCGTCTCGTCGGAGAGCGAGGAGAGCTGAGCGGCGTCCGCGAGGTCGGCGTCCGTGGTGCCCTGGACGGGTACGAACTCGGACGCCTGGCGGTTGCCGAGGGTGATGGTGCCGGTCTTGTCGAGCAGCAGGGTGGAGACGTCACCGGCGGCCTCGACGGCGCGCCCCGACATCGCCAGCACGTTGCGCTGCACCAACCGGTCCATGCCCGCGATGCCGATCGCCGACAGCAGCGCGCCGATCGTCGTCGGGATGAGGCAGACCAGCAGCGCGACCAGCACGATCATCGACTGCCGCTGGCCGGCGTAGATCGCGAACGGCTGGAGCGTGACGACCGCGAGCAGGAAGACGATCGTCAGCGACGCCAGCAGGATGTTCAGCGCGATCTCGTTCGGCGTCTTCTGCCGCGAGGCGCCCTCGACCAGGGCGATCATCCGGTCGATGAACGTCTCGCCCGGCTTCGTCGTGATCTTGATGACGACCCGGTCCGAGAGCACCTTCGTGCCACCGGTCACCGCACAGCGGTCACCGCCCGACTCCCGGATGACCGGGGCCGACTCGCCGGTGATGGCCGACTCGTCGACGCTCGCGACACCCTCGACGACATCCCCGTCACCGGGAATGACGTCGCCCGCCTCGCACACCACCAGATCACCGATGCGCAGCCCGGCACCGGGAACGCTCTCCTCCACGCCGCCGTTGAGCCGCCGCGCGACAGTGTCGGCCTTCGCCTTGCGCAGGGTGTCGGCCTGCGCCTTGCCGCGGCCCTCGGCCACCGCCTCCGCCAGGTTGGCGAAGATCGTAGTGAGCCAGAGCCACGCGGCGATGGCCCAGCCGAACCAGTCGCCCGGGTTGGTGCACGCGAAGACCGTGCTGAGCACCGAGCCGATCTCGACCACGAACATCACGGGGGACGTGACCATCACCCGCGGATCGAGCTTGCGGACCGCGTCCGGGAAGGACCTGATCAGTTGCTTGGGGTCGAACAGACCCCCGCCGACGCGTGCGCCGTCGGGCTGATGACCGGTGGGCACATCCTGGTGCGGGGCACGGGTCGCAGTGACAGTGGACATCGGGTCCTCTTGCTTCAGACGAGTGGTCATGACCCCAGCCCCTCGGCGAGCGGCCCCAGCGCCAGCGCCGGGAAGTAGGTCAGACCAGCGACGATGATGATCGTGCCGACCAGCAGCCCGGTGAAGAGCGGCTTGTGGGTACCCAGGGTTCCCGCGGTGGCCGGGACCGGCTTCTGCTCGGCGAGCGAGCCAGCCAGTGCCAGCACGAACACCATCGGCAGGAACCGGCCGAGCAGCATCGCCAGCCCGATCGTGCTGTTGAACCACTGGGTGTCGGCGTTGAGCCCGGCGAAGGCCGAGCCGTTGTTGTTGGCGCCCGAGGTGTACGCGTACAGGATCTCGGAGAAGCCGTGCGGACCCGAGTTCGTCATCGACGTGACCGGCGTCGGCAGCGCCATGGCGGCGGCGGTGAAACCCAACGCCAGGGCCGGGGTGATGAGGATGTAGCACGCCGTGAACTTGATCTCGCGGGTGCCGATCTTCTTGCCCAGGTACTCGGGGGTGCGCCCCACCATCAGGCCCGCGATGAACACCGCGATGACGGCCATGATCAGCATGCCGTAGAGGCCGGAGCCGACACCGCCGGGAGCGATCTCGCCGAGCTGCATGCCCAGCATCGTGATGCCGCCGCCGAAGCCGGTGAACGAGGAGTGGAACGAGTTCACGGCGCCGGTCGAGGTCAGCGTGGTCGCCACCGCGAAGATCGACGAGCCGCCGACGCCGAACCGGGTCTCCTTGCCCTCCATCGCACCGCCGGCGATGTCGAAGGCCGGGCCGCCGTGGTGGAACTCGGTCCACATCATCAGCGCGGTGAAGCCGATCCAGATCGTCACCATCGTGGCGAGGATCGCGTAACCCTGCTTGACGCTGCCGACCATCCTGCCGAAGGTCCGGGTCAGCGCGAAGGGGATGACGAGGATCAGGAAGATCTCGAAGAGGTTCGAGACGCCGTTCGGGTTCTCGAAGGGATGCGCCGAGTTGGCGTTGAAGTAGCCGCCACCGTTGGTGCCGAGCTCCTTGATGGCCTCCTGGGAAGCGACCGCGCCGCCGTTCCACTGTTGGGACCCACCCATGAACTGGCCGACCCCGTGGATACCGGAGAAGTTCTGGATCGCACCGCACGCGACCAGCACGATCGCACCGATCACCGCGATCGGGATCAGGATCCGTACGGTGCCGCGCACCAGGTCGGCCCAGAAGTTGCCGAGCTCACCGGTACGGGAGCGGGCGAAGCCGCGTACGAGGGCCACCGCCACGGCGAGACCGACGGCCGCCGAGACGAAGTTCTGCACCGCGAGACCACCAGTCTGCACGACGTGGCCCATGGCCTGCTCGCCGTAGTACGACTGCCAGTTGGTGTTCGAGACGAAGGACGCGGCGGTGTTGAATGCCTGGTCCGGGTCGATCGAGGAGAAGCCGAGCGAACCGGGCAGGCTGCCCTGGATCCGCTGCAGCACATAGAGGAAGAGGACACCCGCCGCGGAGAAGGCGAGGACACCGCGCAGGTACGCGGGCCAGCGCATCTCGGTGGACGGGTTGGCGCCGATGGCCTTGTAGATCCACTTCTCGACGCGCAGGTGCCTGTC
Organism: Streptomyces sp. NPDC045021; assembly: GCF_056432645.1. Taxonomy (NCBI): domain Bacteria; kingdom Bacillati; phylum Actinomycetota; class Actinomycetes; order Kitasatosporales; family Streptomycetaceae; genus Streptomyces; species Streptomyces sp. NPDC045021. Next base: position 958,922 of record NZ_JBWKIQ010000001.1, read on the forward strand.
GGAGGAGTAGACGCCGGCCATGAAGTCGCCGAGCGGACGGTATGCCAGTGCGAGCGCGGCTATCAGCGCGAGCATCTGGAGCACACCGGCGAGGACGGGGCTCATATCCTGGCTCAGAACCTCTCCGGGTACAGAAGGGCGAGGACCAGGTAGCCCAGGAGGACGACGGCCACAACGAGGCCGACGATGTTCTCGGCGGTCACAGCTTTGCCACCCCCTTGGCGATGAGAGCCACCAACGCGAACACCGCGATCGTGGTGACGACGAAGGCCATGTCGGCCATCGTGTGCTCCTAGCTGAGTCGGAATCTCTGACTCCTCGAGCAAACCCCCTGAACAGGCCATTCGGCCGTTCGTTGATGCGTCCCTTACGGCCCGCCGCGGCCTTTTGACGCCTCTCTTACGCACCCGGCCCCACCTGCGAAAAAGCCCACCACCGGCGGCCGCGCACGACAGTTTCCGGGCACCGGGGCAGGAGTAGCAGCGGCCCGGCCCGATACGCCGGACCCGTCTGTTCCGCGCGGCCCGCGTGCCGTAGTCGGATGGCTCGGATGGCACCGAACGGAATGCCGTCGCGGGACGGCCGTGGTGTGCTGGCTCCGGTACGGGCCGTCATCGTGACGGCGGGGAGGAACCGGAACAGTCACACGGAGGAGACCCCCATGGCGATTTTCATCCAGGCCGAAATGGCAGGCGTGACGACCGCACAGTACGACGCCCTGAACGAAAAGCTCCAGGCACTGCCGGGCGACACGTTCAAGGGCTGTCTGTCGCACGTTGCCGTCCCCACCGGCTCGGGCCTGAAGATCTACGACGTGTGGGAGTCCGAGGAGGACATGAAGAAGTTCTCGGAGATCCTGATGCCGCTCGCGGCCGAGCTCGGCCTCCCCATGGGTGACATGCCGAAGGTCTCGCCGGTACACGCCTTCTGGGTGCCCGGCGCATAGGGCCCGTCGCCGGCGCGGACATCACCCGAACGGCGCAGACCGCTGGGCCGGCGTCGGGCACCGGCCCACGACGGCCCAGCGGTGCGCGACAATCGACCGGTGCCCGTCTACACCTCCCTCACCGCACTCGACGCGCTGCTCGCCTCGCTGCCCGACGTAGGCGAGGCCCGCCGACGGCAGCTGGGCATGGTGCGGCGGGAACTCGAGGCGGCCCTGGCGCGCGACGCGCTGCCGGTAGCGGCCCGGCGCAGCCTGCGCCGACTGCTGGAGACCGGGACGCTGGACACGTATCTGCGCCTCGCCGAATGCGGCGCGCTGCGCCACCGGCTCGTCGGCGGTCGTCGCCCTCCGACCTCAGCACCCACCAACCAGGCCCGCTACGACTGTCTGAACCTCGCCCGGCAGGCACTGGGCCTGCCGCGGCTGCAGCTCGGCGGCGGCACCCCGATACTGCGACCCACTCCCGGGTTCGGACAACTGACCGCGCTACGGCGACAGCTCGACCAGGACCTCGGCCGCCACCTGTCCCCCGGCAGAATCCGGCTCACCGCCGTACTCGCCCTGCTGCTCGACACACGGTCACGATCCGGTGAGATGACCGGGCAACGCGTCACACACCTCACCGCCGGCCACACCGGCATCCACTCGCGACGGCAACCGCAGCACGGCACCGACGTCGCGACCGAGAGCGAGTGGCTGCCGCTGTCGGACCTGAGTCGGGCCGCACTCGACCGGTGGCTCCCGCTCCGGGCCGATCTGCTGAGCCACGCGCACGGCACCACCCGCCTGTGGGTCAGCCTCCGCATGAACCACGCGGGCACCCTCGACGACCAGGGCCGGGCCACGTTGCGGCCGGCCGGCATGCCGCTGGAGGAGAACGGACTGATCACCTCGTACCGCGCGGGCCGATCCCGGTACCACGAACTGAGCCGGCTCCTGCCCCCGAAGATGGAACAACTGCGCCGTGCCGCCGAGGACCAACACATCGCAACACAGCCGTAGTTCCTCCCGGGTGGCCCCACTCCCCCGCTGCCTGTTCGGTCCTTTCCTCGACGGCAACAGGAAAGCCACAGGGCTTGTTATTACGGTTCCCACCCTCTTTCGGCATCGGCCGCCCCACCCCCTACGCTGGAGCCCGCCACATGGCGGATGCGGAAGACAGTCGGACAATGCGTGACGGAACCGAACGGAGCAAGGGTGACGACGGGGGACACGAGCGGCGCGGAGCTGCTCGGCACGGTCATAGGCGGGCGCTACCGGGTGACCGCGCAGCTGGGCCGGGGCGGCATGGGCGTCGTCTGCCGCGCGGTGGACGAGGTGCTGGGCCGGGAGGTCGCCGTCAAGGTCCTGCGCGCGTACAACGACGCGTCCGGACCCGAACTGGCCGACCTCCGCGCCCGGATGCAGCGGGAGGCGCGGGCCGCCGCCCGCATCCGGCACAGCGGTGTCATCACCGTGCACGACGTGACCGAGGAGCAGGGCCTGCCGGTCATCGTCATGGAGCTGATCGAGGGGCCGTCGCTCGACGATGTGCTGGCGGAGCACGGAGTGATGGACCCGCGCCAGGCCGCCTCCATCGGCGCCAAGGTGATGGACGCGCTCGACGCCGCACACCGGGCCGGGGTGCTCCACCGGGACGTCAAGCCCGGCAACGTGCTCCTCGACCGCAGCGGACGGGTGGTGCTCACCGACTTCGGCATCGCCAGCGTGGAAGCCCCCGACGACGGCGCCATGACCAAGCTGACCCAGGACGGGGTCATCGTCGGCTCGCTCGACTTCCTGGCGCCGGAGCGCGCCAAGGGCCAGGAGCCCGGCCCCGCCTCGGACATCTGGGCACTCGGCATGACGCTCTACGCGGCGGTGGAGGGCGGGTCGGCGTTCCGCCGTACGTCCGTCTGGTCCACGCTCAACGCGATCGTCGGGGACCCGCTGCCGGAACCCCGGCAGGCCGGACTGCTGGCGCCGGTGCTCCTGGCGCTGACGGCCAAGGATCCGGCGGACCGCCCGACGGCCGACCAGGCGCGCCGGATGCTGGAGGCGGTCGCCACCGGGAACGGATCGGGCATGACGCCGCCCGCGGCCGTGGCGGGAGCTGTTCCGTTGCACCGGCCGACGCCTCCGGCTCCGGCTCCGGCTGGAGCGGGCAACGCGTCCGTCGGCCGGCCGGCCGCACCTGCCGCCGAAGCGACGCCGCCGCCCGGAGCCGCCGGATACCGACCGTCCGGCCTGGGCGGAGGCGCGCCTCTCGTCTCCCCCGCCGGTGGCAGCGAACGGCGGACCGAGCCGCTCCCCGCGCGCCGCCGCAACCGCAGCCGGGTCACCATCGCGGCGGCGGCCGCCGCCGTCGTGCTGGCCGGCGGCGGACTGGCGTACGCCCTGGTGGGAACGGGTGATTCGGGCAACGGCGGGCAGCAGAACAACGCGGCGGCCGCGAGCGGCACACCGGAGGGCCAGGCCAACATCGCGGGCGACAAGGCCGGCGGGAAGGCGAGCAAGAAGGCCCGCCCGACGACCCCGGGAACGTCCGCGTCCTCCCCCCACGCGTCCGCGAAGCCGTCCGGCGGCGCGGGCCCGAGCGGCGCCGGCCCGACGGCATCGGGCAGCACCACGGGCGGCGCCTCGTCGTCACCCGCGAGCCCGACCGCGACATCCACTGCGATATCGAAGAGCTGCACCGGGTGGACCCACAAGGACCCGCACCCCGGCACCTACGGCACCATGCGGGGTGACTACCACCTCTCGACCGGGCCGTACGCGGCCTGCCCGGACGTGGCACTGGCCAAGTCGGGAGCGAAGGTCTTCTACCACTGCTACGTCCTCAACGCGTACGGCCACACCTGGACGTACGTACGCATCGAGGGCACCCAGACCGCGGGCTGGATGTCCAACGACAACCTCACCAAACAGAACGGCCCCGCCTACCGTTGCTGAGCAACGCCGGGCCGGTCGCGCGCCCTTACCGGGCCGGTCGTACTGTCCGACCGGGCCGGTAGGGTGCGCGGGTGATATTCGCACGAGCTACTTTCACCGACGCCGTCGCCGACTTCGATGCCGCGGTGCGCGCACAGGACTCCCGGGCGTCGGGGAAGGCCTTCGGGAAACTGCAGCAGTCCTTCCAGCGGGCGGACGACGCCGAACTCGCCGCGGCCGCACCGCGGCTCGCCGCGCTCCTGCCGGAGGTGCCGGCCGGTCCCCGTTCGGTGATCGCGGTCGTCGTGGGTGCCTGTGTGGAGCGCGGCGCCGATCCCGCCGGGTGCGCCCCGGCGGTCCTCGCGGAGCTGGGGACGGCGCTCGCCGACGCGGCGGAGTTCGTCGAGCGGTGGGCCGCCACCGGCGGCGGCGACCTGCCGCACCCTGACGCGGGCGGCCCGGAGGCCGCGGTGGTCACCCGGGTCGGCGCGGACGTCGCCCAGGCGTGGTGGTCACTGCCGCAGTGGGAGATGGCCACGGTCGCCATGCTCAGCCACCGGGCGGTCCGGGCTCAGGTGGACGGTCGCCAGGGGCTGGTCGCGTCCGCCCGCCGGCTCGCCGAGGCGAGCGGCGACGATCTGAAGTGCCTCATCTACTCGCTGCTCGTCCTCGACGACGAACCGCTGGTGGTCCTGCACCGGGAGAGCCGGACCGGCTACCGGATGCGGATGAGCGGCCTCGGCGACAACTTCCAGCTCCACACCCTGCTGGCCGCCGAGCTGGTCGGCGCCGGGTACATCCCCGGCGAGGCGCCCACCGCCGAGGCCGTCGCCGTGTGCCGGGACGCCCCGGGCCAGGCGCCCACGACCGGTGCCTTCAATCTGGCCGCACCCGACGGGACGTGGATCTGGAACGAGGGCACGCCGTCCGACATCCCGGTCGTGGACGACGTGCGACTCCTGGTCCTCGACCCGCCGCCGTACTCACGTGGGTGGCCCGCCGGCCGCTTCTTCCCCGGAATGCCCGGGGAGCTCGTGCTGGAAGGCGTGCTGGACGCCGCGGAGACCGAGAGCTGGTTCGCCAAGGTCTCCGACGCCAAAAGCTGACTCACCTTTGGTGGACGACCACGCTGCACACGGCCTGGCGCGCTAGCTCCGCCCCAGCGCGCCACGGATGAAGGCCGCCTGGCCGGAGTGTTGCAGGTCGTCGGAGATGACGCTCACGAGTCGTACGCCCAGCGTCACGGCCGGGGTCCAGCCTTCGTCCACGACGCGGTCGAGGTCGGCTTCGCCGAGCCCTCGCACGTAGCCGAGGGTGTGCTCGTGAACGGCGTCGTAGTAGCCCAGCAGCAGCGCCGGGGTGTCCACACGTACGGCGGCCACGTCGGCGCTGCGGTGGCCGTAGCCGGTGGCGCGGGCGGAGAAGGGCAGCTGGAAGCGGTCGAACCAGCCCTGCGCGGTCCAGATCTCCTCGGTGCCCGCGGCGTCGGCGATGTGGTCGTCCTGAATGCGCGTCAAATGCCACACCAGCCAGGCGATCGAGTTGGCCTCACCGTCCAGACGCACGGCCAGCTCGTCGGCGGTGAGGCCCTCGACGGCGGCGTGGACGGTCTCCTGGACTCGGCCGAAGGCATCGGCCAATAGCTCCGCGCTGTTCATCCGTGACTCCTCAGAAAGTGGCGGGAACATCGCCCGTCTCCGGCGATGACCGAACGTTCCGATTGTGCACGGCGGCCGGACGAACGGGCGGGAGCGCGGTCGGCCCGGCGGCCCGCGCCCCCTGCCGTGCTCGGGTGGCGGAGACATCGCTCACACCAGGTCGCCTACCGCCCGGTGCCGCACGGGGTGCCGGTATGTGCGCGGTGGTGGGGCGGCCGTGGTCGCGGGTGGGCGTGTAACGCTTTTGGGGGTCCGAGCCAAGTAGAGATGTAAGGCATTGCTCGTTCGTTCAAGGAGTCGTCCGTGCAAGCGGAGCAATCACCAGCGCCACCCGTGCGGGATCCGGTCGGGTTCGCCCTGTTCTACCAGCAGCAGTTCGACGCGGTGCTCGGTTTCGTCACCCGGCGTACCGACAGCCCGCATCTGGCCGCGGACCTGACGGCCGACATCTTCCTGACCGCGCTGGAGCAGGCGCACACCTACGACGCGCGGCGCGGCGCACCGGTGGCCTGGCTCTACGGCATCTCCCGCAATGTTCTGGCCGCGCATTTTCGGGGCAGTGCCCGTGAGCAGCGGGCCGCGGCGCAGATCGCGGGGCGGCGGCAGCTGGACGATCAGGACGTCAGCGCGATCGAGGGCCGTATCGACGCCGCCCGCGAGGCCCGGCAGCTGGCCGCGCGGCACGCGGCGCTGTCCGAGCCGTTGCGCGCGGTGCTGGACCTGGTGGCCCTGGACGGCCTGACCACCCGCGAGGCCGCCCAGGCCCTGGGGATCAGTGCGGCCACCGCCCGGGTGCGCCTGCACCGCGCCCGCAAGGCCCTGCAACGTGTCGACACCCCGACCACCACAGCCGTGTACACCGTCTCGGAGGCCCGCTCATGACCACCCCCGTGCACTTCCAGCAGCAGCTCGCCGACGAACTCACCGCCCGCGCCGCAACCCTGCCACCCACCGCACCGGTGCCCGTGCGGGCGCGCCACACCCGGCGGATCGCCGTCACCGCGCTCGGCCTGGCCGCAGCCGCCACCGCAGTGGTGCTGATCCCGCACACCGACACCACCACCGCCCCGCAAGCAGGAGCGGGCCAGAACACCGCCGTGCCGGGCAGCGGTACGCCGGTCCTGACCAACGCCGCCTACACGGTGACCCCACGCAAGGACGGCACCGTGACCATCCAGGTGACCGGCGCAGAAGTCTCCGGACTCCAGGCCGCACTGCGCAGCCTGGGCGTGCCGGCCGTGGTCCTGCGCGCCTCGGACTCCTGCCACACCAAGGTCCGCACCGACAACGCCAACCTGGAAACGGTCTCCTCCCAGGACCCGAACAACGGACGCATCATGGTGATCCGACCCAACGCCATCCCCCACGGCGACTCCCTGCTCCTGGTCCAGCCCTCCCTCAAGGGCGTCCAGCACCCGGAAAAGATGTACTCCATGGACGTCATGCTGACCCCCGGCGAGCCCAACTGCTTCCCCGCCTCCCAAAGCAGCATCGGCGTCGGCTAACCCCTCCACTCAACCCGGTCAGGTCCCGCGCCCTTTCCGGTCCTGGTCGCACCAGGACCGGAAAGGGCGCATACCGGCGAAGGGCAGCACCTCCAGGAAAAATCACCGGAGTCGCCGCTGCGCTGGAAATCGAACACGTGCTTGAATTACTGGGTGATGTACACCTTCCCCCACGACCTCCTGCAAGCCCAGCGCGAGTGGTACGCCGTGTACGGCCAGCTCGCCGACCGCACCAACAGCAGCACCGCCGCGCAGACCACGGCGCTGCGCCGCCGTCTGCACCGGCTCTCCGTCCAGGTGTCCACGCATCCGTACTGGGAGGCACACACCGGACGGGCACCGGAGGCGCGCATGGCGCTACGCGAACTGGCCCGCTCCTAGAGGCAGTTCGACGGGGCGGGCGCTCACCCTCGCGATGCCCCCCTGCGGTCCACCGAGTTCCGGCGGGGTTCCGGAAATCCAGTTCCCGCCCGCTCCTCGCCTCACTACACTCGCAACGAATCGCGCGCCGCCACGTCTTCGTCATCGCGGCGCGCACCGTGACGAGTGAGGGGAGACAGGTCGTGCGTTACCGCACCGCTGTCGTCGTTCCCCAGTCACGGTACGAGGTGATCCTGGTGTCTTCGTGCCCCCGGTGCCGGCTGCGCGGCCGCCACTGGACGTCCGTGACGAACGCCTGAACCCTGCGCTGTCCGCCCGGTGTTGCACCGATGGGCGGGAGCGTCCCGACGCGATGTGCCGCGTCAGGGGTTGCTGTGTGGCCTGACCGCAGGCCGTCGTCGTCCGGAATCGCGCCGACCCGTTCGAGGAACACCCCGAAAGGCCATGGGCCGTGCGTACCGACCTGCATCGTCAACCTGTCAATCCGCTGACCGCCGTCCGCAATCTGGGCATCCTCGCCCACGTCGACGCCGGAAAGACCACCGTCACCGAACGGATCCTGTACTTCACCGGCGCCACCCACAAGCGGGGCGAGGTGCACGACGGGACGACCGTCACCGACTTCGACTCCCAGGAGCGCGACCGTGGCATCACCATCTTCGCCGCCGCGGTGAGTTGTGCGTGGGACGGCCACCGGATCAATCTGATCGACACACCCGGTCATGTGGACTTCTCCGACGAGGTGGAGCGATCGCTCCGCGTGCTCGACGGCGCGGTCGCGGTGTTCGACGCCGTCGCGGGAGTCGAGCCGCAGAGCGAGTCGGTGTGGCGACAGGCCGACCGGCACGGGGTGCCGCGGATCGCGTTCGTCAACAAGCTGGACCGCATCGGCGCCGACCTCGACGCCGCCGTCGAGTCGATCCGGGAGCGGCTGCATCCTTCTCCGCTGGTGGTCCAGTTGCCGATCGGGAAGGAGGACGGGTTCACCGGAGTGGTGGATCTGCTGCGCATGCGGTCGCTGGTCTGGGCCGGCGACGGTGACACGTTCGAGGAGGGCCCGGTACCGGACGCCCTGCTGGAGGAGGCGCAGCGGAGACGCAGGCTGCTCGAAGAGGCGGTGGCGGAACTCCACCCGATCGCGTTGGAGGAGTTCTGTGCCGAATCGACGATCTCCGCGCGGACGCTGGCCGCGGCACTGCGCGACCTGACCCGTACCGGTGAGGGCGTGGTGGTGTTGTGCGGAGCGGCGTACCGCAACCGCGGGATCGAGCCGCTTCTCGACGCCGTCGGCGCCTACCTGCCCTCGCCGTTGGACGTTCCTGCGGTACGCGGCACCACGGGCGGAACCGGCGGCACGGTGGAGGAGCGGGCCGCCGACCCGGCAGCGCCGTTCGCGGCGCTGGTGTTCAAGGTGACCTCGACGTCCACCGGGCGACTGACCTATCTGCGGGTGTACTCGGGAACGATCCGGAAGGGAGACACGGTGATGGACGTGGGCGCGCGGCGCGGTGAGCGGATCAGCCGGATCCTTCGGGTTCAGGCCGACCGGCACGCGGAGATGGACCAGGCGGTCGCCGGGGACATCGTCGCGGTGATCGGGCCGAAGGCCGCCCGCGCCGGAGCCACCTTGTGCGTGTCCACGGCTCCGCTGGTCCTCGAACCGCCGACCACGGCCGATCCGGTCGTCTCCGTGGCGGTCGAGGCCCGTCGGAGCACCGATACGGACCGGTTGGTCTCGGCATTGGTGCGGCTGGTCGAGGAGGACCCGTCGCTGGTGGTCAGGACCGACGCCGAGACGGGCCAGACGGTGCTGTCGGGTATGGGCGAGCTGCATCTGGAGGTCGCGGTGGAGAAGATCCGCCGTGCCCACGGGCTGGATGTGGGCGTCGGCCGTCCGCAGGTGGCCTATCGCGAGACGGTCTCGCGCGGCGTGACGGGACTGGTGTACCGGCACGTCAAGCAGGACGGCGGCGCGGGCCAGTTCGCCCATGTCGTTCTCGACGTGGATCCGCTGGAAGCCCCCGACGACAACGGCGACGACGGCGCCACAGGCACCAGCACCAGCAGCGACGGCTCGGTGGAGTTCGCGTTCCGGTCGGCTGTCGTCGGTGGACGGGTTCCGCAGGAGTACGTCCGGGCGGTCGAGGCCGGTTGCCGGGATGCTCTCATCGAGGGCCCCCTCGGCGGTCACCCGGTCACCGGCGTGCGGGTCACGCTGACCGACGGAGCCACCCATCCCAAGGATTCCTCGGAGATGGCGTTCCGCACGGCGGGTCGGCTCGCGCTTCGGGAGGCACTGCGCGCCAGCGCGATGGTGCTGCTGGAGCCGGTGGTCGAGGTCACGGTCACCGTGCCCGACGACGCCGTGGGCGGGGTGCTCGGTGATCTGGCGGCACGGCGCGGCCGGGTCTCGGGCTCGACCGCGCGGTCGGGCACGGCGGTCATCACAGCTGCCGTGCCGCTCGCGGAGCTGTTCGGCTATGCGACCCGGCTGCGCAGCCGGACGCAGGGACGGGGAACGTTCACCACCAGGCCCACCGGCTACGCTCCGGCGCCTAGTTCGGTGCCCGCCCGGTGAGCACCTGGTGAGCAGTAACCCGTGACAGGCACGGTGTCCGGCAGGACACCGTGCCCGTGGCCCACGGTCGGGCCCCCCCGCCCCCCCCCGCGGGGGCGCCCGGGGGGCCCCCCCCGCCCCCCCCCCCCCCCCGCGGGGGCGGTGGGGGCTCGCCACTCCCGCGCCCGGGGACGGAACCCGCCCGCGGGCCCC